>NZ_JBKIXY010000002.1:0-1087049 GCF_047085445.1 Halobacteriovorax sp. RT-2-4
TATTTTGGATTTCTTCTCATCTTGTTTGCCACCTAAGTAGCAAATCTTTATTACTTTATTTGAATGTCTAAAGAGCTGTCCGAGACTATATGTTCATGTTCAACATGTAAAGTCTTTTTTAACAATTAAAGAAAAAAATTCAATGTCGTTATTTGCAACGTTGTTTTTGTTTCGTTTGTTGTTTGGAACGAGGGGCATATTATGAAACCCGAATAACTTCGTCAATACTTTTTTTACTTTTTATTAACTTTTTTTTCATAAATTTTAATAACAATATTAAATACTTATAGATTATTAATCATACTTAATTTTAACAGTAGGTTAAACTTCTACTAAAAACGTAACCACCTGAAATCTCGAAAGTTAATAAAAATAAAAAAGGCCACTCTCTGAGTGGCCTTCTATCATCGGTTACTATGTAAAAAATTTAACCTATTTTTTTAGAGGAAATCCGTTTTTTTCTAACGTCTCTATTACTTTATTAGAAGCTTCAGTAATGAACTCTCCTGATAAAGTACTATTAGGATCTAAGAATTCACTTCTTACTGTTACAGACTTCTTATTATCTTGAACAAAGATATCTGCAATAGAAGTAGAAACAAGTTCTTTAATCTTAAGTTTTGAAAGACTATTTAAAATAGTACCTACTGCAACGCTAGTATCTACTTCTACAGTACAATCGAATGTTGAACCAGGAAACTTCGCTAATGGTTGATACTTAGTTTTGTCTTTCTGCTCACGTGATTCAAACGCGCTCATATTAATAAGTGCAATTGAAACATTGCCTTTAATCTTAAATTGCTTAAGAACTAGAGGATGAACAGAGAAGATTACACCATCCATCTTTCCTTGAATTCTAAAGTTATAAAATTCAAATGGATGAATACCTGCCCACTCTTCATCAATAGCATTACTCTTAAACTTAGGATTACGTTCATTTAACTGATAGTTAACATTACAACAATCAAGTAAGCGAGTAGTATCGTTTAAGAGATCCATGAATGGAGTTGCTTCTTTATCAAAATAAAGCGCACCAAATACACTCTCCTCTTTTACAAAGTCTTTATCATTTGCGTGATATGTACGACCTAGTTCAAAGAATTTAAATGCAGATGAATTCTTTGCGTTTTGAGAAGCGGCCTCAAGAAAAGAAGGTGCTAATGATTCGCGCATAAGAGACGCATCTTTTGAAAGAGCGTTAATTAACTCTAATCCACCCTTGTGTTCGTATAGAGACTTCTTAAGAAGAGATGGCCCAATCATAGGGTATGTCATTACTTCAAATGCATTAGCATGATTCACCATAAAGTTTTTCATACGGCGGTGTAGCTTCTGAGCAGGACTTAACTTAACTGGAGCAATATCAAGCTTTGGTGAAACAGGAGCAATATTATCGAAACCAATAACACGTCCAATTTCTTCAACAAGACAAGATCCTGTTTCAATATCTTTAGTTGCACGATAACTTGGAATATGAGCAACAAAACTTTCAGCTGTTCCCTCAATATTAAAATCAAGACTATTGAAGATTCTCTTCATTTCATCAAAAGAAACTTCTTTACCAAGGGCCTTATTAATTTTAGCAGCACTTGATGGAATCGAAACTGGCTTAATCTCTAAAAGATTTGGCCCATCGTATTGCATATCACCTACGACTTTGGCTTCAGGGTTTTCTTTTAATACATACTCAAGAGTTCTTAATAGAGTTCTCTCAAGCATTAGAGAATCAAGAGTTTTTTCATATCGAGAAGAAGAGTCAGTTCTTAAACCTAGGCGAGTTGAAGTTTTTCTAACTTCTGCGGCCTTCCAGTTTGCAACTTCAATGAAAATTTTCGTTGTGTTTTCATCAACACCACTATTTAAACCACCCATAATCCCCGCAAGAACAAGAGGCTTTTCAGAGTCACCAATTACAGTATCGCCTGCAACTAATTTTCTGTTTTCTTCATCAAGAGTTGTGAACTCTGAATCTGACTTAAGAGCACTAATCACAACAGTGTCACCTTTGATCTTTTCGCGATCAAAGATATGCAGAGGAATACCAAGTTCAAGCATTACGTAATTTGAAATATCAACGATATTATTAATTGGACGAAGACCTACTGCTTGCAGTCGTCTTTTCATCCACGCAGGAGACTCTCCTACTTTAACATTGTCTACGCTAAGGCCAAAGTAACCAAGACAACTTGTGCCTTCTTCTACTTTAATTTTGATAGGAGCTGCATCAGTTGAAAACTTTGCTTTTAAATTAGCTGCCCAATCGACAGAGAATGGTTTTTGTAATTCATTATCAAAAATTGTCGCAAACTCGCGAGCAATTCCATAGTGACCCCAAAGATCTGGTCTATGAGTAAGAGACTTATTATCAACGTCTAATAAGATATCTTTTGTTTGATTGAAAAGAGTTAGCATATTTGTGCCAAGCTCTGGGTTATCAAACATTTTATCGAGCTCAATAATTCCGGCAGAATCTTCAGCGAAACCAAGCTCTTCTTCAGAACAAAGCATTCCTTCAGAGAGAACACCACGAATTTTTTTAGGCTCAAGTGTTAGGCCATTTGGTAGAGTGATTCCAAGTGGAGCATAAGCTGTGCGCATTCCGATTCTAACGTTTGCAGCACCACAAACAACTTGAAACTTATCCTTTCCGTTTGTGAAAGTAACAAGATTTAACTTATCAGCTTCAGGGTGCTTTTCTTTTTCTAGAACTTCAACAACAGTGATTGCTTCGAGGTGATCACCAACAGAAAGAACGTCTTCTACTTCAGCAGTTGCTAGAGTAAATTTTGATCCAATTTCATTTGCATCTAAGTCTGGAACTTTTACGAAGTCTTTAATCCAATCGATACTAATTAACATATATTATCCTTAAAACTTTTCTAATATTCTTTAAATTGTGAGTTAAAACGTAGATCACCTGACTGAAGGTGGCGGATATCATCGATTCCGTACTTCATCATAACAAGACGATCTAAACCAAGCCCAAATGCAAAACCATTATATTCTTCAGGATCAATTCCACCTGCTCTAAGAACATTTGGATGAACCATCCCACATGGAAGAAGCTCTACCCAACCAACTTGTTTACAAACAGAACACCCTTTTCCGCTACAAACTTGGCATTTGATATCTAGTTCAAAACCTGGCTCAACGAATGGGAAGTAACCAGGACGAAGCCTTACTTCGACATCTTTCTTAAAGATCTCAGTTAGAATTTCTTTCATGAAGTAAATTAGGTTTGATACAGAAATATCTTTTCCAACCATCATCCCTTCTAATTGTTGAAATACCATCTCGTGAGAAGCATCAGTTCTTTCACAACGAAATACTGTTCCAGGAGCAATGAAGCGGAATGGTGGCTTACGAGACATCATCCCTCGTACTTGAATAGTTGAAGTGTGTGTACGTAAAAGATGTTTATTGCCTTCCGGAGATTTCTCATCTCTAAACCAGAAAGTATCTTGCATATCACGAGCTGGGTGATCACCAGGAATATTTAGGGCCTCAAAGTTATAAAACTCTGTTTCAACATGTGGGCCATCTAAAACCTCAAACCCCATTGATAAGAAAATATCTTCAACCTCTTGTTGCACAAGAGTTCTTGGGTGAAGTCCGCCGTGATTATTATTCTTAGACTTAACTGCGTCAGTAAAAGTAATATCGATTTTATTCTTACTTAGCTTTTCATTAATTTCAGCAAGCTCAATCTCAGATAGCTTCTTTGCAACAAGCCCTTCAATATTTTGCTTAATCTCATTGGCAACTGGCCCAATTTCTTTTCTCTGCTCAGGAGTAGCATCCTTAAGCGACTTTAAAATTTCAGATACAGCGCCCTTCTTCCCTAAGTAACTAGACTTAAGTGAAAGTACATCTGGCTGTGCACTTAGTGTTTCAAGTTCTGTTTGAAACTTCCCATAAGCTTCATTTAGCTTATCAATCATAATCCCACCTATTTTCGACGATTTTTATACGTTCAATAATAACCTTGGGAGTTTTTCATGCGGTGTGCGAAAAAGCAAGACGTGGGGTGTTTAAAGTACCAATAAAAATGAGCGAAACCAATTGAACTTTGAAATGATCTCTTGGTGCTGATAGTCGGGGTATGTCCAAGAAAGACTTTGGTAAGTTTTACCTTGAAATTGATAGGTCAATTCAGCAAAAACTCCTTCTCCTAAATAGATACGATGAGAGTAAGGCTTGCCACTCGAAAGTAGGACCTGATCCAAGCAGATGAGCCCTGGATCAATATTAAAAGTCCTAGCGCTATCCAAGAGATATTGCTTTTCAAGTGCATCACAATATTTTTTGAGTTCAACTAATTTAGTTCTCTCAATAAGCTCAGGATAGAAGAAAAAGCATCTTTTGAGATTCTGCCCCATTTCTTTGCTGTAATAGTCTTTCATTGGAAAAAAATCGTGTGTGAATAGTATTGGATCAGAGTACTGTGGCCCAAGTAAATTAATAATTTCACTTGGACCAATCTTGTCCTCTTGATAAAGAACACTGAAGAAAGCGAGGGCACGAGTGGCCGGTTTTAAATCGCTCACTCTACTTCATTTTCTCTTTTAAAACATTGTAGTAATTGCTTAACTCTTCAAGATTAACTGTAGCTGTACCAACTTTTCCGACAACCACACCCGCTCCACAGTTAGCAATCCAAGCGGCTTCCTCAAGACTTGCTCCTGCTTCAAGACAGGCAACAAGAAGAGAAATTGTTGTATCCCCTGCTCCAGAAACATCATAGACTTCGTTGGCAACAGTTGGGATCATGTGCAATTTACCATCACCAAGAGTGTCCAGCATGGCCATTCCACGAGCACCAAGAGTAATAATAATTTTTTCTAACTCCAGTTTATCAACTAGAATTTCAGCAATATCTTCAACCTGAAGCTCCCCTGCATATCCTAGTAGATTTGCCATAAGCTTTGCTTCAAGATGGTTTGGTTTAAGAAGTGAGACACCCTTATAATATAGCGGCGGAGTTGTGCGACTAGGGTCAACAGCAATTAAGCTCTTTGACTCTTTAAACTCACTAACTAAACGTGAAATTAAAGATTCAGTAAGCACTCCTTTAGAATAATCTTCAAGTATTAAAGCACCATGATTTTCTTTGAGTTCGTTAATACGACTTACTAACCTTTTTTCAACATCTGCATTAATAGGCTTCTTTGACTCATAATCAATACGACAAATTTGTTGATGATCTGTTACAATTCTTTCCTTGAAAACAGTTGGTCTTTCATCACAACGAACAACTCCCCAAGTAGAAAGCCCCGCTTCTTCAAGAAGATCTTCTAAAACATTTGCATTAGCATCATCACCCATAACTCCACATAAAGTTGAGTTAACACCAAGAGTTTTTAAATTCTCCGAAACGTTTGCTGAAAGCCCTAGTTTTTGCCATTCTTTTTGAACTTCAAGAAGTGGAACAGGTGCTTCAGGTGAGATACGATTGACGACACCAGATGTGTATTTATCGATTCCCACGTCTCCCACAACGAGAATTGGTTTAATCGTGTTAAGGTTTGTAATGATTGCATTAAAGCGTTCAGATGAAATTAATTTTGTCATAATATTTCCGTTATTTATTTAAAATTGATTTTGCAATTTCAATTACTCTGTCTTCTTCGATCTTTGCCATACAGTCATAGTATGGACAATCCATTCCGGTACACTTGTCAGACTCCCCACAAACTACGTTTGGAGTGACCGTCTTGATCTGCGCATCCCCTTTAGGTTTCCACCTAAGTGACGATTGGCTTTTAATAGGTGAAAAAATTCCAACTAAATCAACACCAAGAACAGCGGCCATATGTGTGGCCCCAGAGTTAGGTCCTATAAAAAGTGTAGCGTGTTTTAGAATATTTAGAAAGTTAACAATGCCACGTCTTTTGCCATTAAAGTAATAGATATTCTGATCATCATAATCTCTAAGCTCTTCCCTAACAGGATTTACGTAGCGTAGATCTGAAGGAATATGAGAAATGATAAAATTAAAACGATTAGGATAAATACCATTTATACGCTTTATGAAAGTAGCAATATTCTTGGCCGGCCATGACAAATTATCATTAGAAACTCCAGGATGAACAAAGACCATTTCTTTTTCTGGATCTAGACCTTCTCCCTTAATTAACTCTTTAAATGAATTAAAATCATTCTCATTAACAGTAAAGTTGAACTCAGGGATGAATTCTCGATGTTCTATATTAGTAAAATTATCAAGATCACGAAGTAGCTCTATATTATAGAAAGTTTCATGCCCTTCCACTTCAGAGCGAATTTGTCGAACTCCACGATTTAAAGTGAAATTGGCCTGCCACTTGGCAAGGTGTCCGCCACGGAAAGGAACTTTCTTTAGCCAGGCCACAAAGTTTGGTGTTTGTGATCCACCTGCATAGAGATAGACATCTGGCTTAAACTCATTAAAAACCTGAAGTGCTTTTTTTACTTTAAATGGGTATGACCTCTTCTTATCAAGAACGTAAACTTTGTCGATATAAGGGTGGTCTTTATAGAGAATGACAGAAGTTGGAGATGTGATTATAGCAACAGTCGCATTCGGATCCATTTCTTTTATGGCCTGGGCCATTGGCATCGTTAAGATATTTTGACCAATGGCATCTGTGCGACTGATTAAATATTTCACAACGCTATACCAACCTCTTTAGCGCGAATTTGTACGTTTTCTTTTAGAGTCGAAATAACCTTATCAATGGCCATCTCACTAGTATCAACAAGAGTAGCATCATCCGCTTTTACAAGTGGAGCAACTTCTCTACCCATGTCTTTATCATCACGCTTTTTCACATCACGCTTTAGTTGTTCAAGATCAATATCGTGCTGACCTTTCTCAATTAATTGGTCAAATCTTCTTTGAGCACGAATATCGATTGAAGCAGTAACAAAGAACTTAATGAATGCATTTGGAAAAACAACTGATCCAATATCACGCCCTTCCATAACACATACTTTTTCATCTGCAATATAGCGTTGAAAATCTAAAAGCATTGTCCTTACAACAGGAATTTGAGAAATGATTGAAGCAAGTTTTGAAACATGGTGCTCTCTAATTTTTTGAGATAAATCAACACCATCCACTTTTACAAGTGCATCAGCTTGTCCGTATTCAAGTTTAATATCTTTTAAGAATGATTCTACCGCACCATGATTATGAAGATCGATTCCCTTCTCATTTGCAGCAAAGGCTAAAGCGCGAAACATAGCTCCAGTGTCGATATATAGAATACCTAACTCCTTGGCCAACAACTTAGCTACTGTTGATTTTCCGCTCCCACTTGGGCCATCAATTGCAATAACTGATGAATATGTCATACAACTTCCTTATTCATGTAATTTATAAGGAACGAATATAGCAATTTTTAATAGCTATTTGAAGTTGAAAAGATGACTCAATGAATTACGAGTTTTTCGCTAAGCGTGATTTAGAAATTTCTTTCTTAGCAATTTTTTCATCAGAACTAGGAACAAGATCCATCCCTAGGTAGTAATCAAGATCGAATTGGTGGTTATTCTTATGAAGAATTGACTCAACGCCAAGTGAACGTGAACGTTTATTTAAAGTCTCAACAGCGGCCAGAAGTTTTTTATAATTCTTCTTCACCTTGTCATAATAAACATTCTTTGTTCCAACTGGACGATTAAAACGCAGACGCTGCCTCACAAAGCCTGGCCCCATATTATAGGCAACCGTCGCATAGCGATAAAGACCAAATCTCTTATAAAGACGACTAAGATAATAGACACCTAATTCCATATTTACGTGAGGCACACGAAGAATCTCAATAATATCTTCTTGATTGAGGGATCTCTTTAAAAGCTTATGCAGAAAAACCCCTGTTTTAGGCATGATCTGCATTAGGCCTTGGGCCTTCACATAACTTTGTGCAGTTGGATTGAAATGACTTTCAGTCCAAGCAATAGAGATAACCCATAATGGATCAAGTTGTCTTTGTTCAGCAAAATGTAGAAGTGAAGAAATATACTTCTCTGCTCTTACGTTTATTGGATGCTCCATATGAGCAATCAAAGTATCCTCAAGCGTCTTTTTATCAATTGATGAAAGAAAGCCTAGATGCAAGCTTTTAAAGAATGGATTCGTTTCTTTAAAGTTATAACTATTATAAGGAGTGAAATTTTGATTTTTTGAATTAATTGATGAAAGGATCCCAAGATCGCGGAAGTTTGTGCTTGTCGGTGTCCATAAAAAGTCGAAAGAAAGCACGACTGCAAAGGCACAAAGTCCTAGCGTGAACCATGATTTTGTATTCGTACAAAAAGTACTAAAATGTTCAAGATGCGAGCTATATCGCTCACTCGGTGCTTTCATATGAAGGTCTTTTACCGCTATTGAACCTACTCGTCTAGTTAAAATAAAATTATAATGCGAAGCGCAAGAAATAATTTCAAAAACATTCATTTAATTACAGGATTTTGGGAGGTTATCCTTTAATTTTTAAATATTTCACGCATAATAGATATATAAATTTGAGGAGTAAGAATGACAGATATTGGATTTAACCGATTAAAAGATGAATCATCAACATACCTAAAACAACACAAAGACAATCCAGTTCACTGGTTCCCATGGGGTCCGGAGGCTCTTGCACGTGCAACTGAAGAAAATAAACCGATCTTTCTATCAATTGGATACAGCTCTTGTCACTGGTGTCACGTAATGGCCGAAGAATCATTTTGTGATGAAGAAACTGCAAAGTATCTCAATGAAAACTTTATCAATATCAAAGTTGATAGAGAGGAGCACCCAGATATTGATAATTACTATCAGCAAGCCTGCCAATTATTCACTAATGGTGGAGGCTGGCCTCTTAGTGCCTTCCTACTTCCAAACCTAAGGCCATTTTTTGTTGGAACGTATTTTCCAAAAGAGGCCAAAGCTAAAGCAACTCCATTTATGGAAGTTTTAACTGAACTAGTGAGAGCATATAAAGAAGATAATGCTACCGTTACTGAAAATGCGAACAAAGCATTTGATGCAATTGAGAAAGGCTTTATCTCACCAGAAAATGTTGACTTCCAGGGACACTTTCCACATCCAAACTCAGTTCTTGATGTTCTAGACAAATTCAAAGATCAGGAAAACGGTGGCTTTGGTGAAGCACCTAAGTTTCCACAATTAGCTTTCTATGAGTGGGCCATCGAACAAATGCTTGAAGGTGTTGTAAAAAAAGAACATGGTGAACACATTATTAAGTCAATTGAAAGAATGTTAATGGGTGGTGTTTACGATCAAGTACGTGGTGGACTACACCGTTACAGTACAGATAATAAGTGGACTGTGCCACACTTTGAGAAAATGCTTTATGATCAAGCTGGTCTCCTAAAGCTTCTTGCAAAGACAAGTATGCTCTACCCATCACCTTTAGTATTTGATGGAATTTTTAATACACTTGAATACCTAAAAACAGAAATGCTTAATGAAGAAGAAAACTTTTTCTTCTCTGCTCAAGATGCAGATAGTGAAGGTGTTGAAGGTCTATACTTCACATATACTGAGCAAGAGTTTGAAGATGCTCTAGGGCGCTTTGATACTGAAGATGAGTCATTAACAAAGAATCTAGACAAGCTAAAAGAATGGTTTGGAGTTACACAAAAAGGTAATTTTGATTCTGGGCTTAATGTTCTTACGATTAATCATGATAAGGCGAAAGATATTTTCACAACTGAGTCTTGGGAGCTCATTAGAAATGCTAAAAAAGCACTTCTTAATGAAAGAAAGCTTCGTATTCCACCAATGACTGATAATAAAGGGATTGCAAGTTGGAATTTCCACATGATCACTGCCCTATCAGATGTTATGCAATACACTCAGGTTCCAGCAATTAGAAATGCAGCTAGTATGTTATTTAACCGTGTTGTCGAAGGAACATATAAGAAGTTTCTAGAGACGACTCCAAATGGAATGCGTCTTCGTCACACAACAACTCGTCCAGTTGGTGCATCTCTTCTTGAAGACTATGTTCTTTTTGCAGAAGCACAACTTAGAATATACGAGCTAAGTGGAAACCCTGTCTTTAAAGCAAACCTAAAAGACACGTTAGGCTTTATCTTAAAAGAATTCTTAGTGGACGGCCGTCTTAAAACACGTGCTCTAAGAGATAACGATGCGGAACTTTATCCAAATCAAAACTACACAAGCTTTGACCAGTCATTCAAGTCACCTGTTTCAACTCTTATTAAATTAGTAAGACGTGCAAGTGTTTTATTTGGTGACATTGATATGCTTGAAGAAATCAAGCCTCTAATGGAAAACACGACTCAAGATGTTCTAAAAAATCCTGCGGGATCTGGTGAAGGCCTAAGAGCACTCAGCTATCCAGCAAATGCTTACAAAGTGATCAAGTGCCCAAAAGAATGGCTTCAAAACCAAGAGTTCGCTGGCTTTATTTGCTACTTCCTTCCAAGGTTTGTTTTCGACTTCCAAGAAGACAAGGGACAAAGATGGGAAATCTGTGGTGCAAATGAATGCGAAATGACTGGAGAAGGTTTAGATAATTTCATTGAGACTTTAAAACCAAATCACGTACAGGGCGAAGTTAATGAGTAACACTCAAGGAAAGCCACTTGCCGGAAAAACAATTATAGATTTTTCACATCGACTACCAGGGCCTTTAGCAGGAAAACTTCTTGCGGGCCTTGGTGCAAATGTCATTAAAATTGAAGATTCAAAGTTTAAAGACCCATTCATATATGGACTATTCGCTGAAATGGATAACTCATTTCCAAAATGGTACGAAGAATTAAATGAGTGTAAAACAGTCAAACGCTTCGATTTTAAAAGTGAAGAAGATATTAAAGAGATTCAAAAGTTAGTATTTGAAGCAGATGGAATTATTATGGGAATTCCTGGCAAGATTCAAGATAAGCTTGGAATTTCGATTAAAACAATCGAAAATACTGTTAAGAACTCTTATGGAATTGTTATCCCAAAGGCATCAAAAGAGCATATGAATCATATGCACGATTTAAATGCTCTAGCAATGACGGGACTTCTAAGTCTACACCTAAGAAATATCAATTCAATTGAAGATGTGGCCCCTCCATTCTTGCCACTAGCAGGTATTAATTTTGGTCAGAAAATGGCCTTTGATCTACTAGGAGCAATGTTTAAGGCACAAGAGACTAAAGATGTTCAAATCATTGAGTCTTATCTATATGAATCAACTCAAGAAGTTTTTGATGCTTTCTGGCCAAAATCAATTCGAGAAACTGATCATAAGTTCTTACACAACGGACTTTACCCTTGTTACAATATCTATCAAACAAGTGACCGTGAATTTGTCGTCATGGCATGTGTTGAAGAAAAATTTTGGCAATCTTTTAAAGAAGCATTTAAGTTTGATTCAACAGATGATGAAAGATTTGAAACAAGTGGAGAAATCCATAAGAGACTAAAAGATCTCTTCTATTCAATGACTGCCCAGGATGTTCGCAACACCCTAGGCGATCTTGATATTTGTATTAACGTAATAAAATAATACTGATACCGATTAAAGCAATAAGAATAACGCTGGTACCGAAAAAACGATAAAATGAAGTACCAGCACTTTTTGTAAGTCCAATAAAGTGAGATACTCTTGAGATAATAAGTGCTGAAAGAAGTACATGAATTCCTGTCATAGAGATCATCTGTTTTTCGATAGCAAAATAAGTTAATAAAAGAATAAAAGGAATATACTCCGAGAAGTTTCCATGAATTCTGATGGCCTTGTTCATATCAGACACCTTTCCATGTCCTAGACCTACACGATGTTTCCAGCGATTACGTATTACATTTAGTGTAACACCGACATAAAGCAATCCTAGAACACCACAATAGCGAAAAAAGATTTCCATTTCCATATCAACTCCTTATCTTTGGCAGAATTAGTCTAAATTATGACTCAGAAAGCAGTTGATCGGCAAGCTCCTCTTCTCTTAATGCCTCATAAA
Source organism: Halobacteriovorax sp. RT-2-4 (assembly GCF_047085445.1). Lineage (NCBI taxonomy): Bacteria > Pseudomonadati > Bdellovibrionota > Bacteriovoracia > Bacteriovoracales > Halobacteriovoraceae > Halobacteriovorax > Halobacteriovorax sp. RT-2-4. Next base: position 11,974 of record NZ_JBKIXY010000002.1, read on the forward strand.
ATCTCTTTGTAATATCTGTAACAAAAGCCTTCTCATAAACTGTTTCAAGCACGTAGGCCTTAACCGTGGCCTTCACTCCAATACCGTGCTCAAATTTTTCCGTCGACACTATAACTTTTAAAGGCTTCTTTAAATAAGCGTAACGAGAAGTTGATGTAACTTCTTCCAGTAGTGATATCATACGTGAAATATCGCAATTATTTTTAAAATAAAAATAGCTACAAACCAGCATATCTCGTTGTCCCGAATTAGCTGAAGCGACATTTTCACTAAGAAATAAATTATTGGGAATTGTTACTGTCGAATCATCAAGAGTTTGAATACGTACAGAACGTAGTCCGATTTGGATGATATCACCATAGTTATCGCGAAATTGGATTCGATCCCCTACCTGAAATGGCTTATCAAAAATTAAAATAATACCGGCAATAATAGAAGAAATAAGGTCTTTGAGTGAAAAGCCAATAGCCACTGCACCTGACCCAATAAATGCATAAATCATTTCTTGGCTTGGGTTTAGGGTTACGTAAAGTAACCAAAAAGTACCAAAGATATAAATCATGTGAGTGATGATTGTATTTAATTGAAGTATTGATAAGCGATAAAACGGAATCTTAATTGCTAAATACTGTAGGGACCAAGAGACGATTCTTACAATAATGAAAAGAGTTAGAAAACCCATGACAAGACTTAGAATCATTTCAGGATTAACAGAATCAAAAATACTGGCCATTTTTTGCGTTTTAGCAATTGTATCAGTTACTGTTTCATTCATAGATAAAATTCCTCTTTCGTAAGATTGTTTTGATGTCCACTAACCAATCTTTTCTAATGTGAAAGTAATCCCCATCCTTACTTAGGATTCCCTTCCCAAAGCCTGTTTTGAGAGCATAGGTAACAACTTTTTCACTAAGGTCTGTTGTCGCCACAATCTCAGAAAAGCTAAGGTGCTCATGAGATAGGATGCTTGAAAAAACAAATAGTGATTCATCAGTCAAGATTTCAACTTCATGAATTGGACGACGTTGTGGGAGGTGCAGCTCAATTGTTTTGTCATTTACGTGAGAAATAGACTTAAGCCACGTGTTAACTGCTGCCTGTGGATTTCCACCAGTTTGTTTTGCTAAGATTCTAAAGTAAATATCCTGAGCATTTTCAATTGATCTTTCTGCTCCAAAGTGCGACATAATTTCAAAAAGCTCTTCGTTAAATCTGATCTCAAGACCTGTTGGTTCATGTCTTTTTAAAATCAATTGCATAAGCTCTTCTTTACTCCATGGCCTTATATGGATGGTATCTGAAGACAATTCATACTTATTATAAATATGCTTAATTAAATTTAGTGAATTACTATTCCACACAGTAAACCAAAAGACATTTTTAGAAGAACTATTAATGACTTTAAAAAAGGCGTCAAATGCCTTAAAACCATTAAATTTCGATAAAAAGAGATTATGTGCATTTTTAATGATAACGAACTTTTTTTCTTCTTCATCACCATTACCAACAAAGTTTTCAAGTCTTTTTAAAAGAACAGATTCTTCAACAATTTTTTCATTAATATCCAATTTGAAAGATGTTACTGAAGAATATCGTTTTAAGATTTTATCCAAGACATGATTCTTTCCACTTCCCGACTCTCCAGAAAATGCCAAATGATATGAACTACTTGTTCCATTAAGCCAACTATCAATACGCTCATAGGCCATCACAGCAGGATCTGGCTTTCTGACAATTTCAGTATCACTTTCTCTTTTAAATATATCAAGATAGGTGCCAGGTACTTCATACTCTGTGAAGACCTCATCTCTTAGACTTTCTAGATGCTGTTCTAAAATGCCTGAAAGTAAGTTCTTTGACCACTCCTTGTCGTTATTTGCCAAGAAGAACATTAAGTAAAATGAATATAGAAGTGTGTAGATGTATAAGAAAACTGGCAAGATATATCTAATGACAAGATTAGAAATATGCTTTTGAGTGAGTAACATTGAAGGCGGTACAATTTTAGGTAGAATCAATTGCGCATAGTTCTCATAGCGAAGTAGGATCGCTGTATAAATAACAAAGAATAGAATCGTGATAATATTGTGACCAAGAAAACCGGAAAATAAATTATATAAGAGAATATAGAAGAAAGTTGTTATTGTAATAATATAGCGAAGTTTCTTGCTGTCCTTAACAAAATCCTTATTTACTCTCTTAAAATAAACTTGAAAATTAAAACGTAAGAAACTGTGAAAGTAACCGATATTAATATAGAGTACGTAGAGAACAAGTATATTTCTGAAGACGTGTAAAAAAAGTTGAAAGTCCTCTCGTTGAAACTTCAAAAGATAAAGATTAAAAACATCAAGAGCGCTAAAGGCGAATAGATAGTAAAGATTAAAGTCAAAGAAACGAAAGACAAACTTTCTAGCCTGTATCTGATTCTCACTTCTCTTTAACAGATATGTTCTTGCTAAAAAGAACATAACTCGAGCGATTATTATTATCGCTAGAAAGATAAAAAAAGAGCGCATTGGCCACGCTAATATGAACTCATCAATATGAGCAATAAGCTTAGAAAACTCTTGATTTAGAAAATGGAAGAAATCGGCCACGGCCTTTTGGATTTTTATTATACTAAACTTCATATATCTATTATAAAGATAACGTAACTATTTCCCATAATTATTGTTGTCACAATAGTAAAAAAAACTAAATTCTAAAGTTTAATACTCAATTAATAAGCTTATATTTCTTTATTGTGACAAAATTTCATTTATTTGGTATAAATTCCCTCTATGATTGTAAAAAGAATCCATTTGAAAGATACATATAAAATTCGACGCTCAGTACTAGGTATAGATGGCAATGAATCTAGTTATAAATTTGTTGCTGATGACGAGTCCGATACTTTTCACTTAGGTGCTTTCGTCGAAAATAATCTCGTATCTGTGGCATCTTTTTATTTTAATCCAAACCCAAAGTTTAATATTGATAATCAATATCAATTACAAGGTATGGCAACACTTGAAAGTTATCGAAAACAAGGATTTTCAAGAGAGCTACTTAATGTCGCCTTCCCAATTATTAAGCAAAACTTTTGTAACCTTATTTGGTGCAATGCTCGTATCGAAGCAAGAGCTTTCTACGAAAAGCTAGGTTTTGAAAGCTTTGAAGACGAATTTGAAATTGAGGGAATCGGACGACATATCCTAATGTATCGTGAGATTAATTAATTTTTACAATAAGAATCAATACGCGACTTAAGCATAAGCTCAGACTGAATCTTGAAGCATTCCCTTTGGCCTTTAGTCTTTTGTATAAACATACATTTCATATCTTTACGACGCTCACAATTTTGCATGGAAAGATCATTCACACAGGCGTAGTGCCTACGATCCTTACCACAAAGATAGATAAGATTTGAACCTTTAAAAAGTCCATCACCAATACTGGACTCCGTATTGTATTTACGAAAGTCTTCTGCTTCTTTTCGCTCTTTTAGCTGCTTTTTTTGAAATTCTTCAATTGGAGTCATACCATCGTCGGCAATAGTGTCTCCAATTGGCGCTACTACGATTAACACTGAGCTAAATATAATCATTAGAAGTCTAGTAGAAATGAACATATGAAATTACTTTTCCTAAACAATTAGTAAATTATTTATTATAATATGATGATAACATACTTATACTAAACTGCAGCGCAGCAAATTACGGTGATTAATTAATGGAAACGAATACAATTTTAACAAAGCTTACTGATATCCTTGAAAATGCATTCTCGACTGCTTACCCAGATGCACAGTTTGAAAGAGCAGATATTTATGCCTCAATTGGACAGGCGCCAAATATTGAGATGGCCCACTACGCTTTTCCAGTATTTCGTTTCGCCAAAGCTCTTAAGCAAGGGCCACCACAAATCGCTGCTGCAATCTTAGAACAAATTGATCTTGAAGCAAACGCTTCGATTATAAAAGACCTTAAAGCACAAGGCCCATACCTAAACTTTACACTTACAGCTGATGCATACTTTGCAAATCTAGTCAGTGAAATTCGCTCAGGTGAGTTCTTCAAAAAAGAGCTAACTAAAGGCGAAGGTAAAACAATGATTGAGTACTCGCAGCCAAATACTCACAAAGAGCTTCACGTTGGTCATATGAGAAATCTATGTCTTGGAAATGCTCTTGTTAGAATTAAACAGTATTGTAGCGTTGATGTTCATCCAGTGACTTATCCTGGAGACTCTGGAACTCACGTTGCAAAATGTCTATGGTACTTAAAATATCATAATCAAGACACAATTCCTGAAACGAATAAGGGAGAATGGCTTGGCCGTATTTACACTCTAGCAAATACAAAGCTAGAAGACGAGCTTGGCTCAGATAAAGAAGACGATAACCGCGCAAAGCTTACAGAAATCCTAAAACAACTTCATGCTGAAGAAGGTGAATTCTTCGATCTTTGGAAAGAGACTCGTCAGTGGTCGATTGATCTAATGAAGAAGACATATGCTTGGGCAGATGTTGAGTTTGATCGCTGGTTCTTTGAATCTGAAATGGACGCTCCATCACTAAAGATCTGTAACGAATACTATGAGAAAGGTCTATTCGTAAAAGATGATGGTGCTATTGGAATGGATCTAAGTGAAGATAAGCTAGGTTTTTGTATTCTAATCAAGTCTGATGGAACAGGACTTTATTCAACAAAAGACGTGGCCCTTGCAATTAAGAAATTTGAAGAATACGGTGTAAAAAATAATATCTACATCGTTGACTCTCGCCAAGCCTTTCACTTCAAACAAGTATTTAAAGTTCTTGAGCATATAGGATTTGAACAGGCAAAAGACTGCTATCACCTTCCATATGAAATGGTGGAGCTAACAGATGGTGCCATGAGTTCTCGTAAAGGAAATATTGTTGCCCTTACTGATCTAATAAACAATATGGAAGCTAAGATCAAAGAAGATTACTTAAATAAGTATGCTGGAGAATGGAGCCAATCAGAGATTGATGAAACAGCGACTAAGATTGCAAACGGTGCGATCAAGTACGGAATGATCAAAATTGATAACAATCGTAAAATCGTTTTTGATATGAATGAGTGGTTAAAGCTTGATGGTGATACTGGCCCATATCTTCAATACGTTTATGCTCGAATTAACTCACTTCTATCAAAGCAAGGATTCGAAAAGGCACAAGCGCTTGAACTTTCAAATGCATCTTCAATTGTTGAAACGAAGGAATTTGAACTTTTACAAAAACTTTCACTATTTAATGATGTTGCTACAAAAGCACATGAGCAGAATAAGACAAGTTTACTTACGACTTACCTATTTGAGCTTGGAAAGTTATTTAATAGCTTCTACGCAGCTTGCCCAATTGCTTCGAGCGAAGAGTCTCTTAAAAAAGCAAGACTTGAGCTGGCGTATGCAACAAGTGAAATTATTAAAACGGGCCTTGGTATCCTAGGAATCCAAGTACCAGAGAGAATGTAATCTTATTACTTCGTAAAAACTAGTAACTGATTATTAGCTGGCATTGCAATATCTTCTTTTAGGAAGACACCTTTCTTTAAGAAGTTATTGCAAACATCTTCAAAATTTCTAATTCCACTCTGAGAATCTCTCTCTTTTAAGTAAGTATCAAATTGTTCATTTGAAGGACTAGTGAAATTTCCATGGTACTTAAATGGGCCGTAAATAAACAAAGTACTATTCTCATCCATTGCTTGGGCCAAATCCTTAATAAAGGTCTTTGCGGCCTTCCAAGGCATAATATGTAAAGTATTTGCTGTGTAATAGAATTTCTTACCTGCTTCAAGTTTATTAAAACCGGCTTCATAAGTCAGAGGACCTTTGAGATTCTTTAAGTTCTTACTGTAATGCTCTAGGCACTTTTTAAGGACATTCTGGTTTTCTCTAATTTCTGATGTAATAAAATCAATTTGAGAAAAGCTCTTTGCAAAGTGAGCGCTATGCTGACAAGTTAGAGAGCCAATTTCTAGGAATTCTCCACTTTCACAACTCTCTAGATAAGGTTTAATCACCTCTAGAATGGGGCCTTTATTTCTTTCACATGCTTCAGAATTTGGTAAATCGTTCATGTTAAACATGATACAATACTTTCAGTGAAAAAAAGAATTAAAATTCGTCTATCGGCCAATGATATCATCTTCGAGGATGGTAATTATATTGCCTTATTTAAAAAGGCCGGCTGGCCTGTGCATAAAACTCTCGATCGTTTTAGAGACAATTGTACAGATGCATTAGCAAGTTTTTTGAAGAATCGAGCAGATGGAAAAGACCAGTATCTCGTTTTGGCCCACAGACTTGATGTGGAAACGTCGGGAATTCTTTTATTTGCAAAGAATAAAGAAGCGAATAAGTATCTACAAGAACTCTTTAGTTCACACGATCCAAATAAGATAACGAAGAGCTACCTAGCAATATGTAGCGGAGAACTTTCTGAGCAAGAAGGAAGAATTGAGAACTTCTTAAAAGCTAATCGTGTCGGACATATTGAAAAGATGGCCGTGGTAAATTCAGGTGGAAAAAAGGCCATTACTGACTACAAGGTAATCGATACAAATAAGCAGTATTCACTTTTAGAATTTACAATTCTAACAGGTCGAAAGCACCAAATTCGCGCTCATGCAAAACATATGGGCCATCCGATTTATGGTGATCCAATTTATTCAAATTCAAAAGACCAAAGTGGACAAAGACTATGTGCCTATAAGCTTCGATTTTTTGATAAATTTTCAAATGAAGAAATTAACTTAAAAGTAGAAGCTCCATTTTCACTTGAGAATTTTAAAGAGCTTTCTAGTAATGGAGACAACCAGTATATCATCTTCAATAAGCCCTACGATGTTCTTTGCCAATTTGGAAAAGATCATCGAGATCAGTTAAGCCTTATCGATTATAAACTACCTAAGGAAGTCTATCCTGTCGGACGACTTGATAAAGATAGTGAAGGTCTACTTATTCTAACAAATGATGGAAAGTATAAGAACCAAATGGCAAATGCTGATAGCAAGGTTGAAAAAACCTATATTGTTCAAGTCGATGGCGATATTACGACAGAGGCAATTGAAAAGCTTAAACGTGGTGTTGTTATTAAAGGAAATTACAAGACAAAGCCTGCCAAAGTAAAAAAACTTGCGGATTTTAAAATTGAAGAGCGAGTACCTCCAGTGCGAGTAAGAAAGTCGATTCCAACATCTTGGATTGAAGTACGCATCTCAGAGGGACGTAATCGACAAATTCGCAGAATGTGTGCGGCCGTAGACTTTCCTACGCTTAGACTTATTCGAGTTGCTATTGGTGACGTAAAGCTTGGAAAACTTAAGGTTGGGGAATTCTCTTATTTCGATCCATCAAAGCAAAAATAACACCTAAAATTGCACCACTTACCAGTCCTCCACCATGGGCCCAGTTGGCCATCTTAAAATTAAAGACATCAAAGAAGCCTAAGAAAAGCCACCCTACCATAAGTACAATATCTGAAGTTGGAAGCTTAAACTTGAAATTTGGATTCAGTCTTGAGTAAGGCCATAAAAATCCCAATAGGCCGTAAACTACACCAGAGAGCCCGCCGAACATCCCCGGCGACATTATTGCTTGTAAAATATTTGAAGTAATTGCGGTAAATAGTAATAGTAAGACAAGAAAGACACTTCCCTTAGTTACTTCGATAAGCTTACCAAGCTCTTTCCACCAAAGCATATTAAAGAAGATGTGGATATAGCCAAAATGAATAAAGGCCGGAGAAAGTAGACGCCAATATTCTCCACGATTGATATCTGCAAAAGCATCAACCTTTGAAGTTGAAAAGAGAAAGAGATAGTAAAGGTTTTCATTTTTAAAGATCCAACCAAAAATAAAAACAATTACACATAAGGCCAATATAATAATTGTCGCAGGCCCCATACTTAAAGACTGAACGTACTGCCAATTCTCGTCGACTTTAGACGGCTTTGCCCCACCAATGTAGACACGATAAACGTCACGGGCCTGTTGCAATTGATTAATATCCACAACAAATAAGTGATAGAAATCGTTCTCGTATTCTTTTGTGATATGAATCCCCTCACGCAGAAGTTGTGCTTCAATCAGAGATGTGATCGACTCATCACGTAAAGAGCCAATATATTTAAGTCGTTTTAAGTTAATTTCAGTATCATGTTCACTCATGAAATCATTTTCCTACAAAGCTTGATAAAAGTCGATCTTACATAAATATTATGGATTAGAGGTGTGATTCCACCTATATATTTGATAAGATGGACTTAAATAAGTTGTTTTTTGACTTATTTTACGTTATTTAAATGGCATAACGTAAATTATTAATAAAAGGCGATACCTAAGGTATTTAACTCGTCACAATATAGGTGTGAAACGCATGTTTAAGGTTAGTAAAAAAACAGAATATGCCCTAAAAGCTCTAAAGCATATGCAAGAGCACGGACACACTTGTGCTGAAAACTTAACTTCGGCCAGAGAAATATGTGACATCTACAAAATGCCTTTTGACCCCGTATCAAAAGTTATGCAAAAGCTAAATGGATACGGCGTCCTCTCATCAATTAAGGGAATTAAAGGTGGCTACTTCCTAAGCCGTCCCCTGTCTGAAATTAATCTTTTTGAAGTCAGTAATTCAATCGAAGGAAAGATTTCAAATTCAGACTGTGATGCCCTTAAAGGTAAATGTACTAAATACTTAAATTGCGAATTAATTTCACCAATAGAAAAGCTTAACTCTCACGTTAATCACCAGCTGATTAACTTGTCGCTTGAAGAGTTATTAATGAATAAGGCAGGATTCACACATGAGTGATACACAATTAACAAAGTCAGAATATAAGTACGGCTTCTTTACAGACATTGAAACTCAAGAGTTTCCTAAAGGTTTAAATGAAGACATCGTAAGAATGATTTCAGCAAAAAAGAATGAGCCTGAATGGTTACTTGAATATCGTCTAAAGGCGTTCCGTCTTTGGAAGCAAATGCCAATGCCAAATTGGGCAAAACTTGAGATTCCAGAAATTGATTTTGAAGATCTGTATTACTATGCAGCACCAAAATCAACAGAAAGTGCGCCAAAAAGTCTTGATGATTTAGACCCAGAACTTTTAGCGACTTTTGAGAAGTTAGGAATTCCATTATCTGAACAGAAAAGAATTTCAGGAGTTGCAGTTGATGCAGTATTTGACTCAGTTTCAGTTGGGACAACATATAAAGAAGAGCTTGAAGCAGTTGGTGTTATTTTCTGCTCTATCTCGGAAGCAGTACAAGAGCATCCTGAGCTAGTAAAAAAATATCTTGGTACAGTTGTGCCACCAGCAGATAACTTCTATGCAGCACTAAACGCAGCAGTATTCTCGGATGGATCATTTGTTTACATCCCAGAGGGTGTAACTTGCCCGATGGATCTTTCAACTTACTTTAGAATCAATGCAAAAGAGACAGGACAGTTTGAGAGAACACTTGTTGTTGCAGATAAGGGAAGCTACGTAAATTACCTTGAAGGTTGTACAGCTCCACAAAGAGATGAAAACCAACTTCACGCGGCCATCGTTGAACTTATTGCTCTTGATGATGCAGAAATTAAGTACTCAACTGTTCAAAACTGGTATGCCGGTGATGAAAAAGGAAAAGGTGGTATTTATAACTTCGTAACAAAGCGTGGGAACTGCCTTGGAAAGAATTCAAAAATTTCTTGGACTCAAGTTGAAGCAGGTTCTGCAATCACTTGGAAGTACCCGTCATGTAACTTAATTGGTGAAAACTCTCAAGGAGCTTTCTACTCTGTTGCACTAACAAATAATAAAATGCAGGCCGATACTGGAACAAAAATGGTTCACATCGGTAAGAACACAAAGTCGACAATTATTTCAAAAGGTATCTCAGCAGAGGAATCTGAAAATAACTATCGAGGGCTTGTTAAAGTTATGCCTTCGGCAATTGGTGCAAAGAACTATTCTCAATGTGACTCAATGCTTGTTGGTTCAAAGTGTTCAGCAAACACATTCCCATATATTGACGTGAAAAATAATACGGCAACTGTAGAGCACGAGGCCTCAACTTCAAAGATTTCTGAAGATCAGCTTTTCTACCTACAGCAACGTGGGATGGATATGGAAAAATGTATCTCAATGATCGTAAATGGTTTCTGTAGTGAAGTATTTAAAGAACTTCCACTAGAGTTCTCTGTTGAAGCCGTTAAGTTAATTGAGATGAAATTAGAAAATTCAATTGGATAAAATTTAGATTTATATAAAGGGAAAAAAATGAGCTTACTTACAGTTAAAGATGTTCACGCAAGAGTAGAAGAAAAAGAAATTCTTAAAGGGATTTCTATTGAAGTTAAACCAGGTGAAGTTCACGCAATTATGGGACCAAACGGTTCAGGAAAGAGTACTCTTTCTAAAGTTATCGCTGGTCACCCTTCATTTGAAGTAACAAGTGGATCTATTGATTACAATATCAATGGAAAGCAAACAGACCTACTAGAACTTGAGCCAGATGAAAGAGCAAAGAATGGAATCTTTCTAGGCTTCCAATACCCTATTGAAGTTCCAGGTGTATCAAATATTGACTTCCTTCTTGAGTCATTTAATGAAGTATCTAAATCTCAAGGTGCTGCAGAAATGAAAAAAGAAGAATTCAGAGAATTCCTAAGACCAAAATTAGAACTACTAGAGATGAGAGAAGAATTCTTAGACCGTCCAGTTAACACAGGTTTTTCTGGTGGTGAAAAGAAGAAAAATGAAATCCTTCAAATGGCCGTTCTAAACCCAAAGATTGCACTACTTGATGAAACAGACTCAGGTCTTGATATCGACGCTCTTAAGATCGTTGCAAAAGGTGTTAATGCGATCAAGTCTAAGTACAATGGTATCGTTCTAGTAACACACTACCAAAGACTTCTAGACTATATCGTTCCTGATTATGTTCACGTACTAAGTGGCGGTAAAATTATTAAGTCAGGTGGAAAAGAGCTAGCTCTTGAGCTTGAAGAGAAAGGTTACGACTGGTTAACAAAATAAGGACTAGGATTAATAATGAATATCCAAGAATTAACAGACCAATACTTAAATGATCTAGCAACTTATGCTAAATCAGATTCAAATAAGGAAGCCTTGAATAATTTTAAGGCCCGTGGACTTCCACACACAAAGATGGAAGACTGGATTTATACGAAACTTACAGATGTATTACCTGAAAAGTTTACGGTTACAACTGAGAAAGCGATGCTTAAAAATGTTAAGGTTGCAGGAAAGTATCAAGTTGTTCTTTTAAATGGTCAGTACTCTAAAGCAGACTCATTCTTTCCAGAAGAAATCACCGTTGAGCACAAGGCACTCGTAGCAAATGAGGCCAATTGTGACCAAACAGATATCTTTGCCATGCTTAATGCTTCTGCTGTCGAAAATATTATTGAAATCAATGTACCAAAAAATGTAAGTGTTGATGATATTATCTCAATTGTTCATATTTCAGACTTTGATGGAGAATTTGCTCTTCCTCGTATTCACGTTAACGTTGAGCAATTTTCAAAGGTTAGTTTTGTAGAGATTTTCACGGGAAGTGACAAGGCATATAATATAAACGCTGTCTCAAATTTCAAAATTGCAGATGGAGCAAATGTTAGCCACGTAAAAGTTCAAACTGATGGTGTAAATGCATTTCACGTAAGCAGTGTGAATGCTGACATTGCAAAAGATGCACACTTTAAATCGTTCACTTTCACAACAGGTGCAAAGAAGTCTCGTAATGAAATGAGAGTTCGCCTAAATGGTGCAGGTGCAACTGCAAGTGTTGATGGACTATACGCTCTTAGAGGTGATCAACATACAGACAACTTCTCACTAATTTCGCATATCAAAGAAAGAACAGATAGTTCTCAGCTTTTCAAAGGAGTTCTTGATAACAAGGCCCGTGGAGTTTTCACTGGGAAAGTTCTTGTTTGTCGAGACGCTCAACTTGTAAATTCTGAGCAATTAAATAAGAACCTACTTTTATCTAAGGGTGCTCACGTTGATACTCGTCCACAACTAGAAGTTTATGCTGACGATGTTAAATGTGCCCACGGTGCAACAGTAGGACAAATGAGTGATGAAGAAGCTTTCTATCTACAGTCTCGTGGTTTATCAAAAGAGCGCGTGCAAAAACTACTTATCCACGCATTCTGTTCAGATGCAATTACAAAAATTGAAGATGAGAAAATTGAAAACTTCTTAAGTGAAATTCTATTTGAATCATTTGAAAAAAACACATTTGATGAAATGGAAAAGGAATCTTAATGGCCTTCGAAATTAATGCTATTAGAGCACAATTTCCACAACTAGAAAGAAAAGTACATGATAAGCCACTTATCTACTTAGATAATGCTGCATCTACTCTTAAACATATTAATGTAATCAATACTGTTAATGAGCATTACTCACATAATGTTGCCAATATTCACAGAGGAGTTCACTACCTAAGTGAGTTTGGAACTATTAAGTATGAAGAAACACGTGATGCGATTCAATCACTGATCAATGCTAATTCAAGAGTTGAAATTATTTTTACGAAAGGAACAACTGATAGCTTAAACTTAGTTGCGAACTCTTTTATTCCTTACTACTTGAAAAAAGATGATGTCATTCTAATCTCAACTATGGAGCACCATTCAAATATTGTACCTTGGCAGATCCAAGCAGAAAAGATTGGGGCTAAAGTTAGAGAGATTCCAATTACTGATGAAGGAGACATCAACGAAGAAGCTTATGTGAAGCTTCTTTCTGAAGGCAATGTAAAACTAGTTTCAATGGCCCATATTTCAAATAGCCTTGGAACAGTTAACAATATCAAAAAATACATTAAGCTTGCACATGATAATGGTGCTTACTTCTGTGTTGATGCAGCTCAGTCGATTGCACACGAAAAAATTGATGTTCAAGATCTAAACTGTGACTTCCTTGCCTTCTCTTCTCACAAGATGTTTGGGCCAACAGGAATCGGAGCTCTTTATGGAAAAGAGAAGCTTCTTGAATCAATGCCTCCATATCAAGGTGGTGGTGATATGATTGATGTTGTAACAATTGAGAAAACGACTTACAACGATCTTCCACATAAATTTGAAGCTGGTACACCTCATATTGCTGGTGGTATCGGGCTTAAACCAGCAGTTGATTTCATCGTTAATTGTGACCTCGATGTTATTAAGAGCTATGAAAAAGAACTTCTTGATTATGCGACAAAACAAATCCTAGAAGTTGAAAAAGTTCGCTTAATTGGAACTGCCAAAGAAAAAGCTTCTGTCTTATCATTTGTTGTTGAAGGTGCTCACCCTCATGATCTAGGAACTCTTCTTGATCGCCAAGGTGTTGCAATTAGGACAGGTCACCACTGTACACAGCCTTTAATGAAAAGATTCGGGATTAGTGCTACTGCAAGAGCATCATTCTCGTTGTATAATACGAAAGAAGAAATAGATAATTTTATAAAAGCACTACATAAGGCCATCAACTTCCTATAAGAGGTTAAGGTAACAAAGGTATAATATATGAGTGAAGTAACAATCGACATTCAACCAACACCAAATCCAAATGCACTAAAGTTCATTTTAAATCAAAATGTAAAAGCATCTGGTTCTTCAACTTTTAGAACACCAATGGAGTGTGGAGAGGTTAACCTAGGAGTTAATCTTTTTACAATTCGTGGAATTGACCAATTACACTTTTTTGAAAATGTTATCACAGTGACAAAATTCAATTATGAAGATTGGGATGATATTGAGCCAAAGATCCTTGAAACAATCAAGCACGATCTACCAAATCACAATCCAGAATACGAAGAATTTGATCCAGAAAAAGAGCGTCGTGAAAACCTACCTCAAGAGCTAAAAGATATTGAGGCCGTACTTGATCGTACAGTTAGACAATACCTACAAGCTGACGGTGGAGATATTCAGACTGTTTCTTATGAAGACAATATTCTACTTGTTCGTTATCAAGGTGCATGTGGGACTTGCCCATCATCGACAACTGGAACTCTTGAGGCAATTAAGTCAACTCTAAGAGCAGAGTATAATCCAGCGATTGATGTTTACATTGCCCCTGATTGGTAGCGCCCGCGTCATTGACTGGCATAGGCCAGTCAATGGGACGCTGCGCGCGCCCCTAATCTTTAGCTTGCCAATAAATACGAGAGCGAGGGTTCAGTCTGCTTCGGCTCCTGCCTCCCGCAGACATACAGGTCATCGTGACCATAACGCCCGAGCGGTTCGTCACAGGCGCCAATGGCACAAACTATTTCAAAAATCACCTACCCAACAATCGAATAGATAATCATAAAGTGCAACGTCGCGGCCACACAAACGAATAGATGAAATAATTCATGATAACCAAACCACTTGGCATACCTACCAGGCTTCTTTAATCCGTAAAAAATAGCACCTATTGTATAGAGAACTCCACCAGAAATTAAGAGCGAGATATTTGTCATCCCTAATTTTGGGATAAGCTCAGATAAATATGGAAGAACCATGTAGCCAGGTATCAGATAAATAATTGCACTTACCTTCTCAGGTAAATTTGGAAAGAAGATTGATTTTAAGATACCAATTGCAGCAACAGTCCAAATACTAATAAGCAAAGTCGAACCGGACTCTCCATTTAAAACAAGAAGAGTTATAGGCGTACAAGTTCCTGCAATCATCACGTAAATAGCACTATGATCTAGCCTGCCAAGAAGGTCTCGTGCTTTAGGCTCCCAATGAATTCGGTGATAGAAGGCACTCACTCCAAGCATCATTAGAAGGCCTAGAGAATAGATGATAGTCGAAATATACTGAGTGGTATTTACACTTTTAGCAATGAGAAGTGAACAGGCTCCAAGGGAGATAAAGAACATGGCCTGATGAGACCAACCTCTGAGAATGGGCTTTTGCTTGGCTTTTTGCATATAAGGAGCATACCCTCGATAAGCGTTCAACTAAAGCCAAGGCCCAAGCTTTTACATTTATATTACATTGTTACAACAGCTGTTGTAGAGCATGTTCTATAAATCAGAAAATTTCATTTTGATTAATTCTTTTTTTACAACACCAAGAAGCTCGCGACACTCGCCTTCTTCAAGGCCATATAATTTATGAGAAGTTTGTAGCTCTTTTGGTTCTTTGAAATCATTTTTAAAACTTTGCAATCTGTTATTAAGATTATTTCTAAGCGTTCTCATTTGCTTTGGCGTGTATTCTTTAATTTCTTCTAATAATTCTTGTAGTCTTTTAGACATTTTCTACCTCTTACTAATCTTGCAATGCATCCGAATTAGGATTCAGGCACCTTACATAAATTCCTAAACTGTGTAAAATTAAAATAAATTGTATTGATCAAATCAATTAAAACTATGACCATTAAGTATTTTCTTATAGACACCGATAGTTTGATGTGCCAAACTTATATTTAACAACTCTAACAAAGGGGTAATTTATGATGATTAACAACTGCTACCGTCTACTTTGTGAAATCACGAAACTAGAGAAAAAACTTGAAGAGATTCAAGCTGTGGCCCAGTCCCATGGAGTTGAAATTGATGCCAATGAGATCTTAGAAGACCTCATTAAGGCACAGGCCAGCTAAAAGCTAGGCCCAGTCCTTTGGATAGTAATACTCCATCATCTTCTTATGCTCTGGCTTTGTTGGCTCGTAACGATAAGTAAACTTCACTCTCTTTGGTAGTGAAATTAAAATTGAATCTGTACGGCCATTAGATTTAAGACCAAAGTGAGTTCCTCTATCATGAAGAAGATTAAACTCAACGTAGCGGCCACGACGATGTAATTGGAAATCCACATCTTCATCATCGAAGGCTTCATTCATTCTCTTCTCAACAAGTGGGAAGTAAGACTTGATAAAGTTTGAAGAAATCTCTTTAAACATGGCCAGGTCTTTAACAGGGTCACCTGAAAAGAAATGGTCGTAGAAGAATCCACCGACTCCACGCATTTCGTCTTCTCTGTGCTTATTTACAAAATACTTATCACAACGATTCTTCCAATCATCCCAGTATCCATATGGTTCACAGGCGTCCTTCCAAACCTTGTGAAAGTACTCAAAGTCTTCTTCGTGTGGAAAGTAAGGAGTTAGGTCTGCTCCACCACCAAACCAAATTTTTGAACCGGCCTGAATCATACGAAAATTTGCATGAGTTGTTGGAACTTTTGGATTTGTCGGGTGAATGATGAGAGAAATTCCCGTTGCCCACATTTGATTATTATCACCACCAATATTAGCAGCAAATTTAGGATCAACTTCACCAGAAACAAGAGATGTATTTACACCAGCGTTCTCAAAGATCTCTCCTTCAAAAGCGCGAGTGATTCCACCACCGCCAGGATTTCCAGCGTAGTCTTTTCTCTCCCAAATATCTTCATTTAAGTTAATTTTTCTATCGATTCTCTTAAGTTCGTCACTAATCTGATTCTGTAAAGTTTTAACATGTTCGGCAAATTCTGATTTGATATTTTCAATATCGTAAGACATGGCTAAAATCCTAGTTAGTTATTTTTTAAAAACCCAATATATCAGAAAAGAACTGATATGATAATTATCAGGAGTAGAATTAATGCTTTATTATCACAATCCAAGATGCTCTAAGAGTCGCCAAGGTCTAGAATATTTAGAACATAAAGGCATCCAAGAAGGTGTTGGCTTTAGGGTTAAAGAATATCTGAAAGATGGGGTTGAGGAAAAAGAGTTTATCGACTTAGTGAAATACACAGGTCTAGCTCCACTAGAAGGTCTAATTCGTACAAAAGAAGCGCTATTTAAGGACCTAGGTCTTGCAGGTAAAGAGTTATCGAATATTGAATGGGCCAAAATCGTTCACGAAAACCCAAAGCTTCTTGAGCGTCCAATCCTTGTTAATGATAACAAGAAAGCGGTAATCGGTAGACCGACAGAGAATTTCGATACAATTATCTAAGTACTCTAAATTACGTATTGTGGCAGTTCACTCTGCCACAAGTTCTTGTCATATCAGAAAGTTAGCCCAATCCAAACTCCCTTTATTTTTAGCCATTTACACAAGTTTCAGCTTAAGAAATTACTTTGATCTACGATAAGTATAAATGAGATTGATTTTGTGGGGACTCATTATGAAGGTACTAAGACTTGTAATTTTATCTGTAGCAATTTTAGCGAATATTTCTGTCTTGAATGCAAATTCGGAAAAGGGTGTCGCCAAAGTTATGAAAGTAAGAGGAAATGTCTTTTACTCCCAAACTAAAAAGCCACTAGCGAAGGGAGATTGGGTACCAGAGGGTGCTAAGATTACGACCAAGGCCCGAAGCTTTGTAAAGCTACTCTTTATCGACAAATCAAATCTTACTCTCGGTGCGAATTCTGAAGTTGAAGTGGAGCAATTCCCAAAAAAGAAAGCAGGAATTATCAATCTTATTAATGGTCAACTTCGTTCAAAAGTATCTAAGAATTACCTAGAGATCGATAAAAAGAAATCAAAGCTTTTCATTAAAACTAAAACTGCGGCCATGGGTGTACGTGGTACTGATTTCCAAGTTAACTTTAACCCTACCAATAATAATACGACACTTATTACATTTGAAGGTGCCGTTGCGATGGGTTCACTTACTAACTTTAAGAAGAGCCGCTTCCTACAAGACAGACTTGAAAAGGTTGTTTCATCACCTACTTCAGTTATGGTTCGCCAAGGACAGCTTTCTGGGGTTATGCCAAAGGTTGATTCAAAACCAATGGCACCGGTAAAAATTAATAAACAACAGCTAAAGGCCCTTGAGGCAAATGATGGATCTAAAACATCATCAAATGACGATCAAAAGAAATCAGAGAAAAAACAGATGAGTCGAAATATCATTCCTCCAGGAATGGATAGCTCAAAATTTAGTGGAGCAGGTGGATCTGAGATCATGGGACAAATGGCCAAGGCCGACGCTAGTATCAAAGTACCTAGTGCACAAGCTGCTACAACGATAGCTTCATCAAGAGTGCAGACAAAAGGAACAATGACCGAAGGTGGTTATGTCGATACGAATAATGTTCTCTATATTCCACCACCAAAAAATGCTCCAGTAGACCCAATGACTAATGAAGTTATTGTTCCTATTCAAATGGGAAGCTTCGATAAGGACACTGGTGAGTATAAGAATGACTTCTATGTGGTAAATGAAAATGGAGATATGATTCCAAAAGACCCAGTAATCACTGTTAACCGCATACCTGCTTCTGATGGGACTGCGCCAGAGCTCGTACCGACTGGACCAATCAATATCTTCGATCAAGACGAAGTTGATGAATTTGACGATCCAATAGGCGCTCCTATTCCTTCAGACGATACAAAGCCACTTGATGGTGGCCCAGATATTATGGAAACGACAATGGATGATCGCGACCAAATGCTTGATCAAACAAATACGACTTCAACAAATCGAGCACGTGTTAAAGTCATCCTTGATCGCCAATAAATAACCGAGTTCTAAATTCAGATATGGCCACAGCTAATTAGCTCTGTGGCCAAATTCCCTCTATTCAATTGTCCTATTTATCAGTAAAATTATTTATAAATACCTAGATTTTAATAAAAAGTTAAAGGACTGACTTTGAAAAAAATTTTTATCGCACTGGCCTTAGCTAGTATCACATCAGTGGGACTTGCCCAGAGCATGACTCCTGTTTACCGTGCATTTGAAAACTCAGATTACGAGAAAGTTATCGAGTTACTTAACTCTCCAAATTATAAGAATTTTAAAAGTGCGAAGTCACCTGGTGTACGTGACTACCTGCTGGGGATTTCTTACTCTCGTATTCAAGAATATAACAAGGCGATTGAAGCATTTAATTCTGCGCTAAAAAAAGGAAACAAGGCCAGTGAGCTCTACTATGAATTAGGACAGGCCAACTTTGCGATTAACAATTTAGATAGTGCCATTGAAAACTTTAAAAAGTCAGAGAAGGCCAAGTATAAAGTCGAACAATCAAATTACTATATCGCCTATATCTATCAGCTTAAAGAAGAACCAAAGAATGCCAAAATCTACTTTAGACGACTTTTAAAAGACAAAAAAACTTCTAAAGAGATGAAGCAGATTTCATACTTTCAGATAGCAAATATGAATTTAGAAATCGCCAGAGAGACAAGTCGAACCAGAGAAATAGTCGAAAAGTATATCCTGCCAGATTATTACAAGGCCATCGATCTTGACCCAAATAGTTCCACTGCTGATGATATTGATAATCGTATAAAAGAAATAAAAAAAGAATTCTTCTTAGAAGAGGATAAGCTTGTAAACGGAGATCCTCTACCAAGTGAAAGACTAAGCCTAAGTGTAGAAGAGAAAATTACATATGATAATAATGTAACCCTATCAGATGACCTTCCAAGTTCAACAGGCACGAATAAAGACTCTTTCATTTCTCAAACTCGTTTTAATATTGATAAGGCTTTTAACTTTAAAAGAAGATATACAATTACACCTTCTTTAGAGATTAAGAATACAATCTATACAGATCGCGTTGATTCAGAAATTTATTCAAATGATAGTTATAATATCACTCCTGAAATTGATATTGATTTCGCTTATCGCTACAATAAAAAGCCTGCTCGTTTTTTTACAAATCTCATTTATGACTATCAAGCAAAAGATATTAATGCTCAAAAAAGTAAAGAGTTCAACTATCGCTCTCAGCAAATAGAGCTTGGTAGTGAGATGCCTTTTTTCGAAACGGGTAATACAACTCTAACTTTTAAGTATCAAACATATTCATACTATGTAGATAGTCTAGAGCGTAGCTCAATGATTCTTTCCGCTGATCAAATTATCAAAAAGACCTACGGTATCTTTGTCTTATTATATCAATTTGATAGTAGTGATTACACAAACTCTCCAAACTTGAATACGACTTCTCACCTATTTCGTGTTGATTATATTGTGCCAGGCCTTTTTCCAAATACTAGTTTCAATGCCGGACTTTCGACAAACTTCATTAGTTATGAAGATGCTGCAACTGATGCAAGTCGAGGGCTTGAGATGACGACTTCATTAAATGCAAAACTTACACGTGTTATTAACAGAAATTTTGCATTTGGTTTCGAGTATATCTACACAAATAATAGCTCGGATGAGGACACAAGTAACTATACTGCCCATCAAACGGGTATTGACTTCTCTTATTATTACTAAGCATTAAGAAATACGGATTGCTATGAAAAATATAATTAAATACACGGGACTGTTTTTTATCATTTTATTTTCGTGCGTCAGTGTCTTCTTCTCTCTTTACTCTAGAACATATGATATAGGTTTTAGAAATCTCACTTCATATGCATCATTTTTTGAAAATCGATTCTACGATTTTAGAATGATGCAAACGATGGATCAGAATACACCAAATCCAAAACTAATTCTTGCCGATATTGATGATGATTCAATTAAAAGACTCGGTTCTTGGCCAATTACTCGCTCTCATTGGGGTACAATGGTAAGAAAACTACGCGGCTACGGGGCAAAAGTTATTGCCTTTGATGTCTTCTTTTCAGAAGCATCTCAAACATGCAACGATGTTAATCCAGATGATGAGTTAATTTCGGCCATTGAATACTTTCATGAAATTCCAAATAATCGAGTCATTATGCCTTATAACCTCGAAGTATATGGGACTGACCACTATCCTACTTTACCAGAAGACCTATATCTTTTTGCCCTAAACACAAAGGCCGGTGGAGTAAATTATGATATGGAGCCAACGATTATTTCAAACTCCGTATACCCTCTACAAGGAATCATCGATGCAGAAGCATCTCTAGGCTTCATTGAGGCCAGCGCAGATAATGATGGCGTTATCAGACACTATAAAGCACTTGCATTTCCTTACAGAGAAATTCATGTACCTTCATATGGGCTTTCATCATATATGCATTGGATTGGTGAATTTGATGAGAACGAAGAAGGTGAAAATAAGAATGTTTTTAAAACAGAACTTGATCTCAGTACTCAAGGTGGAGTGCCGATTCTAAAAACCAAAATGGGAGATGTAGAGCTAAACCTTAGAGGTGAAACTAAAGTACGCTGGATCGGAGGGGCCGATGCATATACTAGAATTCCAATTTATCAAATCATCGAAAAAGACCCTAATGATCCTGAACTAAAAAAATTATTTGAAGGCTCTCTTGTCTTTGTAGGTGCAACGGCATACGGTGCACACGACTTAAGAAATACGCCAATCGACTCAATGCTACCAGGAGTTCTGTTCCACATGAACTTCGTCCAGATGCTAATTGATGGCCACTTCTTTAAAAAATTTATCGACTCGGCCAAACTATCTTGGGCCCTACTTGTCATATCTGTACTACTACTCCTCCTAGTACAATTTAAAGAAAACCCTATCTTTGATCTATTTACACTCGTGGTCTTGATCTCAGGTCTTTACTACTCTGATACTTTCTACTTTATTCCACAAGGGTATGAAACAAAGCTATTTTGGTGCTTCTTTGCCCTAGTCTTATGCTATTCGTGGAATACAATTGTTAACTTCTATATGGCAAACCAAGACAAGGCGTTCTTAAAGAATGCATTTGGAAGTTATATCTCTCCTGAACTTATTGATGAAATGTATGAAGCAGGCTCAGCGCCAACTCTTGGTGGTACATCAGGAATTCGTACGGCCTACTTCACTGATATTCAAGGCTTCTCAAGCTTCTCAGAAAAGCTATCGGCAACACAGCTTGTTGAGCTTTTAAACGAATACTTAACGGCCATGACCGATATACTTCTCGAAGAAAAAGGCACACTTGATAAGTATGAGGGAGATGCTATTATCGCTTTCTTCGGTGCACCAATGGAGCTTCCTGATCATGCTAAACGTGCCTGTATGGTTGCTCATCGTATGCAAGAAGCACTACTAAAGCTAAGAAAAAAATGGGTTTCAGAGGGAGACAAGTGGCCAAAAATTGTTCACGATATGAGAATGAGAATAGGAATTAACTCAGGGGATATCGTAACAGGAAATATGGGTTCTGCTTCTCGTATGAACTATACAATGATGGGCGACTCTGTAAACCTTGCTGCCCGTCTTGAAGAGTCAGCAAAGCAATATGGTATTTTCACACAAGTTGCAAAAGAGACGGTTGAGCTTGCAGGAGATGAATTTCTATGGCGAGAGCTTGATACGATTCGCGTTGTTGGTAAATCAATTCCGGTAACAAGTTATGACCTACTTGGACTTAAAGCAACTGCTCCAGACTATTTAAAAGAGCTTGCTGATAAATTTTCAAAAGCTATCTTACTTTATAAGGCGCAAAAATGGGATGAGGCCATTGAGTTATTTAAACACACACTTGAGCTAGAATATATGCGCTTTCCTGATCTGAAAGGTGTAAAAACAAATCCATCTGAGATTTATATTAAACGCTGTGAAGATTATAAGGTTATCCCACCTCCACCGGAATGGGATGGTGTTTATACATTAACAAGCAAATAAAAAAAGCCTGCATAATGCAGGCTTTTTCTTAATTTGCTTTCATATAATCATAATCAATAGTAAATTTCACCGATTCTATCTTTGTATCAGTTTTAGGAATCGAGGTATTTATGAATCTAACACGATACTCTCCTAAAACAGAAGGTCGGGCATAAAACGGTACAACCTCGTCATTTGTAAGGTTTTTACCTAGAAGTGCTTCAAGGAATTTAAAATTAAGCTTTGAAGGCTCCTTAGGAAAATGCTCTCCAGATTTAGTGTTAACTGTTACTCCCCAGCTATACTCTTTCTCTTGTGCGAGCTTATATAGAACACCATTCTTTTCGATAATGTGATCAGCACCATGTTCAACAACTAAATCAAAAGTAGGAACTTTTTGACCGTTATCATAACTAGTATATTCTGTTTCGATTTTAAGGTTTCTAAATTTTAAGTTCTCTTTACCAGCAAAAAGTGATTTTATCTCAAAGAAATTAATATAAATATCCTTTCCATCATTTAAAGCTTCAATTTCTTTTTCCTTCAAATAATATGGAAAGCTACTATTTATAATTTCATCTTGAGCTAGAGAATCAACAGATTTACGAAAAACTTGCGATAATATTCTTTGATTCATTCTAAAGTAGTCTTCTAAGTCAGCTTTACTACCAACCTCACTTTCCTTAATATCATCTTCCATTTTCTTTATAATTGTATCTAGAGAATCGTAAAAGCCTATCTTTTCACCACTCATTAATCGGTATTGATAAGAATTATAAAGGTCATAATTATAAGAAAGGAGTCTATATTTTGCATCCTCTATAATATTCTTGAAATCTTGGCTTAAAATATATTTACTTTCATTTAGTAACAAATACTTTTCATCTGAAATTTTCGAAATTTTATTAAAACCTTCATTAATTCCAATAATGATATCTGAAATCTGAGAGTTGATGAATCTAACTTTTTCAGAAACAAGTTTTCTTTTTTCAATAAGCTCTCTTACAATTCGAGTAACCTCATTAAACATAGGGTCAGTTTTTTGAATCTTTTGAATCTCCTTCTCTACTTCATCCTTCGGGAAAGTAATTTTCTTATAATCTTCAATCTCTTCCATCGTTTGTTTGACAATAGGTTTAGCGAAATCAGTAACATCTTTAAGATATTTTGCTAGAACTTTTTTACGCTCTTCTCTTTTTCCTTCTACTTTAGAAGCCTTATCTAACTCAGCTTTAAGTGTACTATACTTAATCTTTTTAAAACCCTCATTCCAGTTATTCTTTGATTTAACCATGTCTTCATTTACTTCTTTTACAGATTTATAAAGACTATAAGAATTTTTTAAAGACTCTGTAATTGATGTTGCGTTAACTCCTTTATCAATAAATGTAGCAAGTGCACCTGTTGCAATACCGAGAGCTGGTTGCCCAATCGGAATAACCGAAGCAACAGCAGCAACAGATTTAACCGCCTTTAGAAATTTGATTTTACTTCTTCTATCATCGACATTTCTTCTCGCTCGCTCTTCGATCATATTTTGGAGACGATCGATCTCCTTCTTAAAGGTTTCTTCATATCCACGTAACTGTGAAACCTCTTTATTCAAAGCAGGTATTTGTTTTACAAGATCAGGAATAAGGTTATTACTACTTTCCAAGTCGTTATAAATACTATCTTGAAGTTGACTTAAAAGTTTTAATCTTTCTTCAGTGCTAACTTTTTTATTCTTATCAAGTGTCGCATAGTAAATGATTTCTAGAGAGTTTAATAATTCCTGTTTATAAACTTCAGTTGAAACCTCAAGACCAATAATTGGTACCGTATTGATTTGTTTATTAAAGTAGTTATGACCAATTTTAAGTTTTTGTAGATTTGTAAATATTGATAAACATAGATTCGTACGCTCAACATCGTCTTCGTCGATCTCTTGGCAGTATATAGCAAGTCCAGAAAAATACTCATATGCTTCATCAAAATAGTTACCTAAGTACAGATCTTTTCCATACTTGATTGCTCTTTCTAAATAACTATTTGTAATCCAACCATATTTATTAATGCTATCTTCGATAAATTCAATATTTCCGATATTTCCAAAATGAATTGTTGCCTTAGGTGACTTAACAGGTTGACCATCTATAAACTCTTTCTTAGTCGTTTTGTTAACCTTATCATTATGCCACCAAATATGATAAGCAGGGTTTGGCTTTCCAGCAGAACCACCAATATAGTCTGGAGCATCCTTACCTGTTGCTCCACCATTATTTATAATTAATTCTTTAGCAAGCGATACTGTACTTATAAAATTTCCACCGTTTCCACCGACACCAGCACTTCCACCAGGAATTGCATCTTCACCATCTGAAGGCCATACTTTATGCCCTATCTCTTTTTCTAGTTTAAAGTAACCATTACTCTTTACAAGTGTTGAAGGTCCACCTCTTTGACCTGGCCTAGGCCCAATTACAACATACTTATATATTTCCTTGTAAAGAACTCCTCCTCCTTGATCAATATTAGAATGATCTTCTCCATCATCACCATCCTTACCTAATCCAGCATCTTGTCCTTTTCCCCCAACAAGATTGAAGACAGCTCTTTTTGGTCCTTGAATCTCTAACTTTGCAATATTTAGATGAATATTACCGGCATTAGCTCCGGCCTTGCCATCTGTATAGACTTTAGCTCCATCAGAAATGAATGATGGTGTTGTTGAAATTTGTCCAGTAGGACCAATAATGAGTTTCTCAGCATTGATTGTAATATTAGTCGAAGGTAGCCAAATTTTAGAATTAATTACAATTTCTTTTGCATCAATAATCAACTCTTTCAAATCGTATTGATTACTTAAATAATCATCAAACTTATTTCCATCATCGATAATTAATTTAATGCCGCTTAAGCGAGCAAATTTTAAACCTTCCTTAAATTGAGTGTGGTTTAGCTCATTTTCACTAGTTATTCTTTGATAAGAAAAATCTGAATACCGTTCATCAGTGATATTTCGATCATCAAATCTTTTGTTAATAAATGGAGCCGCATTAATCGCATGAATCATTGGTTGTAGCTGTACATCTCCACGAGAAGTGGAAGAAGTAGGATCTGAAGTAACATCGCCAATTTCGCTGTTTTCGATATTATTAGTGATATGCTGAATATTTTTATCACCACAAGAAATGAATAGTAGTATAACCACGATAAAAACCGGTCTCACGTATGCTCCTTAATAATTAATTTGTGAAAATGTACAACACCAAGAGATGTACATCCAACAAATTCTACCCAACTAAAAAATTTACATTTATAAAGTGAAATAAAACAACGTGATTTTAAGTGGTTATATAAAAAGCCGGACTTTAATCCGGCTTTTATATTTCGAAAAGTATATAGAATTTTAGTAGTTTAATACTTTAAGAGCAGCTTCTACAACACGGTCTGTGTTTGGAAGAACTGCTTTTTCAAGGATTCTGTTGAAACCAACTGGAGTGAAAGTCGAACCAACACGTTGAACTGGAGCATCTAGAAGCTCAAACCCTTTGTCGTTGATCATGGCAGCAACTTCACCACCAAATCCACCAAATACCTTATCTTCGTGAACAACTAGTGCTCTATTTGTTTTCTTGATTGAAGCAAGAACACCTTCTTCATCTAGAGGAGCAATTGATCTAAGGTCAACAACTTCTACGCTATAACCTTGAGCTGCAAGTTTCTCTGCTGCTTCAAGTGAGTGGTGTACTGTGTTTCCGTAAGTAATAATTGAAAGATCAGTTCCTTCACGTCTTACACGACACTTACCAAATGGAACTTCAAAGTCTTCTGGTACAACAGTCATTGCTTGTTTTGCGTTATATAGAGACTTTGGCTCTAGGTATAGAGTTGGCCCTTCACTTCTCATTGCAGTTCTTAGAAGACCAGCAGCATCGTCAGCGAAAGCTGGGCATACGATACGTACACCAGGAATACCTGCTAAGTTACCTTCAAGGTTTTGAGAGTGGTAAAGTCCACCACCGATATATCCACCAGAAGCAAGTCTGATTAGGATATTAGGTGCAAATGCTCCGTTTGATCTCCAGTAATCGTGAGAACACTCTACGTATTGCTCCATTGCTGGCCAGAAGTAGTCAGCGAATTCAGCACCTTCAACAACAACTCTGATGTCTTTGTTGAAACGTGAGAAACCATTTGCAGTTCCTAAGATATAGTCTTCAGCGATTGGACCGTTAAATACTCTGTCCTTACCAAATTCTTGTTGCATACCTTTTGAAACGTTAAAGATACCACCTTTATCTTTGTTGGCCATATCTTGCCCCCAAATGAAAGTATCTGGGTTATGTCTAAATTCTTTCTTAAGTTGACCATTGATTGCATCGATGAACTTCACCTCTTCACCAGACTCATTGTGAGTACCGTCAACATACTTCGTTGGAACGTGTGGCTCAGGAAGTACGAAGTCATAGATTGACTCAGGAGTTGGGTTTGGAGCTTTCATTGCTTTCTTGTGAGCTTCAAGTAGCTCAACTTTTGCAGCTGCATCGATTTCATCTAGCTCTGCTTCAGTGAAGATCTTGTTAGCAACAAGTTCTTTTCTAAATGCTACTAATGGATCTTGAGCTGCCGCTTCTGCTCTTTCTTCTTCTGAACGATAAAGCTCGTGCTTATCAGAGTTAGAGTGAGAGTGAATACGTACACAACGAGCGTGAACAATTACAGGCTCTTGTTGAGTTGCTGCAATTTCTCTTGCAGTTGCCATCGCGTTCATTGAATCAAAGATATCTTTTCCATCACAGTGAATGATGTGAAGGTTTAGGAAACCTGTAAAGTTATCAGCAACGTACTCGTTTGCTGTTTGATCACATTTTGGAACAGAAATACCGTATCCATTATCTTGGAATACAAATACAACTGGAAGCTTCTCGCGAGATGCACCGTTGATCGCTTCATAACAGTAACCTTCAGAAACTGAAGACTCACCTTGTGAAGAGTAAACAACACCATCATGCTTATAACGGTTGAATGCTCTTGCAGTACCTACAGCGTGTAGCGTGTGGTTACCTGTACAAGAAGATACGTTATGAATATTCCACTCTGGCTTTGCAAAGTGGTTAGACATGTGACGTCCACCAGAAGCAAGGTCAGTGGCTTTTGAAATACCATTTAAAAGAATTTCTTCTGCAGTTAAACCTGCCGAGAATGCAGTTAGCATGTCACGGTAGTATGGGAATAAGTGGTCTTTTCCTAATTCGAAAGTTTGACCAATTGCTAGTTGGATTCCATCGTGTCCTGCATATGGAGCGTGGTAAGACCAACCAATCGCTTGCTTAAGATAGTTTGGCGCACGATCATCTAACATACGTCCAAGACTTAGTAGCTCATACCACTGCTTAAGTGTTGCTTTATCTGTGTTTTTCCAAGTGTACTTTTTCTTAGGCTTAAGAACAGTTGCCATTATCAACCTCGTATTTTCATCTAGTTATAAATCTTAAGTGAAACGGAATTTAACCATAATTTAACGGAATTGGAAAGAAATAGTGGCGCTGTCGTAACTAAAGACAATACTTTTTATGACCACTCGCGCAAGCGTATTCTTGGTATTTCTTTGAAAGTGCTGGAGAATCAGATTCTATCAATTCTCCAAGTTTTCCACAGGCCAGCATACTACCACCGCGACCTTGCCGGCAGGCCTTATTTAAAAGGCTTTTGTAATCATCTTTAGGCAATAATTTTTTCTTGATCTGGCTTAACTCATAGCAAGATGACGCATCATTAATCTCACAAAGTCGTTCAATATATTTCAACTCTAGCTGTTTTTTATTGTCTAACTTTGCCAGTTTTCTACCATCGAGACAGGCCTGAAGTTGACGACTTTGAGAAAAATCGTCACGGAAACATACCGTATGAGCATCACCTCTTAGTTTATCTTGTTCAACTTGAGTAACCCTCTTTTGTAAAAGCCCCATGATTGGATCAAGAAATAAGGCAATCACCCCCACAGTGATTGTAAGAAATAGCCACCCAGGAATTGCTTCAATTAACTGACTAAGCTTCTTCACATTTTAAATCAATGAATTCAAATTTTGTCACATCAACTAATCCCATGTCTGTTATTTTAAGAGTTGGAATAACAGGCAGAGCTAAGAAGGCCATTTGAATAAAAGGCTCACTTACCGCAACTTCAATTTCTTTACATGCGACCTTAAGTCTTATGATCCCCTCATTGATTGTTTCAGCAGACTCTAAACTAAGAAGACCTGCAATTGGAAGCGCAAGAGATGCAGTGACTCTCCCCTTATCCACAACACAGAAGCCACCAGCATTTTCAATAACTTCATTAGCAGCTGTTGCAATATCTTGAGGCGTCTTTCCAATAACGACAATATTGTGAGAGTCGTGAGCAACACTTGAAGCAATCGCTCCACGAGTTAGCCCCATACCTTTAACAAGGCCCAAACTAGGCTTGCGATTTTGTCCGTATCTTTCAATAACTGTTATAAATGAAATATCATCTTGCTCAAATTCTTCACCATCAAATTTTACTTTTAAGTGATTTGTGATGATTTCATCTTTTACAATTTCCATCACGTTATATGTTCCTGGTGTCAGGTCATAATTAAAATCAGTAGGTGCTAAGAAATTTCTCTTAATCGTATTTTCTTTTGGCGGCTGAGACTTTTCTAATTTCTCATTAACCTTTGCAGGTAAATCAAGCTCACTTACAAGCTTACCTTTTTTAAATACTTCCTTCACATCAACGTCTTCAAGTTTTCCAACAAGAACGATATCAGCTTGTTTACCAGGAGCAATCAGACCTAGTTTCTTTAAACCAAAGTGTTTGGCGGCCGAGAAGCTTGATAGCCTATAAGCAATGTGTGCAGGTGTTCCAAGCTCATTAATCATTTTCTTGATCATATAGTTAATATGACCTTCATTAAAAATTTCATATGGGTTTCTATCATCAGTACATAGTAGACACTGACAAGAGTTAAACTCGTTAACAACTGGGGCCAGAGTTTTTAAGTTCTTGGCAACAGATCCCTCACGAATAATAAGTCCCATACCTTTTTGAAGTTTTTCTTTTGCTTCATCTGCAAAGATTGTCTCGTGACAATTTTGAATTCCTGCTGCGATATAAGCATTAAGCTGTTTCCCACGAAGCATTGGCGAGTGCCCGTCAAGATTAAGCTCTGCAAACTCTTCAACTTTTTCAAGTACACCTTCCACACCATTGATGACACCTGGAAAATTCATCATTTCAGCAAGGCCAAGAACACGAGGATGCTCCTTATATTTTTTCATATCAATGATATCAAATTGACCACCGTTTGTTTCAAAGCCAGGAAGAGCAGGAATACACGAACTCACCTGAACAAAGAGGTTTTGATCCATCAGTTCACTACATCTTAGAAACCAAGAAAAACCACGATCACCCATAACATTAGTAATCTCATGTGGATCACAAATGGCAGTAGTTGTTCCAAGAGGAAGAGTTAGCCTTTCAAATTCAAATGGGTGCATCATTGAAGATTCAACATGAAGGTGGCCGTCAATAAAGCCAGGAACCGCTGTCGCTCCACCAGCGTCATAAATACGCTTAGCAGGCTGCTCATCGTATTCCTTACCAATTCCTGCAATAGTTTTTCCAGAGATGGCAATTGAGCTCTCAACCACTTCCCCATTAACAAGATCTAAAATCTTTACATTTTTAATAAGTAAATCAATCTCACCATCGCCGCGAGCAGTCTTCAAAACCTCTCTTAATTCTTGTGGTGATAATTTTTGTGTTTCCTTATTTGCAAGTGACATCTTTGACCTCTATAATGTTGTGGAATCTTAATCCTACTATAACTAAAAGGAGCACTGGATGCCAATAGCTACTTATGAACAATACTGCGATATGTTAGATAGCGCTAAAAAAGGCGGATACGCATATCCGGCCATTAACGTAACATCTACTTCAACAGCAAATGCTGCCATCAAGGCCTTCGCTGACATGAAATCAGATGGAATTATCCAAGTTTCAACTGGAGGTGGTTCATTTGCTTCAGGCCAGGCCCTGAAAGATGAAGTCCTAGGTGCAATCTCTCTAGCTCAACACGTTCACCTTGTTGCTGCAAAGTACGATGTACTTATTGCTCTACATACTGACCACTGTCACCCAGAAAAAGTTGATAGCTTTTTAATTCCTCTTATTGAAGAAACAGAAAAAAGAAGAGCTCAAGGTCAACCAAACCTTTTCCACTCACATATGTTTGATGGTTCAGTTCTACCAACTGCTGAAAATATTGAAATGAGTAAGAAGCTTTTAGAGAGATGTGCTAAGAGTGAAATTATTCTTGAAATTGAAACAGGTGTTGTTGGTGGTGAAGAAGATGGTGTTAATAATGAAGATGCACCAGCAGATAAATTATACACAACACCAGAGGAGATGGTTGAAGTAACAAAAGCACTTCGCCCTCTTGGTAAGTTTATGTATGCGGCCACTTTTGGTAACGTTCACGGCGTCTATAAGCCAGGTAACGTAAAGCTTCGTCCACAAGTTTTAAAAGACGGACAAGCTGCTGTTACGGCTGAGCTTGGAGCAGATGCAGAAAACTGGCTAGTTTTCCACGGTGGTTCAGGAAGTGAGCTATCTGAAATTCACGAAACACTAAACTATGGTGTTGTAAAAATGAATATCGACACTGACACTCAATATGCATACTCTCGTCCAGTAGTTGATCACATGTTCAAGCACTACGATGAGATGCTAAAGATCGAAGGTGAAGTTGGAAACAAGAAACAATACGATCCTAGAACTTGGATGAAAAAAGCTGAAAACGCAATGACTGAACGTATTGCACAAGCTTGTCGTGACTTAAAGTCAGATGGAAAGTCGATCAACCTTTAATTAAAAAATTCTAAAGAGTGGGGATTACGAAACTCGTGGTACCCACTCATACTTCATTAATAAATTCTTCACAATTCATCCATATACTAAAAATATGAAAGTATTAATTAGTGGTGGTTCAGGTTTTATTGGCACAAATTTAACACAATCTTTGCTTGAACACGGCCACGAGGAAGTGCGCATACTCACACGCGATATTTCAAATAAACAAAGCAATGAGCAAGTAAAGTATTACAAGTGGGATGTGGAAAAAGGCGAAATGGATATGGCAGCCCTTATGGGGGTAGATGCCGTCATTAACCTTGCTGGTGAAAATATCGCAGACTCCCGTTGGAGCGAAGAAAAGAAAGACAAGATCTATAACTCACGTATCAACGCGACAAACTTACTTCACGACAAATTAAAACAGCTTGGAACAAGAGGACTCCCTCTGCCGAAAAAATTTGTTAGTACTTCGGCAATTGGTATTTACGGCGACCGCTCCGATGAAGAGCTCACAAGTGACAGCAGTATCAGCGGTGATTTTTTGGCCGAAGTCTGTCAGCACTGGGAGTCCAGCGCACTAAGAATTCAAAACCTAGAAATTGATGTCAAAATTATCAGAGTTGGAATTGTTCTTTCAAGTGAAGGAGGTGCACTTGCAAAAATGCTCCCCGCATTTAACTTAGGTCTTGCAGGACGCATTGGCGACGGTCATCAGTACATGAGCTGGATTCACATTAGAGACCTTTGTGACCTTTACTGCTTCTTAATCGAACATGACACCGAAAAACAAGTCATAAACGGAGTAGCACCTAACCCAATTGAAAATATTGATTTCACACAAACACTGGGAAGAGTTCTTCACCGTCCTACTTTTATTCCGCTGCCAGAATTTGCAGCTAAAACAATTTTTGGTGAAATGTCTCAGATTATGCTCGCAAGTCAAAAAGTTTCATGTGAAGAGAATAAGGCCTGTGGCTTTGAGTACTCATTTAATTTTCTTGAGGCTGCTCTAAGAGATACCCTAAAGAACCATAGCGAATAATTTTCATCCTCTACTATCTTTCTATTTCAAAAAGAGAGATAATCTCCGAATGGAAGATTTCACATTAGTTCAAGCTCTCATTATTTTTACTCTCATTACTTTCGCAGGATTTATCGACTCCATGGCCGGAGGTGGTGGCCTAATAACAATCCCTACTTATATTGCAACAGGTGTCCCTGCTCACCTTCTGCTTGGTACGAATAAATGTGTTTCATGTATTTCAAAATCACTTTCAATCATTCGCTATGTGAAGCGTGGCAAGATTGACTTTAAATTTATTCTACCTCCAACAATTGCAACTTTTAGTGCTTCTTTAATTGGTGCCCAACTTAGCACTATCCTTGAGTCAAAGCACATGGTCTATATTTTAATCTTAATCATTCCAATCATCTTCTTTATGAACCATCTAAAGAAGAAAAGAGAATTAATGGATCACTCTCCACTTGAAAAGATGCAGGTTCTTTTTCGCTCAGTTCT
Source organism: Halobacteriovorax sp. RT-2-4 (assembly GCF_047085445.1). Lineage (NCBI taxonomy): Bacteria > Pseudomonadati > Bdellovibrionota > Bacteriovoracia > Bacteriovoracales > Halobacteriovoraceae > Halobacteriovorax > Halobacteriovorax sp. RT-2-4. Next base: position 44,828 of record NZ_JBKIXY010000002.1, read on the forward strand.
TATTGGACTAGTCATTGGTGGTTATGATGGCTTCTTCGGCCCAGGAACCGGAACATTTCTTATCATCTCAATGATGTTCTTTCTTCATTTCGACATACTTGATGCCTCACCTCATGCGGCATTTATGAACTACGTAAGTAATATTGCGGCCTTTATTACGTTCTTAATCAAGGGTGCTATTATGTGGAAGATTGTTGCAATCGCCCTGCCGGCAGGACTTCTTGGGAATTACCTCGGCTCAAGCCAAGTTATTAATGGCAATAAGGCCACAGTCACAACAGCATTTAATGTTGTTCTTGTGGGCCTTTTATTTAAGTCTATTTACGATATTAGTACGATGTAGGACAAGAAACTTTTCTAAGTTTAAAAGTGAAAGCGCGATCGATATTGCGAGCTTGAGATTTTAGTTCAACACTTCCCTCAAAGAAAGCTCCAACTTTATTAATTGAAAGCTTTAGGCGGTGATCAACTTTCTCATACATCTCTTTTTGCGAACGATACATATAAATATCCTCATCAACCTCATAGCTTAGCGAATTCTCACTCCAAGAATATTCACCTAGGTCTTGGAAGAGAATAATTGGTGAATACGAGTAATACACATCATCTCTTACACCAGTAAAGAAATTGAAAACATTGATTGGCTCAATACGATTAGTCTCAACATTTTTATAAGTTCGAGAAAAGCTATAATCTTCATAAGTGGTAAGATTTCTCTCATAATCAGGTCCATGTGGAACAGACTGCTGATTATGTTCAATTGTTTCAAAACATCCGTATAGCTCTTGAGGAGTGATTGCAAATAGGTTTACTGTAACAAGTAAGCTTAATAAGTATTTCATGTGAAAATCCTTTTCATTTTTATAACTTAGCTACCATTTTAGGTGACAATTAAATTATGAGCAAATAAGCAAAACTTACATCAATAAGAAAATTTAAAGATGTAACAAATCACAAGAACTTTACAAGGCGCTGACTTCGTTCAACTTAGAGGCAGATAGAATGAGAATGTACTAAGGATGTGTATATGAAATATTTTTCAATTCTTACTCTTTGCCTATTATTGACGAATCCTAATAATGAATTGAGAGGACAAGGGGGAAATTCAATTAAGAACAAAAGCAAACAGGCCAACTTTATTTCTCGAATTCGACTGAATACAAGAAGAGGCCTTCTTTATTATCCATTCATTCCACGCTACATGATCGCATAGTGCTTAATGCTTAATGCTTAATGATGAAATCTTCTTTTGGAAATCTAAACTGTGGGCCGTAAACGCCTTTACTAGAACGCTTTCCTACTCCAAGTACCATTGTGACATGATCCTTGCATCCAAGACCTAATAGCTTCTTTACGCGTTTAGCATCAAAGCCTTCCATTGGAAGCGTGTCATAACCTTGAGCGCGAATTGATAGCATGATATTTTCACAGGCAAGTGCCGTTGTCTTATGTGCCCAAGTTCTAAGCTCAGATGGAAACATTGGCTCACGAAAGATCACTTGGAATAGGCCAATTGTATTATAGAACGCCCATTTAAGAGGTGAAAAAATACCAAAAGGTCCCATATAACCATAGGCCATTGGGGCGATCTTTGAATAGTACGCTTTTACGGCCTTAGGAACTTCAATGCCATCTTTCTTTGAGGAAGCTTCAAGAGAAGCAAGCATGCGCTCACAATTCCTCTTCCAAGTGCCAGTCTTTGCCACACAGACAATTAGATGCTTGGCTGTTTTGGCACCATTTTGACCAAAACAAAGTTTTGCAAGTTCTGATCTCTTATCTTCAGATTTAACCCAGTGAAACTCCCAAGGTTGAAGATTAGATGAATTTGGTGCAAGCAGACCGTGCTCAATTGCCTTTTGAACAACCTCATCCGGAACTTCTTCATCACCAAAGACACGAACAGAGCGGCGTGAAGAGACAACTTTTTCGAATTCTTTAAAATCAATTTCCGGAGCAACTTCCGTATAATTTAATTCAAGTTCTTCAGTAAAAATATTATCACTCACGCCAGTCTCCCTTCGTTAACTATGAATTTAAAGTTTTAGATAGTTTTTCAAAAACATTCTTCGAAGTCTTTTCGTCATTAACGATTGCTTCAAGCTCAAGACGTGCAATCTCTTTAAGATCAGCTGGCATCTTACGGTAATCGTTAAATGCACCAGCAAGTCGAGAACCTGATTGAGGGTTAATTGCATCAACCTTTCTAATCATTTCAGCAATGAACTTAAGTCCACGTCCACTTTCGTGATTGAATTGAACTTTATTACGAGCAAATGTTCCAATTAGTGACGATACTAAGTTTGGTACATTCATATCAAAGACTTCATCTTTCATTAACTCTTGTACGCGATCAAAAGTTGAGTCATCACTTGAACTTGCCTGAACACTTAGCCACTTTTGCATAACAAGAGTTTGATCTTTAAAACGTGTATAGAACTCTTGTAAAGACTCAGCAGCACCAGGAAGCTTTTCGTGAACGATAACAGCTAGAGAGTTCATCATATCAGTCATATTTGTCGCAGTTTCAAAACACTTACGAGCAAGAGCTTGGTGTCCATCAATTTTAGCAAGACAACTAAGAGTAAAGCCTCTTAACCTTCTCTCACCCATTGCCTTAGCATCTACCTTGAATTCTCTTTCCGTACTAAGATCATTGTAAATAGCAACTAGATCTTGTTCATAAGTACTCGCAAGTAGCGTATATAACTTTTCTCTTGCTTCATCGATAGCGCGATAATCTGGGATAGTAATTGTTGAAGCAATATCAGTCATTGATGGAAGCCCAAGACATACGGCCTTAAACTCTTCATCAATATTTTGATCCTTAAGGATTGCCCCCCATGCTTGAATAAAATTCTCATCAACTTGGTAATTTGAATCACTAAGAAGTGCATGGATATTTTTAAGAGCAAGTGCTTGTCCCGCTTCATAACGATTGAAATCGTCATTATCATTTGCCATTAAGAAAATGAAGTCTCCATCTGTTAGATCCGATCGCAGAACAACAGGTGCACTGAAGTTTCTATTTAGAGATGCTACTGGTCTTTCTGTGATATTTTCAAATACGAATACTTCTGAATCTTTTTTAATATGAAGAAGTCCTCTTCCAAGATCAGCTTGATCGTCTCTATTTTTCAGAGCAAGCTTCATATCAACACCTTTGCTATCAAGAAGTCCGATAACAAATGGCATATGGAATGGCTCTTTTGTTGGCTGCCCTGGAGTTGCAGGCGTTGATTGATTTACAGTTAGAGTAAATTCATTTGCCGCTTCATCGTAACTAGTCGTTACATCAAGAACAGGTGTTCCCGCTTGATCATACCATCTTCTAAATTGAGAGAAATCGTAATTATCATTGGCGACACTCATTGCATTTGTGAAATCTGCTGTCGTTACCGCTTGCCCATCATATAGCTCAAAATACTTATCCATACCACGTTGGAAACCTTCTTCTCCAAGTAGTGTGTGATACATACGAATGACTTCTGAACCTTTTTCATAAATAGTCATGGTATAGAAGTTATTCATTTCAATGTATGACTTTGGCTGAATTGGGTGTGACTGCGGGCCAGCATCTTCAGGGAACTGAGCTGCTCTAAGATTAATAACGTCGTTAATACGACAAACTGATCTTGAGTTTAGATCTGCAGAGAACTCTTGGTCTCTAAATACAGTAAGACCTTCTTTAAGAGTTAGCTGGAACCAATCACGACAAGTTACACGATTTCCTGTCCAGTTGTGGAAGTACTCGTGTCCAACTACTGATTCAATACCAAAGAAGTTATGATCTTCTGCTGTCTCTTTTGAAGCAAGAACGTAAGCAGAGTTAAAGATATTTAAACCTTTGTTCTCCATTGCACCCATATTGAATGAGTCAACGGCAACAATCATATAGATATCAAGATCGTACTCAAGTCTAAATCTATCTTCATCCCACTTCATTGACTTCTTAAGTGATTCCATTGCATGGTGAGACTTATCTTCATTTCCTTTATCAACAAAAACCTGAAGCTTAACTTCACGGCCTGACTTTGTTGTAAATGTATCTTCAATTAGAGCAAGATCTCCAGCGACAAGAGCATAAAGGTATGCAGGCTTTGCAAAAGGATCATTCCACACAGCAAAGTGCTTCCCACCTTCTAGATCGCCTTGTTCAATTAGGTTTCCGTTAGATAGTAGAAATGGGTATGCTGCTTTGTCTGCAACGATCTTAGTTGTAAAAATGCTTAAATTATCTGGACGGTCGATAAAGTAAGTAATTCTTCTAAATCCTTCAGGCTCATTTTGCGTACAAAACATTCCACCTGATTTATATAAACCATCAAGAGCAGTGTTGGCCTTTGGGTTAATTTCATTGTGAATCTCAAGAGTGAACTTTTCTGTTGGAAGTGCACTAAGAGTTAAGATCTCTTTTTCTTCGTTGTAGTTTTTAAATTCTTCGCCGTTAACTTTTACAGATTTTAGAATTAATTCTTCACCATTAAGTTCAAGTGTCTGACCGCTTAATGGGACAATTTCCATCGTTGAATATACTTGAGTTTTTGTATCATCTAAATGGAATTCAAGATTAACTGTCTCGATTTTGTGAGTTGGCGCTTGATAATCCGCCAAATACTTGACCACAGGAGTTTCGCTTTTCATATATACCTCGTTATTTCCTATAATTTTGAGTATTTATTTGTAGAATTTGCCACAATTTGAACTGAATGAAAACTTTGATTAGAATATATTTAATATTAAACACTTAAATTAATTTAGAGATTATTAAAGTGAGAACTTGATGGATGCGAATAAGAAATTTTATTTCTCAGAAATTCCCTTTGAAGAGAAGATAAGTTTTTTAAAAAGGGCCCTAAGCGATGGATTAATCATTGAAATCTGGCGCAAAGGACAAGAAAAAGATAAAGTCGAAAGCTTCAAAATTAAATCTTTTGATGAAAGTGAACTCGAATTCACTCTAGACTTTGACGCAAGCCTAATTGCGAAATTGGCAGGTTCAAAAAACAAGGACAATGAAGTTCTTCTAAAAATTAAGTTTAAATCAGTTATTTTATTTTCGAGTTCATACCTAAGCTTCATTGCGGCAGAAGAAGTTTATAAGCTTAAAGTTGATCGTCCCGTCTATAAGAGTCAGCAACGATCTAACTACCGCTTGCATGCAAATGCTTACATCCCTATTCAGATTAAAATCGAAGAAGATGTCTTTGATTGCAACGATATCTCGGCCGGTGGAATTAGCTTTAACTGCCCAAAAGACTTCGCTGACAAATTCAAGAAAGAATCTATTTTTGATAATGCAACGGTAAGACTTGCGTCGAAACGATTTGAAATTCCACAAGTAAAAATTGCAGCGACTTGGCCAATTGAAAATAATGAAGAAACACCAATGGGGATTGGTATCGCCTTTATGAATATGGACAAAGAAGTCGAAGAAGATCTTGTGCTTTCAATTAATTCAGAGGCCCGCGGAGAAGAGCTTAGGAAGCAGGCGGCAATGAAGAAAGGCACTTAGAGCTTTTATTTTCTTTTAAATTCAATTCTTTGAAGTAAGTATCTAACTCAATTTGTTTGAGAATATCTTTTAATACCCTCTCATTACCTTTAGAAAAGTAATCCTTGAAAGCAAGAATTGTTTCAAGCTTAGGGCACCCGATTGGCATACTAAGAATGAAGGCATTAATATCTTCTTGCTTAATGCCCTCAGTGAGAAAGCGCTTATAATTTCTATCGTGCCAGGCCTCGAGGTAGCGGGCCAGATAAACAGATATTCCAGTTTTATGTGAATCAATTTTAAAGAAGTTTTTTGCAACAAAATCCTTGAGATCTTCATGATTCGGAATGGCACTTATCAAGGCACCAAGATCTTTGTAAGCAATGCTGCCTTGATCTTTTTCAAGTAAGTGGATAAACATTCTCAAGTCTCCCGATTTCTCAAACCAAGGCCTAGGAAGCTTGATGGCCATGAGATAGAAAGACTTTTTGGCCTTGTCAGAATTTGTAGCATTAACTAATTTTAAAAATTTTCCTCTAAGATTTTGGAAATAATCATAGCACTTATAGTGATGGCAATTGGCCATTGCCGCTAAGTACATTTCGACTTGAACAGTGCTCATCTCCCCTTCTTCAAGTGAAAGATGAGAGCAGCCGCCAACAGAAATAAGCTTGCCACAAATATAGTAGATATCATCTCCATAATGAACGTGATACCTTTTGAACTCTTTCTTTGAACGATTTAAAATACTTACAAGTGAACTTCGGTATTCAATAGGCCCATTTAGAGAGCTAAGGATTTCTTTTCGATCACAAAAAGTATTTAAATCACAAGGAGGTTTCCAATCAGAAACTTCAATTTGTGTTTTTTCATCTTGAATATTCTGCTGCTCACACGAAGCAAAAACAGTTAAGATAATAAACATGATGCATGTTTTAAAAGTGAATAATTTAAGTACCATAGGCGCTGTCACTGTGCGTATAATTTGTTGACTTGTCAACTCAATCTAGCTAAATTCAAGCTTACCTCTATTATTAATACAATTCGAATGAGATGTGAAATATGGCACTAAAATTTTCTAGCGCAGCTGACCGCTTGATGGACATGGCAGCAATGCTAAAATCTAAAGATCTTTATCCTTTTTTCCGCCAAATTGGTGACTCAGAAGGAACGATAGTAAAGATTGATGGAAAAGATCAAATCATGATCGGTTCAAATAACTACCTAGGCCTAACACATCACCCTCACGTAAAAGAAGCGGCCATTAAGGCCATTGAAAAATATGGAACTGGTTGTACAGGATCTCGTTTCTTAAACGGTAACCTAACAATTCACGAAGAACTTGAAGAAAAGCTAGCGCGCTACCTAGGACACGAAAAAGCTCTTATCTTCTCAACTGGTATGCAAACAAATCTTGGTGCTCTTTCTGCTATCTGTGGCCCAAGAGACTGTATGCTCTTTGATTCAGAAAATCATGCTTCAATTATCGATGCCTCTCGCCTAGCAATGGGAACGACATTTAAGTATCGCCACAACGATATGGAGTCTTTAGAGGAGCAACTTGAAGCAAATATTGATCGCTTCCAAAAAGTAATCATCGTTGCAGATGGTGTTTTCTCAATGACTGGTGATATTGCAAACCTACCAGAGATGGTTAGACTTGCTGAAAAGTATGGTGCTTATATTTACGTCGACGATGCTCACGGTATCGGTGTTATGGGAGAAAAAGGCGCTGGGACAATGAACCACTTTGGTGTAACTGATAAGGTTCACTTAAACATGGGAACATTCTCAAAGTCATTTGCTTCAATTGGTGGAGTTCTTTCAGGTGATGCTGAAACAATCAACTATGTAAAACACCTAGCAAGATCTTTCATGTTCTCTGCTTCAATGGCACCATCTGCTGTAGCAACTGTTTCGGCATGTATTGACGTTATTAACTCTGACGATACAATTCACGATCGCCTATGGGACAATGTTAAATTCATGAGAAATGGTTTCCAGGAAATCGGGTTCTATACATACAACTCCCAAACTCCTATTATTCCAATCTTTATTGGTGATGATGTTAAATCAATGCTTGTAACTAAATTTCTAGGTGAAAATGGAGTCTTTGCAACTCCAGTTGTACCACCGGCAGTTCCTAAGGGTGAAGCATTAATCAGAACAAGTTACATGGCCACTCACAACAAGAGTGAGCTAACAAAAGTTCTAGAAGTTTTTGCAAGAGCAAAGAAAGAGTTTGATATCCCTTCGACAATGGGACACTAATTATATTTTTAAGGAGATAAGTCTATGGCCATTTATATCGAAAAAGTTGATATCTTAAACGATAAAAAGGCCCGTAAAAGATTTATTGACGTCCAATTTAATATTTATAAAGAAGACAAGTATTGGGTTCCACAACTACGCATGGAACTCAATAAACTTTTTAATCAAAAACATCCTTTTTATCAAACAGCGCAAAGTGCCTTTTACATTGCAATTAAAGATGGAAAAGATGTGGGCCGAATCATGGCCATCAACAATCACAACTATAACCAGTTCCATAGCACACAAGAAGCTCACTGGGGATTCTTTGAGGCCATCGATGATATCGAAGTCTTTAAGTCTCTTTTCAATTGTGCAATGGAATGGGGAAAATCACTTGGCCTTGAGCGATTTATTGGGCCATTTAATCCATCAACAAATTATGAATGTGGAACACTGATTAAAGGTCATAATGAAATTCCAGTTCTCATGATGATGTACAATTATGAATACTATCATCAATACTTAAATGAGCTTGGTTTTACGAAAGCAAAAGATCTCCTGGCCTACCATATGAAGGCGGATTTCGAGATGCCGGAAGTAATCAGAAAGATTGCCTTAAGAGCGGAAGACAAGGCCAATATTACTTATCGTACAGTTTCTAAGAAAAATTGGGCGAAAGAAATTGATCTTATGTATAGTATCTACAATGATGCTTGGGAGCAGAACTGGGGCTTTGTTCCAATGACAAAGGATGAGTTCTACGCCATGGCAGCAGACCTTAAAACTGTTGCTGACGAAAAACTAATTCTCTTTGCCATGGTTAATGGTGAAGAAGCCGGTTTCATCGTGGCCCTTCCAGACTTCAATCAAGTCCTACATAAAATTCCAGATGGAAAGCTATTTCCAAAAGGTATTTTTCAAGTTCTTCGTGCACCAAAGCTTATAGATGGTGTTCGAGTTATTACGATGGGTGTGAAAAAGAAGTATCGTCTGTATGGACTTGAATCAATTCTTTATTACAGATGCCATGAGAATATTAAACAGTATAAAAAATATAAGAATGTAGAGATGAGCTGGATTCTAGAAGATAATATCAATATGAATAAACCACTCATTCGTATGAATGCTGTTCCTTACCGAACATATCGAATTTTTCAAAAAGAGTTATAATGAAAGTCTTAGTTACTGGTGCAACTGGTTTTGTCGGCTCACATCTTTGTGACAAATTAAATCAACAAGGACATGAGGTTTTCGCTCTTGTGAGAAATCCTCAAAAGGCTCAGTCTTTAAACTTACCTGGCGAATATATCCAAGGTAGCCTTGAAGAGGCCTCAATCAAATCATGGGTAAGCGACCTACCAAAAGACTTAGATTGCGTTATCCATACTGCGGGAATTGTTTCAGCAAAACACTCTCTTACTTTTGCAAAGACAAATCACATTGCCACAGAGAATTTAATAAATCGCTTAAAAGTAAAATTTGAAAATATTCATTTTATGCTAATTTCTTCACAAGCTGCGGCCGGTCCTTCATCGCAATTAGTTGATGAAAGCATCGAATGCTTACCTGTTTCGGCCTATGGTCACTCAAAGCTTGCTGCAGAGATTGCAGTCAGAGAACTTTCTCCAGAGAGTTGGAATACCACAATAATCCGACCTCCAATGGTGATAGGTCCACGTGACAGTGCCGTTTTAGATGTTTTCAAAATGGTTAAGGGGCGTATTGTTACAGGCCCAGGACTTAACTTTAGAACGAAGAAATATAGTGTCGTTAATGTTTTTGACCTAGTCGATGCAATCATTCTTTGTGCATCTCAAGAGCAAACAAAACAAGAAACTTATTTTGTAACTTCCGTAGATGAAGTAACTTTTGAAGAATTAATCAATGAAATTTCGAACGCTCTAGGAGTTCAAAAGGTTATGTTTATGGCATTACCAATTTGGCTACTAAGAATAGTTGCGGGAATTATCTACACTCTTCCAATTCACCTACCTCTTACTGGAGATAAGATCAATGAATTGGAGCAAGATGCTTGGCTTTGCAGTAACTCAAAGATTAAGGCACTTGGTTTTGTCCCTAATTATAATTTAAAGGACACAATTGAGATGACAGCGAAGGACTACAAAGAGCGTAAATGGCTCTAACTTAGTCTTCCTTAGGTCCTGTCACAGTTCTAAAAACATAATCCCATAATGGTGAGCTTACACCGTACTTAGCTTTCTCATGTCTAAAGTGATGCTGAAGATGAAATTTCTTTAAGTAGCGCCCCACCTTTCCACTCATTTTAAAGTGATGAGTTGCATAGTGAATATAGTCATAGCAAAGATAGCCTATTGTGAAGAAGGCCATAAAACCTGGCATATAAAAAGCTGGAATAAAAAGTGAAAAGAATAGCCAAATCAGCCCCATGATCAAGATCGCTGGCACAGGCGGCATAACAAGCCTTGTCGGATCATTAGGGTCATCATGATGTAGCCCATGAAACAAGAACACAAATCGCTCTGAAAGTGGCCCAATAGGCTTTAAATGGAAAACAAAACGATGAAGTAGATATTCTGTAAGAGTCCAAATAATTAAACCACTAACTGCACATAGAATCATTTGTAGATGAGTGTAACCAAGTTCAAAATATGAACGATAAATTAGAAAACCAATAAATGGCGCCCAAAGCACTAGTGGCACAATTGGATGAACATGGGTAAATGACTCAAGAATTGGATTTTTAAATATTCTAATTGATTCGTACTTTTTCACAACTTCTACCTGATTAAATATCCTCTATTTCTACCAAAAAAACTCGCTCAAGTCAGCTTTTAGCGACCTAAAATGTCCAGCTTTAACCCATATGAACGTGAATTCAAAAGTAATAAATTTTTGTGATGTCAGAAAGTAGAAAAACATATTTTATAGAGTGTGTAAATACCCTACTACAAGGGAGATAGAATAATGGACTAAGTTAATTTTTGCTGCGAGCTACTGTAAGAAAAAATCTCTTGTGGTTTCTGTAAAATCGAATAAACTTATTAATAAGCAGAGACAAAAAATTAAAGACACTTCGGCGTTTCGGGAAAGGACTTTTTAGGAACGTCGTTTTTTTTCAAAATCATCTCAATCAATCTTAATAATCATTTAACTCGTTCTAATTTCTTCAATATATGGTTTCCATTGGCCCATCCACTGATTCATGGACGCATTAACTAGTGAATTACTCTCTGGATGTACATTTACACTACAATAAGTAAGACTTAGCGTATCTTGGTGCTTTCCAGCATCAATCGATGGGATATTATTCCAAGTTCCAGTGTTGAAATAATAACGACCTTCTGGGAATCGCCTCCACTCTTGTAAATGGGTATGCCCCATAACAACAGTATGAATCGAGCTATCGCGATCAAGAATCCTTCTGGCCATGCGCTCATAGCGTGGATAAATTGTGATCTGTTGAAGAATTTTTAAGTTTGTTTTGAAATTCGAGTTCTGTCGTGTGTAATAATTTGAGTGAGTCTTAATGACATAGTTAATACACGTGATAAATAGACGCCAAAAGAATCTTGTATCATTAAAAAGACACCATTTAACATATGAAGACATAGGCCTTACTTTATCAATATAAGGACGCTCTTTTTTAAGCTTTGGTAGAACGTTAATGCAAAAAAGAGAACCCCACGGAAAGTTCAATATATCCTTGCCACCAGGTCCGCGAATAAATTGTTTTGCCTTTGGTACAGTGTTTACAGCTTCAAATCGATGCCCATGTTCAACGTGTAGGCCATTTTCTAAAAAAGTTTCAGTAAAGATAATATTATCACCACAGATTTTTGAAAACTTCTCTTGTGCACCTTTAAAAAGCATACCAACATCGTGATTTCCTACAACATAGACAACACGCTTATGTGGCGCTCTTAAAAACTTTTTAAGACCTGCAAAAAAACGAGGGTGTCCTTTAGCGATATCCTCAATCTGTTTAATAGTCATTGCCTCATCGACGACATGAGTGAAAACACCATCTGAATCGATTTGAATGAGATTTAAAATATCTCCATTCATGATGATTGTTACAGGTTTCGAATAATATTCATTCGTTGAAAAGTAGTCGCAAAATTCATAGAAGCGATTGTCTTCAAAGAAATCTTCTAAGATATTAAATTCACCGTTTTGCAGGTAACTACCTTTGCCTAAATGGAGATCAGATAAGATTAGATACTTCATATTTATGAGTCTGCAACACAGACCTTGCCACGTCCAGACTTTTTTGCTTCATACATCATTCTATCGGCCATTCCGATAATTTCATTACGTCCTGAAGCGTTAGTTGGGTAATTGGCAACACCAATTGAGACACTCAATTGGACATCTTCATCCTCATGAGTATTGATTTCAAGCTCTGCCTCTATTTTATAAACAGTAGACTTAACTCGACTAAGAATTCTTTGTCCGATCATCTTAGCATCTTCTAACGAAGAGTATGGAGCAAGAACGACAAACTCATCTCCCCCATAACGATAACAAAGATCATCCTCTCTTACAGTAGAACGAATTGTTTCTGCGACCTGCTGAAGTAAGCTTGTTCCAATCAAATGGCCATGGCCATCGTTGATACTTTTAAAGTAATCAATATCGATGAAGATAAGAGAGAATGAACGTTCTAGTGCATCATATTCTCTAATAGCAGCATCAATATCACTTTTAAATTTTCTTTGATTATAAAGACCTGTTACATCATCAACGTGAGCAAGGGCCTGTAGTCTTTGAAGTTCTTTTACTTGTAAAAGACTTCTAAACTTCGATTGAATATAGTTTTCTAATTGTCTAAAGATATCTGAAGGAAACTCTCCATTCAATACAAGATATAGACTTTGACTTCCATTGAAGCCGACCTCGACAAAGCGATACTTATCACCTTCTATTTCAAGATGAAGCTTTTGTGTCTTTAATGCACCCATTAGTTCTTGATAGACCTTACTTGGATACTCTTCAATAACTTTATTATTATAGAAATCTCTAATGATTGGATTTGAGGATTCATTATCTAACGTCGCAAAAACGAGTGGCGTTTTTGAATCAAACTCTGTCTTAATGAAATCGCGAAAAGACTTCAATACGATATTGAAATTATGCTCTTCAACATTTTGACAAATAAATTCTAAAAGTGCTTTATACTGTTTTTCCAACATACTAATTTTTAATCATCCAGTTCTAGTTCATCATCTAATTCTAATGTATCAGCAACTACATTCAAAGAGCCTCTTAGATTACTAATAAGGCGTTCAAGTTTTTGCTCAGCTAAAACTCTTTCCTTCTTTGCTTGCCTCTCATTAATTGCAACGTTTTCCATATTAAATTCAAGAGTATCAATTTTTCGCTTAAGCTCTAAAATCTTCTCATCTCTTGCTTTTATTTTATTATCACTATCGATGGCCATAAGTTCTAATTGACTTTCTAGCTCTTGTTCACGTGCTCTAACACTTGTATGATCGATTTTTAAGCGTGTCCCAATTTCGGCCATCTCTTCTCTCATGGCCTTATTCTTAGCTTCACTAAGCTCTAGCCCATGCTTGTATTTATCAAGAAGTGATTTCGTTTCCTCAACTTCAATTGCATGTCGCTTTTTAGCAATCGAAAGCTCAATATTTTTTTCATCAACTTCTGTTCTTAAGCTTAACGAATCTCTCTTAAGAAGCTCAATCATTGTTTTTAATTCATTTAGTTCAGTTAAAAGTTTAATACGATCTTCTTTTAACTCTGTAACAGTTACTCTTAAATCAAGTAGCTGCTCTTCACTTAGGGAGCTTAAAATGTGCCCAGGGTGAAAGTTAATATTTGCACTAACGTGATTCGATGCTGGAGCGGCCGGTGCCGATGCAACGAAATCATGGTGCTCAGAAGCAGCAGGAGTTTCAACCGAATCAAATCCCCCAAGATCAATATTGCCAGTTTCTTCAGTTGGTGAAACTGCCGTTACAGTTAAGGTCTCATCTGGAGAATTATACTGCTGGTGATTTGCATCAACCATTCCATCAAGTTGGGCCATTGTATCTTCTTGGCCAACAGAAGGAAGTTCCACTTCATTAGTTGTTTCATCATCAAATTGATCAAGATCATCGTCTAGCGACATATCAATATCGGCGTCGAGATCATCAAGCTCGGAATCGAGATCTGCATCAAGACTATCAAAGTCATCTAGATCTCCCATATCATCGAGTTCACCTAAATTATCAAGGTTACCAAGTGAATCTAATTCATCATCTAAATCTTCACCTAGTGACATCTCAAGATCATCAAGGTCCTCATCTAAAATATCACCTGAATCTTCTTCAAGGTTTACTGAAAAGTCATCAGCTGTTTCTATTTCAGATTCAGCACTGGCCTCTACGGCATCATCTTCTTCATCAATTTCTTCATCGACTTGTTCTAGCTTATCTTCAACAATAATCGGGTTATTATCCAGATCCAAGTCATCTTCACGAGCTGCATCTAGAGAAGCATTTGGAATAGTATCCCCTTCTTGAGTAAGGTTGATGGTAATACTAGATGAAAAATCCATATCAAGATCAGTTGGAGAATCTGCATTTACTGGAGCATTTTCTACGATATCATCATCACCACAAAGATCGATGGCACTGACATCATCAAAATCTAGCTCAATACCTTCATCCAGTGGGGAGCTGTCTTCATTATTTAGCTGAGAGAAGTCAATATTAGTATCAACAAGAGTTAGAGAAGTCTTCTCTTGTGCGTCACTGCTACTATCAGTATCGCTTCCAAGAACTTCATCAACCGCATTTTGAATTTTCTCACTTTCAGCGAGTAATTCTTCCTGTTGCTTCTTTTCTGCTGACATAATTTTCCCCATCGCGGCCATGCAAAACGTATGAAATTTATTTAAATATGGCCTTTTCTTAAATCCTTACCCTCTACTTTTCGCCTTTTTTCGAAAAAAGTTGAGTACTTACAACGCATAAAGTTATTTTATCGAAAGTTATTTTACTTTTTGAGGCATAAAGACTTGAGAAGTGATTAAAAAATGTTCTACAATATTAGGTAGTTATCAAATATAAAGGCTTTTCATGATTAAAAAACTATTATTTTTATCGACTATTTTTACATCTACTTTTTTTTCAGTAAGTAGCTTTGCTCAAGAATTTTTTCCATCGAGTCTACTTTTATTAAATGATTACTTCGCTCATCATGTGATCGTTGCAGAAAAGTCGACTCATACAATCTACCTATATGAAAATAATAATGGCCTGCCACGTTTAATTAAGACATATCAAATGGCCACAGGTCAGAAAGTTGGAAATAAATCATTTCAAGGTGATCGTAGAACACCAGAAGGTGTTTATCATTTTGAGCAATTCATTGAACATAAAGATTTAATTAGAAAGCATGGTGAGCTTGGAGCTCAATATGGGGTTGGAGCATTTGTTCTTAACTACCCTAACCCAATTGATAAAGCGCTAGGAAAAACAGGTGGCGGAATTTGGCTACACTCAACAGACAACGAGCCAAGAATTGACAAAGGCCTAGACTCAAAAGGTTGCCTTGTTGCTCACAATGTAAACCTAATTGATATTTCAAAATTTATTGAAATTAATAAGACAAATATTGTCGTTGTTCATAACTTAAAATTCTTTAACAAGGAAACTTGGGAAAAAGAAAAGAATGAAGTCCTTGATACTGTAAATGGTTGGCTAACAGCTTGGTCAACAGAGAATATCAATGACTACTTAAGCTTCTACTCACGCACAGATTTTATCGATCCAACTCGTGGACGTTACAATTCATTTGCACAGTATAAGAAGGCCGTATTTGCAAACCCAGGGACTCCTTCAATTCAGTTAAAAGATTTAACTGTATTAAAAGCTGATGACTATGTTGTCGTAACGTTCAAGCAAGACTACACTAGTAATACAATTAACGATATTGGAAAGAAAACGCTCTATTTAAAGCGTGACCCTTATTATAAGTGGAAGATTGTCGCGGAGAGATGGCAGCGTATTCCAATGGATATTACAAACGAGAGGGAGCACTTAAGTTTTGAACCTTCACAGAGGTTCTTTACTTCGCAAGACCCAAAACAAATTTTCACACTGAATCTCACTTTAACGAGACCGTATAGCGAAAATTAAAAGGGAACGGGATGTCCACACCATCAAGTAGTTCAAAGGCAAAGAATAATTTGTCTTTCATTCTTTATGAAAATAATAAAGTACCAAGATACTTACAGCTTTCTCCTCGCGAGTATAAAGCAATCATTTATGTACCAGTTGTTCTTACTGTATTTTCTATATTTGCCTTAGCTGGCTCATACTTCTACACGAAGAATATTGAAAAGCTTATCAAGGCCAAAGAGCCATTAATTATAAAAAATCTAAGAGATGAGAACTCGACTCTGGCACAAAAGAATACTGAGTTAACAACTCTGAACCTTGACCTAACAAATCGACTTGCCAATGAAACGATTAGTGCAGTTAGTGCAAGTTCACTTAATATTATTGCTCCAGTAAAAGGTCAAAAAGACCTAACGAGTCCGGCCAGCATTAATATCGAAGACTTAAAAGTAACTAAGAAAGATGATAAAGCGGAACTTAACTTTAATATTATCAATATCACAAAAGATAATAATAGGGTTTCTGGTTATATCCATATTTTCTTATTCGATGGGAATAACTACTTCCACTACCCTGAGGGCGGTGACTCAATTAGAAATTTCTCACTTAACTACACAAAGGGTGAATCATTTGCAACATCACGCTTTCGTCCTGTAACAGCTAAGTTTGATATGCCTAAGAATAAAACAGTTATGTTTAAGATTTTTATTTTCAACCGTCTTGGCGATATTGTTCATCAGCAATTATTTAGAGAAGAAATTAAGTAGGGCCTTACTATGGATTTAAGAGATCAAAATTTTACATTCGTTGGAATTGGCTCAGTTATTAAGGGTGATATTGTATTAAATGGCCCTTCTCATATTTGCTCGACTATCGAAGGCGATATTCAAATTGATGAAAAGCATCAACTAACAATTGAGCCACAAGGAAATGTCCAAGGGCGTATTCGCTGTGGGGACTTGAATATCTATGGTGTAGTAAATGGAGACATAACTGCTCAAGGAAAAGTTAAGGTCTTCCCTACAGGAACTGTTAAGGGACAGATTGTCGCTAAGAATATTAATATTGCTCCAGGAGCAAAGGTTAATATGCAAGGGCATACTTTAGAATCATAGAAGTGATTTTACTAGTTAGCGTATAAGCCGATCGATAATTCCACGTTCAAATTTAAAAACAAGACCTAATGAAATTAGATTTTCATGTCCATTACCATTTTCTTGGTAAACATAGCTTGTATGAAAATTAATTTTTCTGGTTATACGAAAAAAATCATAACCAATACCAATTCTTAATCCACCTAGTGTTGTATCTCTTCTAAGGCCATAAGTATTGGCCGCTCCAGCAAAGATATTTCCATCAGAATTTCCTTCAATAAAATCATTAAATGAAACAAGGGCATACCCTAATTTTACAGCAAGTCTCTGAATTGGATAAAAATGAAACTCAAGTCCATAGATGGCAAGCGATTGAACTGCCACCCTATCAACACCACCATGTTTAATGTCGCCGCTTAGATCAATTCTTGTATAGAATGCCTCGATTCCAGTAACACGATTTCTTACCCCATAGGACAAATTATAGCCAATACCTGTAGTTGCCGTATCATATTGGTCCATTTTATCATTTGTCCCAATTCCAAAAACACCATCAAACCTTAAATAAGATATATCGGCCTTTACCTGAAGACAGAGAAATAATAAAGTGAATAGTTTTAAATATTTAGCTAAGCTCAATTAACCACCTCTAAGCTATTGTAACAAAAAGAAAATAAATTTTCCTGAATCAAGATAAGTGGAAGTTTTTTCTCAATTTTATCTATTTAATCACCCAATTAACTTTATTTTAACTATGGCCCGATTCTTTAGGCATGAAAAAGACAAAGCTAAATACATGTATCTTATCCTTAACACTTTTTATGAGCTTACTCTTTGGTACGGCCTCATGTAAGGAAGTAGAATCTGTTATCAAGGCGGAACCCTTACCTGCACCAAGTGGCAATTATCTTGAACCTGGAGATATCATTGTCATGAATTATACTTCTGACTCTATCGTTCAACTTGATAGTAATGGGGTTTTTAAAAGAACGATCTATCAAGCAACTGGCAACAGTGTTCTTTTGATGGCCCTTGGTTGGTCGAGTGAGACAAATCAACTTCTTTTTACTACTGATGGCAATGACCGCGTACTTGGTATAAATGCCTACACAGGCAAGGTTTCTGATGTCATTGTGCACACGGGACTAAATGGTGCATTAAGAGGTGTAACAGAGCTAGCAAATGGAAATATCGCAGTTCTTGAATCCAACGCCCTCGAGTTATTTACACCACTTGGAGATGGACATCAAAGAGAGACTTCAGGCTTTCCTATTGCAAATATCATCAATACAGGACAAGGCATGGCATCACTAAGTGATGGTGGCTTCATTATTAGCTCACGTGGCTCTGATCAAATAAGAACTTATGATGAAGATGGTGTTCAACAAAATAGTGTCGCAGGGCCAGCAGGTGCAACTGATGGCTACTTTGCTATAGAGCTTGATAATGGTGATATTGTGGGTATTTGGAGTGGTGCAACTGATCAAGTGATCGAATATGATAGCTCTTTAACAGCAACTGGAGCAAGTTATAGCAATACGACTTACCTTACAAATCCTAGAGGTGTTGCCCAGCTACAAAGTGGTAATATTATTGTTTCAGATTATTCATTTAATCACTTAGTGGAAATTGATATTAGTGATTATTCTCTTGTAAGGATAATTGGGCAAGGCCTCTCAGGCCCTACCCATATTCTGGTTGTTCCAGATTATTAATTATAAAAAGTTTTTGTAAGAATAAACTTTGATCTTTGCAATCTTCTTTAGGGCATTCATCATCTTCTTATCACCAAGAACAACTATTTGAACCTTGTCATAAGGGAATGCTGAGTAAATAGTCTTTGCAACATCCTCTTGCGTGATTTTATCAACTGAGTTCGTGTACTCTAGAAAACGCTTAATATCCACTTGAGAATTATCAAGGCTTACTAACTGTCTCATAAAGCTTGATGGCTTTTGAAATTGAAAAGCAAATCCACCTTTTACGGCCTTTCTTACCTTTTCAATTTCTTCCATCGAAATATTCTCTGCCTGAGAATTGTCCTTTAGAATTTTGATTACTTCTTGAACCATCTGATTAACAGTTTCTTCTTTTGTAAAAGTTGAAAGAATTGAGCGGCCATAGTCTTTTTGCATACCAGCTGTTGCCCATGCAGAATAAGTTAATCCTCTTTTTGTTCTAAGTTCCTTTACAAGAATTGAAGTGAAACCACCACCTAAGTATTGAGACATAAACTCTAAATTCTCAAAGCCTGGATCTTCTTTCTTGGCCATGTAAATTCCAGCTCTAACTTGCGCTTGGTTCGCTTTTGGAACTTCAACAAAGTGAATAAGTGGCTTTTCTGGATTGAACTTCTTGATCTCTTTTACTTCAGTATCTAAATTTCTAACAAAGCTTGCTTTAGAATCAAAACCACATTCATTAGTAACAATATTTTTAATCTTTAGGATTGAGCGTGGACCAGTGATATAAACTTTCTTTTTAACATCATCTCTAAAATATTTCAGACGACTTTGAAGATAGCTTCTTTTAATTCTCTTAATATCTGCAAGTCTTCCCCTTACATCTGATACGTATGGAGTCCCCTTTAAGCTTATAGTACGAAATGCTGTAGAAGCTAATTCACCATGATCTGAAACAAGATTCTGTCTTTGGGCAGTAAGAGATTTCTTAGCTTTAGATAGTTCTTGAGCAGGGTAAACTGCATCTCTAAAGATATGACAAATTTTCTTTGTAGTAGGAATAATGTCTTTAGCAAGTCCATTATATGAATAGCTTGAGAATTCGTGAGTTACATTTGAAGAAGTTGAAACCCCATAGAATTCTAGGTTATCTGCAATTTCATTAAGGCTAAAACGATTTGTTCCACTCTCAAGTAGATCAAACATCATCTTAGTTACACCTTTAGTACGGCCATCTTTAATTGCACCATCAGCAAAGAATATCGTTACATTATAAGTAGGGAATTTATCATCTTGAATATAAGTGACATCGATATTTTCCCATTTAAATTTTTCAATTTTATCGACTAGTTCATTGGCACTAACACTCATGAAAGTCGATGCAATGATTATTGATTTTAAAATTTTATTCATAGCTACTAATCCCTTCATCCTAGTTACGATCCCAAATTGATAAGAAAACATAATCGTTACCAGAAATATAGCGACGACAAACATCACGAACTTGATCAACATTCATCTCACTATAACTCTTAAGCTGTTTCTTATATTCTCTATAGTCTCCATTAAAGAATTCAGAAGAACCTAGGAAACTAGCTAGGCCATCATTAGTCGAAATTGCTTCATAGTATTGTTTAAGAAGCATATTCTTAGTCTTTTGAACTGCTCTTGGAGTAATGGCCTTTTCACATGAATCCTTTAAAGACTTTAGAAGTTTACGACGAGTGTCCTTGATACCTTTCTTCGGAAGTAACTCTCCTCCAATAACAAAAATACCACCATTTTTTAGGTTGTAGTTGTATGAGTAAACCTTAGAGAGTCTTGGGTTTTTCGAAACAACATAGTTCTTTACTAAGTAAGAGCTTGTACCTGTTCCCAGAATATCTGAAAGAAAATCGAGAGCGTAAGTGTCTTCGTGAGTAACTGAAACAGAAGGGAATGCAAGTCTAAACATTGGGTTTTTCGACTGTCCTTTTAGACTTCTTACATATGGAAGCTTACCTTCTCTTTTATATCTACCAGCATCATCAAGCTTTGCCTTCTTTGTATCAAGAGTCTTATTCATTGGAATTTTACCAATAGTATCTTGAACCTTTGAAAGAATTGCCGAAGGATTAATATCACCAACGATCACCATAATGGCGTTATTTGGAGCATAAAAGTCATGATAGAACTCAAGCATTTGTTTGCGATCTAACTCTTTAACATCCTTTGCGTCCCCTATGACAGACCCTCCATAAGGAGTTCCATTAAACATGGCCTTCATCATAGCGAGGTGAATCTTACCACTTGGTCTATTCTCATAACGCATCTTTCTTTCTTCAAGAACAACTTGTCTTTCCTTTTCAAAAGGAACTTCTTCAAGCATGAGATTTGCCATTCTCTCCGCTTCAAGTTCAATCATTTTCTCAACTGTCTGAGCTGCGATATTCTCGTAGTAAACAGTATTATCAAATGTTGTATAAGCGTTAGAATTACCCCCATAAGTTTCGATATAGTCAGAGAAGTATTCTGCTGGATAGTTCTTCGTTTTCTTAAACATCATGTGCTCTAGAAAGTGTGTCGCTCCAGTTGTCCCCTTTCTCTCATAGCGTCCACCTACATCATAAAAAGTATAGATCGAGGCAATCGGTAATTTCGAATCACGAACAAGTAGTAAGCGTAGGCCATTTTCTAAAGTGTGTTTCTGAACATCAATATTTAGTTCTAATGAACCTAGGCTTAGGTCCTTATTAGAATGTTGATTTTCATTTGTAGATGAACACGATGAATTTAGAATAAGAGCTGCGGCTGTAAAGACAAATAAATTAATTGCTTTAAACATCAAATCTCCAATAAAAGTTAATATAAATAGCTTAAAAACTTATGATTTTCTTGGCAATATAAAGTTATGAATTTATTAGTTACGTTCCTAGGAACCGGAACAAGTACAGGTATTCCAATGTTAGGCTGCAGCTGTCCAGTTTGCACAAGCTCTAATAAACACAATAAACGATTGCGTACTTCATTTTTAATCCAACAAAATGATACCACAATTCTCTTTGATACGGGGCCAGATCTTCGCACGCAATTATTGCGTGAAGGCGTAAAGGATATCAGTGCAGTTATTATTTCACATGCCCATGCTGATCACTTGAACGGCATTGATGATATAAGGCCATTCACCTTTAAACACCCTATTAACCTCTATACTGACCAAAATAGCGCAAATATTATGAATATAAGATTTAGCTATATTTTTGGAAATAACCCTGGCCACATCGGATCAAGTCCGAGGCTTTTACTCAACGAAATACAGCCAAATACCATAAGTAAGATTTGCGACTTAGATTGCGAGTTCATAAGTCTGCCACATGGCAATGGGACAAGCTTAGGTCTTATTATTGGAAAGCTTGCCATCATTTCAGATTGCCATGAGATCCCGCAAGATGAAATAGAAAAGCTACGCTCTTACAAATTAGATTCTCTCATTATTGACTGTGTGCGACACAAGCCTCACCCAGCTCACCTTTATGTCGAAAGAAGCTTTGATTACATTAGACAAATAGGGGCCAATCATAATTACCTAACCCACATGGGCCACGAACTTGATCACGACTTATTGCAACAAGAGTGCGATGCTCACTTTCCAGATGGAAGTGTCAAAGTTGCTTATGACGGGCTAAAATTCGAGGTTTAATTTATTGTAATAGCATTTGAAAACAATTATATTTGCCTCATATATTTTATGAGTATTTTAACGCCTTCAATTCAATGGAGTTTTTATGATTATTGGTGTTCCTAAGGAAATTAAAAATAACGAAAATCGCGTAGGTCTAGTTCCAGGTGGTGTAAGACAACTTATCCACGATGGTCACGAAGTATACGTAGAAACAAATGCAGGAGTTGGAATTGGTATTTCTGACGAAGCATATATTCAAGCTGGAGCAAAGATTCTTCCATCACTTGAAGAAGTATTTGAAAAGTCGACAATGATCATTAAGGTTAAAGAGCCTCAACCAAGAGAAATTGCTCTTTTAAAACCACACCATATTCTTTACACATACCTTCACCTTGCGGCAGATGAGCCACAAACAAAAGGTCTTATGGAGTCTGGATCGACATGTATTGCATACGAGACAATCCAACCTGCAGACGGATCTCTTCCACTTCTAACTCCAATGTCTGAAGTAGCAGGAAGAATGGCAACTCAAATTGGTGCCGCTTACCTTCAACTTGATCATGGTGGTAAAGGTATTCTACTTGGTGGTGTACCAGGTACAAGAAGAGCAAAGGTAACTGTTATTGGTTGTGGTGTTGCAGGAACAAACGCAATTAAAATGGCAATGGGTATGGGTGCAGACGTAACTGCAATCGATCTATCAACTAAGCGTCTTGCTGAGCTTGATGACCTATTTGATAACAGAATTACAACTTTATTCTCAAATATCGACAATATTGAAAAATCAGTTCAAGAGTCGGACCTTGTAATTGGTGCAGTACTTGTTCCAGGTGCAAAAGCTCCAAAGCTTGTAACGAGAGAAATGATCTCTAAAATGGAAAAAGGTTCAGTAGTTGTTGATATCGCTGTTGACCAAGGTGGTTGTATTGAAACATGTAAGCCAACAACTCACCAAAACCCTACTTTCCTAGTAGATGGTGTTGTTCACTACTGTGTTGCAAATATGCCAGGTGCAGTTGCTCAAACTTCAACTTATGCACTTACAAACGTAACTCTTAAGTACGCTCGTATGATCGCAAAATACGGTGTTGAAGAGTCAGCGATGATGGATGAAGCATTTAAGAAAGGGATCAATATCTACAAAGGTAAACTTGTGTACAAGCAAGTTGCTGAAGATCTAAATCTTGAATACACTCCACTAAATCTAAATTAAG
The DNA here is from genome assembly GCF_047085445.1 of Halobacteriovorax sp. RT-2-4. Classification (NCBI taxonomy): domain Bacteria; kingdom Pseudomonadati; phylum Bdellovibrionota; class Bacteriovoracia; order Bacteriovoracales; family Halobacteriovoraceae; genus Halobacteriovorax; species Halobacteriovorax sp. RT-2-4. The sequence continues at coordinate 68,337 of NZ_JBKIXY010000002.1, forward strand.
ATTTGAAATATTGGCCCCTACCTGGGGCCATTTTCTTACCAAAAATCATTTACCATCTAAATTGCCTTACTAAATCAGTGTTATTTTTCTCAAAATATCTTACATTTAGAGGTTAATTTAAAATTTACCGACGTATTTTTTTCAATTTCACCTAAAACTCGATAGAAATTATCAACTGTTATATTTTAAGGGGGAGAAATGTCAAAAATTCTAATCGGGCTAATGCTCGCATGTTACACTCTCGCTGCGAATGCAAGCGATCATCAATTAAACTTCTCATTCAATGGTGGAGATAATGATGTACAAGTACTAGCTAAGGAAGTTGAAGTTACTAAGTACAAAGAAGAGCCATACGAAGGGACATGTTACCGCCAAATACCATATCAAGAAAATGAGTGTGGTTATGAAACAGATTATAGAAGAGAATGTCGTTGGGAACCAGGCCGTCAGGTTTGTGAAACTGAATATGATTACCAATGCCGTTATGAAACGAGATATCGTCGTGAGTGTACGAGAGGTCCTTCGAGACAAGAATGTCGTACAGTTCCGGGACAAAGAATTTGTCGTACAGTGAATGGAAGACAAGAATGTCGTCAACGTGATAGCCGTCGTGTTTGCGAGACAGTCCCAGGGCGCGAAACTTGTCGTTCAATCCCATATCAAGATCGTGTATGTGGAAATGTACCAGTAAGAAGATGTCACACTCGTCCAGGACGTAATGTATGTGACAATGTTCCTTACCAAAAATATGTTTGTCGTGATGTAACAAAGTACCGCTCAGAACCATACTCATGTACAAAGACTCGTACAGTTGCATACAAAGAAATGGAAAATGTAACTCACAAAGTAAAGGTACAATACCTTGGTGCAGTTGATAAAGCTGATGCAAATTTCACGCTTGAGTTTAGCAACGAACTTAAGAGCTTTGATACACTTGTACAAAACTTAAATAAAGAAGCAACTCAAATTAACTTCCAAGTTTCAGACTTTACAAAAGTTTCTGATTACAATTATGAGTCAACTCTTAAAGTAGAATTCTTTGACCTAGATGAGGCGAAAGCTCCTATTCTAGTAAACCCTGAAAACGTAAAAGTTGGAGTTAAAGGTCAATTCGAACTGGAGCTTTCAAACTTCACAGAAGGTATGCAAGAGCTAAGTGCAGAAATTGTTATCTATGACAAAGAAAAGAAGAAGATTCATTTTAAGAAAACAATCAATCTTCTAACTTTTAATAAAACTCTTCTTGATAATGGAAATATTCTATTTACAGAAGAATTGAAAAAGCACGGATTTGAAAAGATTAAGAAATTTGCTCTTGGGCCATTTGAAAAGGCACGTGAGTTAAAGGTTACACTTACATTCTTTCCTCTAGTATCAAAAGTACCGGGACAAGAACTTAAGTCAGTGACACACACACTAAATACAAAAGCTAAGTTTTAATAAATTGGCCCTTATTTAATATAAGGGCCTTCTTCAATATTAGGGAATTGATGAAGGCCACTTATAATAAAGAAACCCTCTACTGAGCGTAGGGGGTTTTTCTATTATTTTCTCCTCACAATAATCTAGTTAAAAGAAGTTATATTTAGTCAAAATGTCGCTAGGCATTGTTTACGGAGCGCTAAATGCTACGTATCATTTTAACTAAATAAAAATTAATACATTTTAAGTAAAGGGAGAGAATAATGCTTAAAAGTTTAATGGCCACATTAATCATGGCCGCACTTGTCGTATCGTGCTCGGGAAAGAGCGGCGCAAATAAATCAACCTTTGTTTATTGTTCAGAAGGCTCACCTTCTGGGTTTAACCCACAATTCTTAACAGATGGCCCATCACATAATGCGGCCGTTTATCCTCTATATAACAGACTTGTAAAATTTGAGACAGGCTCGACAAATATCATTCCATCAATTGCTGAAAGCTGGACAATTTCTGAAGACCAACTAACTTATACTTTCAATATCAGAAAAGATATTAAGTTCCATACAACAAAAGATTTCAAACCGACTCGTAATCTCGATGCAAGTGATGTTGTGTGGTCTTTTAATCGTATGTTCGATAAGAATCATCCTTACCACAAAGTTAGTGGCGGTATTTATGAGTACTGGGATGGTATGGGAATGAGTAATATCATCAAAGGTATCAACCAGACAGATAAGCACCAATTACAAATTACTCTTCATCACCCTGAAGCACCCCTACTTGCAAACTTTGCAATGGCATTCACAAGTATTCTCTCTCGTGAGTATGGTGAAAAAATGCTAGCGGCCAAAACTCCTGAAGTTCTTGATCGTAATCCAGTTGGAACGGGACCATTTATCTTTAAGTCTTATCAGAAAGATACAATGATTCGCTATGAGGCCAATAAAGAATACTTTAATGGCGTACCTAAAATTAAACGAATGGTTTTCTCAATCACTCCAGACCCATCAGTTAGAACTCAAAAGCTAGTGGCCGGAGAATGTCACTTAGCGACTCAACCTGCACCAACAGATATCGCAGCACTTGATGCTAACAAAGATATCACTGTTCTTTCAGGGCCAGGCTTAAATGTTGGTTATCTTGCTCTTAACACTCAAAAGAGGCCATTTGATAATATTCACGTAAGACGCGCGATTAATTATGCATTAAATAGAAAGACATATGTTGAGCCAATTTATCTTGGGTATGCAACAGTTGCTAAAAACCCAATGCCACCAACAATCTGGGGATATAACAACGATATCAAAGACTATGACTACAATGTAGAGATGGCAAAAGAAGAACTAAAGAAAGCAGGGTTACCAGATGGCTTTAGCACGACTCTTTGGACTCTTCCAGTTTCACGTCCTTACAACCCAAATGGAAAGAAGATGGGTGAACTAATGCAAGAAGATCTTGCAAAAGTTGGAATTAAAGTTGAGCTCGTTACTTATGACTGGCCGACTTACTTGAAAAAGGCCCACGCTGGTGAACACGCAATGCTACAGATGGGATGGACGGGAGATAATGGAGATCCTGACAACTTTCTCTATATGCTACTAAGCTGTGAAGGAGCAAAGGCAGGATCAAATTATGCTAATTGGTGTAATAAAGAATACGATAGCGAAGTTATTGCGGCCAAGCGCTTAAGTGACAAGAAAGAAAGAGCTGTTCACTACATGAAAGCTCAAGAAGTATTCAAAAAAGAAGTTCCTTGGATCACACTATTTCACTCAACAGTACACCGTGCAATGAGAAGTAATGTGAAAGGATTTAAGATTCACCCATTAGGAAATGATATCTTCGATAAAGTTTCATTAGAATAATATATGAAAAATTTTTTACAAAAACGCTTTCTACAGCTAATCCCAACACTTATTGGGATTAGCTTATTTTCTTTTATCGTTGTCCGTTTAGTTCCTGGTGATCCTGTCCTACTTCTCTTAGGAGAGCGTGGTGCAGATCCCAAAGTCTATGCGGCCATGCAAAAAACACTTGGCCTTGATCGCCCCATCTTAGAGCAATACTTCATTTATATGAAGAATATTTTCTCAGGTGATTTTGGCGTTTCCATTGTGACCAAGCAAACTGTCATTAATGAGTTCTTTTCGCGTTTTCCAGCGACTTTAGAGTTGGGAATTTGTGCTATGATCTTTGCAATCTTGATTGGAATACCAGCAGGAGTTTATGCGGCATTAAAGCGCAATTCTTTTATGGACTATTTCTTAATGGGTACTTCACTTGTTGGCTACTCAATGCCAATATTTTGGTGGGGTTTAATTCTTATCATTATCTTCTCAGTTAACATGGGAATTACTCCAGTATCAGGCAGAATGGATGTTCTCTTTGATGTTCCAAGAGTTACAGGTCTAATGCTAATTGATACATTAAACCCAGAGGTCATTTCACTTGATGGTTTTGCACCTTTTACTTCTGCACTAAAGCACCTCATTCTTCCAACAATTGCCATGGGAACAATTCCCCTCGCCGTTATATCAAGAATGACAAGATCAAGTGTACTTGAAGTACTCAAAGCTCCATATATCCAAACAGCAAAGGCCAAAGGTCAAAGCTATCAAAAGATTGTTTGGAAACACGCTGTACGAAATGCACTGATTCCTATTGTCACAGTAATCGGTCTTCTTTTTGGAAGTATTATTACTGGGGCAATTCTTACTGAAACAATTTTTTCTTGGCCAGGTATTGGACGCTGGCTAGTTGCAAGTATTCACGCAAGAGATTATCCAGTTATCCAAGGAGGAATTCTCTTTATTGCTCTGATGGTAATTTTCATCAATATGTGTGTGGATATTATCTACTCAATTGTTAATCCAAAAATTTCAGGTTCAAAATAATGGAAGTACAAAATTCAAATGTAACAACAATGGAAGTCTTTAAGGAATTTATTGATCACTTTAGTGACAACAAAGGGGCGCTCTTCGGTCTAGCTCTTGTCTTAGGCTTTATCATCATTGCTCTACTGGCACCTTTAATTGCACCACATGGAGCAAGCGAGATTTTCCCAGGACAACTTCGTATACCTCCATTTTGGGCAGCGGATGGCTCTATGCAATTTATCTTAGGTACAGATGATCTGGGTCGAGATGTTCTAAGCCGACTTATCTATGGAGCTCAAATTTCTCTCTTTGTTGGTATCTCAATTGTTTTGATCTCAACTGTAGTAGGAACAATGCTTGGCCTTCTTGCTGGATACTTTGGAGGCAAAACAGATGCAGTGATCATGAGATTCATCGATATTCTTATGGCCTACCCAAGTATCTTACTTGCTATTATCGTTGTTTCTGTAATTGGCCCAGGCCTAATGAATGCGGTTTTTGCTGTTGCCTTAGTAAGTGTACCTTCGTTTACACGACTTATTCGTGCAAATGTATTAGAAATAAAAAATCTTCAATACATTCAGGCAGCAAAAACATTTGGTGCCTCACCTATGCGAATTATGCTTAAAGAAATTCTACCAAATTGTATGGCAACACTCATTGTTCAAGTAACACTAGGCCTTTCAGAAGGGATTCTTTCAACGGCCGCACTTGGCTTTCTAGGCCTAGGTGTCCAGGCACCTACTCCAGAATGGGGAATTATGCTAAGTGATGCCAGACCTTACATTCAAAGTGCCCCATGGCTTGTGACACTTCCAGGTCTTTGTATCTTGGCCGTTGTTTTGGGACTGAATCTTTTTGGAGATGGCCTAAGAGATGCACTTGATCCGAAGCTTAAACGATAGAAGAGAAATATATGAGTTTATTAAAAGTTAAGAATTTAAATATACACTTTAAAACAAAGAAAGGACTTATTCACGCCGTTCGAAATGTTTCGTTTGAAGTTAAAGCGAGTGAAACACTTGGAATCGTTGGTGAGTCAGGTTGTGGAAAAAGTATCACGAATATGGCAATAATGGGCCTGCTTGATGATAATGCTGTCGTTGAAGCAGAAGAATTAAGTTTCAACGGAGTGGATCTGCAAAAACTTAATGAGAAATCGTGGCAACAGATTCGCGGAGGTGATATCAGTATGATCTTCCAAGATGCCATGAGTAGCCTAAACCCATGTTATACAGTTGAAAATCAGATTGAGGAAGTTCTTCTCATTCACGAACCAAACTTATCAAAACAAGAACGTAAGGATCGTGTTGAAAGGCTATTAATTCAAGTTGGAATTCCTGCGCCTAAAGAGCGCATGAAAGCTTACCCACACGAGCTATCTGGTGGAATGGCCCAACGAGTGATGATTGCGATGGCCATTGCTTCAAGCCCAAAGCTTTTAATTGCAGATGAGCCAACAACGGCCCTTGATGTTACTGTTCAACAGCAAATTCTAGAGCTCCTAGATGAGATTCAAAAAGAAACAGGCATGGCCGTTATCTTTATCTCCCACGATCTTGCTGTCGTTAAAGACTTCACGCAAACTCTTCAAGTTATGTATGCAGGCGAAGTCATTGAAAAAGGACCAACAATGGCCGTCATCAATTCTCCTCGCCACCCCTATACATCAGGACTATTGAAGTCAATTCCTTCATTTACAAATGATATTAACGCTCCCCTTTACTCAATAAAAGGGATGGTTCCAGACTTAGGTGATCGCCCTACAGGATGTCAGTTTAGAAAGCGATGTGAATATGCGACTGAACAATGTGAATTACTCCCTAAACTTGTCATTCATGATGATCGCTCTCTTCGTTGTATTCACCCATTAAATTAAGAATTAGGTATAGATATGATTGATACAATTAAAGTAAATGATTTAAAAAAGTACTATCCTGTCGCAGACAAGTTTGTAAAGGCCATCGATGGCCTAAGCTTCACTCTTCAAGAAAAAACAACTCTTGGAATAGTTGGGGAATCTGGTTGTGGAAAGTCGACTCTTGCAAAATGTCTTATGGCACTTGAGCAAATAACAGATGGAAGTATCACAATCGGTGGTAAAGACTTCTCAACTCTTTCTTCAAAAGAACTATACAAGTCCATTCAAATGGTTTTCCAAAATCCACTCGAGTCACTTAACCCAAGAAAAAAAGCATGGGAAATAATCGCTGATCCTCTTCTTATCAATGAGAAAGTAACAAAGAAAGAAGCTTTTGAGCGTGCATGTGAACTTATGGAAACAGTAGGCCTTCGTCGTGCTCATGCTCACAAGTACCCACATATGTTTAGTGGTGGCCAACGTCAAAGAATAGGAATTGCCAGAGCTCTTATTTTAAAACCAAAAGTTTTAATTCTTGATGAGCCAGTATCTGCTCTTGATGTTTCAGTTCAAGCGCAAGTTTTAAATCTTTTAAAAGACCTTCAAGAAGAATTTAATCTCACTTATATCTTCATCTCTCATGATCTCTCTGTCGTTCGCTATATAGCGGACAAGGTACTTGTCATGTATCTTGGAAAGGTTTGTGAATACGGAAAAAGTGATGTCATCTTTACGACTCCACTGCATCCTTATACGAAAACACTTCTAAAGTCGGCCCACGCGGTAGAAAACGAAGTGATCAAGGCCTTCCCACCACTTAAGAATGTGGAGCTTCCATCACCTCTCAATCCACCTGCTGGATGTAACTTTCATACTCGCTGCCCACTTGCAGTTGAGCATTGTAAAAGCAAAGCACCAGAGTGTCGTCATATCGACAGCAGAGATGTTTTTTGTCACGAAGTTATTGAAAATTAATCATGATAAAGGCTTCCGTCAGGAAGCCTATTGTAATTATTTCAACTAAACACTATTTATATCCTAAATTTGCTATAAATCCTCAAACAATAAATTTAAAGGATAAACATATGAAACTAATCGTTACTCTAGCACTAACATCATCTGTATTTGCTGGCTTTTGCGCTGACGAGGCGATATTTGATCCAAGCTGGCCAGGGAATAAAATTTCTAATGTCATAAAATGTAATCGCGTGAAAGCGAAGTCTTATGTCCTCGAAAAGAACTTACTTCTTGGCGATAGCGCTTGTTTTGGAATTATTAAAGAGCAATTCTCGGAATACAAGAACACAACGTATAAAGTGTCTTTTTGGGATACTGAAAAGGGTTATGAAGGACTGAGTATTATCCCAACAATTCTTGAAAATGGTAAAATGTTTGAAAAAGCTAAAATCGAAGTTAGTGACAATGGCGACACACACCTCTCATACAGAGACCCTAGTCGTGGTTATACAACTGAAGTTGATTTTAATCTTGACGACCCATCTATGATGAAGGCCCATGTTTTTAATAAAAGGCTCTTTTCGAAGAAGTCTGTGGAAACAGCTGAATACGAATGTGAATTTGAACTCTAGTTCATAAAAAAAGCCTCGCAATGCGAGGCTTTTTTTATATGTAAATTTGAAAAATCAAATTACTTAATTTCTTTGTGAAGTGTGTGCTTTCTTAAGAAAGGATTGTACTTCTTAACTTCAAGTCTCTCTGGATGAGTCTTTTTGTTTTTAGTAGTTGTGTAACGAGATGGAGTTTGTCCATTCTTTCTCGCTTCTGTACACTCAAGTGTAATAATAACTCTTGGCCCCTTTGCCATAACTGCCTCCTAAAATATATAAAACTTTAAAATTGTTTTCTCTAATTTATACAAATTACAATTCGTAGGTTAGAAACTTACTAGAAATACATTGTCATGGCAAGGGCCAACTGCTAAAAATACAGCATGGAAACACAAAATCTTGTAAATCTCAAAAATTGGAACTTCGCCCACTACAATAGTGAGCACTTTAAATCATTCATTGGAATGACTGGAGATATCCAAGAAGTTGATGGCCAAATAAAAGAGCTAATCCTCTATTCTGTTACAGTTGTGGACGGTGAAGATCTTGAGGTTTTTCAACGAGATTTCAGCTCTTTAAAGAGCGCCATTGATTTTATCAATGAAAAATATGGACATTGGCAATTTAACGACCCGACAGATAAGTCTGGAGGTGGCTGCAGCTCTTGTAGCGCACATTAAAAATGCCCATCTCAGCTATGGAAGCACTACATTAGATCTTGACAAATGGTCCTATATGGGCGAAATTGCTCAAATCTCTAATTAATACTAAATCAGCATTGTACCAAGCAATGCAAAAGATAACGAGGTTTAAAATGAAAAAAGGTATTCACCCAGAGTACAGAGACGTTCTTTTCCATGACATCTCTGCAGACACAAAATTTGTAGTTAAATCAACAATCAAAGCTGATTCAGAAGAAGAGTTTGATGGGAAAACTTACCCATACGTAAAACTTGATATCTCAAGTCTTTCTCACCCATTCTATACAGGAAAAACTAAAGTTCTTGATACTGAAGGTCGTATCGATAAATTCAGAAAGAAATTTGGTACTTCTTACGCTTCACTTGGGAAGAAAAAGTAATTATCGAATCAAAATTTTCGAATATAAAAGAAGCCTCGCATTGCGAGGCTTTTTTATTTATAATTTAAGATATGAAATTTCTAATCACTATCTTTATTGCACAGCTAAGTTTTGCCAACCTCGATAACAAGATCAATTATATCGCCGACATTCTGTTAAAAGAGCAATACCTAATTAATGACTCAAAAGAACGTGCAGACTTTGTTAAAAGACAGCTGATAGAAAAGTCTGCAAAAAGCTTAGACAATAAAAAGCTTGAAAAAATCATTGATGACAATACAAGCTTCGTTGATATCAAAGAAGAAATAAAAAAACGTATTAAGGCCAATTATACAGAAAATGAAGTGAATCGACTGATGGCCATTCTTGAAACAAAGGAAATGAGAAAACTTGCCAAGGATGTCCTTTCAAAAATCTTAACAATGCCCCACTTCAAGATGGATAAAGAAAAAATTATCTACGAAGTCAAAGAGCTGAAGTCTAAATAATCTTAAAAATAAATTATTTATTTTATCAGTAAATTACATTTCATTATTTTCATAAGTTAGCTCTCTTAACCAAAGACAGCCTAAAGAAACCCCTTTATTTACAAACACTTACACACTCTCCCGACTAAAGAAATAAAGTATATTTACCGAATAAAGTGAAACTGAACATGTATCACTTAAGGGGGAATAGTGAGTAAATTATTAAAAAGAGTATTTCTACTTCTATCTGTTTTATCACTTCTAGCAAGTTGTTCTTCTATCAACTCATATCAAGCAAGAGAGTATGCTGAGTGGAAAGCAAAAGGACTTGAAGTGAAAGAAAAAGATGAAACATTGGCCGCAGTTTTAAATATCCTGCCAGGTGTAGGAGATTTCTATAATGGCGATGTACCTAATGGTGTTGTAAACCTACTCTTTTGGCCACTGTCAGTTGCTTGGGCACCTGCAGGTGGAGCACAAGGAGCAAAGGTAAGAAATTATCATGCAACGAAAGCACACGTCGACTCACTTGAAAAAAATAAAAAAGCGCTTCTAAGTGAACTTGATACCGCCTTTATGACTAATATGATTTCAAAGAAGGCCTATATTATTGGAAAGCAAAAAATCACAAGTATGGATTTAATCGAGTTTAGATCAGGCGTAAGACTTCAGGACGTCCTGACAGCACCACTTAATCGTCTACCAGCTAGTAAAAAGTAAATATCTAAGGGAGCCTTATGCTCCCTTATTCAACACCTTCAACTTCAATAGTCTTTACACGAACAGTAGAATTTTCAAGTTCCTTATCAATTGTATAGCGAACACAAATGCCAGAGGAAATCTCTTCTAATTGCTTAACAACTTTCTTCTTAAAGAGTTTCTTAGGAACTTCTAAAGTCACAGACTTATTATTTTCATCACAGACATCCCAAAGGAATGCGTGCTTAACATTTTTCTTTAAACGAATAATTCTTGCTTTACCGCTCTTATCTTCAATTTGGTTTAATGCATAGAAGTGAATTGTTGCAGGCATGACCTTACGATCTAATTTTGCAACTTGCGAAAGAGACTCGAGCTCGAAGTCCAATGAAGTTTTAATTGATTGGTGACACCAGTCATCGATCCCTTCAAGAGGACAAGTCCCCTGTCCCATACATGGATATTGAATTTTGTAATCGATTAAGAGAAGCTTCTTTCTTAAAGCAAGAAGGTCTTTAAATACATCTTTTGTTCCAGGTTCAATACAAATGATAAATTTAGGATTGTAGCGCTTAATAATCTTAAAGGCCGCAGGCATTCCCATTTCATTGATCGAATTACCAAAAATAAGAGTTCTTGGAGCATCGTCAACATTTGGTAGAGTTTGAGAAAAACCAATTTTAGGATTTTGAAAATACTCATTATTAAGCTTATTGGCCTGTTCAATCATAAGCTTAGATTCATCAACTCCTGTGAAAGAAAGAGCATCCGAAAAAAGCTCACTTGCCGCAAAAACATAAGTTCCAGGTCCTGTTCCAATATCTAAGATGTGAGTTTTAGAAATTTCGGCCTTCATCTGCTCGCTTAAATGCTCAGTTAAAAACTCAAGCTTAAGAGCATTTGTTGGAAAGTAGAATGATGTATAGGCACTGATTAAATCCTCATCAGAGTAGTTATTCTTAAGCTTAGTACGCTCACTAGTAAATTGTGTCGACTGAGTCCCAATAAGTTTTGCAAGTTGCTGCTTATTAAGATTTGGATTTAAGAGACTCTTTAAAATTTTATCGTATTCAAACATTTCTACTTCCTAAAAAAAAGGCCCAAGAAATCCTTGGGCCCGAATTCAATATTCTTTTTAAAAGATTATACTATCTTTTTTCTGGTGCTACGTAATCTCTCTCATTTTCACCAATATAAACTTGGCGAGGACGAGAAATACGTGCTCCATCTTCTCTCAGTTCTTTCCACTGAGATAGCCAACCTGGTAAACGACCTAATACGAACATTGCTGTAAACATATTAGTTGGGATTCCAAGTGCTTTGTAGATGATTCCTGAGTAGAAGTCTACGTTTGGATATAGGTTACGCTTAACGAAGTACTCATCTTTAAGAGCAACTTCTTCAAGACCTTTTGCAATATCAAGAAGTGGATCTTCGATTTTAAGCTTAGTAAGAATTGTGTCACATGCTTTCTTGATGATTTTTGCACGTGGATCAAAGTTCTTATAAACACGGTGACCAAATCCCATAAGACGGAATGGATCGTCCTTATCTTTCGCTTTTTCGATGAACTTTTGGTAATCACCACCATCTTTCTTAATCTCTTCAAGCATTTCAAGTACAGCTTGGTTTGCACCACCATGTAATTGTCCCCAAAGAGCTGTAACACCAGCTGCAATTGAAGCAAATACGTTAGCATGTGAAGAGCCTACAACTCTTACAGTTGAAGCTGAACAGTTTTGCTCGTGATCAGCGTGAAGGATTAGAAGTGTATCAAGAGCGTCTGCTACGTCTTGGTCTACTTCACCATCAAACATTAGATTTAGGAAATCTGCTGAGTAATCTAGCTTAGCATTTGAAGTTAGTGGGCTTTTTCCCATCGTCTTGCGATAGAATTGCGCCATCATAACTTTTACTTGTCCCATTAATTGAACAATAGCCTTGTTCTTAATTTCTTCAGTTGCTTCTGGATCTAAGAACTCTGGGTAGAAACCACTTAGAGATGAGATCGCAGCAGCTAGTACACCCATTGGGTGAGCTGAACCAGGAAATTGGTCGATGATTTTTTCAACGCCACCTGGAAGCTTGCTGTTAGCTGAAATTTCTCTGTTGAAAGTATCTAGCTCCTTAACAGTTGGAAGCTTTCCATTGTAAAGAAGGTAAGAAACTTCAGCAAAGTTTGAAGATTCAGCAAGTTGTTCGATTGGGTAACCACGGTATCTTAAAATACCTTTCTCTCCGTCTAAGAAAGTAATCTTCGACGTACATGATCCTGTGTTAACAAAACCAATATCTAAAGTAATAGCACCTGTTTCTGCTCTTAGCTTTGAGATGTCTAAAGCGACTTCGTTTTCAGTTCCTACGATCACAGGAACTTCAATAGTTTGACCATTGATTTCAATTTTTGCACTATCGGCCATTTTATTCCTCCAAAATTTAAGTTGGATATAACTTAAATACGTTAAAAAACACGAATTAAATTAAGTAGATACATATCTTTTTTTGCTAAATCTGTCGACACGTCTTGCGTCTAAAATGCACAGCGTTGCATTAATTTTCCCAATTATCTGGGTCTTGCTGCCATTTCATAAGAAGCTCATGGCCTCTTTCATCGATCAATTTTTGCGACAAACAAATATCGGCTAATTGATTAAGATTTATTAAAGAAAAAATCTCAATACCTAAATCTTTAGCAACCCTTTTAGCATTGGGAGTTTGATAGTCGACCAAACACAGCACTGAGTCTACCATATGGCCCTGATCGCGAATGAGTCCAATGACTTTTTCGATACTTGAGCCTTGGTTAACCAGGTCTTCAACTAAAAGTAATTTACTATTTTCGCCAACTTTTCCTTCCACTATCTTACCCGTGCCATGGGCCTTAGGCTTTGAGCGTACATAATTCATTGGCTCGCTACGATAAAATGCTAATGCCGCAGCGTGAGAGATTCCAGCAGTTGCAACACCTGTAATGAAGTCATATGAAAAGTTATTCTCTTCAATGAGTTCACTCATGAGCTCAATTGCAAGCTTCCACATTTTTGGATCAGAAGACATAAGGCGATTGTCACAGTAAATAGGCCCAGTCTTACCAGAAGCGTATTTAAATGGATTTTGTGGAGAAATTTTAATTAAGCCAAATTTTATCATCTCTTTTACAAGAGAGATTGTCTTTTCTGTCATGCTAACCCCTTTAAAATAGTTTAAACAAATTTATCCATCTTAAAAAGTCGAATTCTTGTATAATTATCAATTGATTATTAATTTTTTCTCCTAACTAAATTTTATTATTTCAATAACTTACCGATGCGGGAGATATATGAAAAGAAATTAATGATTAGTTGATTAAAGGAGTACGTTTTTGAAAGCATTATATATTTGTGATGAAAAAGATGAATGGGGATACATTAGAGATTCTTTCTCAAATTGTTATCCAGATATCCAACTTCATTGCGCAATGAGTGGTGATGATGCAATTGACCTTTTAAGCTTTGAAGGTCCTTTTGCCGTGATCATTATTGAAGTAGCTCTTAAAAATGAAGATCCGTCTCAGCTAGCGGGAAAGATTCTTTCGATTACAGGTCAAAGGCCATTTATCTTTATCGGTATGGAGGCCATGATCAAACAAAAAATTCCAGATGCACTCTATGCACGAAGTGAATCGAGCTCGGCACTTTTTCGCCCAATTGAAGAAGAAGATTTTATGGGCGCAGTTAACAAGGCCCTTGCCTGGGTTAAAAGTGAAGACTTCGGCTCTAGCATTGAGGAATTTGAAGAAGACGATTTATTGCCAATGAAGATTCGTGGCTTTTATTTATTTGATACACTCGCCTACGATGTCTATTTAGAACTAACTCAAACAAAGTATACAAAGATCATATCGGCAAATAAGAAATACTCTCACGCAACAATTCATTCTTATGCGAGAAAGAATATAAAAGTCCTTTATCTAAAAAAGAATGACTACTTAAAATTCTTAGAAGAAGGAATAGAAAACCTCCTTAAAACTTTTGAAAGCAAGAAAAGACTTAAAGACTCAGAAGTTATTGAAAATCAAATTAAGGCCGTTCTTTTGATTCATCAATATGTTAAAACTGTTGGCGTATCAGAGAATGTAATTAAACTTTGTGATGAAGTCATTCTTTGTAGCCGTGAAATCATTCTTGAAAATAAGAAGTATCGTAATGTCCTTTCGCTATTTCCAAAAGGGCCATTTGATATTGCCACTCAATCAATTATGACACTTTATTTATCACACTTTATTTTACAAGCTCTTGGCTGGGCCTCTGAGACATCAAAGAAGAAACTTGGATTGGCTTCACTTTTATATGATTCAATGCTTGAAAATGAAGACCTTGCTTCAATTCAATCATTAGAAGACCCACAGCTTAAAATGTTCAAAGAAAGTGAGCAAGAAAGCTACCGTCTCCATCCTCTTAAAGCAGCTGAGATTGCACAGTACTTTACAGGTTACCCTGAAGCAGACTTTGTCGTGGCCCAGCACCATGAAAAACCAAAGGGAGATGGCTTCCCTAATAAGTTAAGTACAAATAAATTAACGGCCCACTCGTGTGCATTTATCCTAGCAAATAACTACATTTTAAAACTTTGTACAAGTACAGGCGGCAAAAAAAACTTACTTAATATCTTTAGAGAAATTAAAGAAGTTTACAACCAAGGTAACTTCAAAGACCCACTTAATGCTCTACAAAGGACGATACTGTAAATTAAATTTTTCTTAAAAAGCGGAGTCCTTTGCTCAAACAAAAACGAGGGATTTTTAATTTACATTTTTCTTAGTTAAGTTAAACTCTTTGTATTGTTTTACAAACATCACAATATTAAGGAGTTTATTGATGAAAAAACTATTATGTGCAGCACTTTTTACAGTTGTTACTTCTTCAGCATTTGCAGCTCACGGACCAGCAGGTTGTGGTCTTGGTTCGGTAATTTTCGAAGGTAAGTCAGGACTAGCTCTTAACGTTCTTGCAGCTACAACAAACGGTATCCTAGGTAACCAGACATTTGCAATGTCAACAGGTACTCTTGGTTGTGAAGATGCAAAAACAGCACGTGTATCAGCTGTATCATTTGTTGAAAACAACATGATCGCACTTTCAAGCGATATTGCTCGTGGCGAAGGTGAAAGTCTAGATGCATACCTTGCTCTAGTTAATGCTCCAGCAGCAAACAAAACAAACCTAAAGCAAAACTTTGATAAGATTTTTGCTGAAAATGCTGACGCACAAACAATCCACAATAACATCCAAACTGTACTAGCGATGTAATACTTTGGCCTACAACTTCGGTTGTAGGCCATTTTTCCAATACGCCAAAAATTGATTTTAGAATGAAAAAATATTTAACTGCAACATTTCTCTTCTTTGCTCTAGGGCATTCTTCTTGGGCATCAACAGAGCTCGAAACTTTTTCTAAGTCACAAAGGTGGCTAAAGCTCATACGATATGAAAAGAATCTTTTCGGTTACGAGTCCCTAGTAAAAGCGAAGGAATATTTTCTTTCTGAAAATGGTATGACATCACCACTAGAGGAATTGAAACAAACAATTTCAGGTGTTGAATCCCCTCTTGTTAAAGACATGAATAATCATCCGAAGTGTCTTTTCCCTGCAAGATTCATGCTCTTAAAAGAACATAGGCTAATTGAGCAATCATTAAATTTGTATGATTGTCCTGCTTATCAAGACTATATAAAGAAAATCGATATCTATTCAGTCTCTATTATTTTTTCTTCTTACTTTATAGAAAAGCCCGCTTCAACTTTTGGTCACACATTCTTTCGTGTTCGTTCAAAGTCATCTAAAAGCCAAGATAATGATCTCTTAGATTACGGCGTGGACTTCAGTGCGAAAGTCGATACTAGTAATCCCCTCGTTTATGGCTACAAAGGTATTTTTGGTGGCTTTAAAGGCATGTTTGCTATGATGCCATATTATGTAAAAGTTAAAGAATATAATAATATGGAATCGAGAGATCTTTGGGATTATGAATTAAACTTAGATAGAAAAGATCTTATTTATTTTCAGGCGCACCTCTTTGAAATGAATCGAGCTTATTTCGACTATCTCTACTTCACTAAGAATTGCTCTTACCACATTCTAGCGTTTGTCGATGCCATTAGAACAGACTGGAAGCTAATTGATAATATCGATACTACAGTTCCTCCAGTTGATACAATCTACGCTTTATTCGAACAAGACAATATCGTAAAGAATATTAAAGTTAGACCCGCTTCGTATACAAAATTAAAAGCGAGGTATGATGAGATGAATCCAAAGCAAGGAGCACTTTTCAAAAAGCTTATCAAGGATTCTAAGAATATCAGCGACATCAAAGATAATGTTGATGAACTATTTGTCTTAGATACTTATAATCTTTATATCGACTTTAAGAATGCTGATGTTGATGCAACGAAGTCTTTAAAAGATAAAGAGAAGAAAGAATACCGTACACAAAAATTTCGTATTAATAGCAAACGAGCAAAATTAGCTTCAAAATCACAAGATATTAACTATGATTTTTTAATGCCTAAATCTCCGGATAAAGGCCACTCTACAAATCGTTTTAGCCTAGGTCCAAGCTTTGATAGTAATGGAGAATATCTAAATATTGAGTTTCGTGGAGCACTCCACGACCTACTCGATAGACAAAGTGGTTATCTTCCCATGTCCACAACAGAGCTAGTTAATATAAAGTTAGATTATAATCGCTATCAAGAAGATCGACTGAGGTTAGTCGATATACAGCTTGCTCGTATCGATGCCTTAAGACCTGTAACAGTTTTTGCAAAGAAGCTTAGTTGGCAATTTAACTTTGGTTTTGCTGAGAGCTTTACATATCAAAGCCGAACATTAAATCCCTACTTAGATTTTGATCTTGGTTACACTTTTGGTAACGAAGTATTCGCACTGGCAGCATTTATAGCAACACAAAACTCTTATATCTATGAGTCAGACTATGACTATGCTCTTACTTATGGGCCAAAAATAAGGCTTATCTACTCGAGTAAATACTTTTCGTGGCAAGGTAGTTATCAATATTCATTTAGAAATAACACTCGCTTAAATAAGCAACATGAATGGAATAGCGAAGCAAAGTTTCACTTTACCAAGGATGTTAGCTTAAGACTTGCCTACCAATACTATGATGAAGTTTACCAAAGAGCGATGGCAGGACTAAATTTCTTTTACTAATCGAAAGTAAACAAAAAAACATGACATTTGCCACACACAAGTAAGATCGCTATAGTTTTAAAATGAAAAAAGTAAGTATTGAATTTGAACAACAGGCCTTAGCACAACTAGCGAATACTCCCATTGAAGTTCAAGATGAAATTAGTTGTTGGATAAATCTTCTTTCAGATCTAGGTATCGATAAGGCACGTGAATTCAAGATTAAATACGATGGGCCTCTCAATATTGAAATTGATGAAATCAATAATATCAGAAAGATTCAATTAAAGGATAGCTGGCACGCAATCTATACCCTCGAACAAGATAGTGTCACAATAAAAAATTTAGTAGATATTGCTTAAATCTTAATCGTCGCAAGTGTTTCGATGATCTTCTTATACGTGTGCTTAGTAAAGCGCTCACGTAGCTTAGTTATTACATCTTCAACATTTATTTTTTGGCGATCTTCAATTCTTTGGTAGATTTCTTCTGTAAATGCTTCAGCAATAATAAGAACCTTAGCAAGTGGAGAGATATCATCTTTAAAACTTGTCGCAAAACCTAGTCCATTTGATGTTCCATGGTGTTGCATGATAATAACATCGGCGCCAAGTGGACATGCAGGATAGCGCCTAATTGCATCTGCTGCTTCAGCAGCATGATTGATAATGATTTCCTTATCTTCTTCAGAGACTTGAGGATCAAAAATGATCTTATCCTCGTACATTAGATCAGGATATTTTTTATAGACTTGCACTAAGTACATATCGTGGAAATAAAGAACAAATTTTAATTTCTCTTTATGAGCAGGGCCACCCCATTCAACGTTGTCAAGAATATGGGACGAAACGTAACCTGCAATAATTGAGTGACTATAGAGAAAGCCAGATTTTAGCGCTGCTAAATCCTTTAGGATAGATTTTAGATCTGGAACATTATCAATAACTTCTTCCATCGTATCCATACACATTTGAGAAAGCTGGACAACTTCTTTCGTTACCCCTTCATCTTCAAATAGCTGTTCAGCAATGGCATCAATACTTTGCTCCACAAAATCAAGAGATTCTTGTTGAGGAGTTTCAGGAGTCACCTTTTCCATACTTTCAATTAAAAGCTCAGTTACCCTCTTAGTGAAAGCGAAACGCTCTCTTGCAGGTATCAAAAGATGTGAAACATTTTGATCTAAGAATTCTCTTACCTTTGGCCATACATCACTTTCAGTGTCATATATTTTAGTTGGGACTTTCTCGCCATTATTTTCTAGCATATAGTAGGTATCACAAAATGCTTTATTAAACGGAAAGAAGAGACGAATTGGCATTTCATATAACTCTTCTGTCACAACGGCCAAAACTTCTTTTGGTGTAATTTTTAAGCATTCAAAAATATTTTGTAGAATGCCAGGGATATCAAATTGATTTTTAACAACATAGTTCTCATCTGGAACGAGATCCCCTTCTCCAATAACAATCGAAGGAATATCGCGATCATTTTCAATAAGATTATGAAAGGCCAAAAGGGCCGTATCTTCATCCCCGATTGAGGCCATTGTTACGAGTAGATCAATAGGAACTTCTGTGTCCTCAATATGAATGAGCGCCTCATCAAGTGATGACGTAAAAATCAGATTCAACTCAGTGTATGTCTTAAGATTTACACTGTAGATTGAATTTAAAACTTCATTGTCACAAATTACTAAAGCAGTTTTCACAAATTCCTCTTAAAATGATATCGTATTTGTCATTGTAACATATAATTACAGATGCTTAGCAACATGCACACAAGGAAAAATATGCAATTTAAAGAAAATGAATTGGTTTTAGGGACAATTATTGAACGCTACAAACGATTTTTATTAGATTTTAAATTAGATAATGCCTTTAAAGAGTATAGTTGTGAACAAACTCTAACGGCCCACCTTGCAAATACAGGAAGCATGAAAACATGTTGGGAGCCAGATTGGAAAGTTCTAATGACCCACTCTGATGACCCAAAGAGAAAGCTTAAATTCTCTGCTCAGATGATTTCGAATGGGGATTCTTGGATTATGGTAAATACAGGCCTTACAAATAAGATTGTTCAGGAAGGTCTAGAACTTGGAAAATTCGAAGAACTTAGAGGGTATGATTTTTTTAAGAGTGAAGTAAAAATTGGTAAAAGTAGAATTGATTTTCTCTTAAGCAATAAAGAGATCGATAAGAAAGATTTAAAACTTGAGGATCCTAGTTTTAAGTACAATTTTGTTGAAGTAAAAAATGTTACTTTAAAAGTTGGCGACCAGGCCCAATTCCCGGATGCCGTCTCAACCAGAGGCCAAAAGCATCTTGAAGAACTTATGGCAATTAAAGAGCAAGGTCATGAGGCCACAATGCTCTATATTATTTCTCGTGAAGATGTTAAGAGCTTTAATGTGAGTGATATTGATACAGAATATAAAAGACTTCTTATCAAGGCCAAAGAAGCTGGAGTACAGATTCTTGCCTACCAACTAAATATGAATGAGAAAGAAATCACTGTCGCAAAAAAACTTAAGATTGTTTTATAGGCTTGTCGATTCGAACTTCTCGATATGATTTGCAAGCTGTGAATACACTCGACTCTCGTTAGGAATCTTTGTTAAAAGATGATTAAACTTTTGAAGATTATCTTTATTGATGAAACGATATAGCTCTCTTGTAATAAGTGAGTTTTCATTGCTAGCGTTTGAAGCTAGTGTTGTCACTATTTGATCGCTTACCTTATCTTTAAAATCATCTGACTTTGCATATTTTTCAAGCTCTAAAATAATAAGAGAATGAAGATCCTTACCGTAAACACCTTGTGAAAGTTTAACTAAGGCATTTAATGATCTTAGATCACTCTTTTGCGTACTTAAAAGTAAAACTAAGTTCTTCTTTAATTCTTCATTTGAAAGATCGATAAAATCTAGTGCTGTCGTAATAATTGAGTGAGAACGAAAGCCTCTTTTTGACGTAAAGTTATATAGCTGATTAATATTTTGATTAATCTTCGCTGTAATATAATCCCCATACCTATCATAATTTTCAGAAACTTCATCACTTGTGAAGTATTCCTGACAGATACTTCTCATACAACCCTTAAGTTTTGATAACGACTCTTCGTAAGACTTGTAGATATGCATATCCTCAACTCTTCTCTTTTTTAGTTCACGGGCCGTAACATCATCAGATAAAGATGCAATTGAACGTTTAACAAAGTCAGGTGAACGATTAACATGCTTGTATGGATTTGCACCACTACCAAGCTCTTGTTTAAGAGTACTCTCAATATCACTACTAGTGAAAAAGACAAATGCGCCTAATGATGCAATTACGACAGTATGAACTAAGCCTTTAATCATTTCTTTCCTTAAATGTTTAACCAACCTTTTTACTCGTTTCGGTTAATATTAGGAAAAGATTAAGTTTTAGTTTTTATTTATACATAATTTTAATAGGTTATATTTGGGATTTTTTTTGATAATGATCAATTAATTGTTCAACACAATTAAATCCCTTTAGGGACATATCATTTATTATTGATCGATTAATATCTTGGAGAAGCTTAGGCCCCTGGAAAATAAAGGCCGAATAGATCTGCAAACACCTTCCACCATCACGCCAATAATCAACAATATCTTCATACGAAGAAAAACCTCCAACCCCGATGAACTCTAAATGAGGAAAATCCTTCATCTTATCAAGACATGCCTTACGGACCCTACGTGCTTTGGCCAGAAGCAGTTTTCCAGAAACACCTCCTACCCCACGCTCTTGCATTATAGTCGTATTTGTTGCAATGATACCAGTTAGTCTATAGTCACTTGCGACTTTGATAATACTTTCAATTTCATCTTCTTCAATATCTGGTGAAATTTTTAAATAGAGATCGGCCTCACCGTCTTTACGCTCTAAAGCAGCAAAGATCTTCTCTAAGGATTCACGAGTTTGATGCGAACGAAGTCCCGGAGTATTTGGCGAGGAAACATTTATAACGATATAATCAGCAAGATCTTTAAAATCTTGATAAAGACTCGCATAGTCTTCATATGCTAGATTATCAGGTGTATCCTTATTCTTTCCAATATTCACACCTAATGGAATTGAACGCTTTGCTAAGCGTACTTGATTCTTAAGAAACTCTCCACCTTCATTATTAAAGCCCATGCAGTTACGAATAGACTCTTCTTCAATATAACGAAATAGTCTTGGCCTAGGATTTCCACCCTGGGGCCTTGGTGTTACAGTTCCAACCTCAATAGCACCAAAACCAAGATTAGAAAGAAATTCGTATCCACGACAATTTTTATCAAGTCCAGCAGCAAGCCCAACAGGTGTTGCCCACGTTAACTTACCAATTCTTAATTTTAAACTATCAGAGCGATAACTCGGATAGACCTCAGAAAGGACAGGGAATCTCTCCATGAAATCGATTGTAAGATCATGAGCATCTTCGGCGTCTAACTTGAATAAGAAGTTACGGGCAAGAGAATAAATCATTAGTACAACTTAACAAAGTCACCTTCGTGAACAGAGCCTCCGGAGTGTAAGATACCGATTGAAGCATCTGCTCCAATAAAGTCGATAATCTCAATAGTCCCTTTGACTTCTCCCTTGGAAACACCAATAAGGGCCCCAGTTTCAGGATCATAGATATCAACACCTTCAGTTACAACTTTTAAAACATCACCGATATTAAGTCCTGAGTCACGGCCAGCATTGATATAGATATTATTTCCAATAATTTTTGCAACACGTCCGATCCACTCTAGCTTTTGAGCAGTATCAAGAATTCTTGGAATTGATTTTCTAACAGAAACTTTTGTTACATAGCGAAGAAGATCTTGTCGGTACTTTGTTTGTGAATCGCGATCAGACTTAAAGAAGCGGTAGCTGCTATCGTCTGCATAACCATCAAGAGTATCAGTATAGATTTCTTTATTAGAGTTAACGTCATAGATTCTAATCTCGACTTTTGCTTCACTATAGCTTTTTGTGCTTCTAACAAAACCTACTTCATCAGACTTTTCTCTAACTCTTGCTTCGATAATTCGACCAAAAATAACAAAGTTTACACCTTCTCCTTTTGCCTTTCTTGTCATCTGAACAAGCTTTGATCCACCTTGTGAGTAAACCTGCTTCGAAGAACCAAATAATCTAGCTGACATTGGGTCAACAATGAATTGTCCCGTCTTTTGAAGCTCACGGCGAAGCTCTTCTGTTGCGATAACACCTAAATCTTGGCCACCAAATGGAGATTCATTAAAGAAAGTTAGAAGTGCAACCTTCTTTTTAACGCCTGTAAAATGTTGACGCTGAGTCGTTCTCTCTTTTCTTCCGTGATAATCTCTTTTTTGTGGTGGTACTAAAAGAGAACACGATGTTGTAACTAAAACTAAAATTGGTAATAAAAACTTAATCATAGACTTTTTGCCTTAGCTGCTTCCTTATCTTCCTTAATAACTTTTCCACTCTCACCAGCATGAATAATATTAAAAACAAATGGAAGGTTTTCATCTCTTTTAATCGAAGCTTGCTCTGATAATTTTGTATTAGAAAACTTCTTCAAGACATCCATTGCCTTATCTTTATCACCAGAGAAAGTGATACTAATATTGACTACATTTTGAAGAGTCGAAGTAATTTGTGGATCAAAGAAGTAAACAACACCTTCTTCTTTTAACATTCCAGCAAAATCAAATGCCTCATTAATATTATGAGTATTTCTTAATACGATATCAAAAGAGTTCTTTACAGATACTTTCTCCTTAATCGTTCTCTTTAATCCCTTCATTTCTGAGATTGGCAGCTGATAAACAAAGCTTGCAATATCAGAGCTCTGCTTGTGTGGATCAACTGTCGAATACTGTTGTCCTTTGGCCTCAAAATCTTTGAAGTTTACAATCGTACCATCTCTTAAATCAGTAAGAACTAATCCACCAAATGTCTGTATATTAATTTGCTTTTGCTTTTCGTCTTTAAACTCTTTTTCAAGTGCGATATCAAGAGTTAGCATAAGTGAATTTCTAAGCTCTTCCTGACGAGTACCAAGAATCTCTCCTTCATTTGAACGAAGGACAACAAGAGGCTTCTTTAGGTGTTCGAAAATTTCTTGTCTTGTTGATGGATTAACAACTTCAATCCCTTCAAGAAAGACACCACCAACACTCTCTCCTAACTCTTTAAGCCAGTGATCTTCGACAACATCTGTAAATTTCGACTGAGAACTTACACCAACTTCTTCCCAAGTTAGATCCTTAAGCTTGTAATTGATATTTAGATAAAGTTTTGTAAAGTTACGTGTTTTACCTTGTCCAATATAGCGATAGTAAATTTCAGAAACTAACTTACGATTAACTTTTGCATCGATATTATAATAGTGTGTATCTGCTCGTGATAAAGACTTCGACATCTTCTTTACTGTGTATGAAGAAATAATAGAGTTAAATCCACCAAAAGAAGCGCGTGCCTTTAGTCTCTTGCTACGAATTCCCCTTTGGTATCTTTCAAGAGCACTCCCCGTTAGAGTTACAGGGTTGCCTTCAGCATCAACTGCACCAGTTTCACGATCGTAATTTTCTTTAATTGGCGCAAAGTATTCATCAAATTGTGTTTCGTAATTTTGCCAAAAAGTCTTTGTATCAAGACCTAGCTTTTCAAGCTCAGAATCAAGAACGTTGCGAACCGTGTTGGCATAGAGTTGCTCTTTAATAAAAGATAAAGAGTCACCAGGTTTTGAGGTGAACTGTCCCCTTGCACTTACTGATGCTGCAAGAGTATTGGTCGCTAATAATAGCAATAATATTAGTTTCTTCATTATCCATCCCTAGATTAAAAAATATCTTTAAGTATTTTACCCTACATCGCTGATTTTTCCATCAATAATAAACTTCACCGCATCAGCATCAAAAATCTCATTAATTTTTGCTGCCATTTGTGGTGTTGGGTTTACCAGATAGTCATTTCCAAGTGGCATTCTTGCTCTACCTGAATCATGTTCAAAAATAATATGTAGTGGAACTGTTCCTCTGTGACCTAAAATCGTCTGCTTAAGACGGTTTAGACGTCCCTCATTTAGAGATGTCATTGGAACATTCAAACGAACAGAAGATACCCTTTCCTCCGCCTGCTCCTTGAGCTTTTGAATCTTTGAAGGGAAGAATTTTCGCGGTTCCTCGGCCAAATTTACCTGTCCAGTCATAATGATTGGGTCATCAGTAGCAAGGATCTCTTCGTATTGAACGAATGTTTTTGGAAAAATGATACATTCAATTTTACCTGACAAATCTTCTAGGGTAGCAAAACACATGCGATCCCCTTTCTTCGTCATGATATTTTTTCTCTCAACGATCATCCCCGCAAGAACCATATCTCTCTTTGAAGTTCCATCGATATCTTGGATTTGTCCAATTGGCATCGAGGCCATTTGTTCAATAACACCTTGGTAACGATCTAGCGGGTGACCTGAAACATAAACCCCAATTAGCTCTGCTTCATATAAAAGTTTTTCACGGTCATCCCAGTCAGCAACAAATTGAATATCAAGCTGATTAGCACCAGTATCTTCTGTTGCCTCGGCCATATCAAAGAGATTCGTTTGTCCCATCTCTTTTTCTCTTTGGCGCTTTTGCGCGTAGGCCACAACCATTTCCATATTCTCAAGCATTGTTCGACGATTAAGATTTGTTTCACAACCATCAAAAGCACCTACGCGAATAAGTGATTCAATAACTCGCTTGTTAACATTCTTAAGATTTACTCTTTCACAGAAGTCGATAAAGCCAACGAATGGGCCATTCTCCGTTCTTTCACGGATCATCTCTTCAACACCACCTTCACCAACACCTTTAATGGCACCCATACCAAAGCGTAGGTTTCCATCAACAACGTTAAATAGCCAAAGCGACTCATTCACACAAGGAGCAAGAACTTGAATATCATGATTTCTTGCATCGTTAATGATTGTTGTGATCTTATCTGTATTTGAAAGTTCCGTACTCAGGAGTCCTGCATAGAACTCTGGCGGATAATAAGTTTTTAAGTATGCTGTTTGATACGCAATATATGAGTAGGCAACGGCGTGAGACTTGTTGAAACCATATTCCGCAAATTTCGCCATCTGATCATAGAGAGTCTCAGCAATTTTTAAATCGTAATTTCTCTCTTTTGCACCATCGAGGAAGATCTGCTTGTGTCTTTCCATCTCCGAAATTTTCTTTTTCCCCATCGCCTTACGAAGCATATCCGCTTGACCAAGAGAATATCCAGCAATAATACGGGCGATGTTCATAACCTGCTCTTGGTAGATAATGATTCCGTACGTATCGTTTAGGATTGGCTTAAGAGATTCGAATGGATAACTTTCTTCTTTGCGCCCGTGCTTGATTTCAACGAATTCATCGTGCATTCCCGATCCCATAGGACCTGGACGATAAAGAGCGTTGATGGCCGTAATATCATCAAGGGTATCCGGTGAAATACGACGACAAAGATCCTGCATCCCAGAAGATTCCAGCTGGAAAACACCAATTGTATCCCCTTCAGAAACCAGGTCATATACCTTCTTATCTTCGTAATCGATTGCTTCAATATCAAAATTTGGATCGTAGTCACGCTTAATAAAATCAGAAGCGTAATCAATTACCGTTAGAGTTTTAAGTCCAAGGAAGTCGAATTTTACAAGTCCAATTAGCTCAGAGAAGTCCTTATCAAATTGAACAACCTTTTCACCTTTTGCCCCTTTAAAAAGTGGACAATAGTTTACAAGCGGTTCAGAGGTAATGATTACTCCGGCCGCGTGAATACCAGCGTGGCGATAAAGTCCTTCAAGCCTTTTTGAAATAGTGAAGATTTGGCGAATCTTAGGATCAGTTTCAATAAGCTCCTGAAGCTTCGGCTCCATTTCAATTGCTTTATCTAATGTGATTCCAATTTCATCAGGAATCAGTTTTGATATCATATTGGCTTCAGCAAATGTTAAGTCATAAACACGAGCAACGTCTTTTACAACGGCCTTGGCCTGAAGCTTACCAAAAGTGATAATCTGCCCTACCTTATCTTCACCGTACTTTTGCGTTACGTACTCAATAACTCGCTGACGTCCCGCCTGGCAGAAGTCGACGTCAAAGTCTGGCATCGAGATACGCTCAGGGTTAATGAAACGCTCAAAAAGTAGGTTGTATGGAAGAGGGTTAATATTGGTAATTGTTAAAGCATAAGCAACAAGAGAACCAGCTCCAGAACCACGTCCAGGACCTACCGGAATCCCATTATCTTTTGACCACTGAATGAAGTCAGCAACGATAAGGAAGTATCCAACGAATCCCATCTGCTTAATAAGATCCATCTCATATTGAAGACGCTCGTAATACTTTGGTTTCTGCTCTTCCCAATCCGGTTGGTTAACAATATTTCTAAATTGCGGTCCATCAAAACGTGCTTGAAGACCTTCTTTTGTTACACGATCAAAGTATTCTTCAAGAGTTTCATCTGTATCAATTTCATAGTCTGGAAGATGATAAATTTGATTTCCTTTTTCATCAGTCCACGAAAGTTCAACATTACACTTATCTGCAATTTCAAGAGTGTTATCACAAGCTTCAGGTGCATAGTGAAATGCAGCTCTCATCTCTTCAGGTGACTTGTAATAAAATTCTTGCGACGTCATACGCATTCTATTTTCGTCAGCGTATGTCTTTCCTGTTTGAATACAAAGAAGGACTTCCTGAGCTGTCGCATCCTCAGGTGTCATATAGTGCGAATCATTTGTTGCAACTAGTTTGATATCGTTCTTCTTTGCAAAGTCGATAACTTTCTCGTTTACAATTCTCTGTTCAGGAATTCCATTTTCTTGAATCTCAAGATAGAAGTCATCAGGACCAAAGATATCTCTTAGTTTTTCAATTGCACGAATGGCACGCTCATCTTGTCCAGTAAAGAAGTTATAACCAACCTCACCTTTAAGACATGCTGTCGTACAAATTAGCCCTTCGCTATATTCGCGAAGAAGTTCCACGTCTGCACGTGGCTTATAGTAAAAACCTTCAAGATAAGCTTTTGAAAGGAGCTTACATAAGTTTTGATAACCAGTATTATTCTTTGCAAGAAGAATCAAATGGTGAATTTGTCTTGAAGACTCTTCAGCATCCTGTGAACTAACACTAGCAGACTTCTTGGCCGCACGACGATCAAAGCGTGACCCAGGTGTGAAGTAAATTTCTGAACCTAGTATTGGTTTTATCCCTGCAGCTTTACAGCGAGTGTAAAAATCAATAGCACCAAACATATTCCCATGGTCAGTTTGTGCAATTGCCGGAACACCTAATTCCTTTGCCTGTGGAATTAAATCCTTTAAACGAATCGCTCCATCCAGTAGTGAATACTGTGTATGTAAGTGAAGGTGTACAAAGCTATCTGGGTGAGTTTCTTTTAGTGATTTCGTTTCGCTAGATTCGACGTTACTATCTTGTTCCATGGAGTCCTCAAAATGTCTTATTTAATCAGTGTGTCGTGCTATTTAAGTATCCCATTTTCAAGGCGTTTTGTCATATTCTTAGAACTTATTTGCTAACCAAATTACAAAGACATAACGCAACGCTTTACCGATATACATCGATAAGAAAACATACGCAGGGCGACAACGAAAGTAGCCGAGTGCTACGGCCAAGGGATCACCAACGATGGGAAGCCATGTCAAAAAAGCAAGGGCCGGCCCAAAGCGCTGAATAAGATTTTGCCAACGTACGATCTGCTCTTTACTAATCTTTAAGTATTTTTCACACCAGCTTATCTTGCCCAAGTGACCAAGATAAAAGCAGCTTACCCCTCCAAGAAAATTGCCAAGGCTTGCGGCCCAGAAAATATCAATTCTTGAAAGTCCTGCTTTTACAGCACCAAATAAGAATGCTTCAGAGCTGAATGGGAGAATAGTTGCGGCGGCAAAGCTTATAAAGAAAAGCCCTACGATGCCATAGTCTTGAATGAATTCCATTATTAATTATTATGATGATTTCTCTACATTTAATCAAAATCTTTTCAACTTTTAACAATACAATTTGAGATAGGTTTAAACAAAAAAGGGATGCATAATGGTTAACTACACTCCACCTATCGAACGCGATAAGGCCCCAAGACAAAGAGAAAAAGAAGAACACTTTACATCAAGCTATAATATTATAAATCGAGTTATCAAAGCTTTCGTTCCACTTCACACAAGTATGGATATGCAAGAAGCTGGCGAATACTTCATAAAACACAATATTACAGGTCTTCCTGTCGTTAATGAGTTTGAAAATATTGTTGGTTTTCTCTCGCAAAAAGACTGCCTCAAATATAGCCTCGATGCGAAATACTACAACCACCCTTCTTCACTCGTTGAACACTATATGAGCGAGAATGTTGTAACCATTCCTTCAAAGTCCAACCTCACCTTCATCGTTGAACTCTTTCTCCACTATCCTTTCCATGCATTTCCTGTTGTAGAGAACGAGAAAGTAGTTGGAATCATTGAAAGAACGACTGTTTTTGAAGTGATTCACAATATGAAAGGAACCAACTGGTAGTCCTGACTACATAAATCTTACTGACATTCAAATGAGCTGTTTACATTTTTGATACAGTTTGTGTACAAATGCGTTCAACTTTGACTTTTAAATCGATACAACACCTCCATTGGAAACGATCTGGGAGGATTCGATGAGAAAGTTATTAGTTTTTATTTGTACATTTTTGGCACTGACAACTAACGCTGAAGTTAGCAAGTGGTGTAAAGATACGAGTTTTATTTTAGAGAACGCAATTGTATCAGGTTTTGAAAGCGTGACTTATGAAGAGGAATTAGAAATCCTTTTAGATGCCTCACACTTTGTTCTAGATAGCACTCCAAAAAAGAACTTCTTCTATTTTTACACAACTCTTGCAAGTGCAATTAAGGGCACTGAAGTTTACGATTCACCTGAACATAAGGTTCTCTTCCTAAGAAGACACTTAAGAGATGCAATTGGTGATCTTAATAAATTTCACGACAGACTTACTAGAAGACTTTGTCTTTGGTGTTATGGAAATCACAGAGAGTATGTTCAAGACATTCTTTCAAGAGGTCTTACAGAGGGCGAAAGATCAAAGAATGATGAAACAGAAATTGCAGTGCTAAATCGTGTAGCAGGACTTGCTATTGAGTTAATCGAAGAAAGTACATTCTCTAGAAATTATGAGTGTGCAAAAAAGAGTTTAACATTTGTTCTTCAAACGAATGATGTATCAAGCAAGAGAAGAAATGTTTTAAGCGCTTATAGAATGATGAGAAATAATGGTTGTAACTAATAAGTTAGAACTAGGGAGAGAGAAATGAAAAGAGTATTAATCGCAGTATTTAGTACTGTCATCTTAAGTACAAATACTTATGCACTTTTTGGTGGTAAAGATAATGGCATCACGGGAATGTATAAAGGTAAAGAGAGTATTTCCTTAAACTACGATGGTGTTAGATTCCTTAACAAATGCTCATTCGATGGAAGGCTTGGCTACAATGCACTTTCACTAGGTGCCGCTGGAGCAGCGTGGTCACTTGGTCCAATTGGGATCATCGGAACATTTATCTTGGTTCAAAGTTACAAGCAATCAGTATGCTTCAATAATAGCTATGTTCGCGAAAATATTTTCAAAGTAAAACTTGAAGCAAAGGTTGTTGAGACAAGTTCAGAAAGAATTACTCTTATGATTTCTTCACAAGACAAGAAAAAGTGTGCAGGTTTCTCAATCAAACTAATCGGTGAGCCCGATGGTTTTGGAGGATATGATCTATTCAAAAACAAAGAATCATACTTAAAAAATGAGGTCTTTGGTACAGCAACTTATGCGCAAAAAGAATTAGATATTGCAATTTCACAAGAGATATCAATGCTAACAAAAGGTCGCAATGGACACAACTGCATATGGGATCTTAAGCACGGATTAAACGTAAACCTAAAGAAATAATATTATAAGGATAAAAAATGAAAAGATTAATCACAGCAATTACCCTACTATCACTCTCTTTAAGTACTCAGGCACTTGGAAAGAAATCAATTGAAGGTGAATATAGTGGAAAGAAAAAGATCTCTTTAACTTACACGGGTTATTTTCAGGCTGATTGTAGCAAGTTTCTTTGTTTTGATTACGAAGACTACTATGGAAAAAGTAAGACTCTAAATATTAAGTTAGATGTTCAGATTACAAAATCAAGTACAGGTAGAATCACTGTTTTACTAAAGTCACAAGACAGAAAGAAATGTGCAGGTTTTGCAATGAGCTTTATCGGTGAAGAAGATGGTTTTGGTGGCTACGATTTATATCGTAACAAGAACGACTATTTACAAAACCTTAATATCGGAACTCTGACTTACCAAAAAGGTAAAGTGAATATTTCAATCCCAGAGAATATGACTCAAAAAACAAAAGGGACAAATAATTACACTTGTATTTGGAACTTAGATTACGGACTTGATTTAAAAGTAAAATAATTGGATATACAAACAAATCACCCATATTTATCAGATAAGCATTGCGTAGATATTTACAACTACGTAAATGCTTCTCTGTACTTAAGAGATACTTGGCTTAAGAAGAAAGAGCTTAACCCAAACTTCTCAATTAGGTCTTGGGCACAAAAACTTGGAATAACTTCCCATTCTCAGCTACACCAAGTTCTAAACGGAAAACGCAATCTTCCTAGTAAGTATATAATGACTATTGCGAGAGATTTAAAACTTGAGGCAGAGGAAGCAGACTATTTTGAAAAACTAGTAAAACTTCAAGCCGCAAAGTCAGAAGAAGAAAAATTATTCTATTTAAACTCAATACAGAGAAATAATGAAACTCTTGAAGTTTATGAAGTAGATAATTACGAGCTGATACGAAATCCTCTTAACTTCTTCATTCTTGAATTATTTTGCTTAATAGATGCTGATCTTACACCAATCAAGATTCAAAAATTACTAATTCATAACTACCCTCTTACAGAAATCAGAAAAAGTGTTGAGCTACTAACAAAGCTTGAAATGTTAATTTTAAAAGATGGTAGTTATCGCAAGGCCCACGAGACAGTCTTCACAGCAAATGATATCCCAAATATTGCCAAGCAAGAATATCACAAGAACATTGCTGAACTCGCAAAAGAAGCAGTTGAAAAACAAGATGTGGAGGACAGAGAGTTCTCTGGCTTTACATTTGGGATTCGCGCCGAAAATCTTCCACAAGCGAAGGAAGAGTTAAGAAAATTCAGAGAGGAATTTTCTCAAAAATTTATCGAAAAGGACTTTGAAGGAAATCAATTATATCACTTAGCAATTAACTTCTTTGCTATTTCAAATAAGGTTGACCAATGAAAGTACTTTTAATTCTAGCACTATCTTTATTAACTTTGACCTCAGCAGCTAAAGAACGTCCTGTTTTACGAGAAGGAGGCTCAGGAGTTGGCAATGGTGGTGATACAATAAGGCTTCGCTTTATAAACACAGGAAATGGTATCATCGATTATTATAAAGATGGTTTTAAGTCTATTAGTGAAGTTCTTGTATCTCCTCTTCTACTTAAGGCCCATCTAAATATCAATACGATTAGTACTTCCAATGATATTTTAATCGACAATCTTGGAAATCCAGTTAGCGCGATTGGGGTTCCGGGAAAGATAACTTTATATGTGGGAGATGCCATTCCAGAGCTTCACTGGAATAATATTTTTAAAAACTCTCGCCTTACAAACATTATGGTTCTTCACGAGCTTCTTAGAGCTCAAGGAATTAATGATGATAACTATGTCTACTCGACAAAAGTATTAATAAAGCAAGATATCTTGAGCTTTGGTGACTTTAAAATGAAATGGGCCAAGCAGTCTTTTGACATCGTTGAAAACACTCAGTTGCGTTCATTTAATTCACGCTCGATAAAAGAAGAGCTTGCATATTTCAAGCAAGGAAATTTATCACTTGAGAAATATAATACAATTGCACTTGCACCTTTAATTAATTTAAATCTAAATTTATCGAACGAACTTTATGTGGATTCGAAAGAACTTAATCGCCTAAAAACCTTAAGGGCAGATTATAAAATGTTAAGAGATATCATCCCAATGATTGATAAACTCTCTTATGATCAAATTCGAGGTAATCCAAATTATGCATTACTTAATAAACTAACATTAATACTTCTACGTGACTTCTTCTTTAAAATTAGAATGACGAATTTTGAACTAACAGAGGAGAATAGCTATATCATTTCAGATTACACGAGTAATCTTTTAAGTGCGATCAGTTTTGCCTCTGAAGACTGGATGATTTGTACAGGTATTGAACAAAGCCTTGCAACTCTATCAAATAGCTCACTAGTATTTGATAGTAATGACCTTAAAATGATGATTTCAGCTACAATTACCCTGCTAAACGATAGTAAATGCTATTAGTTTTCAATAACTTAGTATCTGTAAATATTGCAGATACTAAGCTCTTTTCTTGAACACGACCACAACTTCTGCGAATATACGCCATAAAAAGTATTTTCGTTAGAAATAGAAAAGAGAAACCATGGTTTTTAATCGTAAGAAAAAATCACCTAAAAACAAGGAACAGCTCGAGTTTAACTTTGAGCTTCCGCGCGAAAACGATCGCAATTTCCACCTTGGTGGAAAGTCTTTCTATTTCTTCGATTTCGACGACAATGTCGTTTTCCTTTCAACTCCAATCATTATCTTTCACAATGAGACAGGCGAAGAGAAGCTTCTTTCTTCTCACGAATTTGCTGCTCATAATAAGATCATTGGAAAAGAAGGACCTTACGCAAATTATCACATGGATTTCGATGATGAGACGGGAACTTTTAGAAATTTCCGCGATTCAGATCTTTCGCTTACTCAACGACTAACCGGAAGAAAGCAATCACTTATCACAGATATCCAGGATGCACTTGAAAGAAGTGATTCAACTTGGAAAGCTCCGAGCTGGAATCACTTCTATCATGCAACTTATAATCAAAGACCAGTTTCAATTATTACAGCTCGTGGTCACAGAGAAGATACAATTAAGCAAGGGATCGAAGTTATCTATAACGAAGGTCACCTACCAAATATGCCAAACTTTCACACTGTCTATGCTGTTTCAAATCCAGAAACTCGTGTACGACTTGGTGGACGTGATGAGGATTATAATGTGCCTGAACTTAAGTACAAGGCCATTATCGAATCAGTTGAACTTGCTATTCAAAAATACGGATACTCAGATTATCACCGCTTTGGAATGAGTGATGATGATGCTGGAAATATCGATCTCATTACAGATGCGATGAAAGAGCTAAAAGCAAAATTTCCACGTATGTCTTTCTTCGTTATTCAAACTTATGACAATGGCTTTGAAAAACGCGAAGTTCATGAGCACTCTGTTGAGACAATTTTCTCTAAGCATGAATCACGCCTTGATCAGCTTAACCTTTTTGCACAGTAATAAAAATAAAGCTGAACACTACCTAGGCAATTATTAAAAAAGTATTTTCAAATATTAAAATCCAGTAAGATTTCGATATGGAAAAGAAATTCATCAAACAAGTCTTTGCAACATTCTTTATCTTCTTATTCTCGGCCCTCATGTCTAATGCATTCAGTAAGGACCTTTTAAAGTTAATTCAGTAACTTAAGTCGACAAAAATCTAACACTTTCTAACTATTGAGCACAATATTTTGCGTTGATAGCATTTCTTCACTAGAATTTCCTATTAATTAACTTAGGGGTAAGGAGTTCAAATGAAAAAGATCGCAAAAATCACGTTAGCATTACTTTTGGCATCTTCTGCCCTGTCAATGGATTGTATCGGTTCAAAAAGATATTTGGACGACAGAGGACAGTCTCAACTTAAAGAAATCAAACTAGAAAATGCATTTGAGTATACTGATGCAAAAATTCACGCAGATATCGACGAAGCCTACTTCGTTTTCACAAAGTACGATAAGGAACAATTTGTCGCTAAGATTACATTTGGTCCTGATTACACGAAAGGAATTGTTTCAACAGCAACCTTTGATCAAAATAATCGTTTTGAGCTAGCAAGCGTAAATGGGGCAACTGTTTATAAGCTTGTTTGTACTCAGTAAGGTACACGCCACCTTTACGAGATTTAAATAAGTTATCGAATAATTTAAGTCGAAGAAAAGAAAACTGAGGCTAATAACTAATGTCTTGTTAAATTAACTAATATATTTAGAGCTAGAAATTAGACTTACTTAAAAATAGTTGGCCAAAGTAGGCTTATGTTCGTTTTATTGAATAATATAAATTTTTAAGTATTTAAAATCTCGAAAAGGTGGCGCGTACCGTAGACCGTTGCTTAATTAATCACTTCGTGATTAATTGGCGCTGGTTGGGTGGCACTACTATTCGAAGGCTTTCCCATTGCGCCTGAGGCACATCCTGCAGCAAAAGTCCCCCCAAGGGGAGTTTTGAAGCAGAGATGGATGTGATTCAAGAAAGCAAACCGCAGGTGCGGCTTTCGGTCAAATGCGACAACTTTCCCATTGCGCCTGAGGCAACAAGGCCGACATAAACGTCGGCCTGTTGAAGTATTGATTCATTCCAAATGGTGGGGCGCTATAGCCGCGTCAAATCTTGGCTTTGCCAAGATGACCGCGGCTATTCCCATTCAATAGTGCCAGGAGGTTTAGACGTGATGTCATAAACCACACGAGTGATACCCTTAACCTCATTAGTGATGCGATTTGAAACACGAGATAAGAAAGCGTGTGGCATATCTGTCCACGTCGCAGTCATCCCATCACTTGAGTTAACCATGCGAAGACAAATAACTTCTTCGTAGGCACGGCCATCACCTTTTACTCCAACTGTTTTTACAGGAAGTAAAACAGTCAGTGCCTGCCAAGTTGATTCATAGAGATTGTGCTTATGTAATTCTTCAAAAAGAATTTGATCACTTTGTTGTACCTGGGCAATACGAGTTTCAGTTAATTCACCAAGAACGCGAATTCCGATTCCTGGCCCAGGGAATGGATGACGGTGAACCCAACTATGTTCAAGACCAAGCTCTTCTCCCATCTTTCTCACTTCATCCTTAAATAGGTAACGAAGAGGCTCAAGAAGTTTTAAATTCATTCTCTCAGGAAGTCCTCCAACATTGTGGTGAGACTTAATCGTTACTGACTTTCCATCTTCTTCATGGGGAGAGATTGATTCAATGACATCTGGATATAAAGTACCTTGTAGAAGGTATTCAAAATTAATGCCGTGATTTTCTTGGTATTCTTTTACTTTCATTTCAAAGATATCAATGAAAGTTTTTCCAATGGCCTTACGCTTATCTTCCGGATCAGACTTACCTTCTAAGTTTGCCATAAACTCGGCCTTAACGTCGATCACTTCAATATTTAGCTGAGTTTTCTCTTTTAATGTTTCAATATGCTGGTAATCTTGTGGACGAAGAAGTCCGTGGTCAACAAAGAAGCAGTACAGATTATCTCCAATTACTTCGTGTGAAAGTTGAGCTGCAACAAGTGAGTCTACACCACCAGAGAAAGCACATAGAACTTTTGATTTTTCAATTCCACGCACAAGCTCTTTTGCCTCTTCAAGCATTTCAGTCGCATCCCAATCTTTTTCAAGTTTTGCGATATCTTTAAAGAAATGATTTAAAATATCCTTTCCATGTTCACTATGTTCAACTTCAGGGTGAAATTGTAATCCCATCATTGGACGTGTTGTATGCTCAATTGCAGAAACAAGACCGTTTCCTGATTCCATGACAAGATTAAAATTTTCAGGAAGTTTTGAGATATGATCAGAGTGAGACATCCAAACGTTTACTTCTTCAGGAACTCCATCCATTTTGAATCCATTAATTAAATGAATCTTAGCATGACCGTATTCACCGATTGTTCCCTTCTCAACAACACCACCAAAGTACTTCCCCATTAGCTGCATTCCGTAGCACACACCTAGGATAGGAAGTTTCTCATTTTCAAAAACAAAGTCATAATTTGTTTCATCTTCAAATACTGATTGAGGTCCACCAGAAAGAACAAGAGCATTTGGCTTCTTTCCTTCGCTAAAAAGTTCGCGGGCCTTCTTTACTGTGATGATCTCACTTGAGTAACCGAGCTCACGTGATTTTCTTGTAATTAATTGTGTGTACTGTGAACCAAAGTCCACGATCCATATTTGTCTTGCACTCATATTTTATTATTCCTATTTTTTATTTTTCAATTTGATAGTTTGGCGCTTCTTTCGTAATCATGATGTCATGTGGATGACTCTCTTTAAGTGAAGCTGCCGTAATCTTTACGAATTGGGCCTTCTCTTGCATTTCGACAATTGTTGAAGCACCGATATAGCCCATACCACTTCTAATACCACCATTTAATTGGTAGATATTTGAAGCAAGGCTTCCTCTATATGGAACTTGCCCTTCAATACCTTCTGGAACTAATTTTTGATCATCTACATCACCTTGTCCGTAGCGATCTTTTGAACCAAGCTTCATTGCTCCAAGTGAGCCCATACCACGGTAAACTTTATAAGTACGACCTTGATATAAAACCATCTCTCCAGGTGTTTCATCACACCCTGCAAACATTGAACCAAGCATGACACAACTGGCCCCTGCAGCAAGTGCTTTAACAATATCACCAGAGTATTTAATTCCACCGTCTGCAATAAATGGGATCCCTGCCTTAAAACAAACATCAGCACAATCCATAACTGCAGAAAGTTGAGGAACTCCAATTCCTGCAACAACACGAGTTGTACAAATTGATCCTGGGCCAATTCCTACTTTTACACCATCAACACCAGCATCGATTAGAGCGAGACATGCTTCAGGTGTTGCAATATTTCCTGCGATAATATCAACACTTTGATCTTTAGAAATAAGCCCTCTTACTGTTTTAACCATACCGATGACACCTTTTGAGTGACCATGTGCTGTATCAATAATGATACAATCAACACCAGCAGCAATAAGATGCTTTGCACGCTCAACCTCTTTATCACCTACGCCAATAGCAGCGGCAACTCTAAGACGTCCTAATGCATCCTTGTTCGAGTTAGGAAAGTTGATACGCTTTAAAATATCTTTGATTGTAATTAGACCTTTAAGCTTTCCATCCTTACAAATAATTGGAAGCTTCTCAATTCTATTCTTATGAAGAATTTTCTGGGCCTCATCGAGATCAATCCCCTCCAGAGCTGCAACAAGCTTATCTTTTGGAGTCATGATATCTTTAACTTTTTGATTCAGATTATGTTCGAAACGAATATCACGACTAGTAAGAATTCCTACAAGATAGTTTTCAGAATCAACAACTAAAACCCCTGTAATCTTATTTTTACTCGTCAGCCTTATGACTTCTTCTAAATGCATTTCAGGATTAACTGTAATTGGATTTAGAACAACACCTGACTCGAACTTCTTTACCTTCTCAACTTCCCACGCTTGATCTTCAGGTGACATATTCTTGTGAATAACACCAATACCACCCTGTTGGGCCATAACAATTGCAGTCTTAGACTCTGTTACAGTGTCCATGGCCGCCGAAACGATTGGAATATTTAAAGCAATATTACGAGAAAACTTTGTTTTTAAAGAAACATCTCCAGGCAATACTTCTGAATATCCTGGTTTGATTAAGACATCATCATAAGTAAGGGCCTGAGGAATTTGTGCAATAGACATAAGACTGATCCCATCTAAATAGTTAAAATATAAGCAAATAGTTGCTTATATTTTAACTGAGATCATTTTTTTATAATACCGGGAATTTTTCTTAGTAGGCTTCTTTGTAATCCTGACTATAACTCTCAAGATCATTAATTAGACTGTTTACAGCATCGCTATGCTTTTGTTGACCTAAATACTCTTTTCTCAAAGATGTCTCAAATACATCATTTTTAAATTCTTCATCAACAGGTGAAGGTACAGATGCAGGATTTCTTAAAGACTGAGGCTTCTCTGGCCTAAACTTACGCTCTGGACGTACTCCTTCTTGTGGAGCTTCCCTCTCATACTCACGCTCTTTTTTCATTTGAGTAGGAGCCTTTTCTTCAGAAGCAGGAACCCTAGTATTTGGCCCGTATACATTAACTTCTACATCAGATTTAGTTGTGTAGTCTGGCTTAAACTTCTTAAAAGCTTTCTTCTTAGGTGACTCTTTTGCCATTTCCTTAAGTTTTTCTTCATAGAATTGCTCAAGTCGAGTTGCTCTTGCCCCACCTTCTACTCCAACAGAAGCAATCTCTCGACGAGACTTAACTGTTTGAGATTGTCTTACAACAATTTCACCAGGCTTATTAGAAACCCTCATATCTTCTCTAAGAGTAACAGAAGCTGTCGATCTTTTAGGAGTCTTTGTATATAGCTCTTGCGAGATCTTATTGTCTTTATGCCTTGGTGCTCTAGCAACAAGAGTGCGTTCATTCATCGGTTTAACTGCAGGAAATAAAGAAGTCACAGCTTCATAAGCGCTAGAAGAAATTGGTGTTGGAACTCTTGGAGCACCATTTTCATAATCTTCTTTCACAAAAGAAAAGCGGCCAGGGCCAACCTGTTCTTTCATAAACTCATAAACATTATTATTAATTGTATGAGTACCTGTAATACTTAAAATTTGAGTCTTTCCATTTTCTGGATCGTAAGAAGCAATATACTCTCCACTATCGTACGAAATTGTCGCATTAACAGTTTGAAGTTGAAACTTATCATCAGTATTTTCAATAGACTTTACCCAGATATATCCAGACTTAAGCTCAACTATTTTATTAAGCATTGAGACATAACTTGAACCTGAAACATGATACTCATGATCAAAGTAATCTCTAAAAACAAGTTCAGCGCCTACTTCAGTAAAAATATCGTCAAAGTCATAGATGTAGCTTCCTGCATCTAACTTCTTTGTTTGTTGATTACTAGTTACAAAAACATTCCCCTGCACTCTTGCAACAACGGCCCTTGGAGATTTTGCCGTTTCGGCACCAAGAGCAACTGTAAAAAAAGTCGAGATGAATGCTAAGATTAGCAGACTAGTTCTTTTTATATTTCTGTACGATTTTCTCATAGTGCCCACTTAGGATATTCCATTCAGGAGTGTTTCTATATTTCTTTCTAAATTCTTCAACGACTGCAAAGAATTCGTCTTTACGATTTTGTTTTAAATAACTCATACCTAGCCATAATTTTGCACCTAGGTAGTATTTTGATGTTGGATACTTCTTAGTAAGATAAGTGAAATATTTCTCACTCCAATCATAGTGTTTTCCTGACTCATAACTTGCTACACCTGCTTGAAATAAGAAGTCAGCATCAAGCTCTTTTGAGTTTGGAAAGTTCTTTGTGTATGCATTAAAAAACTGCGCACTCTTTTCATAATTCTTAGAATCAAATTCTTTTTGTGCAATTGAGACCATCTCTTTTGCATCCCACTTATACACATCGTACTTAACGAGGTCGTTACTATCGACGCGTGCGACACTTGCAATTGTTCTCTTTGTATAACTCTCCTTTTTAGGAGCTTTATCTTTTAATTGTGTTTCGAGATAATAATTCTTACTTTCAAGAGTTTTGATTTTGTAATTAGCTTGCATAAGCTTATTGTTCATCTCTTGATTTTCTTTTGATAAAACTAGAATCTTGTCCTCTAACTCGTTAATGGCCTGGGCGCGTTTTTCAAAATGCTCCACATAGCTACACGATGTTAGCGACATCAATGCAAGTCCAAAGAATAAAGAATTAACGGTTTTCACTTTTTTTTCCTCGTTATTAGTACCTCTTCGCTCTTCTTTTCGGATAATGGACTAAAATATTTAGCAAAATTTGCGACTACGTATTTTTAAGGAGTTACAAGGTAGAATGTTAATATTCATTCACAATGTTAAGAGAGAAGCTTTTATCGTCAAATCTTTGTCAATTCCTAGATTTAGCGTCATGCTTTAGCGTATAATACCGCTAAGGTATGAAATTAATTAAGATATTTTAAGGAAAAAATAATGTACAAAATCCTACTGGCCCTAGCCATCACCCTCTTTGCCTACGCCGATAAAAAAGATTACTCAGACCTAGTGAAGGCCCAGGTAACAACGTTTGCTAAGAACAACAATAAGTACTTGGCCATTAACTTGAGAAATAAAGATGGTTGGCATACATACTGGCAAAACCCAGGGGATTCAGGTTTAGCGACAGAAGTTGAGTTTAAACAAGATGGCGATAAAATTGTACTGGATCTAGTGGAATGGCCAATACCACATAAGTTTATTGAGAAGGGTGATATTCAGACATTCGGTCACAAAGATGATTACTCGTATTTCTACTACCTAGGAAATTCATTTGATAATGCGAAGAATTTTGAAGTTCATTTAAAATACTTAATTTGTCATGACATTTGTATTCCACAGGAAAAGATAATTAAGGGTGACTTTGATGGTGGTGTTTTCAAATCTAAAGATAATCAAATCCAAGTAGCAAATTCTGAAATTGAAAAAAGATTTAATAACCTTCCTACTCTTAGAGAAACTCCAACATACCTAAATCTTCAATTAACAAAGTATGAAGGCGGACTTGCTCTTGTCTATAATATTACTGGTGAAAACCAAAAGCTTACGGCGGGACAAAATGTCCTGACACCTTATACAACGAGTCCAATCAGTTTTAAAAGAGAAGCACTCTATAAAGACACAAAAGGAAATCACTACGGACTCTACCAGTTAGATTGGGATGGAGAATACTTAGAGCCAGAATACCCTCTTCCGACAGATGGGCGTTTTGTTGAACCACTTGCATTTAAGTTTGTTTTTAATGACCCAGTTATCGGTGAAACATATCGAGTTGATTTTGACATTAATTCATTTGGAACAAATGAAGAGTCATTTAAAACATTCTACGCGAGACTAACAAAAGTTGATAATGATAGGCCTGTTCAAGATAAGAATATTGTAAGCAATGAGGAAGGCTCTTCTTCCCTACCTTACTTTCTTTTTATGGCCTTTATTGGTGGATTAATTCTAAATATCATGCCATGTGTTCTACCTGTTATCTCTCTTAAGCTATTTGGGCTAATTAAGCATTCGAATGAGAGTCGTTCAAAAGTATTAAAACATAATATGTTCTACTCACTAGGTGTCCTTGCTACATTTGCGGCACTTGCCTTTACTATTGTTGGCCTTAAAGCATCTGGTGAACAAATTGGTTGGGGTTTTCAGCTTCAATCACCAATGTTTGTAGCGATCATGGTCTTTGTCATCTTCACGATGGCGCTAAACCTCTTTGGTCTCTTTGAATTTAAAACTCCAGGTGGAACAAAACTTGGAAATGTTGAAGTTAGAAATACCTTCTACGGTGACTTTATTAGTGGTGTTTTAGCGACAGTACTTTCAACTCCATGCTCGGCTCCATTTCTTGGAACAGCTCTTACTTTTGCATTTTCAGAATCAAGTACAAATATTGTCATGATCTTTCTAGCAATTGGACTTGGTTTAAGTGCACCTTTTATTCTAACAGGAATTTTCCCTGCACTAATTCGCTTCCTTCCTAAGCCAGGTATGTGGATGGATCACGTGAAGAAACTTTTAGGATTAACTTTAATTCTAACAGTTGTCTGGTTACTTGATGTCTACTCAGCACTGGTGGGATCACCTGTTGCGATGATGTATATCAATTCGGCCCTTGTCTTCACATTCTTCCTTTTCTATATGAGAAAGAATATGACAAAGAAAGCTCTAGCAACCTTAATCATTGTTCTTCCAGTCTTCTACTTAGGCTATTCTGCAATAACAACTCCACTTAATACTGGTGGTAACGGAAACTCTCTTATCGAAGACAAAAAAAGAGAAGGCCTTAACTGGACTAAATGGACACAAGAAGAAATGAATAAGCGCATTGATGAGAAGAAGCTTACATTTATCGATTTCACTGCTCGCTGGTGTATCACTTGTAAGGTAAATGAAAAGCTTGTTATCAATACTGACTCATTCAAAGATATGGTTGCTGAGAATAAGATCGATCTACTTCTTGGAGACTGGACTCGTAAAGATGAGGCCATCGGAAAATGGCTAGAGTCTCAGGGAATGGTTGGTGTTCCTGCTTACTTTGTGATCAATGAGAATGGTGAGTTAATTAAGCTAGGTGAAACAATCACTCTTGGAAAAGTTAAAAAAGCTCTTGGAGTAAACTAACCAAGAAGCTTTGCAATTGCTCCTGGCGCAGTATTAGCTTGCGCTAGGAATGCTGTTGCAGACTCCATTTTAATCGAATCGAGGGCCTTTGCTGCCGTCGCTTTTGCAATATCTGTATCTTCTATTTTTGATCTCGCCGCTTCAGAGTTTTCATAATTATGCTGAAGATTAGCACTAGTACTTTCTACTCTTTTCATCGTTGAACCAACCTTGGCCCTAGAATGTGAGATCTTATCAATTAAAGCATCTGCAGCTCCCATTGCAGACCTCGCCCCTTCTTTTGTCAGAACGTTTTGATTAAGAAGCTTACGATTTGAAGTCATTACATCACTGATATTGTACTTGATACGATCATTCTTCTCTGAGTTACGAATACCAATTTGCATTTCAAGATCACGGCCACCATTTAAAAGTTTTGTGCCATTATATTCAGCATTTTCTTGAATACGTATGATTTCACGTGCAAGCTGCTTGAATTCACGGTTTGTATTGGCGCGATCACTATCGTTATAAGTATCAGTTGCCATTTGGATAGAGAGCTCTTTTAAGCGAATTGCAATATCTTGCATACTCCCCATTGTTGCATCAGCAACCTCGAGCATTGAAAAACTATCGTTTGAGTTTCGTTGGGCCTGAAGATTAGAGCGATTCTGTGCAGACATCTTTAGGGATATAGCTGCGCCGGCCGGATCAATTGCGGCCTGATAAATGCGCTTTGCACCTGCTAGTTTGCGAACCTCACTCGTCTGGTGATCGTTCACTTCACCTAGCATTCTTTGCGCCAGCTGTGATGTGACATTAGTCCCTACTCTCATCCCTGAAGACTACCCTTTAAATTTTCGGCCCTTTCCACCATGAAAGGGTCTACTACTTAAAATTTATCGGAAAAAAATGCCCAAAGTTTATACGTGTAAGTAAAAAACTTTGGGCACTTGTCTAGTTAGAATTGAGAGCCGTAAGCCGACTGTTTTGGTATCTTATTTTAATTAGCTAGCAATCTTCTGATCGCGATACCAGCTTTTAAAAGCAACTAAGACACCAGCAGCTGCTTGATAAACATTATCTCCTTTGGCTTTTTTGTGGAACTGATGTTTGTGACCGTTCACATTGGCCGAGAATACATATTCTGGACCTTTCTTATCGGCCACGAACTGAATATGACCC
The DNA here is from genome assembly GCF_047085445.1 of Halobacteriovorax sp. RT-2-4. Taxonomy (NCBI): domain Bacteria; kingdom Pseudomonadati; phylum Bdellovibrionota; class Bacteriovoracia; order Bacteriovoracales; family Halobacteriovoraceae; genus Halobacteriovorax; species Halobacteriovorax sp. RT-2-4. The sequence goes on from NZ_JBKIXY010000002.1 coordinate 111,853, forward strand.
ACATTTCTAAAGTCGTTTGAAATTCCTTTCAACTTTTTAGCTACGTAATCCTCAAAAGCTGGTGAGTGATCAACGTTGTGAAAGCTTAATTCATAGTTCATAGGACCTCCAATTTTTTCCTGTGTTCCTCTATGAATATATAATATCAGGCCAGCACAATTAATTATCTGAGCTATGTTAGATTTTTGTAAATTTCTCTAAAAGTAATAAATTGTTTGATTTGAGCATATCTGATCAAAATATTTTAGTGTTCTCATGGCCCCATTTTTATAATAAAATTAAAATGTTTTATAATAAAGGAGACGCAATGCGCTTATATGAATACATCCAACAGGGTGGCTTAATTATGTATATTCTACTATTTATCAATGTAGTAGGATGGGCAATCATGTTATCAAAAGCTTATTTTCTTTCAGTTGAAATGAAAATGACTTCTCAAACTTCAAGCGATATTCAAAAGAGGATAAAAGATAATGGTGAGCACATGGACACCTCATCAACTATTGAAATTGCAAAGCAGTACCTTGCTGGCCACATCATGAATGTTGAAAAGGGTCTAAACACTGTAAAAATTATTGCAACGATCTCACCTCTTCTAGGTCTTCTTGGTACAGTAGTTGGTGTTCTTACGGCCTTCCACGTAATGTCAGAAACAGGTCTTTCAAATCCGGCTTCATTTGCACAAGGGATTTCAATGGCACTGATCACGACAGTTGGTGGAATGATCGTAGCGATTCCACACTTTGTTGGTCACAACTACCTACTTGGTTCAGTTGATAAACTAGAGACAAAACTAGAAAAAGAAATCATGGAAAAAGTTCTATGAGTTCACGCACAAAAAGAACAAGACAAGAAGCAAATGCTGACATCACTCCATTGATTGATGTTGTCTTTTTACTTTTGATCTTCTTCATGACTTCAACTGTATTTAAGAAGTCTGAGCTTGCGCTACTTTTAAATCTTCCAAAGACAGAGTCTGGTGAAAAGGCTTCTGCAGATTCTAAAGTTTTAACAATTGAATTATCAAAAGAAGAAGTTGCAATTGCTGGTAAGAAATACACTATTGATGAATTAGATACTGAGTTAGCATCTATTCAAGATAAGAATAAACCAATTGATCTAAGAGTTGATCAAGAAGTTCAGTACTCGAGGCTAGTGCGTATTTTAGATGTGTTAAAGAAATACAGCCTAACTAACCTCTCACTAATCACTGAAAAGTAATTACATACTCGAATACAAATCAATTAAATTCTGGGCCGTCTTACGACGATGAAATTTTTCAACGAAGTTACGGCCCGCTTCTACCATCTCAAAGGCAAGATCAGGATTCGTAAGTACGTTGACAATTTGCTCACTCATTTCGTGTTTATTACTTGGATCAATATAAATCGTATTAGGGCCACCCGCTTCAGGAAATACGGATCCTTTAGAAGTAATCACAGGTGTCTTCGAAAATAACGCCTCAATAATTGGAATACCAAATCCTTCAAAGAATGATGGAAAAACAAATAAATCACTTCGTTGGTAAAAAGCTGGAAGGTCATCATTAGTCACATTTGAAAGAATCATGATACGATCTTCAAGTCCTTTAGAGTGAATATAACTTTCAACCTCTTTCTTGAAACTTCCACCATTTCCGATAATAACAAGCTTATGATTAATCGACTTCTTAATATCTGCATAGGCCTTAACAAGAGTTAGAACGTTCTTATTAGGCTCAATTGCACCAACATAAAGAATAAACTTCTCGTTCACACCATAGCGTTCAACTGTAGAAACCTGTTTCTCAATAGGAATTGGAGAATAGAAACGAGGATTACAAGTTTGATATACAACCTTGATCTTATTTGGATCACAGCCAAGATAATGAATTAAATCACTCTTCGTTTGCTCACATATTGCTAAAATAACATCTGCAACTTCTGTCGCGTACTTTATTTTTCTAAGATAAACTTGTCGATCGATCCATTTGAAGTTTTCAGGAAAACGTAAGAATAAGAGATCGTGAATTGTTACAACTGACTTGATTCCCGTCTTCTCAATACCGTGAGGTAGTTCATGAGATAAACCATGAAAAATATCAATCTCTAGCCTCTTTGCTTCATCTGCAACTTTAAAAGATCGCCATGCTGCTGGAAATTTTTTAGACCAAAAGTCAGAAGGTTTAACTACATTCAAATTATCATATTGATCTAGCCAGTGAATGGCCCTTGGGTCATCAAATTCTGGTGTAAAAAGATAATATGAGTTCTGTGAGTGATAGCGACTTAAACTTGCAATGAGGTCCCTAGAATAATTCCCTAGACCTCTGAAGTTATGAAATGCTCTCTTTGCATCAAATCCAATTTTCATTTGATTAGTATAAGGGAAAGGCCACTATTTGCCTATCCCTCACTTGGAACTTTTATCACTTGTCCTGCATATAAAGCAGAACCTGAAATATCATTTACTTTCTTGATTGTTCCAATCGATGTATTAAACTTACGTGCAATAGCAGTTAAGTTATCACCACGACGTACGCGGTATTTCTTATATGCAACACTTGATGGAACTCTTGTTGTAGAAACCTTTAGTCTCTGTCCAATGAAGATTCTGTTTCCTTTAAGATTATTCAATGTCTTAATATTTGAAACTGTTACACCGTACTTACGTGCAATATCAATTAAGTTATCACCTCTAGCAACTTTATGAGTAACGATATCGCCTTTAGTCTGATACTTAAGCCTTTGTCCAACAAGAATCTTAGAACCTCTAATTCCATTAATTCGCTTTAGATCAGTTACTCTAACACCTAGACGATTTGCAATAATTGAAAGGTTATCTCCACGTCTTACTTTATAAAATCCAGAAGATTTTTTATCAGAAGAGTTTGAAGCAATATTGATATACTTACGTGTTTCATACTCTGCTAATGAATCATAATCAGTAAACTCACTTGAAGGTAGGAAGATGCTTTGAGTATGTCTTCTTTGTACCTTTACCCACTTTCTTTTTAAATCTGGATTTAAAACTTTAAGTGTTTTTAAATCAACACCCTGAGCGCGTGCTAATTTGTAAAGATCAAATGAACCTTTTACGTTGAGTTGCTTTACTTTCTCAAAAGGACTATCTTTTGATTCTGTAATCTTCATTCCGTATTTACCTGGATTATTATAGATCTCACGTACTGCAGCGACCTTTGGCACGTAATAGATTGTTTCTGTAGGAATTAACTTACGTGAAACAAGTTTCATATAATCACGTGTCTTACCTTTTCTAATCGCTCTAATGATACCGTACTCACCTTTATTATAGGCAACAAGAGCAAGCTCCCATGAGCCAAAGATATTATAAAGATCTTTAAAATACTGAGCAGCTGCTTCAGTTGATTTAATGATATGAGTTCTCTCATCAACGTAGCTATCAACTCTTAACTTATATCTAATACCTGTTGCCTTAATGAACTGCCAAGGACCTACTGCAGCGGCCTTTGATTTGATAAAAGTATTGTAACCAGACTCGATTAAGCCTACAAAAAATAAATCTTCCGGTATACCGTGTGAGCGCATAATCTTTTCGATTACATTACGATAGCGTGCACCATTATTAACATATCTAAGAAATAAATCTCTTTCTTTTTCTGTAAAATACTTAACCCAAAAATCGAAATGTTTCTGGTGATAGTGAAGTTCAAGTTTATCCATATTGTTGATGGTGTAAGCCTTTACACTACCTACATCTTTAGATTTATACTTTACGACTTCCTTTACAATTACTTTTGGATTTTGTGCCGGTGTTTCACTAACATATGTTGGCTGAACGTTTGCACATGATACAAGAATAAATAAAGGTAATAAGATATTGATTTTTTTCATTGGGCTCCCAAAAAGCTTCAATACAGGTTTTTCTGTAATTTTACCAATTTACATATCTTACTATTTTAAATGAACACCACAATTTTTCGAGGGGGGGAATTTAATTCATATTAGACAAAATCACTTTTCCTTTTTCCCAAATAACATGAGGCCCTGAATCGTCTTTCAATTTTGTAAAACCATCAAAATCAAAATAATCAAAACCATAAGCAATATTGAAAAGTGACGCAATTCCCACTGTTGATTCAACCATGCAGCCAAGCATTGTCTTAAGTCCTAGCTTCTTTGCTTGTTGAAGTTGTGAGAAAGTCTTCATCAGGCCATTTGCCTTTGAAGTTTTAAGAACAACGCCATGACAAAGGTCTTTAAAAGGATCAAGAAATCGATGATCTTCAATGCCTTCATCAAGAAAAACATCGATTGGTGACTTTTCTTTTAATTCTTTATAAAGGTCGAACTCATTTCGATAAAGCGGTTGTTCGATAAAAAGTACATTCTCATCTTCTATCATAGCTAAATGCTCAAGTAATAATTCGAGATTACTCCCATATGACTCGTTAGCATCTAAAACGAATACACGCTTTGATTCATTTATAAGTTGTACCTGAACAGGAAATGTTTCATGTGTAATCTTTAATTTGATAACCCCATTAGTATCTGCATCATCAAGCAGCTTTCTTCCTTCTTCTATTGTTTCAAAAACTGGAAATGAGTCTAATGAGTCTACGCTTTTAACTGTATTAGTACCTAAAATTTTCCATGGACTAAGTTCAGTGGCCTTCACAAGATAATCTAAGAAAGCTGTTTCCACCCCTAGTCTTAGACGAGGAACATAAAAATCATATTGGTCTAGATATTGTGTTAACTCATTATATTGAACAATACCTGCATTTTCATAATCTGATGCAAAACGCTCAAGTTCTTGTTTTAAATCTTCGACGCAGATATTCTCTTTTGAACCATAGCTAATTTCCCCAACTCCCTTGTATTCACCATTTTTAAGAGTCACGTAGATAATCTCTTTGGCCAAAACCTCGGCCCCTGAAATCTTCCATGGTTTATTTAAGTTAACTAGTCGTGTATCTATTGCCCATTCCATATTATGCCTTAAAGCGTTAAAATAATTATTAAAAAGACTAAAATATGTTACCAAAAATAATTTCAAATATCACACTAGCATTTATTGCCATCGTTTTGGCCTACATGCTTGCGCCTCTGTTTAAAGAGTTCTTTGATGGAATCTTTAATCCTCATAAGAAATCAAACAAGTCTCATTCAAAAGAAGAGTTTGATGAGATGGTTCGAAGAAAGATTGAAAGAATGTCTGCTACAGGTAATTCAAACTCAACTCAAGCAACGGGGGCCAAAACAACGAAAGGATCTCAAAGAACCTTTCTCTCTTATTTTGAAGAAAAGAAAATGTTTGCAAGTAATGAAGATTTAAATTTCTTTATAGGTCTTCAGTCGTCTCTTCAGTGGGGAGATTTTAAAGAAGGTGAAGAGATATTAAATCTATTACGTAAAGATTTTAAATTTGATAAAGAAGAGCTATCTCCCCTAATAAATCCTTTTATAAAAAGTTTCTTTTGTAAGGAAGAGCTATTGAAAGTAGCAAAGCTAAACAAATCAAGTCTTTCAAAAGAATCCTTTCTGTCAGCTGCAACAACGGCATTTTTCTTTCAAAACATAGAAAGAATTGAACATAAACGCTTTAATAAACTAACACTAAAGCTACTTATAGCTTTATCCACAATAAAAAGTGATAGAGTAGCAATTCTTGAAGGCTTTATAAGAAGCGAAGAAATAACCTTACCGATTAAGAAAGACTCTTTATTTACTTCGCTGACAAAGAAGATGAACTCTTCATATGATGAGATTTTTGCACTTTTTCCAATTGATGAAAATAAATTAAGTGATGAATTTAGTTCACTAAAAGAAGAAAGTGACCGAAAAAAGAAATATAAGAAATTAGTGCAAACCTATCATCCAGATAAGTGGCAGGCAGAATTAAAATCAAAGATCATTGATGATCGTTTAAATGAAAACTTTAATAAGATTCAAAATATTTATAATAAAAATAAGTAATTGATATAGAGAGAAGTAAAAGATGCAAAAGAGAAAAGAACAAATTATCAATAATATTGAATGTGAGCTAATTAAGATTGTAAGCGAAACAAATGGTATCTCTTTAAATGATACCCTAGAGCTACTTGTGCACTCACCTAGTATTCGCGACAATCAATTATTAGAGAAGCCAGTTCTTGAATTTATGAAGCTACTCTCATCTTTTCAAATTGATGAAGTTGATATTGAAACTCTTCTCAATCACCCTGTATCAGATGCAGTTTTTAACTTTTTTCAAAAATTTCCAATTCCATACTACGAAGAACATATCCACCTAACAGGATCTTTAAATGCAGAATTTATCTATCCACGTTTAAAGAAACTTCTAAGTGGTAAGAATAAAAAAGTTTACGAAAAGAGAATTGCAGAAGTTTATGGAGATGATGCTCTCCCAATTAATAGTATAGAAGATGTCGATAACCTTATTCGACTTAAAGAAGGTGAACAATTTGCAACTTACCTTCGAATACTCTTTTTAGCAAAGCTTATCCTTACATCTAAAAAGGCCCATCAAGATGCTGCCTATCATATGGCAAAAGAATTGTACGAAAATTATAACGTCGGAAGTATTCGTCTAAAGTTTACATTATCTCGTGCTTCAAATATGGATGCAGAACAAATCCCTGGTATCGGAGAAGTTACTGAAGAAGATGTTGTTCTAGGACTTTATGAAGGTTTCAAGAAATTTCAAAAAGAAGTACCAAGTTTCAAATTTATTCTATCTCCGTCTTTTAGAAAAGAATTGAACTTCTTTGATGACATTAACTTTGAGACTAAGAAAGAACACTTTGAGCATCAAGTGGATGCCCTACTCGATATCTTGGAAAAGTATCCGTACTTAAAAGAGAACCTAGTAGAAGTTGACACAGTTGGAGATGAGAAGGCCCTTTATCGTAAGGCGCACTTTAAAGAGCTTAAAAGTGGACTACGTAAGCTTCAGTACCGTGGATTAAAGATTCGCTCTCACCACGGAGAGACTTGGTTGACTTTAAAAAAAGGAATTCAATCTGTCGATAATGCTATGAATATTTGGCATATTGATACACTTGAACATGGGCTAAGCCTTGGGATTAATCCTAACTATTACTACCACCGTCTCTTTCAAAGAATAGTTGAAGCAAATGCAAAACATCAACCGATTGATAAGAAATCAACAGAAGGACATGAGCTCGAAGAGATGGAGTGGGAATCTTATTCTATTGGAGTAAAAAAGAAACTCTTTAAAGGTGAGCCACTTGAAGCAGATGAAGTGACTTTACTATTAAAGACTAAATTTCATAATGCACGTGAAGTTGAACACTATCAACACGATATTCTAAACCGTATTATTCAAAAGAGTGTTTCACTTGTTGCGCTTCCATCATCAAACCTTAAGCTCACAGGAGTTTTCCCAGACTTTAAAGACCATCCATTTTCATGGTGGGAAAAGAAAGGCGTTAAGCTTGGGGTTGGAACAGATAATTACATTACCCTTTCGACAAATTTCATTCGAGAGATGCTGATTCTACTCTACTCAGACCCAAAGAACCTTAAGATCACAAAGCTTCTAATGCTTACGACTAAGGAGTCGAGAAGGCCTTATATTAGTAATCTTCTATGGGAAATGCGAAAGAAATACGCGAAGTAAGATATTAATATTACATAATACTAAACTTTTTTGCGCGGTCTTCCGACAAGTCTCTATCTATCTATGATTTATAGAAGCTATATGATGAAGGACGTAATTAATGACATTTGAGTACTCTCATTTCAAGTCACTAATCAATGTCGCTATTGACAACAATGCGAGTGACATACATATAAGGGCAGACGAAACCCCTTGCTTTAGAATAAGTGGTGACATGGTCGCCGTTAAATCAAATAAATTACTAACCCAAGAAAGCATCTACGATATCCTTCGCCTACTCGTTGGAGATAAGGAACAGCAAGAGCTTGAGGCAATCAAGGATCTCGATGGCTCTTTTGACTTTGAAGATAAGTGTCGTCTAAGATTTAATTACTTTAAATTCAACAATAAGAATGGCCTTGTTTTTCGTGTCATTAAAAAAGAAATTCCAAGCTATAAGGCCTTAGGCTTAAGTGATTCACTAAAACAAATTATCCGTGCTAAACGTGGACTAATTCTTGTTACAGGAGCGACAGGCTCTGGTAAGTCGACGACTCTTGCAAGTATGATCAACTATATTAATGAGCGTCGTGCAAAACATATTATTACAATCGAAGATCCAATTGAATATATCCATGAACAAAAAAAATCACGTGTCACCCAAAGAGAAATTGGAGTGGATACCGATAATTTTGAAGATGCTCTAAAATATGCTCTAAGACAGGACCCAGATATTATCTTACTTGGAGAGCTCAGGGATCAAAAATCAATCGAAATTGCTCTAAAGGCATCTGAAACTGGTCATTTGGTACTAGCAACGATTCATACGACAGATGCGATATCGACAATTAGTCGAATCATTTCAATGTTTCCAGGTGAAGAACAGGCCGATGCACGAAAACGTTTGGCCGACTCCCTTTATGCCACAATCTCACAACGAATGATACGTTCAAAAAAATCTGCTAATGGTGTACGAGTTGCCCAAGAAATTATGGTCACTGGCCCAGGTGTTAAAGAATGTATTCGTGGAGATGAGCCTCTTGATCGCATCATTCCAATTATTGAAAATGGTGGAACAAATTCAGCAGACATCCCTTGCCAGAGTTTTGATCAGGCAATCCTTAATCTTCTTGAAGGTAATTATATTAGTGAGGAAGATGCTGCTAAGGAAGTGCGAAGCGCAAGTGACTTCATGAGAAAACTGATGCTGACAAAGTAGTAAACAAGAACGCTACCTCAAGAATAGAAAAGGCCCTGGTGGGGGCCAGGGCCAATCCGTCTAACGCGAATTAGACTAACTTGATGTGAGGATAGTAAGAAAAGACTTACATGGTATTTATTATTCGCCATTTTTCCCTTTTTATTAAGAGGAAGAAATTTCAGCAAATAAAAAGTAAAAGGCCAAGTACTTATGACTTGGCCTTTGTTAATTTAAAATATAAAAATAATCTAAAACTTTTACTCTTTTTTACCTTAAAAAATTATTTTTGATGTGAAAGAATCTCTTTTACGACTTTATCAACCAGCTTTTTTGCATCATCACATTGAGTCTTCCAATGTGCATGATCTAAACTAGGATCGTGATTCATTAACAACTCTCCTAAGGCCTTAGTGCTATCATTAAATTTTCTAAGTAGCTCAACTGATAATTGCTCATCATCCATTTCCTCAAGAACTGCCATCACATGATCAATATCTGAATTATCAATTAATTTATTAAAATCCATTTCTTATCCTTATTATTTCTTTGCTTCTTGAGCAATCATATCACGCATAATATAGATTGCTTCCTCAAGCCCTGCATCCTTACGTAGAGATGATACCCATTCTTCCTTACGTTGTTTAAAGTCTTCTTTCCACTGCTTTTCATCACCTTCTTTTACAGTCTCATGTGACTTTAGTGATTCTTCGAAGTGAGTAACAACTAAATCTTTATTTTCTAGATCTAGTTTTAGACTTTCTAGCTTCTTCTTATTTGCCTCTTCTTCTTTCATCCAAGAGTCAATATTAAGCTTAAGCTCAGTCTCTTTACGTCTCTTCTTAAGGTAAGCAACGCTCTCTTCAATCTTTTGCATGCGCTCATCTTTTTGAACACGTTTTTGAGACTCACTAATAAGCTTTTTCATATCATAAGACATACCTGCCCACTTCTGATATTTCTTTGGCTTAATTTCATCCCACTTAAGTGAGTAAGTTAAATCCTTTTCACGGTTTTCAGCATATGACATTGGATCTGGAATTACAATATCAGGTGTTACACCTTTATACTGTGTTGATACTCCATTTATTCTGTAGAATTTTTGGATCGTAAGTTTTAATGCTCCAAACTCTTCACCAATCATTTTATTTAGACCTTGATCAAGGCTATAGACAACCTGAACAGTCCCTTTACCGTGAGTAACTGCACCACCAACAATTACAGCTCTCTTATAGTCTTGCATTGCTGCCGCTAGAATCTCTGATGCAGAAGCTGAGTAACGGTTAACCATAACAATTAGTGGGCCACCATATTCAATACTTGGATCTTCATCTGCAAGAGTTTCAACTTGATTCATATAGTTTCTAGTTTGAACAATTGGCCCTTCCTTAATAAATAGACCTGACATAAGTTGTGCATCTGTCAGGGCCCCACCACCATTATTTCGAAGGTCAAGGATGACACCATTAACTTTTTGTTTCTTTAATCTTTTTAGTTCAGCTCTTACATCATCAGTACAATTAATCGTTCCATTAAATTCACGGTAGAATTTCGGAACATTAATATATCCAAACTTACCTTTCACACCTTTAAGTTCAAGAACTGAAGACTTAGCAAAAGAGGCCCCCATCTTAACAACATCTCTTGTGATACCAATTGACTTACGTGAGCCATCGGCCTTCTTAACATGAAGCTTAACAACTGTTCCTTTCTTACCACGAATGTATCTAACGGCATCATCAACTCTCATCCCAACAAGATCAACCGGCTCCTTCTCTGAGTCACCTTCGCTTACAGCAAGAATTAAATCATCAACTTCAAGTTCCTTTTGTCTCCATGCAGCTCCACCTGGAACGATTTCAACAACTTTGATATAACCTTCATCTTCAGATAAGACAGCACCGATACCTTCAAGTTGCCCTGACATATCGATATCAAAATCTTCTTTTCTCTTTGGAGCAAGGTACGCTGTGTGCGGATCAAATACAGCACCAACAGAGTTATAGAAAAGCTCCATATAGTCATCTCTTGTGTCTTTTAAAAGTCTTTCGAAATAAAGGCGATATTTCTTGTCGATAGCTTCGTGGGCCTTAGCTACGATTTCTTTTTCAGTTAGAATTTTTTCAGACTCAAGCTTCTTCTTTCCATTCTTTTTATTCTTAGCAGTCTTTTTAGCATTCTTCTTAGGATTCTTGAGGTCTTCTTGGTCTTCTTTAATCGAGATATAACGGGCCATTACTGATTGCTTGTAAGTAAGGCGCCAGTTCTTTTCAAACTCACTCTTATCTTTTGCAAAATGTCTCTTTTCTGGGTCTAGCTCAACAACTTCATTTCCATGAAAGTTAAACTTACCTTTAAACATTTTCTTTCTTAAAGCATCTGCTTCTTCAATTCTTTGCTTTTTAATTTTCATGGCATCAAGAACAAGCTTGTAGTTTCCTGATCTCATCTCATCATCCATTAAAGACTCATACTTCTTAAGTTCTTTAACATCCGAATCATATAGAAATTGCTTTGAGTAATCGACTTTTTGAACAAATTCTTTGAAAGCATTTTTAGAAAGATCATCATTAACTTTTAATTTTTTATAATGAAGTTTTTCGAGAACATCGATTAATAAGTTCCCTAAAACTTGATCTTTATTAATACTAAATAAACCATTTTCCGCTCTTAAAACAAATGGCGTTGATAAAAGAATGAGACCTAAAAATAGTCCCAACGACTTTCGAAATTTCTTGTGCATTGAAGCTCCAATTCTAATAATATTAGGTAGTTCCTAAATTATATTTTAAAGCCTCTTCAGTATTAATCAAAGATTAATTATTCAGGAAGAAATTACTTGCAATGCACAATAAAATCTCATTCCGCTCATTTTTTTTCAAAGTTACCTTGAATATCATACTGATATACTTCAGCATTATTAACGCATTCTTTAATTAACTCTGATAAATCATGCTCTTCGCAAAACTCCATAAAGTACTTTATTTCTGCCTTAATTACTGGATGTTTCGGTGCAAACATTGAACAAGCGTCATCATGTGGAATAATAGATGTTTCAAATGTATCAATCTTTTTGGCCTCTGTAATGATGTCCAGCTTATTCATCCCAATAAGTGGCCTCATCACAAGCATCGGACAAGAACGATCAAGTACACTCATATTCTGAAGTGTCTGACTTGAAACTTGTGAAAGGGCATCTCCCATAATTAGGGCACTCGCCTTTGTTCTTCTTGCAAGATACGCAGAAGTATCCATCATATATTTTCTAAAAAATAATGTTCTGTAATCTTCCTTACAATTTTTTGCAATATAGTTTTGAATATCTCCATAAGGAAGAACATATAATTTAAAGCTATCCTGAAATTTAGAAAGAATTTTTCCAAGCTCTAAAATCTTATCTTTTACTTCCTCTCCAACATATGGATAGGCATAGAAGAAAGCAAAAGATTGTCTCACGCCTCTTCTTGCCATTAAATAACTAGCAACAGGTGAATCAATCCCACCAGATAAAAGAGTAATAGCATGTCCGCTTGTCCCTACAGGGAGACCACCAATACATGGAATCTTTTCCCAAGATAGATAGATCTCTTCATTCATGACTTTTACATCAACCATGAGATCAGGATTTTTTACATCAACTTTAAGTTCCGTATTTTTTAAGATTGCAGTTGCAATATAGCGGTTAATTTCATCACTATTTTTTGGAAATTGTTTAAGAGCTCTTTTTGTTTGAACTTTAAAAGTCTTAATATTTGATAATTGACTTAATTCTTTTACGGCAAGATCACAAACATAATCAAGATCTAATGGACACGCTCGCATCGGAGTAACAGAGCTTAGGCCAGCAACAGAAGTTAATCTATGGATTAGTTCTTCACTAAACTCTTCTTCACTTTCGGCCACTAGTCGCTGTTGATTATTTTTTAGCTTCCAAGATGTATGATGATACTTACTAAATATTCGACTTAGATTTGTCTGAAGTTTCTTATAGTAGCTCTTTCTGTTCTTACCCTTAAGCCATAATTCATCAACTGTTAAAATTAAACTTTTATACATCTTTATTATTCCTATTTAATTAAAAAACCAATTTCTTCAATAACTTCGCCAAAACCTTTTAAAAGGCCTTCCACCTCTTCTTGTGTTGTTGACTTACCAATCGATATCCTAAGAATATTTTTATGAAACTTCTCTTCAATCCCAAGTCCTGCAAAGAGAGGGTTTAATCCCTTAATCTTTGATGAACAAGCTGTAGATGAAGAGATCATGATTCCCTTGGTTTCAAGGTGTCTCATGATGATATCACTAGCAATTCCCTCAAAGAGAACACATAGAATAAATGGTGAAGTATTTCGATCCTCAAATGGATAACTTATATTTTTATGTAGAGCACTTAGCCCTTTTTTAATTACTTCTTTAAGAACTTCTGCTTTCTCAAATGAACTCTCTAAATCCTTAAAGGCCAATTCACATGCTCTCTCAAGAGCTACAACAAGAGAAGTAGGAGGTGTCGATGCTCTTAGGCCTTTTTCATGTGCACCACCTCTTAGGTAGCGTTTAAGAAATTGAACCTTACTTTCTTTAAAAATAAGACCGCCAATTCCTCTTGGACCTCCCATTTTATGAGCACCAAAAGTGACATAATCAATTTCAGAGTCTTTGAGTGTGAAAGGAACCTTACCAAAGCCTTGTGTCGCATCCACATGAACGAGACACTTTCTATTCTTGGCCTTCACAGCTTGCGCTATTTTTTCAACTTCAAAGTATTGTCCAGATTGTGAGTTAACAAGGCTGATACATACAAGTTGTGTTTCACTTGTTACGCCATCGACAATTTCATCGATGCTTTTATAACCTTGTCCATTATCAATGACTTTAGTGACAGAAGGATGATCTCCACTTAAAAAAATAATCCCCTCCTCAATCGAGCGAATCACCTGATTATTTGCTTCAGTTGCAGAAGAAGTGAAGATTAGGCCATAGTTTTTTGCCTGAATAAGTTTTAAGATATTACTTCTAGCATCCTCAATTTTCTTAGCACATTCCTTTCCTGCTAAATGCTTAGCAGCAGGATTTGGATAGTCCAGTTCGAAGCTTTGCGATAAAACTTCAATAACTTCAGGATAGAGCTTAGTTGAGGCAGCGTGATCAAAATAGTACATAATTTGCCTTATACCATGTTTTAAACAGTAAGTACCTTAAATAACGATATTTTTAGACACTGTCCATATACTAAACACTCCAAGTTACTGAAAGCTCGTATAAAACTGCCCTATTTCTTGGCACTTTTCTTGCTCTATAAAATACATATGAAACTAAGATACTTTATCTTTATATTAATCGGAGTCTACTGGCTTTCAAATACGGTTCATGCAGTTGGACCCAAGGCCAATGACTACCTCTTTCGCTCTCAAGTGAAAATTGAAGAGTTTAATAACTTTTCAAAGAAAGGACTGGGCCATCTTGCGGCCAGAAGTCTTAACGAATCAAAAGATTATCTAGAAAGATTAGCACAGATTAAGCACGAACTCTCCCAAGAACAATTAAATCTCTTAAATGAACTACACGAAGAAGTGACTAAAAAAGAAAAAATTGAAGCCGAAACAATCAGCACTTGTGATTATCGAAATATTGAGCACTATAAAGAGATTGAAAAGCTAAAAGAGCTAAAAGTGAATGGTAGTATTCTCACATTCAGATCTCATAAGAATCTCTACTTATTAAAGGCCAAAGAAGTCCAAAAATGCCAACAATTCAGTACTTGGATGGAAAACTTTAACGAAATCTCTGTATAATGTTCATACTAACGCGATACATGGTGAAATTAGTGAATTCATTCAATATGATTTCTTCATGAAAACAAGAAAGATGAAATCAGTAATCCTAGTATTAATGTTAAACCTCTTAGCTTCGGCAACACTAGCTTTTACTAAAGATAGTGGGAAGACGATTCTAATTTCAGATATCGACGACACAATTAAAGTTGGCCATATCAGATCAAAGGTCGATGCCGTTTCAAACGCCTACCGTACAAATAATATTTTCCTTGGCATGGCCGACCTTTATCACATCATAAAAAATCGCCTCGATGCAGATGTTTTTTATCTAACAAATGCGCCAGAGGAAGTGATGGCATGGTCGCACAATGAACTCCTTAAAAACGGAAACTTCCCAGAGGGAAGCTTGGAAATTAGACCTTTTAAAGTATCGAGCAAGGTATTTAAAGCGCAAAGACTTCAAGAGCTAATCGCTGAGAATAGACCTGATACAGTTATCCTAGTTGGTGATAACGGAGAACACGATAACTCTTTCTATAATGGTATCAAACAGACTTATCCAGGAATTAAGTTTCATACTTTTATACGTGCTGCCTACAACTTTGATGAATCAAATGAACTCTACAAAGGTCAAGCAAGTTTTGTTACACCATTTGAAATCGCAGATACTCTTTATCAGAGAAAAGTTTTAGAAAGATCTGACTCGAAAGAGCTTTTAGATAAGCATCTTCAAAGTTATATGGAAGAGTACCTTTTAAGAGATAAAGGACAACTTTATACTCCTCACTGGCAAAGATGTTATGGACACAAAGTAAATAGCGGATCAAGCCTATTTTCAACACTACCTAAAGAGCTGACAAAGAAGATCTCAATTCTTTGTCGAAATTACGATAACTAGTATAAGAGTTTAGATATCAATCCAGCACAATCTACTTGTGCTGGATACTTTCTCTTATGGCATTTCGGTCAACTCGAGAAAAATGCCTTGAATCAACAGGAACACGGCCAAATTCAACAAGCGCTTCACCAAGATTCCAATCATTTAAGATTTCACTAATATGTTCTTTTATCTTAACTTCACCCTCAATCAGACACAATATCGTATCATTAACTTGAACTAGAGCTGCTCTTTGAACACCATCAATACGGGCCAATTCATTCTCATAGTGAAATGTTGGAACGAGCTTGCCATTAACCTTTAAACAATCTTTGAGTCGCCCAAGAAGATAAATCTGTCCCCCACTCACATATCCAACATCACCAGTGAGGTGCCAAAGTCTTCCCTGTTCATCCCATCTCTTAGTCGTTTTATTGGCTGGATGATTATCAATATACTCTTTAATAACATGAGGTCCACTTAGACAGATTTCTCCCCAAACGACTCCTTCCTGAAAATCAAAACCATTAGCGACCTTATCAATCTTAGTATCTAAAACTTCAATGATATGCCCCAACTTAAGTCCAACTTTCTTATTTGAAATATACTCTTCAATTGGAACAAAACTAATGGGCTCAACTTCAGTAGAGCCATAGATAATATGAATCTCAACCAACGAACAGGCCCTATCGAATTGTTCCTTCACAAAACTTGCATGCTTTGTCGATATTTCAGCACCACCAATGATAATACTTCTTAACGATGGAATTTTGATATCATTTGATGCAAGGTAATCAGCAAGTCTTCTGATAATCATTGGATTAGCACTAAATCGTGTGACACCATATTGATTCATTTGCGCAATAACCCTTGAAGCATCAAACTCAGCTAATTTACGATAGTCGATATCTGGGAAAATTGTGGTGATTCCAAGGCCCAAGTTTTGTAGAACAAGAGTTGGGAAAAATGGCATATCAACTTCATCTTCTTTATGTAGCCAAAAATATTCTGAGACAATCTTTTGTGATAAAAAGATATCAAGACTTCGATTTGCGGCCTTAGGTCTTCCAGTGGAGCCAGTTGTAAAAGAAATAAGTGTCTGAGCATCTTGCTCAATTGGTGTTTGCGAGAAATTAAGATTATCTTGCGCTCTAATACTTGTTAAAGTTTTAGTAAAAAGACAATTTTGATCAAACGTAAAGCGCTTCATTTTCCACAGAGCAGGAATTAAAGGCGTCCATTTTAAAAGCTCTTTAACAGAGATGATCCCTTGAGCATTTGCATCTTCAATGGCCTGCTTAAGTTTATCCTTTGGCATAGTAGAATCAATTGAGACGACAACTGATCCCATATAGAACAATGCCACCATTATCTGATAAAGCTCCAGTCGCAATGGAATGAGTACGATAACTCGATCCCCTTTCTTTATTCCAGCATCAGATAATGTCTTTATCCATGCCCCAACCTGAGACATAAACTCGCCATAGTTCTGATCTTTATTTTGATAGATCAAGCATCGCTTTTCTAAATTATTTCGAAAGTGAGAATCCAGGTAGTGACATCCATTTATCGGTATACCTTCGTAACCCAGTTCTTGCCTTATATCTTCAATTTTTTTCATATGATAATATTAAATGAAAATAATATAATTTGTAATGTTAGGTAGTAAATGTATCTATTAAGTAAATTTGATTCTCTTCTTACAACAAAAACACAAGTTGGTGGTAAGGCCTATAACCTTGCTAAGCTTGAAAAGTGTCGTGTTAATACACCAGATTGGTTTTGTATCACTAGTGATTACTTTCAAACATTAGTTGACCAAAATGAGGTATTAAAGCAACTCATCGTAAGCTACACACAACTTCAATTTATTGATGATTTAAAAGAACTAATCGCAAAAATTCATGCTGAAATTGATAAGTGTGAAATTTCCATTATTGATGAAGTTATGGAGAGAATTAATCCTAATATTCACTATGCTATTAGAAGCTCAGCTGCTGATGAGGATGGTAGTCACTTCTCTTTCGCTGGACAATTAGAGTCTTTTCTCTATGTTCAAGGAAAAGATAAAATAGAAGATGCCATTAGAAATTGTTTTAAAAGCAACTTCTCTCTAACGGCCCTTACATATCGCTTTAAAAATCAAATCCATCAATCGACACCAAAGATGGCGGTTATCATCCAAGAGATGATTGATCCTGAGAAGTCAGGTGTTCTCTTTACGGCCAATCCAATTAATGGATACAGAGACGAGATGCTTATTTCAGCAAACTACGGTCAAGGAGAAGGTGTTGTAAGTGGTGAATGCAATACTGATGAATACACAATCAATGACCTTGGTATCATTAGAGATGAAATTAGGGAAAAAGACTATAAGATTATTGCTGACTACGAAAACAAAACAACAAAGAAAGTTGAAGTTACAGGAAATGATATCAATTCAAGTGTCTTAACTCACGCAGAAATCATTGAGTTAAATAAGCTTGCCCTAAATATTCTTGCATTAAAGAAGAAGCCTCAAGATATAGAATTTTGTTTTCAAAATGGAAATATCTATATTGTCCAGACACGAGATATCACATCTCTTCCAATGGATAAGCGTGAAGACTTCGCCAATGTTTTTGATAACTCAAATATCCAAGAATCATTCAATGGAGTTACAACACCCCTAACTTTCTCTTATGCCTCAAAGATGTACTACAAGGTCTATCATCAACTACTAGGCTTAACTGGGCTAAGTGAAGAAGAGTTAAAAAAGCACGAAAAAAGACATAAGAATATGATCGCTCTTATTGAAGGTCGAGTATTCTACAATATTCAATCTTGGTATAAGGGGCTCCTTTTGCTTCCGTCCTTTAAACAATCTAAAGGAGATATGGAGAAAATGATGGGAATTACAGACCCTGTCGACTTTATTGAAGATAAAGACCTACCTTTATGTGAGAGATTAAGAATGTTACCAGGTCTGATAAAAACCTTTGGTAGTCTTCTTTGGTATTTCTCAAAAATAGATAAAGTTGTTGCCGACTTTATGTCTGATTTTTATAAAGTTTATAATGACATTGATTTCACCAAACTCAATAGACTTAATCTTACTCAACTCTATGATCTAACTGAAGAGCTCGATCAGAAAATCACGAGTAAATGGCACGCTCCACTTATAAATGACTTCTACGTTATGATGATGAATGGAAAGATGTATCGCTGGATGGATAAGCTTGGTGTTGAAAATGCAGATATCACTCTTGGAAATTTATTATCAGGAGAACATGATATTGCCAGTACTCAACCGACTAAAGAACTTTTAAAAATAAGTGATGAAATTAAGAAATGCGATCAAAATCTTAAGGATCAATTCCTAAAACTAGAAAATTCAAAAGTTATGGACTTCTTCTACATCAACAATAAGGCCATTTTTGATTTATGCCAAGATTATATCGAAAACTATGGTGATCGCACAATTGGTGAGCTTAAGCTTGAAAGCTTATCACTGAGAGAAAGCCCAGACTTTCTCATCAATATTCTAAAAAATTACGTGATTAAAGAAAGCCTAAGTTATGAAAGCTTCATTGCAAATGAGCTTGAACTTAGAGAGTCTGAAGAAGAAAAGATTGAGCCAATAGTTAAGAAAAAGCTTTCAATTTTTGGAAGAAAACGTTTTTATAAAGATCTGGCAAAACTTAGAAAGGCCATTCGTTATCGTGAAAACACAAGACTTCTTAGAACAAAGTCATTTGGTATCTCACGTCAAATTTACCGTGAAATGGGAAATCAATTAGCAAACTTCAATCTAATTAGTACACCAGATGATATTTTCTTTTTAACTCTTAGTGAAATTGAAGAACTAAAAGATGGGCGTATTGTTCAGACAAATCTAAAAGAACTAATAAGCTTAAGAAAGTCTGAGTACGATTCATATGAAGATGAGGAACCTGGTCATCACTTTAAGACATTTGGCTTCGTTCACGCAGGAAATAAATTTATCTATGAAGGCAATACAAATCTTGATCATGATGGTGCATTAAAAGGTATAGGATGTTACCCAGGTCACATCACAGGAGAGGTTGCCCTACTCTTTAAGCCGGATGATGGAATTGATGTTAATGACAAGATTCTATGTACAGTAAGAACTGATCCAGGATGGGCACCATTATTTCCGTCAATCAAAGGACTACTTGTAGAAAAGGGATCGACACTTTCCCACTCAGCAGTTATTGCTAGAGAACTTAAGATTCCTACAATCGTCGGAGTTCCAGGAATTACAAAAATAGTAGAGAATGGACAAGAGATCGAAATGGACTGTGAAAAAGGTCTAATCAACTTATTACAAGAAAATCAAGAATAAATAAAGGCCTCATAAGAGGCCTTTTCTTTATGAAACTCTTTTATAAAATTTTATGTCGTAAACTCCGACCTTTTCTTTCTTTATAAGATCTTTAAATTCAGCTGTGATATCTTCAAAACCATCTAAATCTGGAGTATGAACTCGTAAGTAATAACGAACACAAATCACTCCACCGATAGAAATTGAAGACTTTGCTTTTTGAACGAAATCCTTGCCTAATTTATCATCAAAGTAACTAGGGACATCAGAGTAAGAGAAATAATCAAATTGATACTTTCCACTTTCAAGCTCTGAAACAACATCACCAATATGATAATTGATTTGAGTTGTTTCTATACAATCTTTAAGATGCGAAAAACTTCGACAACGTAGAGGCGTATTTGTCAAAGTTACTTCACCAAAGAAGCACAGGCTTAAGAAAAAATTATCTTTAATCAGATTATTTTTAAATAAACGAGCAAATCGGTTTCGATAAAATTTCACATAACTTTCTGGGATATTCTTTCTAATGAAGTCACCTCGATACAAGAGAGAGTTCATTAAGGCCTTATTTCCTACAATTGATAAAACAACTGTCCACTTAACCTTAAAGCTTACTGTATCCATTATATTTAATTGCTCTTGAATTGTTTTACAATTTCTAAGGGCCTCAATAACACGATGCCCTAAAATTTTACGACAAAGCTTTGAAAAGGTAATAAATGTTTTTTCCCATGATCCGGCAAGTGCCGCAATTTCATTGGCCTCAAAATAATCATTAAGTCCAACATTAGCACCAACTGTTTTTAAAATCGCGGAATCATCATGGTATGCTCTTAAATAATCCACTTCTTCAAGTGCAAGAATCGCCTTCTCATACGCTCTTGCCCATTCAATCTGAAGGCCCGATACATCAAAGAGGTCTAACTTTGAGTCAGTATTTGTAATAAGGTATAACCCTCTTGGTCCTGCACCACAAATAGAGCCAATTTTTTTAGGAGAAAGTTTTTCACAAACTTTTGACTCCATCTCAATATCTTCATTTGCTAGTGAGTAATTTAATTTGTCAGTAAAATATTTTGCCATGTCACAATTATAGTTGTTTTCATTATATAATGGTACAAAGAAAATAAATTCAGATGAGGATGTATGAGCAAAGATATAAGTCATATTACAACAGAAGATTCATTTATTAAGAGATATTTAGCTTGGTCAAACGAGCGCTTCCCAATGGCCAATGTCATCTCCGGTCTAATCACTTTCTTTGTCATGAGTCGCCTTGCTCTGTTCTTACAAGATAAAGCATTAGATTTTACACCATTAGATATCCTAGGGGCAATTGCTGTAGTCGGACACTACTTTGTATTAAGAGTATTTGATGAACATAAAGATTTCAAAGTTGACTGTATTAATCACCCAGAGCGTGCGCTCCAAAGAGGCCTCATTAAACTTTGGCACCTAGATATTATTGCTGCAGTTTTTACTATTATTGGATTAATTTATTCTGCTTTAATTTCAAATAATTATTTAACGCTTATTTGCTACGGCGCTGTTTATCTGTGGTCCATACTTATGGCCAAGGAGTTCTTTATTGGTACATGGCTAGAAAAGCGCTTAACGCTTTATTCAATTAGCCACATGCTCGTTTCTCCTCTTATTATTATTTGGATTATGTCGGCAAAATGGCAGGTTCCTACATTTGAATTCTATGTTTATCTTATTCTTGCCATGTCTTTTGCATCAGGTTTCTCATATGAATTTACAAGAAAGACTCGTGGCCCTGAAGAAGAGACTGAAACACTTGACTCATATACAAAGATTTATGGCACAGGTGGAAGCGTTCTCATTATCACATTAATGAATATGATAACTCTTGGATGTTTTCTTTATCTCATCCCACTAATGCCGAATCTACGATCAATTCTAGCTGCAATGGGTATCGCAGGTTTTGCAGCTGCTCAATCGACACTTTTTAAATATTTAAAAAAACCAAGTCTTGAAGGACGTAAGAAGAATGAAAAGTCATTCGGACTCTTCGCTCTCCTACTTTATATCGCTCTTATTGTAGGTGTTTATGCAAATTAATTTAGACCGACTTACCCAAGAGCAAAAACAAGAGTTCCTTCTTTTTAAAGATAACGAAGCAATCTCAAGTATTGAACAATTTGTTGATGGCGATGCTTCAGCAATTTTCTTTCTTATTGATAAGCAAGCGTACTTTGGTTTTTGTAATGGGAAGCTATCACAAAGCTTTATTGAAGCCGCCAAAGATTATCGTCAAAAGTATGTAAGCGAAAAGATGGTTGGGCCATTAAATCTTTCTACATATAATAGCTACCGCTTAAAACAGAATGAAGATCTACCTCATCACTTAATGGAGCCCCCTTACGACAAAGAGTTGTACGAATTACTGAAGTCTCATGGTGAGATCTTTGAGAGTTATGTAACTTATGAAATTAATGATTTTGATAAGCTCTTAAAATGGTCTGAGCAATTTGATGAAATTGATGATTCACCAATGACTGAAAATTATGACCTAAAAGTAATTGATGGACAATTTTGGCTTGATAACCTTGAACGATTTTACCAAAGTGCTGATCAAGTTTTTGGAGAGAATATCGCCTACTCACCAATTTCATTTGAAACATTCAAACTTAAGTATGGCCAACAAGCGGCTGGCCTTATTTGTCCTCATACCTCACGTGCTCTAATTTCAAAAGCAGACAATTCAATTATTGGGATCATCCTAAATTTTGTGGATCCCACAGCAACAAATATAAAGAGGCTCTTAATTAAGACTATGGGAGTCCATCCAGATCATCGTTACATGGGGCTAAGCTTCATTTACCTACTTAAGGAAATTATCCCCCAAGTAAGATCTCATTATGAGCAAGCTTATCTATGCTTGATGCGAGACGGGAACCTTCCCTCACTATTTGCGAAAGATATTTCGCAGAAAACTCGCTACTATCACCTATTCACTATCTAAATCACTGATTTTACTAGTATAAAACTGCCGTCTACTGTGTAGACGGCCATAGTACAATTTTCAATCAAACGTTCTCGTTCATCTTTATAAGCTATATTTGAACTATGAAGATCAATGAAATTAGCACAAATTCAGCTTCTGAGCAGGAAGCAAAAGTCGTAAAGCAGAAGCTTTCGGCCCCATCTCGTTTTGACTACTCTGAAGCGGCAAGGCTAAATCGTATTGCGATTTTAGAGGCCCAGTGTGGGGAAAATCTCGACTCAATTCAAATAACAGACCTAGATGGATTAAACCTCAAGGGTAATATCGAGTCTTATGCTGGAAGTATTTCAATTCCAATGGGAATTTGTGGGCCATTAAAAATTAATGAGAAAGGTGAAAAGGAAGATTTATATATTCCAATTGCAACCTCAGAGGGCGCTCTAGTTTCTTCGATCACTCGTGGTGCACTTGCTGTTTCTTTAAGTGGTGGCTTCAAGGCCAAGGTTTTAAGAAAGCGTATGTACCGTGCTCCTGTTTTCACATTTGATGATATTGACCATGCTGATGAATTTATCTCATGGCTAGAAGATAACTTCGATACGATCAAAAGTATTACTAAAAAGTATTCAAACTTTGCAGATCTAAAAAAGATCAAGCCAGTTCTTATCGGTCGCAATGTTCACGCGAAATTTATCTATGAGTGTGCCGACGCTTCCGGACAAAACATGACAACTGTTTGTACGTGGCAATCATGTCTTTGGATCAAAGAAGAGCTTTTAACTTCAAAAATTAAACTCGTTGAATTCTTCTTAGAAGGAAATGGTTCAAGTGATAAGAAAGTTTCTGTTGGTTCTGCAATGCAGACTCGTGGAACATATGTAACTGCAGAATGTGTAGTACCAGAAAAAGTATTAAAGCGTATTCTGAAAACATCAAGTACTGATCTCATCAATCTCTACTTAAGATCACTACCTATTACTCGCCTTGAAGGAATGACAGGATATAACGTAAACGTTGCCAACGCTGTTGCGGCCATTTTTGCTTCAACAGGACAAGATCTTGCTTGTATTCATGAGTCATCAACAGCTGTTCTAAATTTTGAAAAACACGAAAAAGGTTTATACGTAAGCTTAACTCTACCTTCACTAGTTATTGGAACTGTTGGAGGTGGAACAGGACTTGGTCACTATAAAGACTGCTTAAAGTCGATCGGTTGTGCAGGAGCAGGAAAGGTCGAAAGGTTTGCAAAAATTATAGCTGGAGCGGCGCTATCTCTTGAGCTTTCAACAATGTCGGCCATCTGTGGTGGACAGTTTGCTTATGCACACGACAAGCTTGGTAGAAATAATCCGAAAGATCAGCTTAAAACGAAAGATATCACAAAAGAGTTTATCAATGAAAACTTCACTGATCAGTCAACTCTAGTGAAAGAAAGTGAGTCAATTGAACACGACCACAAGATTAATATTGAAAATGGAATTATCACAGAAGCTACTTCAAGAGTGGTAAACAAATCTCTTGGCTTTACATCACTAGAGATCAACAAAGAAGATAAAATAATTCTGAAGTCAAAACCCCTTGATACTGACGTAATTGCAGGTTTTGCGGCTATTGCAGGTTTTGCGGATAGTGATATCAGAAGAAAATTCATTAAAACAATTCACAATAATGAATTTACGAAATGTCATATTAGAGAAATTGAGGCATACCGTATGGTTTCAAAGGATTTCTCTCGCTATATGCCAGAGCTTCATGGAACATATATAAATGCTCAGAAAGAAGCATACCTTCTTCTTCTAGAAAATTTAAACTTTTCTCAAATTGAGTTAATGAACACTCAAGGATGTTTAGAATTATGGATAAGCTCAACTCGTGAATTAATTTTTGATGCTATATCTAAGATTCATCAGAACTTTGCAAATTCACAAGAAGTTTCTGAGTCGTCTCTTAACCTTGGAAAAGTAAATATTGATAAAGACTTAACGAAATCAATTATCACTTATATTCGTGCACAAAACTACATCAGTGCAAAGACAGAGGAAAAGTTAGAAGAAGTTCTAAATACTTTTGAACAATGGTCAAAGATCATCAACGAAGGTCCAAAGACACTTACTCACAACGACTTTAATCCAAGAAATATTTGTTTTAAAAATGGTCGCCCATGCTTCTATGACTGGGAACTATCTCGCTACAACTCTCCATATAGAGACCTTGTGGAATTCATGAGCTTTACAACACCAAGTGGTGAAATTGCGAATGATATAAATTATTACTTCTCAAAAGATGGGCTTGAACTATCTAAGCAAGAAAAACTAGAAAATATGTTATCTTGTGCAAATGAATATCTACTTAACCGAGTCCTATTCTACTATGTAGGCCACAGTGTAAATGAATATGAGTTCATGCCACATATCTTCAATAAAACACTTGAGATCATCTCATACCTAGAAGGTCAGCTGAATGCGTAATCTCATCGACAAGCTACTTTCAAATAAAGATCAAGAAAAGAAGGTTCTCTTCTTTTACAAGAACTTTAAGCTTGCTAGCTCACTTTCTATAAATGAGCTTATGGAGAAGGCCCGTGTCATTGCTTCTAAAATTAAGGCAAATGATATTACTAAAAAAAATATAATTCTTTCATTTGAAAATGAAGAAAACTTTGTGACTTACTTCTTTGGTATCATCCTATCAGGTAACGTACCTGTACCAATGGCATCAAGTGCCTTAATGCTAAAAGATGATTACCAAGAATTACTATTCCAATTCGCATCTGCGGCACAAACAAAATATATCGCAGCAAAGAACTCTCCAGAGGGCTTTACCAATATAGCAAAATTTAATGACGCTGAGATGGCAACACAATTTGCAAATCCTGAAAGCAGTGAAACTTGTTTTATTCAATTTTCTTCAGGATCAACTTCTGCACCAAAAGGAGTTGTGATAAGCCATAGCAATCTACTTGCAAATAATGATCAAATTAATCAAGGGATCAAATTGAGTGATTCTGATTCTATTTGTACATGGCTACCTCTTCACCATGATATGGGGCTGATAGGAAGTCTGCTCACTGCTCTTTTAAAGAATCTTGAATGTCATATTATTCGTACTCAAGACTATGTCATTGCGCCTCATAAATGGCTTCACCTTGTTTCAGAGACAAAGTGTAGTGCTCTTTGTATCCCAAATTCAGCATATTATGTTTGTGCAACTAAAATCCCAGAAAAGAAGTTAGAAGGTCTTGATCTTTCTCATATACGCTTTGCTCAATGTGGAGCTGAGCCAATTAAGGCCAATGTTTTAAAGGCCTTTAGCAATCGTTTTGAAAAATATGGCTTCAATACTAATGCCATTATGCCAGTTTATGGACTAGCAGAAGCGACTCTTGCAGTAACTTTTCATGAGGTTGGTACACAGTTTGAGACTGTCACGATTAAAGATGAAGAGTTTATTTCTTGTGGTAAAGTTCTAGCACCGACTCAGCTTGAGATTAGAAATCAACACCAAGGTGTTGGTGAAATCTATATAAAAGGGCCATCAGTATCGACTAACTATTATGGTAGAGAAACTCATCTCGAAGATGGATGGCTAAACACAGGAGACCTAGGCTTCTTAGATGAAGAAGGTAGGCTCTACGTAACAGGACGAAGTAAAGATCTCTTAATCTGCAATGGTGTTAATATCTTTGCAAATGATATCGAGTTTATGGCCGCAAAAGTACCTGCGGTAAAGCTTGGGCGTATGGTTGCTTTTTCAATTCAAACAGATAAGAGCGAGAAACCTCACCTCATCATTGAGCTAAATGAGAAGTCAAAAGAGGCCCGTAACAAAGTCAAAGAAGACGTGGCAAATGCTCTAAAATCAAAATTAGCACTCACAGAAGACAATATTTCAATAGTGCCAGAGCTAACTCTTAAAAAGACAACTAGTGGGAAAGTAAAACGCCAAAATGCCCAAAAAAGATACATGGCCGGAGAAATTACAAAAATCGAGAAAAATTATCGATTTAATCTTATAGTATCTCGTTACATAAAAAATAAATTTAAGTTTAATTTCTTAATTAAAGAGAAATTGGGATAAATAGATGAAAGAGCAAATTTTAAAATATTTGAATGAAGCAATTGCTGAAGTTAGTGATGAAAAAGAGATCACACTGACTTTAGAGACTAGCTTTATCACTCTTGGGCTTGATTCTTATGATGCCATGTCATTTATTGGACGTCTTAAGGAAGATTTTGAAGAACTACCTGTAACAATTTTTTTACAGTGTCAAACAACTCAAGACCTAATTAATTACTTAGAAAAAAATCATAACGAAGAACTGAGACAAGTACTTTCATAATTGGAGCTAAGATGGAAACAAGACTTATTAGCAAATTAGAAAAACTTAATAAGCAATCTGTAGAGCGTGCTTTCACTGTTGATGCACTTGATTGGTCTAAACCAATCGATAAGAATCTCAAGTGGACACCAGAAGAAATGGTCACTATCTCTTACTTACCTAGTTATGATCTGCTTACTGAAGCACAAAAACTTAGATTCAATCAATTAATTGGACTCTCTATTTGTGAGCAATTTATTTGGTTTGAAAATGTACTTCTAAATCCGGCACTTAAAAGCTGTAAAAGAATCTATAAGCTTAATCCTCAAATGACAGAGGCCATTGATCACTTTATGGAAGAAGAAGATAAGCACGGTGAAATCTTTCTTAGAATGCTCATGAAGGCAGAGCCAGAAAATTATTCGAAAGAAAGTCCTCTTCGCATTTTTAAACTTGGCCCAGTTCAAAACTTTATCATGAAGGTTGTTACGACATTTCCAAATATCTTTCTATGGTGGATTTGGATTGCCCTATTCTTTGAAGAGAGAACATTAGATATTTCTAAAAAATACAATAAGGCCCTAAAGGCCGGTGAAGTGGACTGGAACTTTTGGCAATGCCACTACTATCATATGCTTGATGAAGTAAGACATCAGCAAATTGATGAGTGTTTCCTTGCTGCTTTTTATGACAAAGCAAATCCTATTCTTAGAAAGATTAATGCCAGCGTTTTTGTGAAATTCATTTCCTCATACTTTGGTCCAAAGAGACTTGCAGGAAGAATTCTAGAGCTAATGCAAGAAGAGTTCAGCGATCTTTCACAAGAGACAGTAAATCAATTAAAGGGTGAATTTGAGTCACTTCGTACAAATGTAGAATTTCAACGAAGTGCCTTTTCGAGACAGGGGCTTGGCCGTACTTATGAGCTACTGGCCAAATATAATGAGATGGATGGTTTTTGGGATCTACTGCTTGAAGAAAGCAAAGAAGATCACATCGGAAAAAATCGATACGTACGTGGTACGCATTCGACAATTCTAAACTAGCCAAATAAAAAAGGGACCGCAAACGGTCCCTTTTTTTATTGTAAATCTCTTTTTAAGCTTGTTAGTAATTCATCTAAATCAAAAGGCTTATAAAAGAAACGAGTCACCCCTTCCTTCATAGCTTCTTTCAAAGAAATATCAGCTTGACCTGAAACAAAGTAGAAAACTTTTTCTTTTTGGCTATCGTTGCTATTTGTGCAATCAAGGACAACCTTTCCATTACCATCTGGCATTTTATAGTCAGAAATTATGGCATCAAATGTTTTTCCACTATTGATAAGCTTTACAGCGCTATTTCCAGAGTTGGCGCACTCTGTCTCATAACCTTCAAACTCAAGCTCTTCGGCCAATAGTTCTAGAATATCTGGTTCGTCATCGACGATTAAAACTTTGTACGGCATATGTTAATTCTCTTCTAAACGTTAACAACGTAATTATAGTCATGCATCCTATTATAAACAGGATATTTTGTAAAATAAAATACATTGAGAAACTATATCTCTTAACCATCGAGGCCAAGGCCTTGTTATTTAAGATCGTTTCAACAAAAAATGGCGCACTGCTATAGTAAAAATCAACAAATGCTGCCCCTAGCGTCGTCTTCATCAAGTACTCATCGCGAATGACACGAAAGTAATTCAAGACATAATGATCTCTTTGAAAGCCTGCAGTCACGAGATAGCACTGATTTTGCGACAAAAGCTTTTCAATTGGCTTCGGTTGATAATTTCCAGTTTGCGTGGCCAAATCAGCATTACTCACACTCCCTGGACCGACATAGCCAAAATGATCAAGATATGAAATTGCCGAACTGTAGGTAGTATTATTAGTAAGGTTAGTTACCTTTACATTACCTTCATTTGATTGATCTTCAACAATTCTAATATCATTAATATTTCTCGTTACAACTCCACCGCCACTTTGCACGTAAAGGGCCATTCGAGAAATATAGGCACCATTACCACCATGATCACCGGTGTACTCAATAACAGCAGTCTGATCCCCTGCATATGTACCAATAATGTTAAGTGTTGCACGAGTTCTAATATCAGTAGCTGCTGCACTAATAACAAGCTTAAAGTAGATTGCTCTACCAACAGCATCCGGAATCTCTACTTCTTCATTTGAGCTGTAATCAGTATCATTAGGCATAAAGAATAACACTAATTCAACACTGTCTTTAATAGAAGCGATAGAGTCTGTAATACCAGCACAATTTAGCTCACTCGTTGAACAGATATCTGCAAAACTTACAAAGGGAGCTTCAACTTGAGAGCTTGGTATTTGAGTAACAATTCGAAAAGCAGGATTTGAATTGTCGTTATCTTTTAATGCAACGTAAAGCTCTTCATTAGTGTAAGCAAGTGAGTCAACATCTTGTAAGTAGAGACCACCTAACTCAGATGTTTCATCTGCCAAGTTTGGGCTTAGCCCCCCAGAGTCTGCAGTATAATAAGCAAAATCTTGAGTTCCCGTCCCAAGGCTTAGGGGAACATAAAGAGTAATCGCGGCTTCAGGAGTGGAACCATCCCCACCCAAATTATAAAAAAGCTCATTTAAGTTCTCACCTGTAGAATTTCTCAAGTAGAAGATTGGCTCAGTTTTGTCATCCAGACTCAGAGACGCACCGTAAGCACTAGTGATTGTAAGGTAAAGAAAAATGAAGATTTTAAATAATTTCTGCATAGTAAAATTATGGGTTAAGTTTTATTCATGGTCAAATAATTAAAGATTTGGCATGATAATCAAAATAGTTAAGTTGTTTAAATGACAAAGGTTTGGATCAAATTATGAAATATATTGTTCTCTCAATACTTCTGCTAACTTCTTGTATCGGAACTGATGGAATCAAGGATCAGAGAAAAGTTATTGGCAGTATGGCAACCGCCCTTTCTAAGAAGTACCCAAGCGTTGAAAATATCGACTGTGACTACCTAAAAAGACGCTTACGTTTAAAAGATAATCGCCTCGTAATTGTAGATGCAAGAGATATTTATCAATTTGAAGTTTCTCACATTGAACGCGCAATTCCTTTATCGAAGCTTCATGAAGTCTATCCTCAACTTCAAGGCAAAGAAGTTGTCGTCTACTCTACAATTGGAACTCGTTCAACGAAGGCAATACTCGAGCTCTCTAAAACTAATCCTAATACAAAGTTTACAAATTTATTTGGTGGAATCCTCGAGTGGCTACAATGTGGCCAGAAGATTTATCTAATGGGTAAGGAAACAAAAGAAATTCGCTTCGAGAATGACGCCTGGAATATCATCCCAGAAGGATACAAAGCAATTCTCCCATGAAAGTAATAAGTATCAATGGCCAAATTCTAGAGCGAGAAGAAGATGCAAAAATATCTGTACTTGATCGCGGCTTCCTCTACGGTGACTCTGTCTACGAAGTAACGGAAGTTAGAAATGGTAAAATTGGTTTTCTAAAAGAGCACCTTGAACGCTTACAAAACTCTGCTTTAAAGATGCACATGCATCTTCAACTCAACTTTACTGAATATGAAAAGCGCATTGTAGACGTTGCAAAGAAGCTGCACGAAGCAGGTCATGACAGATGCTATATACGATTAATTGTCACACGAGGAGAGGGAGAAATTACTCTTGACCCGCAAGCGGCCAGTAATCAAAATGTCATTATCATCGGTAAAGAGCTTCCTGAAAATCCTAGCACTTGGTATGAAGATGGTGTTGAGGTAATTATCGCTTCAACTCTTAGAAATCCAGTCAAGTCGATGGACCCAAATATCAAATCTGGAAACTATCTTAATAATATCCTTGCATATAACGAGGCCAAAGAAGCAGGCTACTTTGATGCCATCATGCTTAACCAAGATGGCAATGTCACAGAATGTACAACGAGTAATATCTGGATAGTAAAAGATGGTGTTTTTAAAACGCCCCCTATTGCAGCTGGACTTCTTAAAGGTATTACCAGAGAAAATGTTATTCGTATTCTTGGCGAACAAGGTATCCCATTTGAAGAGGTAAACTTCACGGGAAGTGAGCTTAAAGAAGCTGACGAATGCTTTCTTACATCATCAACAAAATACCTTGTTCCAATTGTAAAAGTTGACGATACAACGATCGGAAATGGAAAACCTGGAAGTAAAACTATACAAGTGCTTGATATCTTTAAGTCTGAACTCTGAAACTTATATAATATCTAATATTTACATCCTTTCCCATTGACAATAGTGGCCATTGTTCGCTATAAAGCTTCAGTTACATCCGAAAATATTAAGTAAGATTGATGGGCCTAAGGCGTTAGCCTTTGAGATGTGATGTAACTTTTCCTTGTCCCTAAAGTCTTTTTTATTCAAAAGGAGCCAACAATGGCAAAGAGTACTACAGCGAGATCACGCTTTAAAATCCAAAGAGCACTAGGTGTTGAACTTCCAGGTCTTGGTAAAGCTGGTGCATTAGCACGTCGTCCATACGGACCAGGTGTACACGGTAACAAAAGAAAGAAAATTTCTGACTACGCCGTTCGTCTAAAAGAAAAACAAAAACTAGTATTCCACTACGGTCTAAGAGAAAAGCAACTTGTTACTTACGTTAAGCAAGCTAAGAAGAACACTGCTGGTAAGCCATGGATGGAAGTACTTCTATCTAACCTTGAGTCAAGACTGAACAACGTAGTTTTCAGACTTGGATTTGCACCATCAATGATGGCAGCTTCTCAAATGGTTTCTCACGGACAAATCCTAGTTAACGGAAAGAAAGTTGACCGTTCATCTTTCATCGTTGGCCAAGGTGATGTTATCTCTCTAACTGAGAAAGGTTATAACAACCAACTTTACAAGCAAACTCAAGAAACTCCACGTTTCGCAGCAGTTCCAGCTTGTTACAATGTTGAAGGTACAGATAAGAAGAAAGCAACTATGGTTGCTGCTCCTCTTGAATCAGATGTACCATTTGAATTCAACTCTCAGCTAGTTATTGAGTACTACTGGAAAGTTAAGTAATAGAAATAAAAGAAGGCTCCTTACGGAGCCTTTTTTATTTCTATCGGCAGGAGTCTTTAGCTTGCCAAAATATACGAGAGGTCGGGTTCACGCCCGACCGGTTCGCCATAGCCGCCAAATCAACGCACTATTTAATTATTATTTTACTTACTTCGAATCGCTGTCGAACTTAGCTCTTGATACTCATGAGGCTTAAGATAGATCACCTCAAGCTTTGAATTAAACTCTTTTACCTTAGCTTCCACTTCCCTATACTCATCCATTTTCTCATCACGAGGCACAACATAGATTTTAGTTAGAAGCTGGCAAACCTTCTCAACTTCAAACCATTTAAGAAATGAGCCAAATGTATCATCACCCATCAACCAATTAATATTTGGGTATTTAACCTCTTGCAGCCACTCATATGTGGGTCTTCTAAGCTTCTGGGCCCAAAAGCCCGTATAGATAGGAAATCGAGCTCCTGTGGCATCTTTGATCTTTAGATACTCTCCGTACGGATCCTCTTGTTCATTGGACTTCCAAGGGCTGTAGTCTAAGACAATGATAATATTGTCTTCAAACTCACTACATTGATTTAGACACTCAAGATGCCCTTGATGAAATGGATGAAAACTTCCTCCAAACAATGTAACTGTCGACTTCGTCTCAGAAGAATAAAGCTCTACACTATTGGCTATTTCATCTAATTTGGACATTACTTAAAAATCTTTTTCTTGAAGTGTCTTTCTTCCGCTTTGCTTTGCACGCTCGGCCGCAGAATCGCATTTTACTCTAATGATATCAGACAAGATTTCCATGACATTTGCAGAAGTATTTAGGCCATGCTTATCCTTAATATATTTCTTAAGTTTTGAGGCCACAATTAAGATATCTTTATCAGCAAGGTTAAGAGTTTTTTTATCACTTGAAACTAGAATGCGACGAGGCTCTTTCCTGTCTTTCGACTTATTTTCTTCGCTCACGTTATCTCCATTTGAGTTCATTAAATAATCAACTTTCACATATATCTCCAAGTCTAGTATAATATTAGTGTAACTTAAATTTAAATCTAATAAACCAACGAGCAAAATATGAAGTTCTCTTGCGAATTTAACGATATTGAGTATTTTTTCACTACTGAAATCGGCCCAGACACAAATGATAAATACCATTTATTTCTATCTGGTACAAAGCTTACGAAGTACCAAAATAATGAAATGAAATTTCATACATTAACGATAAATGCTAAGTATGAAGGTCAAGAGCTTAACTATTTTATCACTGGTATCCCCCTGTCTCTTGATGAAGAAGAGCAAATGGAAGAGCTAGAGGATTTCTTTGAGGCCAAGGAAATTTTTGAAAAAATAGAAGATGCCTTTGAGCTTCTTTTAAGTGAGCGCAAAGCACCTCCATGGGGTCTAAAGGAGTATAAATAATGAATCAACAACAAGGAATTCTCCCTAATAACTCTCACAGTAAAGTCATGGGATATCTATTGTGGCTTTTTGGATTTATGGGAGCTCATCGCTTCTACTATGGTAAGCCTATCTCAGGAACGATCTGGATGCTAACACTAGGCCTTTTAGGGCTTGGCTGGCTAGTAGATATCTTTCTAATTCCTTCTATGGATGAAGAATGTGATAATCGCTATTATGAGGGCGTCCTTGATTATAATATCGCTTGGATTCTTCTAACATTTCTAGGTGTCTTTGGATTTCATAAGTTTTATCAAGGAAAGATTCTTATGGGGATACTCTATCTTCTAACGGGTGGCTTCTTCCTCTTTGGCGTTCTTTATGACTTTTGGACACTTAATGAGCAAATCGACGATATCAACAAAGGTATAGCATAAAAAAGGCCCTCACACAGAGGGCCTTTTCATTTAGTTAATTTTGATTTAATTAAAAACCACAACGTCCTTGATAAAGGTAAACACGGTCGTAGTCTCTAGAAGTTGCATCAAAAGTCGAGTAAGTTTGACCAGCATCTGCAACATCAATTCTAAATACTTTAGAAATAATGTCATCACGGTACTCAACAAAACGACGACCTGGGTAGCGACGATATACTGTCGTACACTGTCTTCTTCTACTGCTACAAACAACTTCAGGAATAGTAATTTCACAGAATTCATCACGGTGGCGAATTGGTCCACGCTCGATATCAGTTGTGATCGTTCCATGAAGATCATAATTTAGAGTTGTGTCGGCCTTATCAAGTGTAAACTCTCCATTACTTGGAAGCTTAAACTTCTCATCGAATTTAACAGTTAGCTTTTCACCAGCAACTTGAATCTTAAGCTTTCTCTTACCGATAAACTTCAGCTTAGCTTTGTACTCACCTTGAGCAAGTGAAATACTATCATCTTTAGACTTAAGCTCTACAGCAGAGTCAACTGCTAGAGTACCTTTAAATTCAGTCTTACAACCAACTAATAGCCCTAGTAATAAGGCAAATGTAAAAAATCTCATATCCCCTCCATATGATGAAAATAAAAATAAATTGTATTTAAAATACAAAAAATGGATTGTCCATACTTGCATAAGTGCCATGAAATTTATACTTATTTCGAATCTAAACAAAAAACTGATAAAGAACATGTTTTCTATTTCATATTTGTAGTAAGTTAATACTGGACAATTTTCTTAAATTGTTTAATATTGACGCAATATCGACTACTTAAACGGAGACCCCATGGAAAACACTAAAGTTTACGAGACGTCTATTGTTCCTAAAGGTGAAATGCTAGAGCCAGTTAGAGATACAGCATATATTGCATCTTCTCTGACGATTGAAGTTCTTCACGTTATGACTTTCTTTGTGATCTTTGCCTTCATCTTTGCTGGAATTTGGAAAACAGCAGTTAGAATGGAGAAAAGAGAAAAAGAAGGATCTAAATCTAAAGTTACTGCTTAATTAAAATTCAATATGAAAAGTTACTGGCCCGTCGTTATGTATTTCGACGGCCATGCTTTCTCCAAAGACTCCCTTCTCTACAGGGACAGTGCTTTTTAGTATCTCAACAAACTCATCAAATAATTTATTTGCAACTTCAGGCTTGGCGCTTCCATCAAAGCTTGGTCGATTACCTTTCTTACCATTCCAAGAAAGAGTGAATTGTGAAACCGCAAGAATACTTCCTTCAATATCCACAACAGAACGATTCATTCTTCCTTTCTCGTCTGCAAATATTCTTAAAGCAAGGATCTTCTCACAGGCCTTTTGGATTGTTTGTCGGTTGTCGTCATGTTCAATACAGACTAGTAAGTGAAGGCCCTTAGATATCTGGGCCACGACTTTATTATTTACTTTTACATTAGAACTAGAGACTCGTTGAATAACTACTTTCATTAAACTTGCTTATACTCTTCAATTTGTTTTAATTCATATTGTTTTTTAAGGTTCTTAATCTTCTCTTCGTAACTTGAAACAAGTTGATCTCTAAGTCTTTGCGAGTCGCTCATTTGTCTCTCTAGCTTTTTCTGAGCAAGATTAAGTTTTCTTCTCATATCTGTATTGTGATCTGCTGTCATCTTCTGTTTTTCAAGATTATGATTATGGGTCATACGAGATGTTTTTACTTCATTTTCTCTTTTTACCATTTTAAGGCGAGTGTTAAAGTCGTCACGAAGCGCTTGGAATTGTTTCTCATACTGATCCTTAATATGATCCAAATTTTCCTTCATTTCGCTTCTTTGCATACGAGACTGTTCTTGAAAGAATTCACTTTCAGACTGCTGCTTTCTCTTTGAAGTTGTTCTCAGCATATATAGCTTTTCTTCAGCATCAGCAATTGACTTCTTTAAGTGCTCTTCTTGAACTTGAAATTTACTTTCATATGATGCCTGAATATCAGAGATTTTCTTATCCATTTCTTGGCGATGAGATTTTAGTGTATCTGCATACATCTCGTGATTACGAGCATTGATCTCTTCTTTTTCTTCTCTAAATGAATCTTGCAAAGACTTAACTGTTTCGAGATTCTTCTCTTCTGTACGAATAAGATTATTTCTAAAGTGATTTCTCTGGCCATCCATCAACTCACGAAATTGATTTTCTTTTTGAACAATATTGTCTTCAGCAACCTTTTTTTCATAAGAAATATTTCTATTATATTGGGCCTTTTTAATTTCATGCTGTCTTTGAGAGCGAGCTTGTATCTCATCAGCATTCGCTCTGGTCTCACTTTGGAAATCGGCCATACGGGCCTGTTGCTCACGAGACTGATCCTTAACCCTTTTTGTTACCGCATTGTCTTTTTCAACTAACTTATCCTCAAAATCTTTAATGACTTGAGAGTTAAGCTCTTTTAAGCGATCTATCTTTTGTTGAAATTTATCTTCAACACCTTTTTGCTCCATTTGGCTCATCGACTGTGAATTTTTGAAACGAGCAATATCGAGATCATGATCACCTTTGATATCTTCTCTTTTACTAACCTGATCTCTGATTAACTCAGAGACCTCTTTTTCGTGACTGAGTCTTTGGTCTTGTAGAGACTTTTGCGTTTTCATATGAAGATCGCGAGCAATTTGATCAACACCTGCTTGCTTTTCATTAATTTGACGAAGATAAGATTGGTTTGCTTCTTCCAATGCATTTTTCTTAGAAGCAACTAAGAAGTCTTCACGCCTCTTGCCTTCATCGACAACTTTTCTAAGATTTTTGTCAGCGGCATTTTTAAGGTCACGATTCTCTAGAGAAAATTGTGACTTAAGCTCATTTAATTGGTCACGATTTCTTCTTACTTGTGCTTTTTCACGGGCAGCGAAGTCAGCATTAAGCTTTTGATTTGATTCACTCGTGTGCTCATTTAATTGCTTAATCGTATCTTGGAAACGGTCTTGATTAAGTGCAATTCGCTCTTGTGATCTTTTATTTTGTGACTCTAAACTACTTTCGTATGTAGTATCTCTTTGTTCAATAGTATCTGCATAAGCTTGTTTTAAGGTAGCAAGCTTTTCGTCGAATTTAGACTTTTGATCAGTGGAAGTCTTATGAAAGTCTTCTCTAATTTGCTCATTTCTTTCGCGAAAGAATTCTTTTGACTTGGCCATAGCAAGCTTGGCCTTCTTTGCAGCTTCATCAAGTTTTTGCTGATTATCCTCAATAAGGGCCTGCTGCTTCTTTGCGTGCTCATGCTTAATATTATCGATTTTATGAGAATTCTTATCTTGAATATTTTGAAGATTGGACTGATAGCCTTCACGAATATGATTGAGCTGCTTTCGCTGCTCCTGATTCATTTGAGTAATTTTCTTAGAGTAATCTTCGACTTTCATAAATTTACACTACCGCCCGTCCTAAAAATTATACCTTCTTTATAGTTTCGCGTTCACTAGGCAAAGAGTGTCATGCCTAAATAGCTGATTTTTCAGTTGTGCTAAGATATTTCAATGAATAGTTTAAGTGATGATAAGAAGTACGATAGTTTCCTAAATATGTGGAGAACACTAGTTTCTCTGACTCATCTCGATAATATTGTTTCAGAACAAGAAAAAACTCTAATTCAAGACTTTATCAACAATGCCAAGCTTGAAGATAAAGATAGACTTCAACTAAAAGAAGACCTGATTCAAAGACATCGCCCAGATGAATTCATTCATAAAGTAAACTACCCTGCTCACTTAAGCCAACTCCATCACCTGGCAAATATTGTCTTTCGCTCTGATGAGCTCGACCCAAAAGAAGAAGCATTTCTAAAGAAAATCCTCGATGATATTGAGGCGAAGATTGGTATTCTTAACGCTACTACCCATAGCGCTCATGCTATAAGTGAGCTCAATAAAAACAATCTAAAGAATACAGTAAATGGACCAAAAAGTGCATTTGCAGAGATCATTCGCTTCTTTTCGAAGTAGCGACGAATCCCTTTTTATTGGGCCTGATAAAACTTCCTAGACTATCCTCTTTGTGCTAAGTTAATGCCAAAATATTCACAAAAAGGATTAATAATGACTAACTCAGAGCTAAATGATTTCTTAGAGAAATATGGAAAAATGTTTAGGCCAAATCCATGGCATGGTATCAAGACTTGGGACAATGAAGATAAGAAAGTTCTTAATGCTTATATCGAAATTACTCCTAATGACCGCGTGAAATATGAAGTTCATAAAGAAAGTGGATACCTAATGGTAGATCGTCCACAGAAGTTCTCAAATATTATTCCACAATTATATGGATTAATCCCACGCACTTACTCTGACTCAAAATCAGCAAGCTTTGCTGAAGCAGAAACAGGACGCACAGGAATTGTTGGAGATCATGATCCAATCGATATTTGTGTACTTGCAGAAAAGAATATTGTTCAAGGTGATATCCTAGTTAACTGTATTCCTGTTGGTGGTTTTAGAATGCTAGATGGTGGTGAAATTGATGATAAAATCATCGCTGTATTAAAAGACGATGCAATGTTTGGTCACATCACTGATATCGATCAAGTTCCTGCTGCTGTACTTGCAGAACTTAAGCACTACTTCCTAACTTACAAGGAAATCCCTGTAAAAGATGGTGAAGCTAAAGTAGAAATTACAGAAACATACAATGCTGAAACAGCAATGAAAGTTATCAACCTCGGC
Organism: Halobacteriovorax sp. RT-2-4; assembly: GCF_047085445.1. Taxonomy (NCBI): domain Bacteria; kingdom Pseudomonadati; phylum Bdellovibrionota; class Bacteriovoracia; order Bacteriovoracales; family Halobacteriovoraceae; genus Halobacteriovorax; species Halobacteriovorax sp. RT-2-4. Next base: position 150,478 of record NZ_JBKIXY010000002.1, read on the forward strand.
GTAGAAGACTATAATGAAAAATTTGTTAAATAATTACAAAGGGTGCCTTATTGGGCACCTTTTTTTTGCCCTACTAATTTCCCTTAATACTCTTGCATCTTCTTATATTGTTAATAAAGAACATTCAAAATTAAAGTTCAGTGTTAAGTACATGGCCTTGACTGATGTTGAAGGTCAATTTGACGATTACACAATTTACTTTAAGAAAGACGATAATACGATCTCTGATCTTCAAGGTGAGATCATAGTTAAGAGTATCAATACTTTTGATAAGAAAAGAGATCAGCACTTAAAGAAAAATGAATTCTTCAATGCTGAGAATTTTCCAATTATCAAATTTAAAAGTGCTCAGGCCATTGTTTTAAAAGACAAAAAGGCCGATGCAAAGCTAGCGATAACAGTAAAAGAAAAAACGAAGACTGTTCCTGTTAGCTTAAAATATCTTGGTAAGCGTACTGATCCTTGGACTAATAAAGAAGGGATCTACTTTGAAGGAAGCTTTAAGATCAATCGTTTTGACTTTGGTATCAACTGGAGTAAAAACTTTGACGGCGGACTTGTTGTTGGTGAAGAAGTTATCATCAACTTTACGATCGAAGCCTATCAATCAAATGATAAGCCGGCTTTTTCTCGCTTTTACCTTCCAACAGAATCAGTAAAACGTGAAGTCTCTCTGGATGCTCAGACATCCGGAGGGCCTCTCATCCTTCCAAGTGGAAAAATCACAAAGAACACGACAGCAAATGTCGCTCCTGATAGTGACTATACTGAAATTTCAAATATCCTCCTGACACTTGTTTCAACAGGTATTCTATTTATTGTAACCATCGTTTTTGGTATCTGGGGACAGGCCAAGCTAGTTAATTATTTAGAAGAGAAAGGAATGTCAGAAAATGTTACACTCCTACTATCAACAATAATCGTAACATCTTTTATTGTTGCATGTATCTACATCACTAGTGAATACACGGGTGTAGGAACTCACCCTCTTTTTAAGCGTTAACGAACCTTAAGATAACCTTAAGAAACGGGGCTTTAGAGCATTTCTTAAGAAAATCTTTACTTGTTCACCTTTAATCACTTGTCTTAAAATTTCTTCATGAAGAAGGAGATAGAGTTTATGACAATTGAAGCGGTTGAATACAGAGTAGTAGATGGAATTATTTTCACAAAGGATATAGATGGATTATTTCGTCAAGAATACGATATCCCTCTAGACCATATTCGTACATTGAAGTTCAGGTTCTCTGACATCGATTATGACGATTATAACTGTTATTAATTCCTAATATACAAGAATACGGTTAATCCCTTACAATCTAAGTAAATATTGATTTACAAGGGATTAACCAATGAAGAAGTTACTAGCTCCGTTAGCAATAATAAGCTTATTCTCGTATAGCTCATGTACGAAGAACGACTCCACTTACAAGAATAGTTATCATATTGAGAGATCAAGCCAGAATGTGGCCTCTGAAGAAGAATTACAAAATATAAACCCTGTACTTCTTATTTCTCTTGATGGTTATCGATACGATTATACAAAGAACTATAAACCAAAGTTTTTAACAAAATTTTCAAATGAAGGAACTCAATTAAAAAGTCTCATTCCTTCTTATCCGACGAAGACATTTCCAAATCATCTCTCGATTGCAACAGGTAGCTACCCGATGAATCATGGAATTGTGGCAAATCATTTCTATGCTCCAGATCTAAAGTTAAACTACTCTCTAAAAGATCGAAAAGCGGTAAGAAATAAGAACTTCTATCTTTCACCTACGATTTGGACAGCTGCAGAAGAGCAAGGACTAAAGACTGCTACTCTATTTTGGCCAGGATCTGAAGCTGATATTTCAGGAATAAGGCCTTCATATTGGTATGACTATATTCATAAAATGCCACATGAAAATCGCATCAAACAGATCCTAGAATGGCTGAAACTACCGACTAAAGAAAGGCCATACTTCATGACTCTCTACTTCCCAGATGTGGACTCTGCCGGCCACCATTACGGAACAAAATCAAAAGAAGTAAAAGAGGCCATTGAGAATGTAGACACCTCTCTTGAGAAATTAATCACAGCAGCAACAAAACTTGTTCCAAATCTAAATATCATAATTGTTTCAGATCATGGAATGGAAGATATTGATCAGAACAAGAAGGAAATTATCTTAAAAGATGAAACGCTAGCTCTGTTAAAAGATGATTATCGAATTTTTGGAGAGGGACCAATTGTTCAATTCTATAAAAAAGAAACAGAACAAAAGATCGTCTTAGATATTCAAGCAACACTTAAACAAATAAACGCAAAAGCAAAGAACTTTAAGTGCTATGATAAAGATTCAATTCCATCACGATACAATTTCAAAAATAATGTTCGTATTGGAACATTTGCCTGTATTGCTAATGCTGGTTGGTGGATTGCCGCAACAGACTTTGATACACCGGCGGGCTCACATGGCTGGGATCAGTTTACAAATCAGCAGATGCATGGAATTTTCTACGCTCAAGGGCCAGATTTTAAAAAGAATTACATTGCAGACTCAAAAGAGAATATTCACATCTTCCCTCTTGTCTTAAGACTTCTAGGCCTTGATAACCATTATCAAATTGATGGTAAAATTGAAGCGATCCAAGAAGTCATCAATCAATAGAAATAAAAAAGGCAGGTTTAAAACCTGCCTTTCTTTTTATATATAATTTAAAATTTAATTACATATTTTTTGGCTTATACCAACATAGTGGTCTAATACCTGTTTCGTAGTTATCTACTCTGTTACAAGTACCAGCAAGAGCATCTGTTTTAGATACGTCATCATTTAGGTCTTTGTCACAAAGAGCACCTTGGAAGTATGTATCTAGACGACACTGACCAGCTGGGTGCTTGTCATCAGTTTTTCTAACAACAGACATATCTGGTGTTGTGAAAGATACTGAACGACCAGAGTTCAGAAGAGTCGCTAGACCTTTTGAAGCTTGTGCCATTCTCTTACATAGAGCATTTTCATTTGAATCAGACCAAACAGCATTACACTTTGACTCAACTTCTGGATCGATATCCATTTTTGATACGATACGAGCATTGTCATCATCTTGGAAGATTCTTCTGAAACACTTAAGTGAAGCCCAGTAATCAGACTGACCTTCGTTTGATGCCCATGAAGAAACCCAAAATCTTTTGATTTTTGGAGCACCAGCTAGGTGGTGACCTAGTTCGTGACATACTACAAGAGCAAATCCATCTGGAGATACTAGCTCGTGACGAGCAAGACCACCAAACATGTGAACATTCCATACTCCGCCACCTTGGTTAGCGTAAGCATTTACTGTTCCATCTTCCCATTTACGGTGAAACTTTAGAGTTGCACCTTCAGTTTCAACAACTGGAGCGTAAACTTCGTTTGCACGATCAATGATGATATTGAATAACTCTTCAGTCATTCCATTACCTGTTAGTGCGTCAACACCACGGTATAGATCGTTCTCTGGCATGATTCCTGTTTTTCCATGAATATCACATGAATAAGATTGAATTGAAAAGATTGCAGCAAAAAGAGCAATCAATAGCGTTGATTTTCTCATCTCTTTCCTCCCTGAAAGCACATAAATAAATATAAACAAGTTATTATAGAAATTAAAAAAACAGTCTGTGAAGAAAAAAATTTAACTTGCCAGATTTAATTAGAAAGTATTTTGGTCAACTATCTAAACTTCTTAACGATTTGAGATGTGTAAATTGTCTTCTTACCCGAGACAAATTGTCCTACGGCCATCGCAACAAAGAGATATGGCAATAATTCATAACCAAAGATCTCAGCTCCCATAGCAATACAAGCAAGAGGTGTATTTGAAGCACTTCCAAAAACAACACAGAAACCAAGAGCAGCGAGAAAGTTTGGATTGATCGCAACAATCGATGACATCCAAGAGCCCATTGTCGTTCCAATATAAACAAGAGGTGTAAACTCTCCTCCTTTAATTCCTGAAACAAGAGAAATTGCCGTGAGTATGAATTTTAAAATAAAATCTTTTATTGAAACAACTTCTATTAATGCCTGCTGAATAACTTCGATACCTAGTCCAGTGTAGCGCTGCTTGTAGAAGTCATTAAGTACAAAGTAGAAAAGTAATAAAACAACACTTCCCGTAAATGTAATTAGCAAAGGTTTTCCCAAAGTTTTAATTTTCAATTTTGATTTCTCAACAGTTAAAACAAATATCCTTGCAACTAGACCAAAGGCAGCTCCAGCAATAAGTGCATAGAAGATTAGATTCCATGAAAAACCTAAAAATTTGAATCGAATATAATTTGAGTGTGGCGCATATAATAGATGTGTTGTGTAAAAGCCAATATAAGAAGCAATTAAGCACTCAAGAAAAGTCGATAACTTAATTCTTGCATTTAAGTAAATGGCCTCAATGCCAAAGATTGCTCCAGCAAAGGGAGCACCAATAGCAGAGCCAAACCCGGCCCCACATCCGGCCATAAGAAGAACCGCCCTCTTTCTTTTTGAATGATTGAATAATTTAGCCAGATAATTGCCAATTGCTCCCCCCATCTGAACAGCACTTCCCTCTCGGCCAACACTTGCACCAAATAAATGAGAGAGTAGCGTCGAAAATAAAATCAGGGGAATCATGATAAGGGGAATATCCCTTTTTGGATTGTGAATTTCATCAATAATAAGATTATTTCCCTTCTCACTTATTGGAGAAAATTTCTTATAACAGAAATTTACAGCAACCATTGCAATTGGAAGAAAATAAATAAGGTAGCTATAACGAAACCTTAAAGATGTAACGATTTTTAAAAGGTGTAAAAAGACAGACGAAGCAATTCCAGTCAGGACGCCAAGAGCGATAAAAGAAAAGTAGTATTTTATATTTCGGGTATCATTACCAATGTCTGCTGCCATATTTCTATTCTAGGTTAGAAACACAGCAGCGTCCATTAATATGAATTTTACCAAGATCCGATATTCTCCATATCTTTCCATGGTGCAGATGGGGCCAATGGCTCACCTTTTTGAAGTAACTCTATTGAGATATCATCTGGCGATTTTAAGAATGCCATATATCCATCTCTAGGTGGACGATTAATTGTCACCCCTTGATCCATTAGTTTCTGACAAGTTTCATAAATGTCATCAACACGAAACGCTAAATGGCCCCAATTTCGACTACTCGTAGGTAGCTTTTCAGTATTACCATTTTCATCAGGCCAATTATAAGTAAGCTCGATTAGTGGAGCTTGTTCCTTTAATGCTTTTTCTTCATCTTCAGGTGCACTTAAATAGACAAGTGAAAATCGACCCGCTTCACTCTCGATACGGTGAACCTCTTTAAGTCCAAGTTTATTACAATAGAAGTCCATACTTTCGTCTAGGCTAGTTACTCTAACCATTGTGTGGAGAAACTTCATTTTAACCTCCAAAATTAGTTGTCAAATATTGGTCTACTTTACCAAGACTTATCTATATAAAGTACTAAAATTTCGTTAGTTTTTGGTCAAATCTGTTTCTCATTTATAATCTCTGCATGAATTTGGTATATGAATAGAGAGAGACAAATATGAATTATTTAAGGCCATTGATACTTATTTTATCACTTAAACTATCGACATTTGTCTATGCTCAGCAAATAGATCGCAATGCAACAGTCTCAATGATTGACCAAATGGTTGCCAGAGGAATCATTGGTAAAGATGAAGCTGAGCAAGCAAAGTCAAAACTGGTAGCAATGCCAGATCAAGAATGGAACCAACTAAGTGAATTAGGAAGAAAGCTTGCCTCACAGCAAACGACAAATATAAACACAGAGCTAACAGTAGATAGTGCTGCCCAAAATATTGATTTTAACTCCAAGCAATTTAAGAATATCCAATCTCAGGTAAAAGATATTATGGGGAATCCGTAATTTATAACAAGATTAGATTAATTTTTTCATATATACTCAATGCTAATTGACCTATCAAAACAAAATTCATATAAGCTCTTTAAATCAATATGAGGAGCCCTTATGAAATCATTTATTCAACTAGTACTTGTTTCTATTATTGCATTATCAAGCACATACGCTTCATGTCGCTTAGAAGCTGAACTTCAGTCAATGGATATCCTAGCTCAAGAGCTAGCAGTTTCTTACGACGAAGTTTATAACGAATATCAAACTAATATCTCTTTTGACGGACTAAACGAAGAAGGACTAGATCTTTATTCGGCTTACTTCAATACTTACTCAGGTGCATATAAGCTTGAGACGGTAATTGACGAGAGATGCGATGTCGTAAGCTTTGAACTATCACTACTATAATAAAAAAGGCTACTTTATGTAGCCTTTTTTTTTAACGTTCTCTTGTTTCTGATTGGAGTACCTCACGGTAATCCTGGATGTCATCATAACTTCTCTTGTAGTTCTTTCTTTGATGACTTCTCTTTTTTCCATTTGCATAATTGCTTAATTCATTCACTTTACTCTTTGGCGCATTGTAAGTTTCAGAGCTGTTAATTTTTCTCTCATTAGCTGCAAAAGAAAGTGGCGAAGTTAAGAAAATAGCAAGAATAAATAAACGCTTCATCTTACACTCCTAATTTTCTTAAACTGAATCAACGCCTAAACGTTGCTACCATTCTATTCTAATGCACTTCTACGACGGGCGAAAGGGCCCGGCAATTACTTATTCAAAACTTAACATACTTAACAAAAACCAAACAATTTACTATTACATTCTTAATTGTTAAGCGATCTTCTTTTCAACAACAACATTCATGGCCTTTGTGATTTCTTGAACTATATCTTCTTCGGAGAACGGCTTATACAAAAATCCGTCAACCATTTCAGCAACTTCGCGATCTTCGCCTTCAAAGTTTATACTCACACAGCCTGTTGAAATTAAAATTCTCGGCTGCTTTAATTGTTTATTGTTTCTGATACTTTTAATCAATTTTGGGCCACTCATAACAGGCATTTTCATATCAGTTATAATTAGGTCATAGTCCTCTGGCCTTTGGAGGTACATTTCATAAGCAACCTTACCATTTTCTGCTAGCGATACAGTAATTCCTGCATCCTGTAGAATCTCCTGAAGTAGATCTCTAATACCTTCTTCATCATCAACTACAATTGCACGAAACTTCATCTTAAAATCACTTAAACTAACCACTTTATTCTCCTGTGATGGTAGTTCTTCTCTTCCATAATGTATCGGGAGTGAAACTTTAAATACTGTTCCAATACCAACAACACTTTTCAATGCAATCTTTCCGTTAAAATCATCTTTAATAAATCCATGAGCAATGGAAAGTCCCATTCCTGTACCTTTACCAACATCCTTGGTGGTATAAAACAGATCAAATACTCTCTCACGTTCTTCTTCACTAATTCCATGGCCATTATCTTCGACTTTAAAAATAATTCGATCATTATTTTCTTTTACAATGACATTGATCTTTCCATTTTCCTTCCCTTCAACTGCATCTCGAGCATTTGAAATTAAATTGATTAAAACTTGTTGAAATTTTCCTCTCTCACCCTTTATCAATGCTTCATCACTCACATGCATATAGAGATTTAGATGTACATTATCTTTATCATAGAAGTCTTTAAGCATTGAGACAGTATCTTTAAAAACATTATGCACACTAAAATCTGTTGGCTCATCATCTTGAGTCTGCCGTGAAAACTTTCTTAAGCCTGATACAATTTTTTCTATTCGAAGTGCAGCTGACTCTGACTTTTCAATCTTTTCAATAATTTCTTCTTTATGACTATTTGTAACTCTTTTTTTCAAAGACTTTAAATGACCTAAGATAATTGTTAATGGATTATTTATTTCATGCCCAATTCCTGCTGCAAGAATTCCAATCGAGGCCAACCTTTCATTTTGGCTTGCCAACTTCTTTTGTCTTCCTAATTCTTCATACTGCTTTTTTATTGCTTCTTCTTGTCTCTTTACTTTTTTTGAAATCAGATACTCTCGCTTTCTTCCTGTTTCAATAATGTAAACAGTTAGGATAATGATGAATAAAAAGAGAACAAGGTTAATAATGTAATCAAATGAAACCGTAAGTGTTGATAAAGTTTTTGGACTAGATACAGTTAAGTAATAATTTGTATTACCATCTGTAGCAAATGGCTCCTCTTGACGATAAAAATTGTAATTCTTATCACCTTCACCATAACCGACATCTAGATTCACTCGATAATCTGACAAGTCTCCTCGATTGACATTTGAAGGTAATAAAGAGGAGAACGAAAAGATCATATAGGCCCTCCCCTTAGTTCCATCAACAGAGCTTACAAATTCTTGTAAGATAATATCGGATGTTGCAGTATCAAAAATCACCTTATTATTCTTGCCAAACTTGCCACAAGTCTTTCCCTTAGACTGCAAAGTTTCGTAAGTTGTTCCATTTTCACCGCTATAACAAATGGCCGAGATATTTAATTTATTTAAAGTTGATTTTGTGAAGTTATTGAACTCCCATTTATTTACATTTAATGACGAAGCAAAGAAATGTGAGATCCCAACCAAGGCTTCACCACGAACAATTCGATTGGCCTGTATACTTGAAATAATCTTTTGAGCACCACTAGTAAACTCTTCTTGATACTTGTCACGAAGAAGCACTTCTCTTTGATGATATAAGAGCGCAAGGAAAGAGATTCCCAAGACAAGAATTATTAATGAGATTTTTGACAGGCCAAGTTTCACAGTAAACAAATCGTCTATGTTTACTGCGAACTTAACTTAAGATTATGACCTGATATACGCCATTATTTTTAACCAAACTTTACCTACGACAAGATATATTCGTAACAGCACTTACTTGTGGGTATGAGCCCTCAATTAAGCCCTCTAAAGCTTTTGACTGAACTGGAAATTTGAAAACATTACCTAATGTTAATTGAATTTCAGTTTTACCAATACGTGCGTTTTCTAAGTCTCCACACTTTTCAATGGCCGCTTCAAAAATCTTATCCTTCAATTCAGCTTCCATATTAGAGAAAGAACCAACATATAAATTTATCGAACTTTGTGGAATAACAACAACCTCTGCGTAAACAGCTTTAGAAAAACTCAGAACAACTGCAAGACCTAAAATTAACTTTTTCATAATACTCTCCTTAATCCAACCCCAAATCATTTTGAGTAAGAAGACTTTAGTTAATTCAATTTAATAAAAAAAATGAATAGATTCGATTGCTGGAATAAGAGTTTTTCATGATGCTTCGCAAACCACTGGATATTACATAAAAACAAAAAAACTATTAGATATGACTAATTTTAAATATTAGACAACTTAATACTACTACCTTATAACATTTATACACACACAATAATGAACACTTGGAGAATTGAATGTTTAAACTTTTAATTGTATCCGCACTTTGCTTATGCGCATACTCATCAAGCAACCTCGAAAAGGCCAAAGAAATCCTAGCAAGCTCAGGATCTTCTGATGGTATTCGCTATGAACTTGAAAGACTAACGACAAAAGGTCACACGAAGAACTCTTATAAAGTTGCAAGAAAGCACCTTTTTGGAAATCTTCACCTAGAAAGAGACAATGGAAATAGCTTATATATTCGCGATGTATACTGTGACGAAGTATATACAAACTCAACTCCAAGAATTGGAAAAATCGCTAAGGGCACAATCCCTAACCACGAGGTAGTAAATTGTGAGCACACTTGGCCACAATCTAAATTTGATCGTGGTGCTCTGGCAAAATATCAAGTAGGTGATCTTCACCACCTATACCCTTCTCAAAACAGAGCAAATAGTACGCGTGGTAATTATAACTTTGGAAAAGTAGACGCAAAGAACTCAAGACTAGACTACTGTCCAGCATCTAAATTTGATGGAAATACATACGAGCCACCAACTTACCACAAAGGTAATGTTGCAAGAGCAATGTTCTACTTTTCTATTCGTTACGACCGTAAAATCAGCACGGAAATGGAAGAAACTCTTCGCCAATGGCATGAGCTAGATCCTGTTGATGAAGATGAGCGTGTAAGAAATGATAGAATTGAAGACATTCAAGGAAATAGAAATCCTTTTATCGACGCTCCAGATTTAGTTTCAAGAATTACTGACTTCTAGAATTAATTTACATAGATAAAATACAAGGGCACTTATTAAGTGCCCTTTTTTATTTTTAAAAACTTTGTGAAAAACTAAATGCAAGGCCATCGAGCTTCGCTGTAGGAAGCACAGTTAACCAGTAAGGCTTATTATACTCCACATGATTAAAATAAATTCCCCATCCATAACTTAAGCCTATAGTCATTCCAGCAGTAACATCATGTAGATAGTGCCAACTATCATTTAAGCGACTAAAAGAAATAAAAATAGCGGCCAAGTGTGCTGCAGAACCCCAGCCCCAGCCATGTTGTGCAGTTACAACAGAAGCAAATGCAAATGAAGCAGAAGCATGACCAGAAGGAAACGAGTCATTTTCGTCGGGATATCCAGGTCTTGTTTCATGAACGGCAGTCTTTAAAGCAACTGTTGTTCCAACTGTGTAGGCAGTCGCTTGTAACATATGTGAAGCACGCTCTTTACCAAGCCTTCCGCCCCAAAAATATTGTCCAATAATATAGGCACCATTTAGAACACCATAACCAATATCTCCACCAAATTGACCAAGATCTTTAAGGTGGTTTTTCTGAGCAGCACGTTCTTGAATTTCATCAATTCCTTTATATTCTTTTAGCAAACGAAGTCCGAGTGTAATCCCTGTCCCGGTCCAAAAGATGTACTTAGCATCCGTACAAATAGGTGCCGTAAAATCAGAAAGAAAGCTGCCGCATTCATTGGCGTAAGTTTTTTGAAAACTTAATATCAAAATAAGTAAGATTAACTTTTGTTTCAGCTTCATTACTTATCAATGTGTAGAATTTTACTTCTTGTATAATCTCTTTCTTCTTTTGATAGTATCTGTGGTTCTACTTTTGGCAGACCAGAATCAAGATCAAAGAAAGAATTAGGCTTTGTTAATCTAAGAATTGTGCCCAAAGAAAGAAGTTTTAAAATAAAAAGTCCCGCAAGTTTTGAAAATTTTTCGAAGCCATTTTTTGGCCACTCACTAGATTTAAAAGAAGAAAACTTCATCATATTATAAGACTGGATATCCCCTAACGCTGACTTATCGCCTGTAACAAATGCACAAACAAGTCCATTAAATGGAATTTTTGCACCTAGAGTATTAACCATTGGAAAATTACAACATCCTGCATACCAGCGGTAGAGGCCTTTTGGAGATAACCTTAAACACGAAAGATGTTCTTGGCCTTTCGTGATTTTTATATAGCGAGGCGCAGTTTGAAAAAGTTCCGTACCATCAAACTTATCAAGAAGATCTTTTCGACCTAAATACTGTGCATACGTCTGGCAGTCATCACAACAGCAAACGACATGATTATTTAAGCTTTTATTTATTGTTAACTCACCTTCAACTGAGCCACACTCACACTTTAGAGAAATTAATTTCCTACCCACCTTTCTTATCCTTTTAGTAAATGCGTTTACAAGAAGCAGAGCAATCTTCAAAATTTTGAATATCAGCTCGTTGACTTAAGTGAAGCCCATGTATATTGGCCAAAAGATCTGCCCATTCAGCATGGCCACCACCAAAGAGATCATAAATCTCTTTTGCAACACCAATGACAGCAGAAGAGCTAACACCACATTCGATACCAACAATACATGAAACACTACAGTGTCTATACTTATCTACTTCTAAGTTTTGTGACTCAAGAACTCTCTTATAATATGTTGCTGATTCAACAGCACAAAGAAGTCCATCTAACCTTTTATTAGAGTTGGCCGAAGCGTAGGATAAATTCATCAAGAAAATTGCTAATAGCATTAATACGCATCGCATATAAAAACCTTTTGTAATTGAAGTTTAATTATAAGAACTTCAAAGACGTTCTGGCAAAAATCAAATTCAAAAACATAAATAAAAATTAAAGACATTAATAAGCATTTTTCATATATAATTTAAGAAAAAATTATTTACTCATCAAAGGAGCATTAATTATGTGGGGAACTAATAATAACGATTGGTGGCCAGAGCGCCTAAGACTTAACATTTTAAGACAACATTCTGAACTCGCAAATCCAATGGGAAAAGATTTTGATTACACAAAAGAATTTAGCTCACTTGATCTGAGTGCACTTAAAAAAGATATCTTTGCATTAATGACAGACTCACAACCATGGTGGCCTGCAGATTACGGACACTACGGTCCTCTATTCATCCGCATGGCCTGGCACGCTGCCGGTACATATAGAACATCTGACGGACGTGGAGGGGCCAATACAGGTAACCAACGATTTGCACCACTAAATAGTTGGCCAGACAATGGAAATCTAGATAAGGCCAGAAGACTTCTATGGCCAGTGAAACAAAAGTACGGAAATAAAATTTCATGGGCAGATCTATTTGTACTTGCAGGTAACTGCGCTCTAGAGTCAATGGGATTTAAAACATACGGCTTTGCTGGAGGACGCGAGGATATCTATCAACCAGAAGAAGATGTTTACTGGGGAACAGAAGCACAGTGGCTTGGTGACAAGAGATACACAGGGGAGCGTGAACTTGAAAAGCCTCTCGCAGCAGTTCAAATGGGCCTAATTTATGTAAATCCAGAGGGACCAAACGCCAACCCAGATCCTGTTGCATCAGGTATTGATGTACGTGAAACATTTGCTCGTATGGCGATGAATGATGAAGAAACAGTTGCACTTGTTGCTGGCGGGCACACTTTTGGAAAGTGTCACGGGGCAGCTCCAGACTCAAACCTTGGACGAGAACCAGAAGCCGCTCCAATAGAGCAAATGGGACTTGGATGGAAAAATAACTTTGGTACAGGAAAAGGTGGTGACACGATTACAAGTGGTATCGAAGGTGCATGGAAGCCAAATCCGACAAAATGGGATCATGGCTATCTGACAACTCTATTCAAATACGAATGGGAAAAAGTTAAGTCCCCTGCAGGTGCATGGCAGTGGCTTGCAAAAGATGTTGCTGATGAAGATATGGTAGTAGATGCACATGATCCTTCAAAAAAACACAGACCAATGATGACAACAGCTGATCTTTCTTTACGATTTGATCCTGCTTACGAAAAAATTGCTAGACGCTATATGGAAAACCCTGAAGAGTTTAGAGAAAATTTTGCAAAAGCATGGTTTAAACTTACACACAGAGATATGGGACCTAAAGCTCGCTACCTTGGGCCAGAAGTACCAAGTGAAAGCCTGATTTGGCAAGACCCAATTCCAGCTGTTAACCATGAGCTTATTAATGAGATTGATATCGCTGAATTAAAAAATCAAATTCTAAACTCACCTCTTACGATCTCTCAAATGGTAAGAACGGCTTGGGCATCAGCTTCAAGCTTTAGAGGTTCAGATATGCGTGGTGGTGCCAACGGTGCACGTATTCGCCTTGCTCCTCAAAAAGATTGGGCAGTAAATATGCCAAGCGAGTTAAGTGAAGTTCTAGCAACACTAGAAAAAATTCAAAAAGATTTTGATAAAACCGTTTCCCTTGCAGATGTTATCGTTCTAGCAGGTTGTGCAGGTGTTGAAAAAGCTGCAGCTGCCGCAGGAGTAAAAATGGAAGTTCCATTTACACCAGGACGTATGGATACAACACAAGAAAATACTGATGTTGAATCATTTGCAGTTCTTGAACCAGAAGCAGATGGTTTTAGAAACTACTTAAAAACAAAGTTCACAGTAGCAACAGAAGAGCTTCTACTTGATAAGGCGCAACTATTAACTTTAACTGCTCCAGAAATGACAGTTCTAATTGGTGGGCTTCGTGTACTTGGAGCAAACCATGACAATTCAAAGCATGGTGTATTCACTAATAAAGTTGGTGTCCTTTCTAATGACTTCTTCACAAATCTTCTTGATATGAAGTATGAATGGAAAGCAAAAGATAGTAATAATGAAATTTTTGAAGCTATCGAACTTTCTTCAGGAAAATCAACTTGGACAGCAACTCGTGCTGACTTAATCTTTGGTTCTAACTCAGAGCTTAGAGCAATTTCAGAAGTATACGCTCAAAATGATTCAAAAGAAAAATTTGTAAATGACTTTGTTACGGCCTGGAATAAAGTGATGAATCTCGATCGATTTGAATTGAAAAAATAAATATACTGAAGGTCTGCCTAACTAGGTAGACCTTCTAATTTTAAAATGCTCTCTAAGTTATCATCCCAATTTGCCTTACTTTTAATAAAAAGATGTGCTCTAGGTTTAATATCAACAAGAGTATCTAGGCATCCGGCCGGAATGACCACAAGCTTCCCTTCGCTAAAAACTCCTGGAACGGCCGAGCCACAAGTCTTACAAAAAGATTTAGAGTGTCTCGTCTCAGGTAATTGGTAAGATTGAATATTATCTTCCCCACTAAGCCAGTTAAACTTCAAATTACCTGCAAAAAGATTTGCAGCATGTGCAGATCCCGTATCCTTTTGACAGTACTTACAATGGCATAGAAAGAAATTATCAAAAGCCCCTTCCGCTTCAAATTCAATGGTGCCACATAAGCATGAACCTTTATGTAAATTACTCATTTAAACTCTCCCTTGGACTAATGTAGACGTGCTCCATTTGGCACATCTTTATCCAGGTTAAATAGGACAATATCGTTATTTGAATCTGAGAATCCCATAACAAGAACTTCCGACATGAACTTTCCAATTTGCCTTGGAGGAAAATTAACAACGGCCAAGACCTTCTTTCCAATCAGCTCTTCCTTCTTATAGTGGACAGTAATTTGAGCACTTGATTTTTTAACACCTACACCTGGGCCAAAATCAATTTTGAGTTTATAGCTAGGCTTTCTTGCTTCTGGAAAATCTTCAATCTCAAGAATCTCCCCTATTCTCATATCAACTTCTAAAAATTTACTAAAATCTATATCAGTAAGCGCCGGCGCGCTCGGCTCAAAATCCAAATGCATAAGTATCCTTTCTTTTATTACTTTTTAAATTATACAAGAAAAATAAGTGGTCACCAAATAATTAAAATTCACACAAAATTGACAAGGTACTAACCACAGAATTTTCATTTGAAAAATACAATAGATGTAATGAAAAAATTTAAATTAAGCTTAATCATCTCTTTCTTACTTCATACTCTCTTGCTCTTTTCATATTCAAAGAATGATCAAATCAAAAAAATTACACAAAGAGAACCAATCAAAATGAAAGTAAAATCCTTAAAACAAAAAAAGAGCTCTATACAAAAGAATTTCTCAAAAAACTATAGAGCAAAGGGATTAAAGCTTTCAGACTTCTCCATTAATCCAAAACACCTAAACATAGACGATGCCAAGATTTCAACGAACTCGAATATTGGAATAGCAAAAGCAAATCAAATATTTTCAAAAATTGAACAAAACTTAACGTACCCAGAAGAACTCGTTGAAATTGAGGCCCAAGGACATTTTCAAGTCACATTCTATCTGGATAAGAACGCACAATATGAGGAGAAGCGAACTAAAATTTCAGTTGGTTCGAGATTCTTGAGGGCCTATATTGCTAAAGTGCTAAGAAAATCACTAAAGAATATAGATCAAAAAGATTTGAAACTTCAAAAGCTAACAAAATTTAATGCTGTCTTTAAATTCAACCTAACAACATCAGCCACTGAACTTGGTCAGTCGCAACTCTTAAAAGATCGCTATTTCTTTTATCGTCAAAGGTATGGTGTCTCTACTGGCAGAGATAGAGTTATGAATGGTGTCACAAAAACGCTTACAGGAATTACAAATATTCTTAGTCTATTAGAGTATTTACCAGATAGTGATGCAACAAAACTTAGAAAGAAAAGAGTCTTAGAAACTTATATCAAAGACCCATTCTATTAAGAGTAAGTTCTATTTTAAATATTGTAATAAATCTTTGGGATCGGCCCTTTTCGTATAATCAGCATCTGCAAAAGCATAAATGATCTGTCCTTCCTTATTAATGATATAAGTACCAGGCAAAGGTAGCTCAAATTTATCATTACCTTGATTTTTCTCAATATCGATCCCGAACTTTGAATAAACGGCCTTCAAACTTTCTTCGAGTTTAAAAGCTAATCCAAATTTTTTTGCAATCTTATTATCGACATCCGAATAAATTGGAAAATTTAATTTATGATTTCTTTTAGTTTTAGCAATTTCCTTCTTGGTATCTGGTGCTAGAACAATAAGTTTTGCACCTTTATTTTGAATTTCTTCATAGTACTTTTGATACTCTTTGAGTTGAATCATGCAGTATGGACACCAACTTCCACGGTAGAAGCTTACAATGATATTTCCATCCTTATAATATTCACTAATATCTTTCCCACCAATTTTAAAACTCGGAACTTTAGTGCCTTTTTTCACACTCTCTTCGACAATTCCAGAATCTTTAAGATGTTTAAGGGCTTCATCCATAACCTTAGTTACTTCAACAGAGCGCTTTTTATTGGCCTTCTCTTTTCTTTCGTTAAGTCGATCTTGAAGAGAAGTTTCTGCAAAAGATGAAAGAGTAAGTATAAGTGCACTTAAGATTGATATAAATTTCATTGATATCCCTTTTTAAAAATAAATTAAAAAAATAATATCCTTAGTATGGGATTTGAATGTTAGGTTTTTGTAAACTCTAAGTATGACTATAAGTTTTTTTCTAGAATTAGCTGTTCGATATGATTTTCTTTGATTCTAGTATCAATTAACTTAAAACCAAATTTTTCATTGAGTTCAATCATTTCTGGATAGCGAGCATCAGTGTGAGTACGAACCTTTGTGAAGCCTTGCTCTTTGGCCCACTCATGTTGCCTCTCCATCAATTTTGTCGCTAATTTTTGACCACGATAAAATGGCACAACACCACCTACCCAGCTGTAGAAATAATCACCACAATCATAGCCAACTTTAAAGGCGATTGGCTGGCTGCCATCAAAGTAAAATTGTGCAAGAAACTTAGTGCAGTCTTTTGTTTTTGAGTACATTCTGTCGACACAATACGGCGTACTAAAGATCTGTGAATTCGTCTGGGAAACGATTTCGAAGACCTCATCAGAGATTTGCGAATATTCTTTATACTCATAATGATTCATAAGGACGCAGAATATATCATAAAATTTTAAAACGTACACATTTAGATTGTTAAATTTCAATACTTTACAATCAAAACCCTCTAGGCCCTTGTAAGTAAATATTATCTAGTATCTTTGCACATCATGTCACTTTCGCTATTTAAACAAAAAACAAAAATTTCGCAGGGAGTAATAAATGAAAGGTCTTCTATCTTTTCTAGTTGTAATTTCACTATCAACAGCTGTCTCAGCTCAGTCTGATTTTCTATCCAAATCAGAAGCAAAAGATATCAATGACTACATGGGTGATATTTGTATGGATACATACTGTGGTGGCGATATAAATTGGTATACACAAGGGATGAACTGCAGCGGTGATCAGTGTACAATTTCATACGAGGCCTATACTTGGAAAGATTCAGCTGATTCTTTTGATGCAGATCTTCTGAAAGCACTAGATGGAAAGACTAAAGATTATCGTCATTTAAACTCATCACTTAAATTTGAAAATTTCCAACTTGTTAGACAAGGCAGAGCATTTGTAAATATCTCATGTACTATGTACGGACTTAATAATCAAACTCTTGCTGAATACGATAATGACAAAGAAGAATATCTTTATATGACTATTCTCGAGTCATGTATTGACCCTGTTGAATCACTAATTCTTGCTTACTAAGAATATATAGGGCCAATTAAGTTGGCCCTTTTTATTCTTCATTTTTTTACGACACACCAACGTTTGCTACCAATACACTTTTGCATCTCAACACGATATCCATCGGGACAACTTTTACCATCTTCAAGAATGATAGATTCAGATGACTTGGCATTTCGTATAGAGCTTTCACAACAACTATTACCATTGCACTTTTTTATGTACTGATCGTAGTATTCTTCAGAATTCGATTGGCAACTTAGACTAAGAATAAGAGTCGCTAAAGTAACGAGATATTTCATGACCTAATTGTAGCATAACCCTTTCAAAATATAACTGCCATGAGTCCAAATCAAGGCTCCACCAACACTATCAATTACTTCAGCTGTAAAATTAGAATTTCTTTGAGTAAGAGTCTCTCCAAAATCTGGTGAATGAACTGGGCTATAATCATGTTTCCCATATAGATGGAATACGTCTGTTGTAACTTCTTCAAGATTGAAGCCCCAAGGAGATAAGCACATAAATAGGTCTTGATAATAAGACTCAAATGAACTTCCAATCCCTTCTTGAAGACATTCGCCATACATCTTCTTATATGAATCTTGCGTATAGACCTTCTTATCGACTTCAGAAGATGTTCCAATAACGAACTCTATAAAACCATCCAGATTGAAAGTTTTTTGAAATTCATCGCATGTTAATTGGCCACTACTTACAGAGTTAACAAAACCTTTCGTATTCTCATCAAGTAACTCATAAGTACTTTTATAATGTAGATCATCTTGACCAGAAACTATGACGGCCTTTTTAACAATCCCATGCAAGCACATATGGTACAAAAAAGGCGCACCTTGAGAGAATGCGATAGCGTCAATCTGATCTAACTTAAGCTCTCTTAATAACAATTCTACTGATTCAGTGATACTAGAAAAAGACTTATCTTCATTGAAGTCCGACAGACCAAAGCCTGGCCTATCAATCGAATAAAGCTTGATATTATTATCCAAAAGGTCTTCTTGATAGAAATTTAAACTTCCACTCATCCCTGCACCATTTATATAAAGGACAGGTTTCCCAGATTCTGCTCCACTTACCCTAAAGCATGTCTTTAAATTATCTTTTAAAATATATATGTCTTTCAATTATTAATACTCCATACAAATTTATTTGATATTTGTGACAAGCCAGTTGGAAAAATCATCCACTTCACTATGATGATCTTGAAAGTCCTCTTTAAGTTTATTCAAGGTATCTTGAACAGCATTAACATCATAAGCAATGCCTTTTAGTTTTTCAGCAAAAGACTCAATTAAAGGTGGGTGTAAGCAGTCACTAAAGATTGTCACCTCTTCCATTATTCCTTTATTTGAATTTATATGAACTTCAACACCACCCCAGTCAAAGCGTTCATCAAATTGATGATTAAACTTCGGCGTTTTCCCGTAAAGCCAATTCCAATCCTTTAATTCCTCATAGTATTCATTAACTTTAGGAACAGACTTTAAGAAGTCGTAGTTTAAAACCTCTACCTGTGTTTGGGCATCGTAGAAACGACAAAACTCTTCAACAATGGCCTTTGAAAGACTCTCATGATTGATTTCAGAGTTAAGTTCTGAAAGGTTCATCACACGTGCACGTGCTGACTTGATCCCCTTTGACTCTAGTTTTTTCTTATTAGGGTTTAAGTAGTTAGCAAGTTTACTTAGATCAGCATTAATGAGAAGTGTTCCATGATGAAAGCTTCGATCTCTCTTTACCTTAAAGGCCGAACCAGAAATTTTTCTTGATCCTTCTTCTTGTGCAATTTTCACTTCAATATCATTTCTTCCATTAGCAAAGGCTTCAACCCCAAACGTTTTTAAAGCATTTGTAATGATCTTATTATTGGCGTCCTTATCGTATGACTCTTTAGATGACATGAAAGTGAAATTAGTATTTCCAAGATCATGAAAAACCGCCCCGCCACCACTTTGGCGTCTAGCAAGTTTCACCCCGTCTTCTTCCATCTTACTTGTAATACACTCTGTCCACGGGTTTTGGTGCTTTCCAATGACAACAGTTTCATCATTTTGCCAAAGAAAGAGAACATGAGAATCCGTGTCCATATCGTTAAAAATCCAATTCTCTGTCGCGAGATTAAAATATGGATCATATTGTTCAGCTACAAAAATTTTTACTTTCTTACTCATATTATTCCTATTTATAAATCTGTTTTCTCAAATCGCAGGCCATTACAATCATCGTAGTAATCTTTCTCGATTTCAGTTTGTTTAAAACCAAATTTCTTATATAAAGCAATTGCCGAATAATTATCTTCTCTAACAGTCAAAGACAAAGGCATTTGAGCATGATTTTTTAAACATTCTTCAAGTAACGTTGAGCCATGACCCCTTCCTTGAAAATCTTTTGAGACTGCAATATCAACTAGCTCGATATTTCCGTCCTCTTCCACGGTACAATAAAATCCGATTACCTCTGCATCTACTAGTACCTTAAGGTCATAGCCGATATAGTCTTCTGGAAATTCTACTAGGGCCTGAAAAGTTTCTTTCTCAGTCGCCTCTTGCTCACCATAGTTTTCTAATTCGATTTGAAATAACTTATCAACGTCTGACAGACTAGGCGTTCTAATATTCATTGTGGCCTCACAATATCTAAAAAATTTTAATTATTATAGTTTAGACCAAGAAAGATTACTATAATGATAAGTAAAACCAGTATTTTTACTCTTAGAATTATCAATTATTCGAAGTTCTGAATTTTCTGAATCAAAAGATATCGCCGAATTAAAGCTACGATAGAATTCCTCTTTAGTAGGATGATCATCGCAAACCAGATTAAAATCTTCATTAATAATATTGTGACCAATTGCGTAGTGTAAAAATGCAGCAACATCACTTGTGTGAACTAGATTAACATTAGTTTTTGACTTTGATAGCTTTGACATTTTCTTAGAAAAGAATTTTGGATGGCGTTTACTATCAATAAGGCCACCTGGCCTGACAATTACATAATCATCCAACTGTGATATCAATTTTTCGCACTCAATAAGCTCTTTAGCATTACTTGTATGACCAACTTTCATACTATCTTCATTTATCTGGCCTGTGCCGAAAACCGAAGTCGAACTAATAAAAATAACTTTATTTAAAGGCCCTAAATCATCTAATAGTTTTTGAAGTTTAAGAGAGTATTCTTCGACAGGTGGAAATGAAATGATAATAACATCAAAGTCCTTTGAAGCTTTCCAGCTCTCACCTAAAGAGAATTCGATGAGGTTAGTTTCTAATTCATCTGACTTTCTTCTTGTCCCAATTACTTCGTGTATTTTATTTTGCGAAAGAAAGTGCTGTCCTAAATGTCCAAGTCCTAAAAAGAGAATTTTTTTCATAAGTAATTATAGTTAGATATAATTCGCTATAAAAAGGCAAAAATGCACTTAAACGCAGTAAATATGATTAAATTAAAGAAATTACTTAGATTAGTGCGTCGTTTAACGTATATTGATTGCTATGACAAATAATATACCATTTGAAGACTTTAATTTAAGCGCAGGCCTCCTTGAATCCATCAAAAAATGTGGATTCACAACAGCAAGCGCCATCCAAGAACTAACAATAGATCCAATTTTAGAAGGTAAAGACATACTTGCTCTTGCTGAAACAGGCTCTGGAAAGACTGCGTCATTTGCAATCCCGATCATCGAACATATCATTCATGATGACCTCGTGGAAGTTGATGAGGTTCATTACGTTGTCCTTTCTCCGACAAGAGAGCTAGCGCAACAAACTGCAAAGGTCTTTAAAGATCTAGGTAGTGACTCTGGAATTAAAACAGTTTGCGTTATTGGTGGTGAAAGCCTCGAAAAGCAAAAAGAGCAAATAAAGAAGGGTGCTCATATCATTATTGCAACCCCAGGACGTTTAGTAGACCTACTTAAGCAAAAAGCCGTCCTCATTGATCGCACTTACGGAATCGTATTTGATGAAGCTGATCGATTATTTGACATGGGCTTCCAAAGAGATATTGAATACACACTTGGCCAAATGCCAGATGATAGACAATTAATCATGGTATCGGCCACGACTAATATGGCAGTTCTAAATACGGCCTACAAGTTCAACTCAACTCCAATTGAGATCAAGCTAAATGAAGACAATATGGTTGTTGATCACATCGATCATAAGCTAGCGATGATTAATGAAAATGAGAAGATGGGACTTCTTGTCAACCTCATACGAAATCACGAAGATGCATACGCCCTAGTCTTCTGTAATACTAAATTTCAAACACACTTAGTTGCTGAATGGCTGATCGCAATGGATTTCAAAGCAAAGGCAATTTCAGGTGGCCTTTCTCAAGTTAAGAGAACAAAGCTTATCAAAGACTTTAAATCGAAAGAGACGACAATCCTTGTTTGTACAGATGTTGCAGCAAGAGGTCTCGACATAAAAGATGTTAATCTTGTTATCAATTACGATCTTCCACAAGATGCTGCAAACTATGTTCACCGAATTGGTCGAACAGGTCGAGCAGGCTGCGAAGGAGAAGCAATAAGCTTTTGTTCATTTGATGACTGTGAATATCTAGATCCTATTCAAGATTTTATTGGTGATAAAATTCCAAAGTTAGACGTTGGCCCAGAAGATATATCGAAAAATCTTTCAAAGAAGCCATTCATTGACCGCAAAACTTTTAAAGTTGTCGATAGAACAACTGGCAAACCATTAACACAAGAGCAAAAAGATCAGCGCAAGAAACCTCAGCGCCAAAGAACTCAAAAGAAAACTCAAGAAAGAGTTAAAAAGACAGTTCAAAGAACTGATGCACCAGTAACAAAACCTATTAAGAAAATAGAAAAGAAACCAAATACACCAACGTTTACGATTCAAGCAGACTCTCAAGAAAGTGCGAAGGCAGCCGCTCTTGCATTCTTCAAGATAAAGTATGATTCACAACTAAGCCTTGATGAATCGACACAGGGACGCAAGAAGTTCTTCTTATTTGGAAAGAGGCTTACAAAGTTCACTTATAGCCTTAGGCCAACGTATAAAAAAATCGTGATGCCATTTCTAATTAATCTTATTAAAAAGGCAAACTTGAAGCTATTTGCAAAGTTCTCATTTAATGGAAAGGATATTAAGATCTTCTTTTCTGGAGCAGATGAGAAAATGTTAACAAGAGATAATAATGAACTACTCCAAGCTCTTGAGCACCTAACAAGACTTCACCTTTACAACAGTGTTGAAGTTCCTAGAGAAGTTAGACTAAATTTCAAGTGTAAGGGTGTAAAGAGTCAGGAAGACAGTCTTATTAAGATGGTTGAGCGTGAGACAGCTAAAGTTCTAGACTCTCGCGAGCCAGTAACACTAAAAGCATTAAACGCATCAGATCGCAGACTTGTTCATCAACACCTTGATAAGCATAAAGAAGTTAAAACAGTCTCAATTGGTGAAGGCCGAATGAAGAAGATTAAAATAACATTGGCCTAATCTTCCGCTTCAGGTGCTTTTCATTGACCTTGCTTAAAGGAAAAGCACCTGAAGTAATACTTCTATTTAAATAAGTTGTAGATAAAATTATCAATAACAGGTGTAATACTTAAATTAATGGCCCAGTCCTGTCCAAAGGCATCATCCTTTTCAACATAGTAATCAAAACCTAACTCAAGCTTTAGAGGAGTAGAACCTAGTTTTGTCACCTTTCTGACCGTTAGATTTAGTGGAATTGTTGTCT
Source organism: Halobacteriovorax sp. RT-2-4 (assembly GCF_047085445.1). NCBI lineage: Bacteria > Pseudomonadati > Bdellovibrionota > Bacteriovoracia > Bacteriovoracales > Halobacteriovoraceae > Halobacteriovorax > Halobacteriovorax sp. RT-2-4. The sequence goes on from NZ_JBKIXY010000002.1 coordinate 173,976, forward strand.
GATCAGTCACCCAGTTATAACTAAGTTTTGGATTCGTTATTAATGTCCATGCGTTCTCAAAATAAAGGCCAGCAAATATTTCAATTTGTGTGTTTGAGTACTGCTCGTTTCCTGATGTATCCCACAGATGAGATGGAAAGATTGCTGCATACCACTTCTTAGATAAATAAGCATAGAGAAACTCAGGTCCAAATCGCCATTGATTAACAGATAGGTGATTCTTTAAAGGAATTAGTCCTTGCATACCACCAACTAGAACAGTACCGTTTTGATAAGTTCTACCTAAAGCAATATCAAAACCAATGTCTCCTATCCCATTAACATCCCTAAAACCATTACTACCAAGAGTTGGTGTTTTCCATACAATTGGAATAGCAGGTCTAATGAATAAATTTGTCTTGGTTGCATGATCAATTGGAAAAGGAAAGACTGGTTGAAAGAGAGTTGTCAATGAATCCTGATCATCAGCTCCAGTAAGATCTCCTTCAAAAGCTGTATATGATGTTTTAAATGTTAAAGAAGCGAGAGGCGTATTTGGGTTTGATAACTCTTTAGAGATATCTTCTGTTGATGCTAGAACTGGTGCCTGATACTCGTCTTTTTTAAACTTGCCCTGAGCGTGGGTTGTAGAAACTATTGATAAAAGAACAATAAGTAAAAATACTCTTTTCATTTAAACTTCCTTGTTATGTTGTAAAAAAACTTATTAAAAGAAAACTCTTAAACGTGCACCAATGACAAAGATATCATCGGTTGATAAATCATTAGCAGGCTTTGAAATATATTGAATTGAAGGCGACAATTGCATAAAGCTCTTAACTCCATAGCGATAAAATGCTTCTAAAGTATATTGATCCCTATCATTATAGGGAGCTCGCCCCCAACCGATACCAAGACCAGCTAAATCCTTTTCATCTCTTAACTTAAGCCCCGTACCAACACTAATATCACGATCTAGCATGGCCCCTCCACCATCAGCATAACCAGCACGAAGAAATGGTGTCCATTTACCTCTAATAGTACTCATTAGGAATGAAAAACCAGAACCTGACTCCACTCCAGCCTTTTCTCTTTTATCAACTTGCCAGAATGTAAACTGCAGAGACCTATCAAATCGAGCTGCCCACTTCGGTAACCATCCAACTGCGATATGCTTAAATGTTTCTCCTTCATCAAAGAGTTTTTTAGCACTTTCAATCGGTTTATGGGGATCGTTATTTGCATTAACAAAACCTGCAAGCACAGACCAATTAGAATTAAAGTGATATGAGGCAGCAGCACCTAAACCTTGAGGAGGGCCAGGAAAAGTCGGCTGGTGCTGAAACGCTAAGTTTGTAAATCCAGTCCAAGGACTTCCAATACTATTAACATTGACGTAGTCATAGACATCAACCTGTCCAAAAACAACTCCTCCTTTCCCATCCGCAAAATGTTGCTTCCAATAAAAATTCGTATAAACCCAGCCTTTATCACTATAAGTTGAAGCGAAAGTTCCTGCGTACCCAAGAGTTGGCCCTAGCGCCTGTGTCGATAGATTATTTCCAATTGCATCACGGCTTTCGACTTTAAATATCAGTGCACCATCATTGGGTGTTCCCTTACCTATTAACGTCCACGTACCATAGAGACGAAAGACGTTACTTGCAGCATCTGATGGGTCTTGATCAGAGTTTGAATCGAGATAATGCGTAAAATTATCCACACCCAAAGAAAGACCGTAATTTTCTTTAAGACTCTTCTTTGAACTAACAAGCCACTTTAAGACGCTATCTCTTTGTTGCTTTTCATTGTCCTTGAGAATCCCTTCAACACTGTATATGGAGTCAAATTCTAAACTTTCAGCATAGATAGAAAGAGTCAAAGTACAAATTATTATTTTGATTATCGTATTTTTCATGATTCTCATTATAAAAACCAAAAATGATCTAAGAGGAATTAATAAAAGTAAATAATTTAATGAAATATTAAACTACAAATACACCTAGGTATTCTTCAACATTACTTTAATTGAGAACTCTATCCAAAGTTCGATAATTCGACTTATAGCACATATAAACACAAGCATATAGGAGATCAAAATGAATAGGATTACACTCGGGCTTTTATTATTTTTTGGCCAATCTTTAATTTACGCTTCCTCTTCTGTACTTTTTGAAGGGGTAAAAGTCTTTAATGGAACAAGCACTAAGCTTTCAGGGACAACAAATGTTTTAATTGAAAATAATAAGATTAAAAGAATTGGAAGAAATGTAAAAGCTTCGGCAGATGCTACAGTTATCAGTGGTAAAGGAAGAGTTTTAATGCCAGGAATGATTGATAACCACTGGCACTCAACATTAGCAACAATGCCACAAGCTCAACTTCTCTCAGCAGATTTACAATATATATCAATCAATGCAGTTAAAACAAACGAGGATACATTACTTCGTGGTTTTACGAGTGTAAGAGACGTTGGCGGCAATGTATTTGGACTAAAGAAGGCAACAGATAATGGAATGGTTAAAGGACCAAGAATTTATCCATCTGGCCCTTATCTTTCACAAACCTCTGGACATGGTGACTTTCGACCTGCAACCGTAGTTCCGACATCAAATAATCAAGACCTCGACTATTTCCAAAGAGTTGGTATGACAATTATTGCAGACGGTGTTCCTCAAGTAAGAAAAGGTGCCAGAGAAGCATTTAGAATGGGTGCAAGTCAACTAAAGGTCATGGCCGGCGGTGGCGTTTCATCACTCTATGATCCTCTTGATGTTACTCAATATTCATACGATGAAATGAAAGCAATTGTTGAAGAGGCCAATAATTGGAATACATATGTAACAGTCCATGCATTTTCAGATAAGGCAATAGAGCAAGCTATAAATGCAGGAGTTAAAAGTGTCGAACATGGGTTCCTACTGAGTGATAAGACACTCAAAAAGATGGCCAAAAAAGGAGTTTGGTTAAGTATTCAGCCAATTCTTAACGATGAAGATGCCATTCCATTTCCAGATCCAGTTAGCCAGGCCAAATTTGTAGAAGTGACAAACGGAACAGATAAAGTCATGAGAGCGGCAAAAAAACATCGAGTTAAGATTGCTTGGGGAACTGATACCCTATTTGATCCAGCACTTGCAGCTAAGCAAGGAAAAATGGCAGCAAAAATGAAAAGATGGTTTAAGCCACATGAAGTTCTAAGAATTCTTACTCATGATAATGCTCAACTACTTAAACTTAGTGGCAAACGTGATCCATATCCGGATGGAGAACTAGGAGTTGTGAGAGTTGGTGCCTATGCTGATTTAATTTTAGTTAACGGCGATCCTCTTAAAAATATTGATTTAATTGCAACACCAGAAACTAGTTTTGCTGTGATTATGAAAAATGGTGAAATAATTAAGAATATGCTTGAAGATCGAAATACAAGAAGTCGTGCTTCTGTAGTTGAAAAATAATAAATCTAGGAGTCAGTAATGAATATTAAATATTCACTTTTGTTAGGAGCTTTTTCATTTTTTTCTTTTCTCACATTTGCAGAGAAAGAGAATCCTCTTAAAAAGTATTTAAAAGTCCCAGGAGCATCGACAACGTTACCAGTTAGTGTGGCAAAGAAACCCTTCTCTTTAGAATTTAGTAAGAAGGCGCAACAAAGCTTTGAGAACTTCCACTATCAAATGGGAGGAGATCACGCTTTATACTATAACCAAAATCTTAGTGAATTAATGCCTACAGCAACCTCAAAGCCTAATGACAAGTACAAGGCCTTATCTAAGAAGATTAACAAAAGAATTGGAAAGAATGTATTCTTTACAACGAAAGATGGTGAATTGAGTCTTGACCAATATGTCTCCCATCCAAATCACAGAGTACAAGGAGTTGTGATGGTGCACAAAGGTAGAATTGTCTACGAGGCCCTCCCAGGAATGAACCGAGAAGACTACCACGTTTGGATGTCTCCAGGAAAAACAACAGTAGGACTTGTCATTGCTCAACTTGAAGCAGAGGGAAAGATTGATATGAGAAAAAGTGTTTCATATTATCTTCCTGAATTTAAGGGAACTAATTGGGACAATATATCAATGATTGATGCAGCTAACATGGCCACTGGCTTAAAGCTTGAAGAAACTCTCCAAGCAATTGTTGACCCGAAATCGATTATTGTTAAATTCTTTAGTGCAGAATTTGGAGCAAAAAATCCATCGACAGGAAATGTAGACAATTGGCTTGAAGTCTTAAAAACTGCTGAAAAAATTGAAGGTGAAAACCCCGGAGAAGTATTCCGCTACTCATCAGCTGTAACTCAAGTCTTTGTTGTCATAGCAGAGAGAATTGAAAATAAAACTTGGGCAAAAGTTTTTGAAGAACGAGTATGGGGTAAGATGACTGCAAGACTTCCAATGCAGCATCACCTTACCCCCGACGGGACCTCAATTGCTCACGGTCTAATTTCAAGTACAATTGAAGATTTTGCAAGATATGGAATGCTCTTTACTCCTAGTTGGAAGAAAGCTGCTGTCTCTCCAGTTGTTTCAAAGAGAGTTCTTAGAAGGCTGCAAACAGCGGGAAGTGATAATGCCTACAAAAGAGGTGCAAAGTACAAAGGACAAATAGAAGAGTTTGGAGAATCTCCAGTAAGAAACTCTTATCAATTTGATGGGGTCTTCGCTGATGGGGCGCTTTGGAAGCACGGAAATATTGGCCAAGGTATTTATATCGATCCAAAAAGAGACTTTGTAGGAGTCTACTTCTCTACCAATGGTTATGTTGCACCTTACGGTGAAGATAAAATGCCAGGCTTTCTAAGAAAAGCAGCGAAGTACTTACATGGAGATTTAAAACAGACTGAAAAAAGGAGAAAAACAGCAAGTAAACAAAACTAACGAATAAAATAAGTCAGAACAAAAGTTCGGAGTTTTCATTCTAGGTGCTTTTTTATTGGCCACGTGTAAAGAAAAGACACCTAGAATGCATATTCTATAAATAGAGCCTTTGATTAATTTTTATTCCATTTGAGATTTAATATACTCATCCGCAAGGTAAAAAAACTTCATACTACTTCTTTCTTACAAGATAAGACATATCCATTTGTTGAATATTTCCATTTTTCCATGTTTCTCTATGAAAAACATACTTATCTCCCATAGTATAAAGCCTAAACTTAAAAATCATCTCCTCATGCTTCCCCTCTAGATAATATACATTCCCCTTAACAATCCCCTCTGCTCTGAAAGGCCCTTGTGACATGATAACTTTTTCACCTTTAACTTCTAGGCACATATCCTTAGTTAAATCTTTTCCGTCTCTAAACCCATGCGCCGTGATAGTAATGACATGCTCACTCTTACCAACCATCGTTTCAGGATAAACTTCTCTTTTGACTTCTTTTCCATTTGAAATTTCAAAGCTAATATTATCCCACTCGCCAATAAGAAAACCCACCAATGGGTTATATAATTCTTTTGTCCTCATAAAGTGAACTCCTTTCTTTATATGCCTCTTCTAATAGCTCTGAGATAATCTCTGTTTTTGCATTTGAGTATTCACTTCTTGGTATATCCAAAGATTTTTTAAGCTCTTCATATCTCAATGCTGCACTTGGATTGGAAATAAGATAATCTTTAAAAATAATATGGTCTTTAAGTTCCTTACTACCTGATTCAAAGATGTGAAGATGACAAAAGCCTTTTGTCTTTTCGAAGTTATAGAGAACAGAATATCTCCTACCTTCGATCCCATATTCACCTTTATATTCGTAACCGAGCTTCTCAAGTAACTCTTTCTTTTTGTCTAACTCCTCTAAACAAGAAGTCTCACCAACGATATCGATTATTGGTTTTGCGACAATATTTGGAATTGCAGTGCTTCCGCAGTGGTGTAATTTTAACGAATTAATATTTAATGAATCAGCGATTCGTTTAGATTCAAACTTGAAGACATCACGCCATTTATTATTATGATCAACAAGACGAACTTTGTTATCCCTTTCCAGGCCCAAGCCGTGCTCTTCAAAAACGGTAAAAACTTTTTGCATGAACTTATTTTAGTACGATAAGGTGAAAAAAAGGCAAAAAAAAAGCTACTTCAAAGAAGTAGCTTTTTTATGGTGCCCCGACGCGGATTCGAACCACGGACACAAGGATTTTCAGTCCTTTGCTCTACCAACTGAGCTATCAGGGCATAAATGATTTGGTTCCATTAAATTAATGGTTTATGTTTCTTTCGTCAATAGAAAATTAAAAAGTTTTTTAATTTTAATTTGAGATATCTTTAATTATTATGTTTGCTATGAATGAAAAGTTTTTAAGCATCGATAAAATTATTTTAACTCAAGGATCAACAACGGTTAATGCCCTACTCTTTAGACCTCCTAGTGAGAAGCTAAAAGATACGGGATACGCCATTTTTACTCATGGTTACACATCTCACAAGATCAGTATTTTCTCATGGGCACAAAAGCTTTGTGATGACGGAATCCCAACAGTAATCCTTGACCAACCAGGTCATTTTACTGGCTCATTTCATGACGTGGCATCTTTTGAGGACTTCAAAAATGACGCGCCGATATTATTTATCCATGCACTAAATAAATTAAAAGAAGCTTACCCTTCTCAACAAAATAAACTTCTCGTTGGAGGTCACTCTCTAGGTGCCCTGACTTCAATTCTTGCAGTTCAAAATAACTACTTTGAAGGCTTTGACGTACACCACTGTGGCGTTGGCTTTGGTGTCCCACCAGAAGGTGTCACACACGTTTTTGATACGCCATTTTACCAAGCGACAGTTAAAGCACGAGCGGAACTTGTCTCAAAACACTTAGCACCAGAAATTATGTTTCCTTGGATCAAAGATCAAAAGTTTCACCTAACTCTAACAGGACACAAAGTGCATCTGATCTCAGGGGAAGATGATGTGGTTGTTGGAAAAGAAGGAATGGAAAACTTTGCAAAGATTTTAGAGAACCTTGGCAATACTGTGACAATGGAGAAGCCAGGTAAGCTTGGCCACCATCTTCCAGATATGGCCGGAAGTTTTATCAAGAAGCATGCAAAGAGGATTGGGCTACTTTAGCTTCAAATAAAGCCTTAGGTTCTTAAGCATTCCCACTCTTCCAGTACGTTCAAGTGGAGTACCTTTGAAGATACGACGGTATTCACGATTACTCATTTCTTCCAGATCGCAGAAGATATCTTCTAGGGGTCTCATTAAAAAGAAGTCGATGAATTGTTTCCCATTTTCTTTGAAGGCAGTTGAGTCGGCCTCAAGCTTTCTTTCCAGTCGCCTATTCCATGGACATACATCCTGACAAATATCACAACCGAAGATTTCACCATTTGCATTTTCGATCCCACTTGGAGGAAAGACTTCTTTAAAATGTTCAATAGTGAAAGTTGAAATACACTTATCAGCAATGATGGTTCTCTTTTCAATATCGATGGCAGCAGTTGGGCAAGCATCACCACAACGAGTACATTGGCCACAGTGATCTGTTTCAAACTTGTCACTAGGTGCTTCTAATTCCTTATTTAAAAGAAGTGAGCCAATGATAAAGTAGCTTCCAATGTGGCGATTGATTAGCATGGAATTCTTTCCATACCAACCTAGCCCTGACTGATAGGCAAAGTCGCGCTCTAGAATTGGTTGGGTATCAAGAGAGAACTTAAAATCTAGCTCAGGATCTAGCTTCTGCAACTCTTCTCCAATTGCTTGAAGCTTATCTCTCACTTCATAGTGATAATCGCGCCCCTTGAAGCCTACTACATAATTAGCTATTTTAAGCCCGTTGCTCTCACCACTCTCATAAAACTTCTTTGCACTACGAGCTATGTGAGAATAATCAAAAGCGATAACTAGTGTTGACTTAATATCAGGATAATAATTTTTGAGATCTTCTCTTTTGATAGCGCGTTCATCGGCGAGGTAGCCAAGAGCGCCATGAAGTCCATCTTTAATCCAAGCTTTGAAACGTTCTAATGATTTAGGTTTAGATTCAGTGACGACACCCCAAACTTCAAGATCTAGAGTTCTTAAAATATTTTGAATGTCGTCTTTTTTGATCATGACTTGTCGATAATCTCAATTGCACCAGTTGGACAGACTCGAATACATTCGTAATCAAGCGTACAGTGTCCAATTTGATCCTTATTAAGCTTTGTCAGTTTTGTCTTCTTATCTGCAACCCAAATCTCATGAGGGCAAATTGAAACACAATTCTGACAAGTAGAGCAGATATTATGATCTAGCAGGATTCTTTTTTTTTTATCTTCTGCAACTTCAAAAGTATCTTTATTAGCATCTTCGTGAGGAGCTTCTTTGATAATCTCAACCTTAACAGAGTTAGAATATCCTTTCGAGAAGATCTTCCCATCACCTAGCGTCACAACAACTTTGTCACCATTATAAAGACCCATTCTCTCTTTTGCCTGGTTAACAACATACTTAACGTATGAGCCAGTATCTTGTACCTCTTCATCAACAAGATATGGGTAAACTCCCCAGTATAAGCAAATACGTCTTGCTGTACGAAGGTTATGAGTTACACCAGCAACAGGAGTTTGCGGCCTAAACATCGAAACCTTACGACAAGAATTTCCACCTTCTGTTACGGCCAGAATTCTCTTTGCTTCAACTTTTTCTGCAATCATTGAAGCGGCAACCATTACAGATGAGTTCACTGAAGACAAGTCAATATTTCTTAACAGCGGACGCTCTTTAGGAGTCTTCTCCGCTTCAAAAATAATATCATTCATCATCTGCACGGCTTCAACAGGATACATCCCCGATGCAGATTCTCCAGATAGCATTACAGCATCAGTTCCATCCCAGATAGCGTTTGCAACATCACTTGCCTCTGCTCTAGTCGGAGTTGGAGCATCAGTCATACTCTCAAGCATCTGTGTTGCAGTAATAACTGGAATCATGCGGTCATTACATTTTTGAATGAGCTCTTTTTGGATTGAAGGAACTAAATGGTTTCCAACTTCAACACCCATATCTCCACGAGCTACCATAATAACATCAGTAACATCTAGGATTTCTTCAATATTATCTAATGCTTGAGGTTTTTCGATCTTAGAAATAATTGGCACTCTAACTTTTAATTTATGAAGTAAGGCCTTTACCGTCATAATATCTTCTTTCTTACGTACAAAAGATAGAGCGATATAATCAATATTATGTTTTAGAGCAAACATTAAGTCTGCTTCATCTTTGTCAGTAAATGCAGGAGCAGATACTTCACAATCAGGAAGATTAATCCCTTTATTAGACTTTAGCTCTCCCCCAACGATAACTTCAATTTTATAAACATCACGATCTCGTGTTATCGCTTTCGCAATTAGCTTTCCATCATCAAATAGAATTCTTGCACCATCGTGACAATCATCAACAAGTTTTTCATAGATAGTAGGGATATAGCAGTCTTTATATTCAGGATAGTCCGCTTGTTTAGAAGATGGTCCAATAACCCAAGTTTCACCGTTTTTAAGTTGTAATCCATTAGGTAGTTTATCTGTACGAATCTTTGGACCTTGAAGGTCAATAAGAACAGCTACTTCTCTTCCAATATTTTTTGAAGCCTGACGAATATTTGAAATAAGCTGGGCATGAGCTTCATGAGTACCGTGACTCATATTTACTCTTGTTACATTTACTCCTGCAATGATTAATTTCTCAATCATTTCTACAGTATTTGATGACGGCCCTAATGTCGCAACAATTTTAGCACGACGGACTTTGCCCATTCCCATTATCTCTCCCTGAATTTTTATAAGCTTTTTCTTTTTTTAATAATTAAGCTTTACGAGACTCTTGTTGATCCGTAAACATACCGCCACGAATTTCACTCGATCTCTCTTCTAAAGCTTCAGCATTTGCCGCACGAATTTCTTCCATACGGTTTTCATACTGATTAATTAGATTTGATCTTTCAAGTTTTGAGTTCTCATAAAGAGTATTGTATTGATTCTCAAGTTCAGTAACTTTGGAAACATACTTTCTCTGTGACTCATCTCTTTCTCGAGCAATCATATCTTCATAATACTCTACCATTCTTTTAACTTGAATGTCTGCTCTTTGTTTAACCTGAGATAGCCTCTTATCGAACTCACCTCTCAAGTTAGCTAGGTTACTGTGATTTTCACGATCTTTCAATGCTATTGCATTTCTCGTTTCTTCTTTTAGTTGATTAGACTCTAGACTTTGAGTTAATCGAATTCTTTCAATCTCTTTTGCATTTGCTTTCTTAAGTCTGTTTAACTTTGATTCATAAGAAGAGATTAACTTATCGTTTGTTTCTTCTAATTGTTCGATCTTCTGTGTTAGTGACTTAGCAAGCTTATCCTTACTTTCAATAAAGTGTTCTTTTGCTTCTTGCATCTCTTGAGAATGCTTCATATGAGTATCTTGAATAAATTTCTTTGATTCATCCGCAAAGTCTGCCTGCATCTGAGAAACAGCTTCCGTATTTCGATCACTCATTTTTTGAACTGTCTCGCCAAACTGTGCTCTTTGTCTTTCAAGAATTTTCTTTGATTGCTCTTTATCATTATAAGCTTCTAGCTCTTTTTCTTTTACTTGGCGCTTGAAGTTACCTTGTAGCTCTTCAACATCTTTATTAAGCTCAATATTAATATCACTTAGAGTATCACTCTTAAACTTGGCCATATCTTTTTCAAGATCAGCAATATACTCAGATGATTTTTGTTTTTGAGAACGAAGTGCTTCTTTTGTTGATTGTGAGCGACGTCTTTCTTGGATATCAGCATTAAAGCGATCCGTATCAATTTGATCACGAATATTTTTAATACGTGTCTCATATCCCCTTTCCGTTTGCTCTAACTTATCGTTGAAGACATCTTCACGACTTCCACCAGATAACTTCTGATTCATCTCTCGTCTTGCTCGATATAATTCCTTCGCATGACGATTCTCAAGATCCTTTGCATTTTGCGAAGAATCTCTTTGCTCCACCTGTCTTTTTCTTGAGTTTCGATCATTGATCTCTTCAATAGAACTCTTGAAACTTTTTTGGTTTTCAGCAAGTTGCTTATCTTTTTGAGCAGTCATATCTGAAATGCGCTGCTCTTGATAGTCTTTAAGAGACTCTTCTCGACCCTTATGATTCTTTCTTAAGCTATCAACATCATCATTAAATCTTTCATAAAGACGTGCGCGTTTCTCACCACTTTCTTTTAATTGATCCCTGATTTCATTTTCATAATTTGATATCAACTGACGGCGATCTTGCTTTGTTTCTAACTCATGATCGTGTGCCGTATCACGAGCGTCACGGTAAACCTTATCAATTGTCTCATTGAAGTGGTCATTCATCTTGCCCATAGTTGAATCGAATCTTCTTTGTTGTGATGAGAGACGATGATCCATATTCGAATTTTCTGCCAATGTTTTTGACTCATAGGCTTCGCGAATATTTTTAAAACGTGTATCGAATTGATCCTTAATATCCTTACGATCGCGTTCGAACTCACGCTTATTTCCATCTAACTTACTTAAATAATTTTTTTGTTGTTCTTCAATTTTTCTTTTTGTATCTTCCGTGGCCGTTTCTCTGAATCGATCTTGCCTTTCTTCAACTTTATTAAGTGAGTTATCATAGGATTGACGCTGCTTATTTAAGCGATATTCTTGAGTGTCTTTTAACTCACCTACTTCACGTTTATAATTCTTTCTCTGCTCATCAATTGTCTGCTGAAAGTTCTCGCGGTGTTGTGAAAGTCTCTTTGAATAATCTCTAACGTCCATATTTTTTCCGATTTAGATGCAATAAGATATTATATACCCCCTCTATTCTATCAATTATGCACAATATAAAAAGGCCGGGAATAAATGCCCCGGCCTCTTAATTATCTGTCTTTCCGACTATTTTTATAATGTATTATGCGAATTATTTACCTAATTCTGAATCAATAAGCTCTTTAAATACTTCAAATGGTTGTGCACCATTAATTAGCATACCGTTCACATAAAAAGTTGGAGTTGATTGTACACCAACGTCAATCCCTTCTTTAACTGTAGCATCAACTTCTGCTTTCATACGTCCAGAATCAAGACACTCATCAAATTTCTTTTGATCTAAACCAACTGTCTTTGCTTTAGACTTAAGTCCAGCAACAGAAAGTCCTGACTGATCTGCAAACATTGAATCGTGTAGTTTCCAAAATTTATCACCAGCTTGCTCATTTGCACATAGTGCCGCTTCAGCAGCTTTGGCCGCATCTTTATGAAAGCTTAATGGGAAGTTCTTGAATACAATTTTAACCTTATTACCGTAAGTCTTCTTGATCTGATTCATGATCTCAACACCCTTAGCACAGTAAGGACACTGGAAATCCGAATATTCAGTAATAACTACGGCCGCATCCTTTCCACCAAACATTGGCTCTTTTCCTGTCACAGGAATTTCAAAACGTGGTCTTTTAGGTCTTTCTAAGTAAATTTCAACTGGGCTATTCTTCGTTTTCTTAGTTAAGTATGCTTCGATAGCTTCACGCTTTTTCGAGTTTCTTAAGAAGTCTACAATTCTAGCTTTTAACTGAGGATTTACATCAGGAATATTTCTTTCTTTTGCAAACTCGTTAATTTCTTTATCAGATACTTTTACGTCCTTAGCAATAACAACATCAATGAATTGCTCCATTGTCATTGAACTTCTTGCAGGGTCTTCATTTTTAAAATTCTCTAAAAGATAGGCCTTAACTTTACCTAGTTTTAGTTCATATACTTTTAATTGGGCTTCATATAACTCTGCTTCTGAGCCTTTAAAAAGCTCATCATGACTAACTTCTTTGCCATTGAACTTAATCACTGCAGTGGCATTTGGTGCCTTTTTAAATAAGAAATTTGGTTTTGAATTTACTTCGCTCGTACATGCAACTAGTCCAATTGCAGAAATAGCAACTAGGCCAAGTGCTAGCTTGGATTTTTTAAACATAATGATCTCCTTACATCAATTTAAACTAATTATATGTAAAAAAGAGAAATAATGCATTAGTGTTCACGTCATTTTTTTGTCAATTCGATAATTGCTTCACAAAGAGATCATATTGCGGCGAACTATTTTTCAATTCTTCATGGACACCTTTTGCAATAATTTTTCCACCTTCCATAACAAGAATCTGTTGGGCATCAAGTATTGTTTCAACTCGATGGGCCACGATAATTGTAACGGCCTGCTTTTGAACAAAGAGAATCATTTTACGTAGAGCTTCTTCAAGATCACTATCTAATGAAGAAGAAATTTCGTCGAATAGAACAATAGGCTTCTTTAAGTAACAAGAGCGAATCGCCGATATAAGCTGCTTTTGACCAAGTGAGATTTCATTTTGATCAAGGACTGTATCAGGCTTTATTCCCCATCTCGATAGATAAGAAATCTGTTCACAAACTTCACTCCAGAAAGCATCAAAACTTCCAAAACCTGCTTGCCCCATCGTAATATTAAATTCAACTGTTTCTGAAAAGATATGCGAATCTTGCGAAACAATCCCAATCAATTCACGATACTCGTTGAAGTCATCAATATAATCAAAATTATACTCTTTCTTAACTCCGCTATGATTTTCAACAAATACCTTCCCTTCATCAGGAATAATATTAGCGGCCATGATATTTAAGAGAGTCGATTTTCCACTTCCAGATAATCCGACAATCCCAATAAGATCACCTTGGCGACAATCAAAAGAGATATCTTCTAAAGTAAAGGGTGTTGAATTCTCACCTTTAGCTGGATACGTAAATTTTTGGATTTCAATATGCATCTTTTCAACATCATACTGGCGTCTTTTTGTATTGATATCTGAAGACTTCTCCTTGTCTAAATCAACAAGAAATTCATTAATACGCCCTACTCCTGTTGCTGCTCTTTGAATATTTGCAACTTTCGAAGAGACATCTTTAATAGGATTAATCGAGCGCTGAATTAAATCAATTAGAGCAAAGATCAATGCGACTTGAGTAATACCACTATTTGGAATGATAAAGATTGCGCAAGCTAAGAAGACTGGAAAAAGAGACTCGGCAAATGAGTAGTATGATGCGTCCCAAACGTTTGAAGATAGGATCTTTTTAAGAAATTCATCAAAGACAAATAAGGATTTCTTCGATGTATACTGATCTGCAGGATTGTAGTAATTCTCACGAACACCGCCAATAAGATCCGCAACAACACGGTAAAGTTTTGCACGTGAATTTCTCACGCTTAAGAAAACTGCACGCATATACTTAGAACACCAAATTAAAATAAAGCAGGCTCCAAATTGGATTACTGCAAGATACACTCCGGCAATTGCATTTAAGCTTACAAAACTGATCAGAGAAGCAACTACGAAGAAGATATCAATGACAATTCCAAAAGTTCCAGAAGTAACAAGCTCCCTTAAGCTTTCCGTATCGCTCATAATACGCGCTAAGACCTCTCCTTGAGGGTAGCGATCATTGCGGTTTTCTTTCGATGTTTGAAGCTCCACACTTGAAAGCCACTTACCATAGCAATGAGTGCGGACGAATTGAACAAGGCCTACAACATAACGATTAATAATCAGGTTATAAACAGCACGGTTTAAGGCCGTTGCCAAAAAGATAAATGTCATAATTCCAAGAGTCTGACGATAAACCTCTTCGACTTCATAATTTGCAGTAAGTTTTGCGATTAATTGTGGTAGTGCTGCACCAAGAGCACTTGAGATAATAAGACATACAACCATGCTTAATAAATACTTACCACTTCCTTTATATACTAGGAATTTAGATGAGTTGTTTTCTAAAGTGCTCATAAATTCCTCCTTCTTGTTTTTGTGTAAAATCGATAACACTTGACTCTTCTCTTAAGCCTTCACTTTCACAGATTAAACTTAAGTGATCACATTGAACCGCTGTCGTGTACCTGTGTGTCGACATAATGAGCGTGCGACCTTCAAAAATATTCATAGCATTGAGCTGATTCAAAATTTCTCTTTCAAGCACGACATCAACTGATGAGAAAGGGTCATCCCAAATAATAAACTCACTTTCAAAAAGTAATGACTTAATCAAAGAGACTCGCTTGATTTGTCCACCAGATAATCTCTTTCCGTTTTCTCCAACAACAAGGTTAAACAAACTCTTGCGATCTGAAGCTAAGTAATCGAGTCCAAAGATCTTCAGTAGATCATAAGCTTTCGCTAGTTGTTCTTCATTGAAGTCTCTACCCAGGGATAAGTTTTCTAGAATTGTTCCATTATAAAGATACGGATCTTGAGCGACATAACTCGTACTTCTTTCTTGGATCTTTAAAACCTCAGAAATTTTAACGAGTAACTCAGACTTTCCACATCCAGTTTTTCCGACAATTGCATTCTTTGTATTTTTCCAAATTTTTAAATTGATATCGTTGTCCCAAAATGGAAGCTGTAATTCAAAAGACTCTTCTTTTTCTTTAAAAGAAAATTCTCTTTTAAGCATTGTCTCAAGTTCACTCTCTTTATCAAGTACAGCAACAAGCTCTCTTACTCTTGCCCACGCTCCAGCAGAGCGAGTGAAGACAACTCCAATCCAAGCGAGGAACATAATTGGTTCTAAAAATAGATAAACAAAACCTGAGAATAAAATCAGTGAAGATGCACCAAGCTGTTGCGTAAAAATGATATAGGCACCCCAAATTAATGAAAGACCAACTCCAGTTGGCATAAGTGGGATAGAGATGCCAACACGCTTGCCTGCCTCATAAAAATTCTCAAGCTCTTCCATTGACTTCTTAGCAAAGAGATCAATAAATGCTTTTTCCGCATGGAAGTTTTTAATTGTCTTTTTACCTGCGTAAGTTTCAATAATGATATTTTGAACATCACCCTGAAGGTCTTGTGTTTGGCGATAGAATTTACGGTTCGTTGAAACAATTGCACTGAAGAGAACAAACGCCACAAGCATCGGTAGTAGCGCAATAAACAGCTCTTTGTTGAAACTTAATAGCTTTGGAACAAGGATCGAAAGAGCAATGATGATATTAGCAATTTGTAAAAGAGCGAAACCAATTAATGCTCTTACGTGCTCAAGATCTCCACCAATAATTTGAAAGATTTGACCTTTCGGGTATTCTTTATAACGAGAAGGACTCACTTTTTCTAATTTCTTCATGAGATCAAAGCGTAAGATCTTTTGTAAGACACGGGCCGGATAGAAAAAGAGAAGTCGCGAAGATGTTCTAAAAACAATAATTCCTAAGGCCAATAAGAAAAGATGTCCCACTGGAATAGAAATTCCTTTTGAAATTTTCTCCGCTAAATCTTTTGCAATAAAAGGAAGTTCACTTTGAATCTTGTGAGTTAGATAGAGACAAATGAATGCCCCAATATAGTAGTACCAGTAGTGAACAAACTGCGTCATTACCAGCGATGTTAACTTTTTATTAAGATAGTCTTTCATTCCAGCAAGTCTACTTGAATTCCAATCATCAGTCACGTTTCTGTTTAAAGGAAGGCCCAGTGAAATGTGAAAAAACATTCTTAATTTAAGTTAAATTTACCTTCTCAAACTTGGTTATGAGAATAAAGCTAGCTAAAATCCTACAAAATTAATTGGTTTCATAAAATACGAAGTTTTAAGAAAAACGTTTTTTAAGGAAAGAAAGTGATCTATCTCGTAAGTCTGCTGATGATATTAATTCTCTGTTCTATTATGGTTATTACTCATCAGGCCATTAAGATTAAACAGCTTGAAGTTGAAGGTCGCGACCTTTCGCGAAGGCTCGAAGAAAAACAACATTTACTCTCCGTTTTATTTCACGATCTATCGAACTCAACAACTCTCCTTTCTCTACTAAGCGACTCTTCCCTACTTGCCATGAAAGACAAAGACGGAATCTTGCAAAACCTAGGACGTGTCAGCGGAGTTATCGAAAATATGGCAGAACTGATTCAACATATTCGAAAAATACAATCCATTGAGTCAGGCAAATCAAATATAAAGTTAGAGCCTGTTCCATTAAAAGAATCTATTGAAAATTCAATTCAGCTTATCCGAAAAAGATTAGAAAAAAAGAGTCAACATATCCGTGTTGAATTTGATGACCACAGTATCCAGGCCATGGCAGAGCCTTCGTCACTATGCCACAGCGTCTTTAGTAACCTTCTAACTAATGCATCAAAGTTTTCACCAGAAGGATCTGAAGTTGTTGTCAGGGTAACTCATCTAAACTCAGTTATCCGTGTGGATATAACAGACCAAGGAATAGGAATCCCAGAGTCAATGATAAAAAGCCTCTTCTCATTCACTAATGAAACTCACCGCGAAGGAACTCATGGCGAAGAAGGGTCAGGTTTTGGCCTTCCAGTTGTAAAAAAATATATGAAATTCTACGGAGGAAATATAAAGGCCTTTAATAATATTGATGGTATTGGATCAACGTTTACAATGACATTCGTTAACGCATCAACGAGCAATCAGGATACAATTGAAAAAACAGAGTCTAAGCCTAAGAGAAGGCCTTTAAGAGAAGCGAATCAATAAATAGATTGAGAAAAAGATGGTAGGACTATGCAGATTCGAACTTTACAACCTGCGATCAAAAGATGCCCAAAGGCATGTTTTGGCGCTGATTTGATATCGGTATCAGCAAACTAAATCATCAAGCAATGTAATTGAAAGTATCAAAGATGGTAGGACTATGCAGATTCGAACTGCAGACCTCTACCATGTCAAGGTAGCGCTCTAACCAACTGAGCTATAGTCCTACAAGTGTCTTAAAGTAGAAAAATAATATTCTAATTCACCAAACTCGTCAAAAGATAAAATTGACGCACAAACCTAAGCAACATCGTTGCAATTTTGCTAGTATAACTAAAAATCATGGAGGAATAATGAAAAATATTATTATGATATTAATTCTATCTAGTTGTGCTGTTTCAAAAACAAAACTAACTCCAGCTGGAGAGAAAGTAAAAGTAACATATCAAAAGCCACGTCATAAAAGCTGTAAGCCTTTTACAAATGTCGTTGGTGAAAATGAAAATGGTATCAAGGATCTTGCTGTTAACCATGCCGTCAACTTAGTTGCTGATGAGGGTGGAGACACTATCTGGATCAAAGAATCTGTAAACGAAGGAAACACTTGGAAAGTTTACGGACTTGGTTACCACTGCAAATAAGAGTAAGGAATTCGAATGATTATTTTAGATAGCGCAAAGAAAGCAATTGAGAATTTTTCAATGCCTGATCACGTGGGATTTGGAAAGGTCCTACTACCGATTATGGCGACTTGTGAGTATAAACGTGGAGAATGGGGAGAGCTTGAGATCAAGCCTTATGGTAAATTAGAACTCGATCCAACTTGTAAAGTTCTTCACTATGGACAAGAAATTTTTGAAGGAATGAAAGCCTATAATTTTAAGGGCAATGGCCCAAACCTTTTTAGGCCACTAGAAAACTTCAAACGCTTTAATCACTCAGCAAGACGTATGGCCATGCCAGAAGTACCAAAAGATATCTTTACTGCAGCTGTAAATACAGTCACAAAGATGGGTGAAAACTATATTCCGAAACGTGGTGGTGAATCTCTTTATATTAGGCCATTCATGATTGCCACAGAAAACAATCTAGGAATTAAGCCAAGTGAAGAATTTCTTTTCATGGTAATCGCCTCACCTGTTGAGTCTTACTTTTCAGGAGGAAGCTATAAGCTTTTAATTGAAAGAAATATGATTCGTGCGTGCCAAGGAGGAATGGGAACGGCAAAGACTGGTGGTAACTACGCCGGTGCTCTTAACGCAGGTGTAAGAACACTAAAACTTGGACTACACCAAACACTATGGTTATCAGCAACTGATCGTAAATCGATTGAAGAATTAAGTGGAATGAATTTCTTTGCTGTAATTGATGGTGAAATTCACACTCCAGAATTGACTGAGACAATCCTAGATGGAATTACTCGTCGTTCACTCATCGATATTGCACGTCACAAGGGTTACAAAGTTGTCGAGAGAAAGATTAGCATTGATGAATTAATTGAAGATATTAAGTCTAAGAAATGTACTGAGTGCTTCTCTTGCGGAACGGCCGCAATCATCACCCCAATCTGCTCTTTACATGAAGAGTCTGGTGAATTTTATAATATTCAAGAAGAGTTTGGACCAGTGTCAAAAGAGCTTCGTGAAACACTTCTAGGTATCCAAGAAAAAACAATTGAAGACCCATTTAACTGGGTAGTTGATCTATAAAAAAGGGCCTCATCTGAGGCCCTTTGTATTTCTACTTCGCTAAATTTGGAAGAATTTGAAACATAACCATTGCAAGGATTGTTGGGAAAAGTGCTCCAAGAAGAAGCTTACCTGGGTTAATCCCATCTTTTCCAAAAGTACCTTTAAGGATACCAAAACCAGCTGGGTTTGGAGCGTTAGCAATAACAGTTAAACCACCACCGGCAACAGCACCTGCAACTAGGTTATACTTTGCAGAATCAGTTAGATCAACAAGTGTTCCTAGATATGTAAGAGCAGCGTTATCAGTAATAGCAGTAAGTGAAGTTGCACCTACGAAAAGAACAAAGTCACCAAGTTTAGATAGAATTGGTTGTAGCCACCAACCTTGTTGTCCACCAAGTGTAACAAGACCAGCTAAGAAGAAACCTACAAGAAGTGATTCTTTTAACTTGATTTCGTCTTGGTACTCTTTTGTAACAGTTGTGAAACCTAGGAAGAATAGGAATAAACCTAGGAAGAAAACCATATGGTGAGCAGAGAAAACAACTAATCCCATGAAGATGATATGAATTAAAGTCATCCACCAAGTTGGTGCCATCCAATTCTCATGCTTTTGTTTAATTTCAAGTTTACCTTGTAGTTCATCTTTAAACATGAAAGCAATTATAAGAGTTCCAATAATGATCGAAATTGTTGCTTTGTAACCAAAGTTTGTAATCATGTGAACAAATCCCCAGTGCCATTTTGAAGCAACCATTAGAACAGGAGGTGCAGCAAAGTGAGAAAGAGTTCCACCGATTGAAACGTTTACAAAAAGTAGACCAATCGTTGCATACTTAAATTTTAAACTCATTTTCTCGTCTGAGAAGAAGTAGTCTAAAAGGATAAGAGCAGTAACTGTCATTGCAGCAGGTTCAGTAATGAAAGATCCTAGAATCGGCCCGATAATAAGAGCTGAAACGTAGAATGCCATTTTACCAGGCATTGGGATAAGTTTTGCAATCATCCCAATGATTTTTTCTGCAAGCATAATAATTGGTCTCGTCCCCGCCATACACATAATAACGAATACGAATGCGGCCTCTGTGTAGTTAACATCTTTCTCAAGATATTTAAGTGCTCCACCAACAACTTGGTGTGCGCTATCATAAACTGCAAATCCTTGTGTAGCACTATAGTACACAATAAATGCAGCTGCCCACATTCCGAATACCGCTTCTACTTCACCTAAGAAGTGAAGAAGGTTCTCCATCATTGATCCTTCTGGATACTTGTGAGCTAAATGTTGAATTTTAGAAACTAAGAATGTGTGCAAAATTGCACATGCAAATAGAATCGTCCCTACGAGCTGTAGATTTGTTGGATTCATGAAACTTCCTTTGTAAATGTGATCTACCTTATTTTATTCCTGTCGGCAAAGGTGCGCAAGTACTGAAATTTTAAGACACTTAAAATAATTTACCATTTTCGTAAACTTTTTCTAAACTGCCACCGATAAGAATTTGTGTTTTTATATAGATTTGCTATCTCTATTCTCACTTTCTCTGTCGTAGTCAATGCTTTGGCCATAGAGCCTAGTTTTTTTAAGGAAGAGATAGAAGTTAATGGCAAGCAAATCAAGGCCAAGGATCTTGTCAAAGATATCGTAAGAATTTCAAAATCAAAGTCACCTAAATATATTCCAGTTAGGCATGAAGATGCTGTTTCTGACGATATTCCTAGGCATAACAGTGGGGCCTCAGAGTTGTGTATCGAGTGTAGAGATATCGCCGAGCTCGCTTCTAATATTTCAGATATCGTGGCCAAGGCCAATGAAAATTCTCAAGAACCGAGTATTAAGGTCAAACAAAAAGCACTAAAACTTAAGGCCATCGCAACTTATATCGAAACTGTTGATAAGGTTGGAGAAATTAGCTGTCTTAAAAGTGATTTTGACAGCGGAAAAGAGCGCTATAACACAAGAGATTTTGATGACTTCGAACTAGTTTTTACTTCAGATATTGCTCTTAGTGAATTCTCTTCCCTATCAATTGCTCCTCGTTCAGGAACACTAACTAGAATAACTTGGTTTCGATCTCAAGACGAAGTTGGCGAAGATATTTTTATCAAAGTAGTCTTTATAAAAGATCAAGAACCATACTTTCAAATCTACTACCCACATGACACTTTTGTTGATCCAACAAAGCCTACAGATGTTGAAAGAAATATTCCTGAAGGTGTAACTCTTGAGACAAATTATGATTCTGAAATGAGTCTAGTTAAGGATCAAGAATACGATACCTTCATTGGAAAAGTTAAGATTAATAAAGCACTGCTACTTGAGCAGAGTTATTATGTTCCTACTTCATTAACATTAATTGAGATGGAGACAGAGAGTAAGCTTGGAGAAGATACTAAACTTACAAGCAAGGTCGAGATTAATGACCAAAAGCAAAGAATAAACGTTAACCTCAACAGTAAGCTAACTGAAGACACAACGCTAAACGGTGAAATTAATATCAAGCCAAACAAGCAGCAATTAAACCTTAATCTTTCTAATCGCTACAGTGATGATATTACAATTGATGGCAATGCCGATATCTCTTCAGATAGCCAACAAATCAACCTAGACTTAAAACATCAAGGGAAGTCGACAGCAAGGGCCTTGGCCAAAGCTGACGGCTACTTTCTAGCAGGAGTAACTGTTGCTTCTCCAGAGTTTAGAAATTTTGATATTGAAACCGATATGAGTTACGACACTAATCAGACGGCAACGATTGCAAATGATTTCAGATTCCAAGGAAAAACGATAATTAAAACTGGAACTGTTATCAATGCTCAAGGTGAAGTTGACTTCAGTGCAAAAAGGTCATTTGGGGTATTTGAGAATGCTACTGTGACTATGGAGTTAAATCACTCAACGCAAGACAGAGGTATCGATTACAACCGCACCTCTGCCTATATTTCTTTTGATATGAAATTCTAATTAAATTAATTAGCCATCATTACCAATTGAAGCAACTGGACAAGCATCCATTTGCTCTTGGCATAGCTCTTCTTCTTCAGGTGTTGATGGTTGCTTAACAACGTATGCATTTCCATCTTCATCTTCAGCAAAAAAGTCTGGAGCACCTGTGTAACATACGTTACATGCAATGCATCCTTCGCCGTTATCATCATCTGGATCTGTGCAATACCACTTTCCAGCAACATTTTCTTTATGTTTCATTTCTTTATTTGCCATGTTAACTCCTTGATTTTATTAACACACAACACAATATTTCATTGATTATATTTTGCCTAAGTCTACTAGATTTGAGAATATAGCACAAGATACTCAAATATAAATTTCACAGGAGAATACTGAAATGACAACGAGCCTTGAAAAAGCAGCTCAATGGGCAAATAACTCATACTTTGATGAGGAATCACGTCAAGAGATTCAAAAGCTAATTGACGCTGATGATATGAAAGAGATCGAAGAAAGATTTTATAAAGATATCGAATTCGGAACAGGTGGGCTTCGCTCAATTCTTGGTGCCGGAAATAATCGTATTAATAAATATACAGTTCGCCGTGCAACGCAGGCCCTTGCTGGAGAAGTACTAGATCACAGCTCTAAAACTGGGATCACAAATCCATCAATTGCTGTAAGCTATGACTCACGTAAATTCTCTTTTGAATTTGCCAAAGAAGTTTGTAGCGTTATGGCGGCCAATGGAATTAAGTCTTATATCTATAAAAGACTAAATCCTGTTCCAATGCTTTCATACTCTGTTAGGTACCATAAGTGTCAAGCAGGAGTTATGGTAACAGCTTCTCACAACCCTCCAGAATACAATGGTTACAAAGTTTATTGGAATGATGGAGCGCAAGTTACTCCTCCAAACGATAAAAATATTATCAATCGCTACTATGATATTACTTCATACGATGCTGTGAAATTCATGGTATTTTCTCAAGCTGAATCAGAAGGATTTATCACATGGGTTGGAGAAGACGTTGAACAAAGCTTCTATAACGACATCCTCTCAAAAACAGTTAACCCTGAAATGTGTAAAGAATTCGGTAACGATTTAAAGATCGTTTACACGCCTATTCACGGAACAGGATTAATTCCTTGTACGACAGCTCTGGCACAGCTTGGCTTTACTAATGTTGAAGTTGTTAAAGAGCAAGCACAACCAGACTCAGCTTTTCCAACAGTAAGCTCACCTAACCCAGAAAATGCTTCGGCAATGAAGATGGCAGTCGATCTTATGAAAGAAACTGGTGCAGATATAGCATTTGGCTCTGATCCAGACACAGATAGACTTGGAGTTGCATTTGAGCATGAAGGAGAGATTCAGTATATCAACGGAAACCAAATCGGAATCCTAATGCTGTACTACATGCTTCACAATCTTAAAGAAAATGGCACAATGCCAGCAAACCCATATTTTGTGAAAACAGTTGTAACAACTCCACTCCAAGAATTAATCGCTGATAAGTACGGAGTAAAATCTTACTCGACACTAACAGGATTTAAGTGGATTTGTGGACTAATGAATAAAATAGAAAAAGAAGATCCATCGGCAAACTTCCTATTTGGAACAGAAGAGTCTTTTGGATATCTTCCGCATAATTTTGTTCGCGACAAAGATGGTGTTGCTTCAATTACTTTTATGTCTGAAGTAACTCTATACTTCAAAAAACAGGGGCTAAACCTTATTCAGGCCCTCGATAAAATTTACGAAGAATTTGGCTTTAGTGAGGAAACTCTCCTAAATCTTGTTTATCAGGGTAAAGAAGGGGCCGAAAAAATTACACGAATCATGAGTCATTTTAGAGACTTAGCTCCTACAAGCTTGTGCGGACAAGAGATTCAAGCTATAGAAGATTATCAAACAGGTATTGTGAAAAACCTTGAGTCTAATGAAGAGTCGAAACTGGATTATCCAGTAAGTAACGTAATTGGTTACCACTTCAAAAATGGAAACCGCCTCTACCTTCGTCCTTCAGGAACTGAGCCGAAAATTAAGTTCTATATTATGATTCAAGAAAAAGAAGGAAGTCTAGCTGAGAAAAAAGCAAAGGCAAAAAAAGTTACTGACGAAATCCTGGCATTTATTAACGAAACGGCCGAAGGACTATAAGTCAGTAGATTAGGAGTTATATTTTGAAAAGTGATAAACTTGCAGTTGTATTAGTTAGTGGTGGTATGGATTCGTTAGTTTGTGCTGCAATTGCAAATGAGAAACATGAAAACCTTGCGTTTCTTCACCTTAACTACGGACAAAAAACAGAAGAACGTGAATTGGATTGTTTCCAAAAAATCGCTGACTTTTACGGAGTCGATAAATCTCTACGTAAAGTAATTGATGTCTCATTTCTAAAGCAGATTGGTGGAAGCTCTCTAACTGATGATGGAATTGATGTAAAACAATATAAAGGTGATTCAGAAGAAATCCCTGATAGCTACGTACCTTTTAGAAATACTCACATCATCGCAATGGCCGTTTCTTGGTCAGAAGTTGTTGGTGCAAAGAATATTTATATTGGTGCAGTTAACGAAGACTCATCTGGATACCCAGACTGTCGCCCAAGCTACTACGCTGCATATAACGAGCTAATCAAGCAAGGAACTAAAGATGGTGATATTGAGATCATCACTCCTGTAATTGATATGGCAAAGAATGAGATTGTGCAAAAAGCGGTCGACCTAGGTGCACCACTTAAGTTTTCTTATTCTTGTTATGCTCGAGGAGATAAAGCTTGCGGAGTTTGTGATTCATGCGCTCTAAGGCTTAGAGGCTTTCAGAAGGCAGGAATTGAAGATCCGATTGAGTATGATCAAAGACCAAATTACTTATAAAAAAAGGCTCCGATAAGGAGCCTTTTTTATTTATACTATTCTTGTACTGCTTCTTCTTGAGTTTCTTCTACAGCAGGCTCTTCAACCTTAACAGCTGGAGCTGTAATAAGACCAGCATCTAGAAGAATTTTAACTTTTTCTTCTTTGTTTACGAACTTTCCATTTGCAGCTTTAACAGCAAAACGTCCCGATCTTTTTTTTACAATTGTGTACTCGCCTACTTTTTTAACAACTTCCATGAATTCTCCTATAATAATTCTTTGCGTTTGTTATCTTTTAAGTGTTGAACAATTTCTTTTACTCGTTGTGAATCATCTTTTGGCACAATCATTACGGCCCTATCATTTGAAACCACAACTAAGTCTTGAACATTAATTAAAGAAACATGCTTATTAGGAGCATAAATAATATTTCCTGTCGCATCCTTTAAGAAAGTTCCGTTACTATCAATTATAGTGTTTCCTTCGACACGGTCAACTACTTGTTCAAGTGCTTCCCATGATCCAAGGTCATTCCAATCAAACTCAGCTTTTACTAAACTGATTCGGCTTGATTTTTCCATAATGGCATAGTCAATCGAATCTTTTGGAATCTTATTATATACTTCTTCAAGCTTGGCCTCCTCGTCAAGAGATGCCTTTAATTCTTCATAGAAAGAAAACATTTCAGCAGAGTGGGCCGCGAACTCTTCTTTAAAAACACCAAGTGGTGCCATAAACATTCCCGCATTCCAAACATACTTTCCAGTCGATAAATACTCTTTAGCCTTTTCAAAATTTGGTTTTTCAACAAATTCATCAACCTTAAAGCCATCACCTACAGCTTCACTTGTTTTAATATAGCCATAACCAGTGTGAGGAAAATGTGGTGGTATTCCGATTGTTGTAATTGTTTGCGTATCACTTGATAGTTTAACGGCCTTATCAAAGCTGGATTTAAAGCCACTCTTATTTAAGATCACATGATCAGAAGGCATAACTGCAATAATGTCTTCATCTTTTGCCCCAGCTGCCTCAATGGCCGCAAGAGATAAGAGAATACAAGGGGCAGTATTTCGCCCCGCAGGTTCATAGATTATATGTTCTTCTAAAATTTGATTTTTTGAGCAAGAGATAGCTAGCTCAGCTTGATCACGCGTTGTGATAATAAAGCGATTTTTCAAATCTACACTTTCCTCAAAACGCTCAAGCGTCTGTGCAAGTAAAGTTTCATTTCCAACCAGTGAAAGATACTGTTTTGGTTTTGATTCTGTTGATTCAGGCCAAAGGCGTGTTCCCTTCCCACCGGCCATAATTAGTGTGTAAATATTCATAAAAAAATGCCCTTAATTTGTATAAGGGCATCGTATCATAAAAAATGTAAATGTTCTAAATGATGAGTTAGTCGAATTTTGTAAAGAAATAATCACGCCCTGCAAAAAGAGAAGGATGCTTCTTAACATATTGCTTCGCTTCAATACTTCTCTCAAATGCCCCAAGGCTTACGCGAAAACGATTTCCCTTACCAGGTACTTCTTTTTCATTAACAATTGGGCTAAAACCAAGAACTCGAAAACCTTCTGCAAATTCTTTTGCGTCATCAATTGACTCAAATGAACCAACTACAATTGTGTATTTTCCAGTATATTCATCTGTCTTAGAAGCTGACTCTTGAACAGTCTCACTTTCAACAGCTGGTTGCTGAACAGGCTCTACAACCTTCTCTTCTACAACCTCTTGTACTTGTGTATCTTGAACACCAACATCATTGAAATCTTTATTTTCACTTGAAAACTCATTAACCATCTTCTGCTTTAAAGATTCTTCAATTCTCTTATTTAATTCTTCTTTAGAAACTTTCTTGGTCTCTTTATCTTGAACTATTTCTTTAACCTTCTCCTCTTCTGGAGATGTTAGCTCAATCTTCTGTTTTTCATCCAATGGCTCAACAATCGCCTTCTCTTCCTTATTGCTAAGGCCAGCTTTTTCAAAAGCATAATTAGATCCAATCTTTAGGCCAAAGAAGAATGAAGTAATGGCAACCAGGATGACAAAGATGACAACCAATAAGATTTCTTTTTTCTCAAATACGTAGAAGTTACTTTTATCGTTCATAAGGATATTTTAATCTCTCCACAATTATTAGCAACTTGCTGAAAATACTAGGAAAAATAATCCTTTATTTCATATGTGAAATATATCCCGACATTCTAACTCAACTTAAAGACTCTGCACTTTTTCTATTTTATAAACCCAAAAATCTTATGAACTAGGTTTAACAGGGAGAAAAATTATGAAGAAGATTTTAAAGAATAATAAAGGCCAAGGCGTAATGGAATATATGATCATCACAAGCCTAGTTGGAATTATTTGTATTACTGCTGTTAAAACACTCGGAACTAGAGTTCAAAAAAGACTTGAAGACGCATCCGATAAAATCACAAAGAGTATCAAAGTAAATTAATAAACAATCATGAAAATACTATCTTACGCTCTTAGCGTTACTCTAATTGTTTTTGTCTTTCTTGTGAGCAGTGCAGTTAGTGAAAAGTATCGTTGCAAAAATAGTATTGTTTTTCAAGCGTATGTACATTCATTAATAAAATCACATGATGATAAAAAATCAGTAAAAACATTCTCTTGTAAAAGTCTCCTCTCTCTTGAGAGGTGGCTTGATTCAAAAACACGGATTAAGTTTGTAAAAAATAAAAATGGAAAATACCTGAAGTATCGAAGAGAGAAGCATAGCTTAGGATTTTCAAATGGACTTAAATGAAAGAGGAAGTACTTCCTTAGTCGCTATATTATTTTTTATGGCCTTTATTGCCATCATATTCTCTAATATGGCCCGTTCTTATGAAGAGCTACAAATTATAAAATATTACAATAAGTCATATATCTGCTCAAAAAAAGTCATTGTTGAATATAAGTCATTTTATAAAAGAATTTCTTATATAAACGTAGGGCTTAAGAGTATCTTTTATGCACAGTTCTTCCCTTTAGCCGCATGGCTTAAGCCATTCATGAAATATGGAGCAAAAGGCTTGCAGTATATGCAAAGCGCTCTTCGATACTTTCTACGCTTCAAACTCTTAACGATAGATGAATGTGAGGCAACAAATATTTTAGCTCTTCTAAGAACAGATCCGCTAGGAAGCAAGCTCTGGAAGATCAGGAGAAGACTCGATACATCTGCAGTCTTTGAAAAGAAATGGAAGGCTTTTATGCCCTTTCACTATACTGGGAGCAACCTATCAGAAAATCATTCTTTCGTGATTACCCTAAAATTCAAACTAGAAGAGGGAAGACTTTTAGACGATTTCACTCTCTCGTCAAAGCACATGGCACCAAAGGGTATTCAACAATTGAAGGACTATTATGGACTTCAATTTTTGTAAGTACATTAATTCTTATGATTAACTTGGAGATAAAAATTGAAAATTCTAAACAACGAGAAATCCAAAACTTCATCAAAACCTGGAACTCAATCAAATAATGAGCCAACTTCCTCACCTCTGCTTTTTAACAAAGAAAAAGAAGAGAAGATGAAAAAGGCGCTTTATCTAAGATTCTGGGTTGCGCTAGTTCTAACTAATATATTTACATACATTCTTTCAATGCCATCGGTACAGGAAGTTCCAGAAAAGCATATTTCAGTAGCTAAAGATGAAAGACTTCTAAAACTTAAAATCAATGAAATGACTAATCTTGTAGGTAGTGAAGAATACGTGTCCCTATATGCAGGCGCAACACACATCACCAATAAGGCAAAGATCGTAAAAAAACTCAACGATGAGGAGATACCTATCTATCTCGTAAAAATTTCTATTTCAGATTTGAATAGAATTGCTCCATACAAGACTTTAGAGCTAGATTCCTATCCAGTTACTGATCTACCTAAATCCAAAGGAGGAGCTTATGAAATTGAAATTTAGCCTTATTACAATCCTACTAGTTACAAGTATTCAAGCACGTGAAGTAATTGTTTATACATATGACTCTGAAAAGAACCACATGTTTGAAGTTTTAAACGAGTTAATGGCAAAAAATGGAGTGAAAAAAGAAGACTTCCGATTTATTAAAAAGAAGAATCCATGTGAAGACATCTATAAGAGTGCCCTACTTCACGTATGTTTTAAAGGCGAGGAAGCTGAACCATTTATTGTTAGACAAGACAAAAGAGTTCTTCAGAATACCTTTGGACAATAAAAAAGGGCCAACGTCTTGGCCCTCTTTCTATATCTGAAAAATAATTAAATATTAATCTAGATGAATTTTAAACTTAGGAGTAGTTCCCTTGTTTCTGTTATGCGCTTTTCTTTTAGCACCCATTTTTGTTTTTTTAGCATTACGCTTGTTTCTTGTAATACGAGTTCTTGATACCATGATAAATCTCCTCAATATATTTAAATCTAAATTAAAAACAGTTTTCGAGTATAGGTTTTTACTAAGTTTCTTGCCTTTTGTCAAAGTCATTGGCCTAGTATCAGTCGTAAATTTCAATATTTACGCTACAGGCCTGAAGCAAATTACCCTAGGCATAGGCCAAGTAACTGAAATCTCATTAAACAATGTTTTAAACTACAGTATATCTAATAAAGAAGTTTTATCGAGCAAGTCGCTACAGGCCCAATCAAAACTCATTATTAAAGGTAAAATGCAAGGTCACTCAATTGTCACACTATGGTTAAACTCTGGCAACAAGAAGACCTTCGAATTCTATGTACTTTCAAAGTCTGGTCAATTTAAGGTGCTCGAAGCTCTAAATAATCTACGTCATTTCGACATCAATGGTGAAATCAAGGGAGATAAATTAATTATTACCCAAGATATTACAACACTTGATCAGTACCTAGTCCTACGACCGCTGTTAAGTAAAAATAAGAGTATTATCTTCAAAGGTGAACTAAAAGATCAAGTAGCAAAGAAAATCATCGCAGAGATTCATCACCACTTTTTTCAAAACTACTATGACGATATACGCTGCCAAAAGAACAAGATCGATATTCACTGTTTCACCAACGAAGAGATATTGAAAGATATAAAATTTCTTAAACCACTTCAAAATAAACTTATGGTTAAGTTTTTTCTATCTCAAAGATTTGAGAATATTTTGAACCATAAACTAGAAATGAGAATCATCCAAATTGAAAGAATGGACGGAAAAGAAATAAATTTCGGACTAGATCAAGTTGACGTAGGCCTTACAGACCTTCTTGACGAAGGAGCTTCAGCACTTGCAAAGAGTCAAAGTATTGTACTTAGAGATACAGATTATAATGTCTCAACTCTTGCGACACAAAAAATTCTACTTCGTACAAGTAATAAAACAACAGTGCAAATGGGCTCTGATATCCCCTTTACGACAACGACTAATAACAACGGAAATAATACACAGTGGAGATTTGCAGGGCTTAAGATTGAGATACTTTTAGAGAAAATAAATAATCGCTATAAAGTGAAATACGCTACAAAACTTACTAGGCCAATGGGACAAATGAATGGGGATACGTATATCAATGGGAGTGCACAAGAATCAAGTTTTCTCATTGAAAAGGGAATTCCAATTCAAATGTTTGAAATTGACTTAACAACTGATGATAACGCAGGAAGAAGACTTCCTATCCTTGGCCAAGTACCTATTCTAGGAAAGCTCTTTTCATCTTCAACAAAGTTTAAAACATATAAAAGAATCATTGCAATTGCGAAACTTAAATAGGAAATATAATGTCACAAATCAATCAGTATTTTTTCAATGAATTTAAAATGCTACTTAGTGAGAAAGCAAAGAAAACAATTCATCTGAACTTTAAAGAAATTATTCTAGAAACACTCGAAAGAAATAATCTTCAAGAAAGTGACTTAGATAATCTAAACGAAATCAAAGACTGGTTTAACAAGGTCTATCATCAAAGTTACATTGATGATCTTCTAAAAATGTATGATGCCAATGAGTTTATCATTCACTCTCCTAGTGATATCGAAGTACAAAAGAAGGATCATCTTAATTTAAAGGTTGAATTTCTAAGTAATGAAGACTTTGTCTTAAGCTTAGTTTTTCTAACTCAAAAACTAGGAATTGATTGGAACTTCAATAATCCATTTGCATCATTTAAGAATACTCGATTAGTTGACGGCAATGAGATTGACTTGCGAGTGAGTATCACACATCCATGTCTTTCCCCTAAAGCACAAGCAAAAGCATTTTTGAGAGTTCATGCAAAAGAGAATTTCAAAATATCCGATTTTTCAAAAGACAAAGAAACACATGAGATCGTGGAAAAGTTGGTTAGTGATTATAAGAATATTGTTATTGCGGGCTCTACGGCAAGTGGAAAGACTAGCTTTTTAAGAGTTTGTAAGGCGCTATGCTTTGAAAATGAACATCACGTTATTATTGAAGATGTTGCAGAGATCGACGGAGATATTTCCAATTCAACTCACCTCTTATCACATCCTAGTGAGGGAAAGAGTCTAAAAGACTATTGTAGTTATGCTTTAAGGATGTCTCCAAAGAGAATTCTTCTTGGAGAGATTAGATCAAGTGAGGTTATCCCATTTTTATTAGCAATGAATACTGGGCACAAAGGTATGATGAGTACAATTCATGCTAACAGTGCCAAGGATACACTACTCAGACTTACTACATTATTTTCAATCTTCTCAGAGAGTAAAAACGGAATTGATTTCGATCAAATCTTACGACTGATCTGTCAAAGTGTTGATAACGTGATCTTTGTTGAAAATAAAGAAGTAAAAGAAATTATAGAGGTTCACGGTAGTGAAGCAGATCGTCCGATTTACTCAACACTTTATTCAAAGGCTAAGAAAATAACTGATCACCAAAGAGGTCTATCCACTCACGAAGATCTTGGCCATCAACTTCTAGCGTGAAGTAATCATCGTTATTTTCATCGACTTCAAATGACCTTTCCAACAACTTTGCATTTTCAAGAGGAAGGCCAAATACCGTAATAAAATTGCGTGAGGCTTCATCTCTTTCTGTTGAAATAGCACAGAAATGATCTTCCTTAGCATCACTAATACAGCTTCCAGCTTCATTCGGGTAGAATACACTTTTAACAATAAGGGGTAGATTTGCTTCGATTAAAGGGTTCATCGTTCGATGAAAAAGAATTTTAGCACCTTTATTAGTCAAAAGTTTTGTCTGTCGGTAGCTTAGGTTGTGAATTAAAGGTGCATTTGTAAGAACCTTTGGATCATGGCCGTAAACACCTTTAACGTCCTTCCAAATCACAAGCTCTTGTACATCATCTAATGCCCAAGCAAAGATAGCAGCGGAATAATCTGAGCCCTCTCGGCCTAGAGTTGAAGTTTGGCCATCGGTTGTTCGTGCGATAAAGCCTTGTGTGATAATTAGCGAGTGCTTATTTAAATCTTTGCAATTTGCCTTTGTATTCTTAAAGAGAACCTTGGCCTCATTAAAATTGCGATTCGTGAGAATATAGTCACGGGCATCTGCGTGAAAAAGTTCTCTTCCTTGTTGTTGGATATAACTAGCAAGGATTGATGTAGAGATACGCTCTCCAATACTGTAGATAGAATCGAGAGTCGAACTAGACTTGGGAAGTGTAAGATAGCTTAGCAACTCTTCTTTAAAATTGGAGAGATCAACTTGAAGGTTTAACTCTTCAATGATCACTCTATGCTTTGTGAAAAAGTCTTCAACTAATAAATTAGAGTCTTCACTAAAGTATATAGACTCCAGCTCATTAGTTGAATTATACGTCGCAGATAAAACAACAAGAGCATCATTTGGACACGCTAAAATTAAGTCTGCAATCTGCTTAATGGCAGCAGCGCTTTTTATCGAACTGCCACCAAATTTATATACACTTCTCAAGCTTATAATCTCTTTTCTAATCTCTAGTAAGTTTCTTATAAGTGTAGCGCTTAGGATTCATTGCTGCATCTCCTAGACGTCTTCTCTTATCTTCTTCGTACTCGTTAAAGTTTCCTTCAAACCATACAACTTTCCCCTCGCCTTCGAATGCAAGGATATGTGTTGCTAAACGGTCTAAGAAGAAACGGTCGTGGGAAATGATAACAGCACAACCAGCATAATCAACAAGTGCTTTTTCAAGAGCTTGTAGAGTATTTACATCAAGATCGTTTGTTGGCTCATCCAGTAGAAGAACATTTCCACCTTCTTTTAAAACTTTTGCAAGGTGTACGCGATTTCTCTCACCACCTGAAAGCTCAGAAACTTTCTTCTTCTGGTCTTCTCCAGAGAAGTTGAATTTTGCAATATAGGCACGAGAGTTAACTTCTTGGCCACCAACATTGATAAACTCAGTTCCATCAGCAACAACATCATAGATTGTTTTTTCAGGATCTAAATCACGTCCCTGGTCAACGTAAGCAAGCTTAACAGTATCACCTACATCGAAAGTTCCAGAAGTTGGCTTCTCTTGACCAGTAATCATTTTGAATAGAGTTGTTTTACCAGCACCGTTTGGACCGATAATCCCAACGATTCCACCAGGAGGAAGTGAGAACTCAAGATTTTCATATAGAAGTCTGTCGTCGAATGCTTTTGAAACGCCGTGAGCTTCGATAACTTTATTTCCTAGACGAGGACCTGCAGGAATGAAAAGGTCATTTGTTTCATTTCTCTTTTCACTAGAGATTTTTGCTCTTTCTTCGTAATCCTTAATACGAGCTTTTGACTTCGCCTGACGTGCTTTAGGGTTTGAGCGAATCCACTCAAGCTCTTCTTTCATTGCTTTTTGTCTTTTCGACTCAGTCTTTTCTTCTTGAGCTAGACGCTTTGCTTTTGTCTCTAGCCAACCAGTGTAGTTTCCTTCGAATGGAATCCCTTGTCCACGGTCAAGCTCTAGAATCCAACCAGCAACATTGTCTAGGAAGTAACGATCGTGTGTTACTGCAATTACTGTTCCTTTATATTGTTGTAGGTGTCTTTCAAGCCACCATACTGTTTCAGCATCAAGGTGGTTTGTCGGCTCATCTAGAAGAAGAATATCAGGTTTTTGAAGTAGAAGACGGCATAGTGCAACCCTTCTCTTTTCCCCACCAGATAGGTTTCCACACTTTGCTTCAGATGGAGGACAATTTAGTGCTTCCATTGCAAGGTCTAGTTGACTATCAAGAGTCCAAGCATCTGCAGCATCAAGTTTATCTTGAAGCTTAGCTTGTTTATCAAGAAGATTATTCATTTCGTCATCAGACATTGGCTCTGCAAATTTTGCAGAGATTTCATCAAATTGAGCAAGAAGATCAACTGTCTCTTGGCAACCTTGCTGAACAACTTCTCTAACTGTTAATTCAGGATCAAGTTTTGGTTCCTGTTCAAGGTAACCAACCGAATAATTTTTAGCTAAGTGTGTTTCACCTAGATGGTCTTGATCAAGACCTGCCATAATCTTAAGAAGTGTCGACTTACCAGCACCGTTAAGACCAAGAACACCAATCTTTGCTCCATAAAAATATGAAAGAGAGATGTCTTTTAAAACGTGCTTTTGCTTATAAACTTTTCCAACACGGTTCATTGAATAAATAATTTGCTTATCATTTTGATAGGCCATCGATTGACTCCATTTGTTTTAAAATTACTCAAATAAAGTACCTATAAAACGATAGAATATCAATTACAGAGTGCCTGCAAGCTTAAAGATTTAGGTGACTTATTAGACGAAAAAAGTTTGCGACATAAGGCACAAAGAAGAAGACCACAAGCCATATAAATTTGAAGATTTTTAATCGTTGTAAAAAAACTTCATTTTCACTTCGGTAATCATCCCAAAGATTAATCTCAATGGATTCGAGGTCTTCACAAATATCCACACCTTGGTGTTTCTTTACTTCAATTAGTGCAGCGAGCCTTCGAAAGAGATCCTTGGCCAGGGCCTGATCTAAATCTACAATTGAGTTGATTGATGAACGATGAATGAGTTGATTGATGGGAGTTCCAACATCGTACATAAGCTTAAATATGAGATATGAATTTAGAATCTTACTAATAGGGGCCAGAAATTTTCGCTTTAGTTTCTTAATAAGCATGATGAAACTAAGAACACCTACAAGATTATAGATTAGGGCCAAAACGAGGAAGGTATAGTCGGTTGCGAGGCCAAGGATATTTGTTGCAAAGATATTTAGGGCAAATGTAAGTCCCATTGCCATAAGAAATTGAAAGAGTGTTTCATTAATTGTGCCTGCGGCCTTCTTCTCAATTTGAAGATCATTGGAGAGAGCGTGGCGCATTTTTGCAAGAGTTCGACTTGTTGCAGCGCCAAATTCTTTTGCAATCTGAGCAATCTCACAAATTAATGAGTCGTAAAACTTGTAATTTGAAAGTTGCGTTAAGTCCCCCATCAAATTGAGCTGGGATACTTCTATTAACAAGTCCTTGCCTCTTTGATATTCAGATCGAATTCGAAATTTCAATGAGTTAAACCTTTCAATTAAGGTTTCAGCAGGAATAAGTAATGCTAAGAGAGTGATTGATAAAAAAGATATTATTGCCAAAATAGACCTCCTATCTTGACGTAACGCTATGTATCTGAAATAACAATACTCCATGGAAAATAAAGAAGAGTTATTTCACATTCGAAATGAAAACCACGCTTTTGATAAGCAATCAGAGGATATTAATCACCCTGATTTCTATCTCAATGATGAACTATTAGAAGAGTTAAAACTCTTTTGCCAAAATTTTGATCCATATCGTGACATGGACCTTGAAACAAAGTTTCGTTTACAAGAATTTGGTGTTCTCGAACTCTCAAACCCTTTTGAGATAACAAATAAACTTCTTCTCTTACTAGAGAACAACCTTCAATATCGTATTAAGTTAGAAAAAGAAAAGTAACAATGAACAAGAAAACCGCAGGTCGTCCACGCATTCGTACACCTAGGGTAGAACTACACCCTGCCAGTATCAAATATCTCTTCAAAGGTCATCCTTGGATTACTAAAGATAAGTACTCTCTTAAGTTTCCTAAGGGCTCTCCTTTTATTACGGCAAAGCTTGATGAAGTTAAGAACGACGATGCGAAGTTTGTTGTTATGCTAAATGATCCGACTCACGATAGTGTGCTAGCACGAATCTGGCGTATTGGTGAAGGTTCATCTCACATTGGCCCAAAAGAGTTCTACTTTGAACTTAGAGAGCGCATGCAAGCAAGTTTTGAAGCACGTGGGAATATTGATACTCGTGAAAACTACTACCTTGCTTTTGGCGAGTCTGATTATCTGCCAGGTCTTTTTATTATTCGCTTAAAAGATAGAATTCTTATTCAATTTTATGCAAACTTCTGGAACCACTTTGAAAATGACGTTCTAAAAATAGTAAAAGACTTTTTTCCTAAAGATACTCTTTGGGTTCAAAAAAGAAATCTAAAGCGTAAGAAAGAATTTTATTGCGCGACAAATAAGCAACTAAAAGAAGATAACTTTATCGTTGAAGAATATGGAGTTAAGTATCAAATTAAGCTTAACCAATTCTATGATATTGGAATCTACACAGATATGGCGGCAATTAGGGACCGCGTGAAAGAAGACTTTGAAGGAAAGAGTGTTTTAAATCTATATAGCTACACTGGAGCTTATTCTCTGTTTGGACTGAAACAGGGGGCAACAGATGTAACAAGTGTGGATCTTTCTCAAAAGTATCTTGATTGGCTACAAGAGAACCTTGTTCTTAATAAAATGAGTGAAAATCATGAATCACTTTGTATGCCAACAATCAAGGCACTAGAAAAGTTTAAGGCAGAAGGTCGTAAGTTTGATTTAATTATTTGCGATCCACCAAGTGCATCAAGTGATGGAAAGAAAGTTTCGAAAGCTATTGATGCATATAAAGATATGATTCCTCTATTTGATATGATTCTAAATAAAGGTGGAAAAGCACATATCTTTTTAAATACACATTCAATTACACGCAAGAAATTTGAAAATAAAATTAAAGAGTACATTGGTACCCGCAAGATTAGTATCACTGGATCACTAAAACTTACTGGTGACTGTCCGTCACTTAAAGGCTTTATTGAAGGCGACTACCTTAAAGGACTAACTCTTTTAAAGAAATAAAGGAAAAAATAAATGACAAATAACCTGGCCATAATTGTTCCCCTATTTATTGGTTGTATCGGAATCCTTCAAGGTGCCATAAACCGATTAATGACAAATGATATCGGTCTTACATGGATGGCCCTTCTTGGTAACTTTGTTACTCTAGTTGTTTGTATTGGTTTCTTCTTCTTTGTTAAATATAACCCAGAGTTCTTTCCTGAATTCGTTCGCTTAAAGGACTTCCAATTTAAGTGGTGGTATGTCATTCCTGGGTTCTTCGGCTTCTTATTTGTTGTGGGTCTTCCGCTTGGTATTTATGAAGTTGGTGCCGTAAAAACAACTGTCGGACTAATCGCTGCACAGATGGTGACAAGTGTTCTATGGGATGTATTCGTAGAGAATATCTCTCTTACTGTGCCAAAAGGTCTTGGAATCTTAATGGCAATTGGCTCAGTAATTTTAATTACACTATTTTAACAGTTACTCTTAAATAG
Source organism: Halobacteriovorax sp. RT-2-4 (assembly GCF_047085445.1). Lineage (NCBI taxonomy): Bacteria > Pseudomonadati > Bdellovibrionota > Bacteriovoracia > Bacteriovoracales > Halobacteriovoraceae > Halobacteriovorax > Halobacteriovorax sp. RT-2-4. The sequence goes on from NZ_JBKIXY010000002.1 coordinate 211,504, forward strand.
CGTTAAAAACACTTTAATTTTATAGTCTGACACCTATAAATCCTATGCTATAAAGTAAAAATGCTTTTAATGTATTTTCGTCTATTCATTGCTGGATTATTCTTAGTTATTGGAACACTAATTTGGATTCCAATATGCATGTTTCGTCCTGCAAATCGTGGCAACACATACATGATTGCTAAGTACTACTCGTGGCTAACTCACCTTTTTTTAAATATAAAAATTGAAGCAAGAGTTAAGAAGAGTCACAAGGATATTAGAAATTCTGTTATCATTTCTAATCACCAATCAAATCTCGATATTTTCTTTGTAGGGCCGGCCCTGCCAAAAAGAACAGTCTCTCTTGGGAAGCAGTCTCTTGTCTGGATCCCTATTTTTGGTCAAATGTACTACCTTGCTGGAAATATTCTGATTAATCGAACAAATAGAACTAAGGCCTGGAAGGCCATGGCCGAAGTTGCTCGAACAATTAAAGAAGACAATTGTAATGTCTGGATTATGCCAGAAGGAACTCGCTCAAAAGGACGAGGATTACTGCCATTTAAAAAAGGCCCATTCGTTGTTGCTATCCAAGGCCAACTTCCAATTTACCCTGTTGTATTTTCTGAATATGATAAGTCATTTGATCTTAGAAAACTCAAACCTGGAAAGGTTATCATTGAAGCACTTGAGCCTATTTCGACACAGGGTTTAACAATGGATGATATTGGAGAGCTCATGGACAAGACTCGTGAAATGATGCTTGCCCATATCAATAAATTATCTAAAGAAGTTTCCTAATAAAGTCTTTTATTAGAAGATATTTACTCTTGTCATGTAATCAACTTTTCTAGCATCAGCTCTTCTAAGTGGACCTTGTGTTCCTGGAGCAGTAGTTCTTCTTCCATCATTTATGGCCGCATTACTTGTTGGACACTCCATTCCTAACCCACACATATCCTTCTTATTAAGAAAAAGTGCCGCTTCAATAAAGCTATACTTTTTACCCTTGTAGATTAATTTTAGATCTTCGATTTTACCTGTTTCATTTGGAAGAATAACAAAGTCACCTTTTTCTAGAATATCAAAAAAGAATTCCTTGTACGGTGCATATTCCTTCGTAACTTTGAAAAGAACATCATTATAATCATTTCCGTTTGGATCTTTAGAATAAGCACTTACTGTATCACCATAGACTCTAATCGATCTAATATCTTGATCACCATAGTACTGACTTCTAATCTTTAGATCACCTGAAGTTGCAAAAATTTGCTGGTATGAAAAAGCATTTAAAGTGATAAATAGTGCAATTGTAACTTTAAGAATCATTTTCATTATTCCCTCCAGATACATATATAGTTGCACTTTGTGTGCCAAGAATTTAACGGAATATTAAGTAGTTAGATTGTAAATATCTTAAACAGTGTCTATTGAAGTGACGACATACCGTCCGTCCTGGACATGCGTCTTTCGGTTATATGAAGAAGATTTTTGCGCTGAGGAAACATCAAACAGCTGAAGCTATTTGAGTTTATTGAGAATAATCACTTCAAGCGTCTGCGCATAGAAATAAAAAAGGCTCCATTAGGAGCCTTTTTTATTTCTATTTTACAATGCGTTCACGCCATTTTTTGATATCTGGTGCTAGATAGTCGTACTTCATCTCATCAAGAGTATATTGAGAGAATTCATAGTCTGTCGTGTGAGTTAGACACTCAGTAGGACAAACAGTAGTACAAAGACCACAGTAACAGCAAAGAGCTGTATCGATTGTATATTGAAGAAGATCTAACTTAATTGGTGTTCCACCACTTGTCTTAAGTACTGGAGCATCTTTTTCTCTTCTAACAGCTGTAATGTAAATACAGTCAACTGGACAAGCAGTTGCACACTGGTAACAAGAAATACAGTTTTCAACATCATTAAATAGACGTGAACGAGAGTTTGCTGGAAGCTCTTCTCTTACTTCTGGGTATTCAATTGTTACAGGTTTTACACCGTACACATATTTAAAAGTAATACCAAGACCTTTCGTTACAGTAGTAATACCAGTCCAGATATTCTTAAACCATTTTCCTAACGTTAGTTGCTCACCTGCGTGGTAAGTTGTATCAGTGCTCATCGGTCAACCTCTCCTAGAACAATATCAATACTTCCGATTGTAGCAACGAAGTCTGCAATCATCTGACCTTTACCAAGTTCAGGTAGCATTGAAGTGTGAGTAAAACATGAAGACTTAACTTTAACTCTGTAAGGAGTTTTTCCACCATCTGAAACGATGTGGTAACCAAGTTCTCCACGTGGACACTCAGTTTTTGTATAAATCTCACCTTTTGGAAGCTTAATGATTTTTGGAACTTTACCCATAACAGGTCCAGCTTCAATTCCATCAAGAGCTTGACGAAGGATTTTGATTGATTCAAAGATTTCGAATACACGTACATAGTAACGATCCCAACAGTCACCAACAGTTCCCATTTCACCTTTACCAGTAACAACATCAAAATCAAACTTATCGTAGTAACCATATGGCTTCTTCTTACGAAGATCCCACTCAACACCTGAACCACGAAGAACAGCACCAGTTGCACCGTACTCATAAGCCATCTCAGGAGTTACAATACCAACATTAGCAGTTCTGTTACGGAAGATTGCGTTCATACCAACTAGATCGTGGTACTTCTTCATGCTTTCTTCCATCGTTGTACAGAATTGATCGATACGACGAAGTTGATCGTCATTAATATCATTCCAAACACCACCAATCCAAATGTAATTGTATAGTAGTCTGGCACCTGAAAGCTCTTCAAAGATTCTTAGGATTTGCTCTCTATCTTGGAAAGCGTATAAGAATGGAGTGAAGGCCCCAAGGTCGATTGCGTAAGTACCAAAGTACATTAAGTGAGATGCGATTCTTTGAAGTTCCGCAACGATGATTCTGATATACTCTGCTCTTTCAGGAACTTCAGTTCCAAGCATTTTTTCTACACCGTGAACATAACCCCATTCCATTCCCATAGCACCAAGATAGTCCATACGGTCAGTGAAAGGAATAATCCCACGATAGTCTAAGTTCTCGCTGTGCTTTTCCATACAACGGTGTAGGTAACCTAGGTATGGAGTCGCTTCAACAACGATTTCAGAATCTGTTTTAATCTCAACACGTAAAACCCCGTGAGTGGCAGGGTGCTGAGGCCCCATATTTACTGTCAGTAGATCAGTATGTAAGGCTTCTTGTTCTTGTTTTAATGTATTATCTTCCATTAAAAATATCCTTAAAATTAATTATTTAGCTTCTTCCATCTTCTTATTTAGAGCTGCCTCTAAATCAGTAGAAATCTTTCCATCCCATGAACCAGAGATTTTCTTTGGTTCAGCAGCATCAATTCTTGCCTTAGCAAAGAACTCATGATCTGCAATATTCATTTTATGTTCAGGATTTACTTCGAAACCTTGCCAAGCTTTTTGAACTTCGTAGTCTTTACGAAGTGGGAAACCTTCCCAATCTTCAGGACAAAGAATTCTTCTATGATCTGGGTGTCCAACAAATTCAACACCATTCATATCGTACACTTCTCTCTCTAAGAAGTTAGCTGACTTCCAAACATCACAAACAGAATCAATCTTTGGAACATCATCTTTGTTTGCTTTTGGAAGTTTTACTTTAAGTATTACATCATCAGAGTTCGTGATGAACGAAGCTAGCATATAGTTTACTTCGATTTCATTTTCGTAATCAACACCAGATACAACTTGAAGAACGTTGAATTGATATTCTGAGCTATCTCTTAGTGCATAACAAACATCTTTAATCTTTGAAGCATCAATTAAGATTGGCTTATCACCTGCTTCATTTTCAATTAAAGAAGCATTTGCACCACTCACTTTATCATTAATAAAAGTTACTAATTCATTAAGCATGCTTCACCCACTTATCTTTAAGAAGTCTTTCGTTGGCAACTTTCTTTTGAAGTGTCATTAAACCTTCAATTAAGGCTTCAGGTCTTGGAGGACAACCTGGAACGTAAACGTCAACAGGAACGATCTCATCAACACCTTTAAGAACGTGATAACCGTGTTGCCAGTAAGGCCCACCTTTGTTAGCACATGAGCCCATCGAAATAACATATTTCGGCTCGGCCATTTGTTCGTAAAGAGTCTTAATTCTTGGGGCCATTTTAAGTGTTACAGTACCTGCAACAATCATTAAGTCCGCACGTCTTGGTGTCGCCATGAAAGCACCACAACCAAATCTTTCTAAGTCATACTTAGATCCACCAGTTGCCATCATTTCAATAGCACAACAAGCAAGACCAAACGTCATTGGCCATAGAGAGTTCTTTCTTCCCCAGTTAAGGAAGTCATCAAGTTTTAATAAAACAACACTATCTTGCATTGCCAGCAATCCTTTTTATAGATGTATAAAATTATGAAATTCTTAGGTTATAAATTACCAATGCTTAGCTTTGTAGTCAATTAAAGCCGAGGAAAAAAGAGAGTTTTTTGTAAGTGATCATTGGTGCATAGAGACATTATTGAGTTCAGTCGTCAATAAAATTTAGTCTAAATATGAACGACAACGAGCATTAAATTTCGACTCTACTTGGCCAACTTTCTTATTAGCACTCGCTATTGAACGGGTTTGGCTCTCCCTAAGGTAGGTCATACGCTTGAGATCATTTTGACAGACCTTAGTCATAATGGTCCCATACTCCTCAATAACTGCTACTGGGTATGGCTTTGACCAAGCCGAAGATATTAGGCTTGAATCCTCACGAGAACTAAACTGGATAATCTCATCAGAGATGCCTAGTTTACTTGCCTCATGCTTAAATTGATCATAATGAACGCCTAATTTATAAAATTCCTTTATGGCAAGATCCCTTGAAAACTCCTCTCCATCTAAAATATTTAGGCACTGTGGAGAAATTGCCTTAAGGCCATAGATTTCACGTCCAACACGACACTCGACCATAAAAGCATCCACTTCCCCGCCTTTGCCTTGAATAGTATCGCTAAGAAAGGAAGAAACTGAGAATTCACTTAAATAAGGGTTGAAAGGTTTTTTATAAATATAGTGAGTGAGCTCATGGATAAGGTCTAAAACGGCATTTTTAGTTGAATGTGACTTATCAATATAAACAGTTGATCTTGTTTCAAAACGCACGCTCTCAGGAGAGCTTGGATTAAATTTTCGAACAAGGGTTGTGTCGGTTACCGATACATCTCCACTATCAATTACCTCTTCTAGGCGCTTACGATCCTTGGCAGCTCTTAAACGGGCCTTGTCAATGAGCTGAATTCCTAGCTTTGAAGTTGAGACAATTTCGATAAGCTGCTCGATACTGCCTTCTTGAGTGGAAGAAAGCTTTCTCCAATTTCCACTATACTTATTAGTAGCCGAGCGAATTACTCCACCACGTTCTGCCCAACTACTTGCCGCAACGCTAGAACAAACAAGAAAACTCGTTAAGATTGAAAAAAATAATGTAGGTAGACGGCCAGGCAAATGCATTACCTTAAAATCGACATCTAAGTTAAATTCTTGAGTAAAATTTGAGGAGAATTTCCAAAGGGCAAAAATAATTTCTATAACTTATTGCGTTTTGCACTTAAAGAACAAACGCATTAGAATGGAGCTGTTCAAAAAACATTTTAAGAATCTAGAATTAAGGAGAAAAGAATGGAACATAAACTTCCAGAACTACCATGGGCAAAAGACGCTCTAGCACCTCATATCTCAGCTGAAACAATTGAGTACCACTACGGAAAGCACCACAATGCTTACGTAACTAAGCTTAACGCAGCTATTCCAGGAACTGAATTTGAAAACATGACTCTAGAAGAGATCATCATGAAATCAAGTGGTGGATTATTTAACAATGCTGCTCAAGTATGGAACCACACTTTTTACTGGAACTGTCTTGCTCCAAACGCAGGTGGTGCGGCAACTGGTGCAGTAGCTGACGCTATCAACGCAAAATGGGGTTCATTTGATAAATTCAAAGAAGAATTCTCAAATGCAGCTGCAACTAACTTTGCTTCAGGTTGGACTTGGCTAGTAAAGAACAAGGGTGGAGAACTAGAAATCGTTAATACTGACGATGCTGAAACTCCAATGACAGATGGTCACACAGCACTAATGACAATCGACGTATGGGAACATGCTTACTATGTTGATTACAGAAATGCTCGTCCAGATTACATCAACGCATTCTGGAACCTTGTTAATTGGGATTTCGTAAACTCAAATCTTTAATTATTTAATTAAATGAAAGGCCTCTTATGAGGCCTTTTTTTCTTCTTCAATATAACTTAAAACTTTCACTTCAAAGCCAAATTGATTTTCTCTCCTCAAAAGTCTGAAGCGAGATTTATCCTTAGTTGGATGCAGATGCTTAATCTGGCCTAGAGTTTCTTGTAGTAATTTTGCCGACTCAATTGAGTGGCACTCAATTTTATATTGGTCACCTTTCCTCTGTTCAACAGGCAGAAGGTAGAACTCATCTTCAAATAAATTTACATCAATCAAAAACATTCTCTTTCCCCAAAGTATAAGTACTTATTATTTCGGATGTTTTCGAAAAATATTAATGATTTTTTTTATTATGTCGATAGGTACATGGAATAATGGAGATATTTATGAAAAAAATTATTTTTGCTAACTTACTTGTTCTAATCGCTTTCACAATCAAAGCTGGTCGTGAATTTAAAGATCAAGATGCAATCCAATTTGAAAAAAATCTAAATGCTCACATTAGTCAGGCGGTAGAGATTGCGAATCTAAAGCAAGAGGTCGCTCGCCATAAAGAAACGATTCAAGAAATCAAAACAGAATATCAAGCAGCACTAGATAATATGCAAACCCTAGTTGCTGCAAATCAACAAGCCAAACAATATATTGGTTCACTTAAAACTGGTAATGACAAACTCGCAACGGCCTTAGATAAGGGTGGGCTTGTAACACCAGAACTTGCAAAGTTTATCACTAGAGAAAGTGGAAGATTGCCAGCAAGCAGCCAATCTAAAAAGTAAGAAAGCTATAAACAACAGAAATATCAAATTGAAAAAGAGAGAAAATTTCTTTTCCAGAATAGAAGTTCATATCAGTACGTACACGCAATTGATTTGAAAGAGGGATATTAAATCCCATTCCTAAAATAACTGAGCTATACGTACGATTAACTAAACCTGTCAGTACTTGCCCATTATAAACAGAAGAGCTTCCCTCCACCATTGTCCAATGTCCACCCAAGTTCATATCAAGCCATTCTTCAGGAGATAGACGTAACATAAAACCAAATTGGTTTGTGTCCAAATCGATCTTAAAGCCTTGATGATCATTAGAAAGTGTCCCCTTTCTAAAAAAACCTTCAATGGCCAAAGCACCAAATTTCACTCCAACATTGGCAGATGGAAAAATTGCGGTAGCGCCGTTATAGTAATCAGATTCAGAGATAACACCACTTAAGGATGCTCCACCTCCAGCATATAGCTCTGATGCATTCCCATTAGAGACCAACAAGAAGATTGTTAATATAATTATGGATAAAGTCTTAGAGAATGCCACTCATTACCTTTTTTAATAAATTGAAAACGATCATTTAAACGGAACTCTCCGTAAATAAAGAAAGTAATTTCCTGGATATCAACTAGGTACCCACCCCAGTTTTCAGGATAAGGAACTTCATCCTTATAGCGATCTAGACCAGCATTATATTCTTGCTCTAATTTACTTCTGTCTTCAATTGAAGAAGACTGTTTAGAAATGAAGCTGGCCACTTGGCTCTCGAGAGCACGGGAATGAAAATACTTCTTCGAAATTTGCGAATCACACTTAGAGATTGAACCTCTAATTCTGACTTGTTTTCCAAGACGATGCCAATAGAAAGTCATAGCGACTTTTGGATTATTCTCTATCTCGCTGGCCTTAACAGAGTCATAATTTGTGAAAAATAATGGTTTAAAATCTAAGACTTCTTTTAATAAGAGAGTTCTAGCATTTGGAAGCCCGTCACTATCGACAGTTGAAAGTGTAAATGCAGGTCCATTCTCTTCTGTAGCAACAGCTTCTTTAAACCATTTCTCAAAAATCTCAACTGGAGAATCTTTGTACTCACCTATAAATTTTTTGTAATCACTCACAACCTACTCCGTAATAATTTGAAAGTCTCTTTTTGAGTCGTGAAAGTCGCGGTTAATATCTAAAATCTCATAATATATTTTAGGAAACTCATGCTCTCCATACTTAAAATGTACAGGCTGAGTACGGTTACCTAAGATATCCAACTTAAAAAACATTAAGTTTGGCAGATCATCAACAGGAACAAGACTTTGCACAACACGATAAAAATACTTACGAAAATTATTCTTGTCGATGTTATCGATCACCTTTTCCAATTTAATATAGATATTTTCGACATCTGAGTTAAGAATTTTTTGAATTCTCCTAGCAACGTGACGAGTATGCGCCCTTTGCCAAAAGAATATCTTACTTATGATATGGTCACCTTTTCCATTTCTTGAAACAACTCGGTAGCCACGATCTTTTTTGATCTTGTTAACTTCATCAATTATTCGATCAAGAGGTACATCTTTAATATAGTCAAAAATCTCTTTTCTAAGTACAAGACGATACTTAACTTCGGTTGTAATATTAGTCTTGATTGAATCTAATTCCTTGAAGTCCATTTTTAAAAAGATAAATTTAGGAACCAAGGCCTTGATCTTTTTCTTCGTTGATCGCCACTCTCCACTTGTGAAATATCGATCCTTTCTAATGTAGTTAGTTCCGAAATCAACAGAAGTTTCAGTCGCCCTATCTTTTGGAATGAAAGAGAAGTAAGACTCCTCGATCCTATCCTTTCTTTTATGAATAAGGATATTAAACTCTTCACTGTACTTGTAGACTTTGTTTGGAAAGAAATACTCTCCTGCATCAGGGCCATTTATAATAGAAATATTATTCTTATAATAAGTCCAGTCATAATCAACTTCACTAATAAAGATACCAAGCTTAAAACCACGACGCTTGAACTTATACTCATTGAATCCTTGAAAAAGTAATTTTACACCTGTACCAAATGTTGCAATTTCATTTGCTAGGCTAAAGTCAGAGATTAACTTTTCCTCAATATACTTTCGTCCAGTATACTGTCCAATCATCTTATCTGTATCAAGCTTATACTTAGGTTTGATAATACGATCAAATGCTTCTCTAGCATGTGGCAGGCTTAAATCAAAAATGTAGTCTAAAACGTACTGTTCACCTATTCCACGCCCTAAATTGTATTCGACTAATTTCAGTTGGAAATTTTTAGAAACAAAGTCAGGAGCATTTACTTTTTCAACTAGCGCGACAAAGAAATCACTCTTTACTTGAGCACCTGTTTTGGCTTCAGTCGAAGTTCTCGTTACGATTTTGAGGCGAACCTTACTCTCATCCATGCGGTAAATATTGATATTGTAATTACCACTAGTAATAACATTGGCAAATGCACTAGCATCCACAATATCACCATAACCATATGATGCACTCATGCCGAAGTTTAATGTCATCTGAGCAGGAATACTAACGAAGTCACCAATGGCCAATCGTTTTAGAGTACTTTCTGCGTTATATGGTAGTTTATTGATAGAATAAGGAACTGCTAAAATCGCTTTCTTTTGGTCTTCGAAATGGCGAATGAAAGTTACACGATCATTCTTTGAAAATGTTAAATTAATTGGCGTAACAGCATCAATATATGAGCCAGGATTTACATGACGATTGAAACTCCACTCATCAACACGAGCAAACTTTCCTTTTAAGTACGATGGCGTCATTTCATAGCCATACTTAAGGCCGACACCTACACCCTTTATCTTCTTCCAATCAAGAAGCTTTACTGTTGTTGATAAGTTTAGGTTAGCAATTTCCCTAACGATAATATCTTTGATTTTTCCATCTTTAAGAAAACCAATATCCTCGGCCCTTGATTGTAGAGAAAGGGCGATCAATATTGTCATTGCAATGGATTTAATAAGCGAAATTTTATTCATCGATAGATGCTAACGAGTTTTAAACAGCTCGGCAAATAGAAATTAATGCAGATTTAAGTGAGCGACATCGGCCTCAACCATTAATAAATCTTTTAATTTTCTTGCGAATAGTAAATTTTCATTCTGCTTTTTAATAATGGCAAATGTTGGAAGATGAATGTCATGCTCTGGTCCAAGACAATAGAGTTCTTGGTATATTGATTCATTGCCAATTGCAGCAAGGATGATTTCCCCTCGTTGGGCAAGTGTTAAAAGATAATGGAGGTGCTCACTAAAGAAGGCTTCTTTTAGATAAACTTTTTGATCCTTAAGAATTTGTTTAGCACTAACAATCATTTTCTCATCTGAAGAAAGAAAACCTATTGGTAGTTTTTTTACTAACTTTTCAAATGGAAGATGGTCATATTTCTTGGCTACCGTCTCATTTGCATAGAATTTAAGGTAGTTTTGAGCAACGAGGAAATTCTCGTATAATTCATTTGATAACTTCTTATCACTAATGGCCACATCAACAGTATCATTTTCAAGGTAGTACATAGTTTGTGAGAAGTTCTTAGAACGTTTAGTAATTGTATGGCCAAAATCACTATAGGCTGAATAATAATCCGCTAAAACCGTTGCAATATTTGGAGACTCCAAATGAGATTCAATGGAAAAAGTCACATCATAACCACCATCATCATGTGGCGTTAAGTTATCAACAAGACGCATCCCATTTGAAAAAACACCTTTGGCGTGTGAGAAAACTTCCTCACCTTTTTTAGTTAAAACAATCTCTCTAACTTTTCTTTCGAATAGTTGGACGCCATAATTTTGCTCAAGCTTTTTAATCTGCTCACTCACAGTCGACGAAGCAAGGCCCATTTTCAAAGCGGCTTTCTTTACGGATTTATGCTTTGCAGCTTCATAAAAACAATAGAGATGATTCCAGTTCATGCAAATACAATAGTTCGGAAATTCCGAATTTACAAACAATTGACTTAATATAGCTAAATAAAATCGCTACTATCTTCCTAGTTTTACAAAGAGGATGGAAATGACGACGCAAAACACGATGTTTACAGCAATCAAAAAACAAAATGAAAATCGTATCAATCTTAGGAATGTTGATAACTTACGATTAATCAGTGCCTCTAAGCTTGAGAAGAGTTCGTTTGATAACTCGATGCTAGATAAGATTAGCATCCGTCACTCGGATCTTAACGAAAGTGATCTAAGAAAATGTAATATCAAATACGCCAAGCACAATAATTCAAATTACGAGGGTGTTGACTTCACATGGTCAAACCTTGCAAAGAATCGTTTTAAGAGAATTAACTTAAAAGATGTAAGCTTGGAATGTACAAATTTAGAAGATAGTACATTTGAAGAATGTGATCTTGCGGCAACAAGCATGAGATGGGCAAATCTACGAGGAGTTACTTTTAAAAATTGTAGCCTTAAAGATTGTGACTTTTCTAATGTTGATTTAACGGGAACGATCTTCATTAACTGCAACCTTAAAGGTGCTAAATTTAATATCAATACGAAGATGCCATTCTTGAAAGAGAATGCCATTGAAAAGCTAGGAATGGATTTCATCGGAATCCACTAAAAACTAGTTTTACGCTAACGCTCTAGCACACAATGTTCACTCTCGAACACGTAGAGAGTATCGACAGTATTTTGCTAGAGCGTCTACATCAATCAAGTATTTCTTATAATCTCCCCCCAAAATTCTTAGCTTTTCTTCATAAAACTTAATATAGTAATTAAGCAAACTTCAAAGGAAATTGATTATATGAAACGTGTTCACTCACTAGCAGAAAGAGTCTCAAAGTATATTGTCGATCATACTAAAACTTGTCTTCTAATCTCATTCTTATTCTTCATTGCCATTAGTAGTGGCCTTCCCAAAATTCACGCAAACTACTCTGTAAAGGGTTGGCTAATGGAGCACGATCAACGTCTAATTGATCTTAAGGAGCATGAAGGGATTTTTGGTAGTTCGGATACAATCGATATCATGGTCTATAAGGAAGATGGTCTTTTTGATGAAAATACAATTAAGACGATTCAAGACATCACGAGTGATCTTTGGCAAATTAAGCATATTGTTCGTGTTGAAAGTTTAACAAATCACAACTCAATAGAATCAGAAGATGATGATATTTTTATTACACCATTTTTAGATGAAGAAGTTGAGCTAACTCCAGAAAATTTAAATTTAAAAAAAGAGCATGCCACGAATGATCGCATGCTTGTAAACTCAATTATTTCTAAATCGGGACGCTTTACGTATATTAGGGCCTTTCTTGATACATTTGAAGGTACTCCTCCTTATGATCAAGTAGTTGTTGATACCGAAGCATTGCTTGAGAAGTACAATAAGACAGAAGGTGTGAAATTCTATCTCGGTGGAATCTCTTTTATCAACGAGTCACTCCAAAGAGCATCTGATCGAGATATGATGGTAGTCTTTCCAATAGTAGTTGGAGTACTTTCACTAATTCTATTCTTATTCTTTAGAAATCTCTTAGGTATTATTCTTCCTTTCTCGTTAGTTGGTCTTGCCATTATCACGACATTTGGAATTGAGGGACATTTAGGAATTGAGTTATCAAGTATCATTGCGGCCTTGCCGGCAATTCTTATTGCAATTGGATTAGCTGATTCGATTCACATCTTAATTACCTACAGACACTTCTATATTTTTGATAGAATGAATGAACATGATGCCGCTATCGCTGCTCTTAAGAAGAACTTTATTCCAACACTACTGACAACTCTTACGACAGCAATTGGATTCTTTTCACTGACATCAACAGATATTAAACCAATTTACAATCTTGGTATCCTATCAGGAATTGGAACTTGTATTGCGTGGTTCTACACTTACTTCTTCCTTGGAGCGTTATTAACTAAGGTTCATTTTAAAGTTGGAGATCGTGACGATAAATTCCATGCCTTTGATGGAATCTTCATGTTTGCAGAAAAGCATAAAGTAATTATCAATATTCTCACTCCAATTATAACAATTGCTTCAATTTACTTTGGGATGCAAAACTATATTAATGCTGACCCTATCGAATACTTTGATGAGCATACGCCAGTTAAGCAGGCCTTTAATATGGTTCGTAAAGAATTTGGTGGATCAAGAATGATTGAACTTGTTTTTGATTCAGAGAAGGCAGAAGGTGTTAAAGACCCTGCGTTTTTAAAGAAGTCTGAAGAACTAGTTCAATGGATGCTTAAAGACGAAAAAATTATTCGTGTAAGCTCAATCCTCGATATTGTAAAACAGATGAATAAAACTCTTCATGGTGACAATGAAGAATTTTATGCAATTCCAGATACACGTCGTGCAGTAGCAGACCAATTATTCTTATACACTTTAGGACTACCGCAAGGACTTGATTTAAAAAACCAGCTATCTCTTGATAATCGCCGCTTTCGAGTCCTTGTTATGTGGGATGTAAACGATTCAACGGCCGCTATTGCAAAAACAGATAAGATCTTAAAGAAAGCTGATGAAATTGGCATTACAATCTATGAAGCCGGTCAATCTCCTATCTACAATCGAGTTAATGACCTTGTTGTGAATACTCTTTTAACATCCATGAGTATTTCACTCCCTATCATTTTCTTAATTATATTATTTGTCTTTAAGGATTTAAAATTGGCGATGCTTTCATTAATTCCAAATGTCTTTCCACTATCAGTGGCCGCTGGAATTATGTACTTTGCAGGTGATGAATTAAATATTGGTAACGTTATCGTCTTTGCCGTGTGTTTAGGTATTGCAGTTGACGATACAATACACTTTATTTCGAATTATAAGTTGAAAATGCTTCAAGGTATGAATGGCCACGATGCACTTGCATCGACAATGCATCAAACAGGAAAGGCCCTGGCCCTTACGACGACAATGCTAACCATTGCTTTTGGTCTCTTTTACCTAGGAGACTTTGTTCCTAACCAAAAGTTTGGTGTGTACTGCTCAGTGATCCTAACACTTGCCCTATTGGCCGACTTAGTGATCTTACCTGCTGCATTACTTAGTTTAAAGAGCTCAAAAGTAGAGACTGATACTGCTAAGGTATAGAAAATACGTAGGTCCTCATCATATGTCTTAACTTACGAGCTTAAAATTGCTATAAGCATGGACATATTTTGAGGATTATATAAATGACTGATAACCAAGTAAATCAAATGGATTACGAAGAATCTCGTAAGAAAATTCAAGAAAAGAAAGCACGTCTTAATGTTGGAAAGAAACAAGAAGCACGCAACCTCGAAAGGAAGCCAGAGTGGTTGAGAAATAAGATCCCAACTGGTGACAACTTCAAAGAAGTCAGAAAAGAATTAAGAGAAAAACAACTCTTCACAGTTTGTGAAGAAGCAAGTTGTCCAAATATGTCTGAGTGTTGGTCTGCAAAGACAGCAACAATGATGATCCTAGGTGGTACTTGCACACGTGCCTGTAAGTTCTGTCATGTTGATACAGGAAATCCAAAAGGTATTGTCGACTTCAATGAAATCGAAAATGCTGCAAAGATGGTTGAAACGATGTCACTAAAGTATCTTGTTGTGACAAGTGTTGATCGTGACGATCTTCCAGACTTTGGAGCTGGCCACTTTGCAAACGTCGTTAAAAGAATCAATAAAGACTATCCAGAGACACTTGTTGAAGTTCTAATTCCAGACTTCAATGCAGTCGAAGAACATATGCACACTCTTGCTAAGAGTAACCCTTTTGTTATCGCACAAAACGTTGAAACTGTTAGAAGGCTAACTCACGATGTGAGAGATCGTCGCGCCGGCTATGAAAAGACTTTAAACTGCTTAAAGTTCTATAAGGAAAATTATCCACATATCTCGACAAAGACTTCCTTAATGCTAGGACTTGGTGAAACTCATGAAGAAATTCTTGAGACACTCAAAGACCTTAGAGAAGTTGGTTGTGATATCGTAACGTTTGGTCAGTACATGCGCCCAACGATGAGACACTTAAGCGTTGATCGATACTATAGGCCACAGGAGTTTGATCGCTACAAAGAGATTGCCTATGAAATGGGCTTTGAATTTGTTGCTTCAGGACCTATGGTTCGAAGTAGTTACAAGGCAGCGGATTACCTTGATCACCTAAGGGCAAAAGGTCATGACGTTTAACAATTTAATTAATGATCTTGGTATCAAAGATTACTCACTTGAGTCGAAGAACCAAATATATATTTTTCACAAAGATAACTGGGACTATCTAGAAGCGCTAGCTTTCCAAGAAAAGGCCAATGAATATATCTACAATAATCCAGAACAAATGGTTTATATCATTACCTCTCACCCGGAAGTCTTTACAATGGGAAGAGGACTTCAAAGAGATCAAATTGAAGAGCATGGACTTGTTGATTTTGATCAGGCCCTTGTCGGAAAGATCGATGTTCCTGTTGTGGAAATTAAGCGCGGTGGAGGACTAACTTTCCATCATCCGGGACAAGTGATTGTCTACCCTATTGTTCATATTGGTCAACAAAAGCTTAGAACAATTGAGCTTATTAACAAGCTCTTTAAAAGTACGGTAAACGCTATAAATACGAGTGATAACACGATTCATGATCTCGACTTTGATCGCCCTCTCCTAGGACTTTGGCATGGTGAGAAGAAAGTAGCTTCAATGGGCATCCAACTTAAGCGTTTTGTTTCAATGCACGGGATGGCCTTAAATATTTATCCATCAGAGAAGATGAATAAGGCCTTAATGATGACATTCCCTTGTGGCCTTCCTGGTGATATTTATAATACCCTTGTAAATATCTCATCTGATGGTCTTAATACTAGCTACGAAGAATATCGTATGCGCTTTATTAATCAACTCGTAAAAGAAATATATAAGAATTAAAAAAGGGCCATCTATTGGCCCTTTCTTTATTACGATTTCTTACTATAAGATTTAATTTTCTCTTTAAACTTTTTTCTTTCGACCTTCATTTCTTCAAAGAATTCTTTTTTCATACTTCTAATACTATCGCGCTGGTCTTTGTGTCGTAGTTGCTTCATCGACTTTCTAAATTCTTTACTCTTTTCTTTAATTTGTTTTCTAATATTTTTATTTTCTTCTTTTTTACCAAATTGTAACTTCTTCTTTAGAGCATAGATCTCATCTAAGTGCTTTAGCATTAATGCTTCATTATCTTTTAAAAACTTCTCTCTTTTTGAAAATACTTTTTTCTCAAATGCCACTTTCTTCTTATGTTGTTCATCTTGAAACTTAGCAAATTCACTTTCTAATTTCTTAAGATCCCCTTTAGAAAGTTTAGAAAAATCACCATCCATTTCAGTCATCTTTTCATAACGTGCACTTCTATCTTTCTTATGCTTTCGATCTCTTTTCTTTTCACCATCTGCGAGTGTAGAAAAAGCTAATAAAAAAGTTAAAGCTAATATAGTAAGAGTTTTCATCATTTTCTCCTTTTTATCCAGTTAACTGTTATACTGGTGGTAATGGAAAAGGTTTCACTATCCTGTAACTAGTGAATATTATAGCACTTTATTGAAAGTGCGAAACCTTTGTAAGCAATATTCGTATAATAGGTATGCGTATAATGAAGAACTTTATCTGGTCAAATTCGCAATCAAAACTAGGCTCATCTGACCTAATGGAAGTTGTTGCAAAAAATGATGACCACCAAGCTTTTGAGGTCCTCTACCAAAGACTAAGCACAAAACTTTACCAATATGTTTATTATATCCTACTCGATGAGCAAAAGGCCCAAGAGATTGTTCACGATGCTTTCTTTACTTTATATGACAAGAGAAAGATGTATCGAAAAGAATATCAAGTATCGACATGGCTTTGGACGATTGCAAGAAATAAGAGTTATGACTATTTAAAGAAAATAAAAGAATTAAATGTTGCCGATGATAATGTAATTATTGGTATAGAAGATGAGCAAGTATCGACTCTTGAAAAGCTTATTGAAGAGGCCAATTCAGAAATAATAATTGAAGCAATTTCAAACTTACCTCCAACACAAAGAGAGGCCATTACCCTGTGGATGGATGAGTACACTGGAGATGAGATTGCAGAGATTTTAGGAAAGTCGAGACAGGCCGTTAAGAATTTAATAAACAGAGCAAAACTAAAACTTAAAGAGATACTTGAAACACAATTGGAGTCTTTATGAAAGATTCAAATAAAGAAATGAATATGAAAACAAATTTAAGAACAAAAGCTGCAATTAATCCGCCAAAGGAGATGAATGCTGCGTTCAAGACAAAATTTACATCTCATTTGAAAGCTAAGCAAAAGAAGAGGGCCCAGTGGTTATGTACAGCTCTAGCAAGCATTACGATCTGTCTTGCTGTAGTTGTCACCCTAAGCCTTGAGCAACCGAGCTCCTCGGCCAGCAATGTGAAAGATTACTTGGCCTATATTGAAAGTAACTTTACAAATGATGACCAGGTTTTAGAAAGTATTGATGAACTAAGTGCCATCTCATATAATTACATTGATGTTGACGGCGAATATAGTGATTATTAAAAAACCAAGGAATATCTGTGACAAGTGAAAGCAACGGCCATTTAAATGTATTAGGTACTCCCCTACAGATGTGTGGGTGTACACCAATGACTGGATTTTGGCGTGACGGTTTTTGTCGTACAGATATTGATGATCGAGGTATGCACACTGTTTGCTGTATCGTTACAGAAGAGTTTCTTGAGTTCTCAAAAGCCGATGGAAATGATCTATCAACTCCTATGCCGCAATTTCAATTTGCAGGTCTAAAACCAGGTGATCGCTGGTGCTTATGTGCAGGAAGATGGCTTAGCGCATACAAAGCAGGAAAGGCCTGTCCAATTATACTTGAAGCGTGCCATGAAGAAACCCTGGCCGTGATTCCAATGCAATTTCTAACAGAGATGGCCTATAACAAAGCTTAAGCTTTACTGGCCTAAAGATAGCGAATACAATAGAGCGAATGCGGCCGTAGTTCAGTTGGATAGAACGTCAGACTTCGGATCTGAATGTCGGGGGTTCGAGTCCTCCCGGCCGCGCCACCTAGTTCCCTTTTTCAATCATAATACTTTTAATCTAAGAAAGTTCTCTTTTGAATGAGGAGGACGAGAAGCGAGGGAGCGCGCGATAGCGAAGAGCGAGCCGGATGCGAGCGGAAGCGACCGAGTCGGGCCGAACAAGGAGGCATGGATGCCGACGCAGAGAGGCCGAGTCCTCCCGGCCGCGCCACATCGTGCGGCAAAAGTGCCCCAAAGGGCAGTTTTGAAGCACAGATGAATGTGACTCAAGGAAGCTAAAACGAGCGTAGCGAGTTTGCGGCTTTCGGTTATATGGTAAATCTGAAAAGCGGCAAAAGTGCCCCAAAGGGCAGTTTTGAAGCACAGATGAATGTGACTCAAGGAAGCTAAAACGAGCGTAGCGAGTTTGCGGCTTTCGGTTATATGGTAAATCTGAAAAGCGGCAAAAGTGCCCCAAAGGGCAATTTTAAAGCACTAAAACTTTCGACCAAAATTACACTCAACATAAGTCGAGTCTTCTGGACTATGACTCTCATTACTCCAAGCATGGTGAACACTTTTTGCTACACCACAGCCAAAGTACATTGTCTTATCAGAATTATACTTAATAAGCGAAAACATATTTTCTTTTTCAAGAAGGCCATCATCATTACCAAAGTCAGCGACTTCCTCTCTTTGATACTCTAAGTAAAGTCTTCGAGAATTATCTAAAGCAACGCGAACTCTTGCCCCATAAGGAATATGTAACGATTTATCATGAGCAGAGATATAACGGATAGCACGTACACCAGCATAGGCTTCAACTTCAATTAACTCATTCTCAGTGCGATACCCTACCGCCCCAGTAATATCACTTGGTATAATAGGAACACTTAATCTTACGTCGTAATATAGTCCCGACTCATCATATCTTTCTTCTACATTTTGAATCGCTTGTGCCTCTAGGTTAAGGTCAAGTTCATTTGCAAATGAAGAAAATGAACAGATAAGTGCAGTGGCCAACATAAGTTTTTTCATCTTTCGTCTCCCGAGGGTGTCTGTGTTTTTGTCCGATTGAATTACAAATAAGGTAGCACTTATGAGCTTTACTCTAGATTAAATTGAAAATGTTTCTATGAGTTCTAAAGTTTAGACACTTAACTAGAATAAGATTTTAGATACTTAGAATGCTAATTCATAAAAAAACTGACAATAGACTACCTGCGTCTTCAAATAGAGAACCCCAGCGTGTACCTTCATCAAATGAAGAAACTAATCACAATAACGCTTATGGCAATTAATATTTTTGCCACTTCCACTACTCCTACAACTGAGTTCAATGATTGGCTTAATGAGCTTAAGATTGAACTTAACCAAGAGCATGGCTTTTCGTATGCCTTACTAGATGATGCCTTTGATGGTGTTACTTTTAATGAAGATGTTATCAAATATGATCGCAGACAACCTGAGTTTGTCATGAGTGTTGGCCGATACTTAGATATCGTTATTAGTGAGACAAGAATCGAGAAAGGCCAAAGATATCAGGCCGAGCTTGAAGATATTTTTATCGATATTGAAAACGATTTTAATTTTCAAGATCGCTTCCTCTTATCATTCTGGGCCCTTGAAACAAACTTTTCTTCGATTACAGGCAAGCTCGATATTATCCGCTCTCTTGCGACTCTTTCATATGATGGTCGCCGCTCAGCATTTTTCAAGAGAGAATTAGTTAATGCTCTTACAATGCTGCAAAAGGGAATTTACTCATACCCTAGTGAACGTATGCAGGGATCATGGGCAGGAGCGATGGGCTCGACTCAATTCATGCCTTCAACAATGCTAGCTTATGCCATTGACTACGATAAAGATGGCCAAATAAATATGTGGGAAAACCAACGTGACTTCTTAGGTTCATCAGCAAACTTCCTATCAAAAGTTGGCTGGAATGGTGATGAAAGCTGGGGACATGAAATTGATCTACCAAGCGACTTTGACTACTTTCATAGTGGATTAAAATATAAAGAAGATCTGCAGTATTGGATAGATCGCGGAATCACATTAAGAGGTGGAACTCAACTGCCTTACACAAGTGGGAAAACTGCAATCTACCTTCCACAAGGAGCAAATGGGCCAGCATTTATTGTTTACCCTAACTTCTTTACTATCTTTAAATGGAATAATTCAGAAAAGTACGCTCTAGGGATTGGAATTCTTTCTGATCTTATTGCAAAACGTGGTGATTATTTTAGTAAGTTTAATTTAGATGAAGAGTCATTTATGTCATTTGAAATGGCAAAGAAAATTCAAGCAAAATTAAACGAGTTAGGTCACGATGCTGGGCCAGTTGATGGGATTCCAGGAAAACAAACGACAGCAGCAATCCAAAGATTTCAAGTATCAGAAGATATCATTCCAGACGGCTATTTAACTAAAGATTTGGCCGATCAAATTCTTGCAAAATAAATAAAATCTTAAGTCAAAACATCAATCCCCTTTCCGATGAAGTAGTCACTATCTAAGTAAACACTTCACCGGAAAGGAGAATATATGTTGAAAGTAATGAAAGGATTACAAAAGGGTATCGTCGGTATCGAGGGATCAGGACGTATTACAAAAGACGACTATATTAATGTGCTTGAACCGATTTTAGATGAGGCCCTAAAAAAAGAAGAAAAAGTTGGTGTACTCTTCTACTTAAATGAAACATACGAAGGATACACTCCAGGGGCAGTATTTGAAGATACGGCCATGGGCCTAAAATATTTTAATGTTATGAAAAGGTGTGCAGTAGTTACAGATAGTGCACTAATAACAGGGGCCGTAAAATTATTTGCTCCAATCATTCCAATTGATTTTAAGTCATATAAAATCAATGAACTCGATGAGGCCAAAGACTGGCTTATGCGTGAAGTAGAGTCCGATATCGAATTTCACTTCGATAAGAATGACAACATTCTTACGCTAACTTCTTACCATCCATTGCGAGTCAATGATTTTGAAAAGATTCAAAACTTACTTAATCAAGTTTATAAAGAAACAAAAGTAATTTCAGGAATTATTCTAAACTCAGAACAATTTCCAGGTTGGGATGACTTAAGATCTCTCCTAAGACACTTTGAGTTTCTTAAAGATAATCGACAGCACATTGAGAAGGTTGGAATTTGCACAAGTAATGAGTTGATTAGAAACTCTGCCTCAGTTGTAAGTGATCATTTAGAAAGTGTTGATGTAGCAGTCTTTGAGTACGGTGCGATTAACGACGCAAGGAATTGGCTGAGAAATATTGAATCGAAAGATACAATGCGTGCCGTATGAAAGAAGGCCCTCTTTTTAGAGGGCCTTTTTATTTGTCACTGTATGAATTAAAGTGAATCAATTACTGAATTGAAAGTAGCTGATGGTCTCATTGCCTTTGCAACAAGCTCTAAATTTGGATGATAGTAACCACCCATATCAACGGCTCCACCTTGTGCGCTATTTAACTCTTCAACAATCTTTGCTTCGTTTTCAACAAGGTTTGAAGCAACAGGAGTAAAGATTTCTTTAAGCTCAGCATCTTCATTTTGATCAGCAAGTGCTTTTGCCCAGTACTGAGCTAAGAAGTAGTGAGAACCTCTATTATCAAGCTCACCTACTTTTCTTGATGGAGACTTATCATTCTTTAGAAATGCAGTATTTGCTTCATCTAGAGTTTTTGCAAGAACAGTTGCCTTTGCATTACCTGTTTTGATTGCAAGATCTTCAAGAGAAACACCTAGTGCTAAGAACTCTCCTAGAGAGTCCCATCTTAAGTGATTTTCACCAGTAAATTGTTGTACGTGCTTAGGAGCTGATCCACCGGCACCAGTTTCAAATAATCCACCACCTGCAAGAAGAGGTACAATTGAAAGCATCTTTGCAGAAGTTCCAAGTTCAAGAATTGGGAAAAGATCTGTTAGGTAGTCACGAAGAACGTTACCTGTCACAGAAATAGTATCTTCACCTTTAATGATTCTCTCCATTGAGTAACGGATTGCTTTAACAGGATCTAGGATTTTAATTTCAAGTCCTGCTGTATCGTGATCTTTTAAGTACTCATTTACTTTCTTAATTAGGTTAGCGTCGTGGCCACGGTTTTCATCAAGCCAGAATACTGCCGGAGTATTAGTAAGACGAGCACGAGTTACACCAAGCTTAACCCAGTCACGTACTGCAACGTCTTTAGTTTGACACATTCTCCAGATATCACCCTCTTCAACAGAGTGAGTAAATACTGTGTTACCTTCTGAATCAGTAACCTCTACAACACCGGCCGCAGGGATTTTAAATGTCTTATCGTGTGAACCATATTCTTCAGCTTTCTTTGCCATAAGACCAACGTTTGGTACTGTTCCCATTGTCTTAGGATCAAATGCTCCGTTCTCTTTACAGAACGAAATTACTTCTTGGTACATTTGAGCGTAGCTTCTATCTGGAATACAGAATTTAGTATCTTCTTGCTTATTATCTTTATTCCACATTTGCCCAGAAGTTCTAATTGCCGCAGGCATTGAAGCATCGATAATAACATCAGATGGAACGTGTAGGTTTGTGATTCCTTTATCAGAATCAACCATTGCTAGACGTGGCCCATTCTCGATTGCTAGATCAAGTGCACCTTCGATCTCAGCTTTCTTTTCAGCAGGAAGGCCAGAAAGCTTAGAGTAAACAGAACCAAGTCCGTTAGCAGAATTTACACCAAGCTCTTTGAACTCAGCTGCATATTTTTCAAATACGTCTTTGAAGTAAACTTCAACACAGTGACCAAACATAATAGGATCACTTACCTTCATCATTGTTGCTTTTAGGTGAACAGAAAAAAGAATATCTTTTTCTTTCGCATCTTGAATATTCTTAGCGAAGAATTCTCTAAGTGCTTTTGCACTCATTACACCTGCATCGATGATTTCGTCTTGAAGAAGAGATACTTTTTCTTTTAGAACTACTTCAGATCCATCATTTTGCTTAAGAGTGATTTTTACATCAGTTGCTTTAGGCATGATTGCTGATTTTTCAGAACCATAAAAGTCATTTGCATCCATGTGTGCAACGTGTGACTTAGAGTCTTTTGACCAAGCTCCCATTCTGTGTGGATTAGCTTTTGCATATTCTTTAACTGGCCCAGCAACACGACGGTCAGAGTTCCCCTCACGAAGAACTGGGTTTACTGCTGAACCAAGAACTTTCGCATAACGAGAAGCAATGTCTTTTTCTTCATCAGTCGATGGTGCATCTGGGTAATTAGGAACTTTAAATCCATGATCTTGAAGTTCTTTAATTGCAGCTGAAAGCTGAGGAATTGATGCAGAAATATTTGGAAGCTTAATAATATTAGCTTCTGCTTGTTTTGCTAACTCACCTAGGTAAGCTAGATCATCTGATTGCTTTTGCTCTTCAGAAAGAAATTCTGGAAAGTGAGCAAGAATTCTTCCTGCAAGAGAGATATCGCGAGTTTCAACATTGATACCTGCATGCTTCGTAAAAGCTTTTACGATTGGAAGAAGTGACTGAGTCGCTAGCGCTGGCGCTTCGTCAGTAATTGTGTAAATGATTTTTGATCCATTAGACATTTTACATCCCGTGTTATTTGTTATGAACTGATAATAAAACGTCTTATCCTATAATAAAACCAACTACTTCGTCCATTGGCTGCGCATCACGGAAAAGTAATCCTTATTATTTACCTTAAATAAGTTTGACAACTCATACACAAGTTTCAATAATCAACCTCGATACCACATGTAACCAATTACGAGGGAGAAAATATGAAATTTCTAGTGCTTCTTGCGCTTGCACTTCCAGCACTTCCAGCACTTGCAGGACTAACAATTGATAAGAATAAAGACATCCAAGAAATTAAAAAAATGACAGGATGCTATGCCATTAAGTTTCAATCGTCTGAAACTTTCGCCTATAGCAACGATTATGATTTCTACGATCGCTATGCCTCAGGGGCCCTTGAGTGGATCTTTGTCGATTCAGAAAATGAAGACATGGTTAATATTCAACATATTCTAGTTACTCCACATGCCATTGTTAAGCACTGGAGACAGCAATGGGATTGGGAAGCAGCGAATGCTCTCGATTACAGAGGCTTTAGTAATTGGAATAACAAGGCCGTAAAAAACCCACAAGGAAATTGGGTACAAAGAGTCTATCAAGTAGATGACTCTCCAAGATATGAATGTTCTGCACCATGGATTCACACAGATACAAACTCATATTGGGAATGTACAGCTAATGCTCCTCTACCAAGACGTGAATTCTCAATCAGATCAGACTATAACGTTTTAAGAAGAACAAATCGCCATGAACAGACTTCATATGGCCACGTTCACGACCAAGATAATATCAAAGTTAATATGCTTGAAAATGGAATGGAGCTTAAACTTGCAATGGAGAAGAGCTACAATACTTACCAGAAAGTTGATGATAGCCGTTGTCAACCGGCGATTGAATGGTGGAAGACTCATAAGTATTTCTGGCGTGACGTCGTTAATGTATGGAACAAAGAGCTTTACTCTGAAGATTCAGTGAAAATTGATTTTAAGAAAACAGGTGCTCCTCTATGGGCAAGACTATTTGAACTAGATGATCAAATGAGCACAAGACCTGCTTACGACTCAAAAGAATCAACTCATAAAATCAAAACAATTATTCAAAACCATATCCTTAGATAGAAAAAACAGGGCCTCTCCTAGCGGGGCCCTTTTTGGCATTCCAATTGCTTTTAAATAGGTAGATATAATTTGAACTAAACAATTATGGGCACTTATGAAAAAGCATCTGTTCTTTTTATTTACACTTTGTACACTTTCTACACAGGCAAAGCTTTACTACGCACCAGATGGCACTCAATACGAGCTGGGTGAATGTCAAAATGAATGTATGGATAAGCTTGCCCAAGAAACGCCATCACGTGTTCTTCAAATCGTAGAAGGTTCTCGTTACAAAGACTTTCTAATAAGAGAGACCCTGACAAAATACCTTGAAAATGAAAGTATCGAAAATTTTGATAAACTATACAAAGACTCATCATATGATAATTTTTGGATCCTTAATAAGCGACACGCTACAGAAATGAATATCAGCATAAAGAATGTTAGCGACGAACAAAAGCTTACGGCCGCTATCGAGTACATAAAGAATAATCCAGACAAAGTTAAAGAGAATTACCCCCTTATTAACGAATTAGGGCAACTCGTTGCTGCCAAAAATAAATCAGACAATGGTATCTCAAGTGCAGAGAAAGAACTTCTTAATGAACTAGATAGACAGAAGAAGATAAATCTTGGTGATCTTATCCAAGACCTCACTTACTACGACAATACAAAAATGACGGGCCTCTATGACCTACTTGCATTTGATAAAAGGCAAGACATTGTCTGCCAGCATATTGATGAAGAAGTAGCACACTTTGATGAGTACATGACAGAGGATTGTAGAGAATATGAAGATTGTGTCCAGTTAGCAGAATCAACAATTACTTCAATGAAGGATACGTTTAAAGATTACCTAACATACACTTGTAATGGAAGCTCCCTGAGCGACAATATTGATAATATTAGAGAGCATGCAAAAGACACACTTTCTTATATGTTTCCGGATATTGTTGCAAAACTCAACTACAAAACGATGATGGATGAGTGCTATGACTGTGGCGTGACCAAAACTGAAGACTATATTGTCGATACGCGTATTGTTCAAGAAGCAAATAAGTTTTTTAAAGTAACAAAAAAATGGACACAGGGCTGTGACGAATTAGTCATAGAGAGCTCATTTTATAATATGGAAAGAAGAGCTTTAAAGAAATTAAGAAAGTACCCAAATCTTAAAATTAATGACGTTCAAACAAAGAGTTCGACATGTAAAGTAAGACTAGATGCTACTAATTAATCTTCAGTATAAGTAACAAGTTGATTACCTAAGTCTTTATAGGCCTTAAATAAGGAGTCTTCATTTACCCATCCGCTATCATTGAAGACATCAAAGTTCTTTCCCCAGCTATTGTGGACACGGTACTGATTTCGACAATTCTTACCATTGTCACAAATCTGGCGAAAACCACTTAATAAGTAAGCATGTCCTCCACAGTAGCGCTGCCTCTGCTCTTTTGGACACATCTCCATATACTTAACTGAAGGGTCATCACAATAACGAGTCCAAGTACAACTAGAAATTGCAGCGGATTTATCCTTTTCAAAAAGATCGATCATTTTTTCTCTAAACTTATCAACTTCTGTGATTCGCTCTTGCTTAAATCCCATAGGAGCAAGCTTAATCTGAGTCTTATCCTCTTTGCATTTTTGAGGGATTAAAACTTCATTTAAAAATTCCTCGAAGGCATTAATTGAAGTAATCTTTGTTGCCGCACGAGAGAGGCTATCTAACATCTCAGAACTAAAAGGAAAGAAGTCTTTAAAAAAGTCTTCAGTACACTTATTACAAACACCATCCTTTAAAGAGTTATCTTTGACCTGATGGTAGATCTCATTAATAGCGAGAAGCTGAGGATAGTCCACAATACGAAAGTCATTATCTGGGTTGTTGTAATTTTCAATTTGTTGATAAGGAGCACATTCTTCTTTGGCAAATTTTAAGCTAACCTTCTCACCTTTTGTTAAAGCATCAATAACCTGTGTTAGATTACCACCATTAAGCCCTAGAAACTCACTTTGAGTTCCTGATTTTAACTGTGTCTTACCTAGAACATCTAAAACAGAAATTTGATCGTCTTTAGTACAATTGCCACTTTTTAGGCATGATTGATCCATTAGAGAAGTCATGGCAAATAAATAACATGTTCCAAATCCATCCTGATCACGAACGATTGGATTCGTCTTCACATCAATTTGTTTAACAACTTTCTCACTCCCCATTGGAGGAAGATATTGATAGGCTGCATGCTCATACTCTTTCCAGCGCATGTCTTCAGTAATTTCAAATGCAAGAACAGGAAGAGTAAGAAGTAGAATAATAAATTTTCTAATCATGGATTAAGCTCCATGCACTCTTTAAGCTTCCATCAGAAAAAAGGCAAAAGCCGTACTGATTATTATCCTTATCTTTTAAAATTTTATACTGACTATTTCTAAATTCTTTGCAGGCCTTAGAACCTGGGTGGCCAGTGAGACCTGTGCCCTTCTTTGGTGTAGTTTTAGCATTTTGACAAACTTTAGAAGTTTGGCACTCTTTATTCATGAGAGAGTTGTTCTTCCCCTTATAGATTTTGACTTCTCTAAACTGGCCTTTCTTATAAATTTTCATGATTTGAAAATCTTTTTCTACTGCCAAGGAGATAAATGGCAAGAGTATTAGTATTAACAGTTTCATGACTAACCTTCTGCTCTAAAGAAGGATTCAATGCGACTAAAGAATCTTTCAATCCAGCTTCTTTCAATTGAAGAAGGATTTCGTTGCGTCTCTTGTACTTCGGCCATAACTTCAGCGACTTCCTCAAGTGCAAGGTCCATCTCATCACCGTGCTCAATTGTAACTTCTGGACTAGATTCTTCAGACTTTGAATCTATTTCCTCACCGTTCTCATCAACTTCAGTAACTGTTGCTCTCTCTTCTAATTTTGACCTCTGATAGAGGTAAATAGGAGTTGAAGCTGGAACAAATTGAATAAGTTGACCAATTAGGCTTCTTTTATGGGTAATACTGATATCACCACGAGCAATTGCCTTCTCTTCCGCGGCCATCATACGCTCATAAAATTTTGGGTCTGCTGTTTTGGCATGTTCTTTTAATATCTTCCACTTCTTAACAGCAAGTGCATCAACCATTCTTGCAAAAGTAACAAGAATTTCATCTTTTGGAACAGATGTATTTACATTCTTTAAATGAGAATAACTCTTTTCCACATCATTCTTAAAACTCTTAACAATACTATTGATTTTTGGAAAATGAATCGTTCTTGCTTGTGCATTATAGAAAGCTTGAAAGATACGAACAGCACGATACTTTCCTATTCTTTTTGATTTATAAACCAGCCCCATAATCGAATCAATGATTTCTGGTTGAAGCATTAAAGAGATAAGCCAGTTTACAACCTCAGCGTTTCTCTCCTTCTTAAGCTTTGTTAATAAGGCAACAGGGTTTTCGTGAACAACCTTATTTAATTCCTCTAAGTCTGGTCTTTCCACCCCTTTAAAAAATACAGGTAAGCTTCGTTGCTCCTTTTCACTCTCTACCCCTAGATTAGCAAGAAGTGTTTTTAGCTGAGCCTCACATTCACTATTACAAAGATCACTTCCATTTAAGTCTCTTAAGTGTTCTCTCACAAGTCTATACTCGTAGTAGTGATTACCAATATGAAGCAGATTACTTTGAATCTCTTTATCTAATTGAATTTTGAATATTTCAGCATTAGGTAAATTTTCAAACTTAGAAAGAATAAAATCTTGAAACTCACTCGCATAACCCTTTGAGGCGATGTAGCTTTTTAACTTTGCTTTTGTAATCTCTGTCGACTCAAACTTTTTATTAATATCTGAAAGCCTTTGAAATGAAATGAAATTCATCTCAAAGTCGCGAAAGAAGACTTCCCAGTCTCTTACGTTAACAGAATAGTGTTTTGTAAAAATATTATTATCAAGCCTTTCAATCTTTTTCCAAATGGCCAAAGTTGTAGCAGGCTCTTGATGTTCACTTGAGTTTCTTAAACGATTATTTAAGATCTCAAGCTTATTGATCTTCTGCTTAAGTGCATACTCAGGAGTATCGTAGAAAGAGCTCTTTCTCATTCCAAGAAATGACTTAAGAACACCACCACATGATGCAAATGAATTAAACGTGAAATTGAATACAATTAAATAGGTAAATAATCTTCTCATAGGCCCTCGTCGTCTTATCGGTGACTTGGGCCTAATCTTTAAAGAAATCAGCTTAAATCAGCATGTAATTTCAGTTACTTAAATAATGAAAGGTACTGGCCATAGCCTTCTTTTTCTAGATCGACCTTTGGGATAAAGCGCATGGCCGCAGAATTTATGCAATAGCGCTTTCCATCTGGGCCTGGGCCATCATCAAAGACGTGACCAAGATGAGAGTCTCCACTCGATGAGCGCACCTCAGTTCTTGTCATAAATAGCTTAGTATCTTCTTTCATACTTACCACTTTTTGATCAATAGGCTTTGTGAATGCAGGCCATCCCGAACCAGAGTCATACTTATCAAGAGAGCTAAAAAGGGGCTCACCTGTTGCAACATCAACGTAAATCCCCTCTTCTTTATTGTCCCAGTACTTATTAGCAAAAGGTCTCTCTGTAGCATCATTTTGAGTCACTTCAAATTCAAGAGGCGTTAGTTTTTCTTTTAATTCTTTGAGATCAGGTTTCTTGTACATAACTTTATCCTTATTTTCTTTTGCTTGTTTTATTTCTTTCTTTTCACACTTTAAAGGTCTTGAAGCGACATCGCGAATATAGCCACCACGTCCAGATAATTCTTTATAGGTATTATAGCGTATCGGATTCTTTTTATAATAATCTTGATGATAATCTTCTGCTGGAAAAAATTTATGTGCCATCTCAATAGCAGTCACAATTGGTTTGTCATACTTCTTACAGGCTTCAAGATTATTTTTCGAATTTAGAGCTATTTGCTTTTGTTTCTCATTGGTGACAAAAATCACAGTGCGGTACTGACTACCACGGTCAGCGAATTGACCTCCACTATCAGTCGGATCAATATTTTGCCAATAAATTTCAAGGAGATCCTCATAACTGACAAGTGAGTTGTCGTATGTCACTTGTACAACCTCAACATGTCCACTACTACCACTTGAAACTTCCTGATAACTTGGACTCTCTTTTGTTCCTCCCATATAGCCAGAGACAACGGAGCTTACACCTTTAAGTTTTTCAAATGGAGCTTCCATACACCAGAAGCAGCCTCCGCCAAATACCGCAGTTTCTTTAGCTGCATGAATACAGGTACTTAACGCAATCAATATAGTTAAGAGAACAAACTTCATTTTACCTCCGTGAAACTTTCTTCTACTTCCTTCGTATAAGTATTCGTAGCGCAAAACTAAATTGTTACATCCTAATCTTAACACAAGGAACTATGGCCGACTGAAAGAGTTTGACCTCGTGATTTTGGCTACTTAAAATTAGAATATGAAAAAATTTATACAATACTTTATCGATAATCTTCTAATCTCTAACGTTTTATTCTTCAGTGTCTTTGTCATCGCAATCTTTGCGTGGACTAAAATTCCAAAGGAAGAAATGCCAGACTTTGAATCACCTTATGTTCGAATCATGACTGTTTTTCCAGGGGCAAGTGCAGAGGATGTGGAATTTTTTATTACAAAGCCCATTGAAGAAGAGTTAAAGAACGTTGCAGGTATCGAAGAAGTGCGCTCAGTTTCTTCAACAGGTTCAAGTTCTGTTACAGTTGTGATGCTTGAGAACTACCCGAACCCGAGAGAAGTTTACCTCGACATACAAGATGCGGCACTTCGTGCAGATCTTCCTAATGAAGCCGAACTCCCAACTTTTCATCAATTTAAATCTTCTGAAAAAGCATATATTGATATTGGATTCTATCTTGAGGGTAAAAGAGACCTATCAGTTAAAGACCGTGATCGCCTTCAACAATTAGTTAGAAATTTTGAAACTCAAGTAAAGACACTACCTTCAGTATCAGGTGTTGATCGCAGTGGTTATCTTGATCCAGAAAATCATATCCTACTTAGTCCTACTAAGATAAAGGAAAATAAAATATCAATCCACAAAGTTGTTTCAAGCTTAAGAGAAAGTCACATTCGTGCTCCTATCGGAGTTTTAGAAGATACACAGCAATCTAAAGTAACTTCAATTAATGAACTTATTGATGAAAGTGATTTTAAAGACCTTCTTGTTACAGGTAACTACGATGGTGAAGGTGTTACTCTTGATCAAATAGCAACTTTTAGAAAATCTTTTGAAAAAACTAATAGCATCTATAAAATTAATGGCCATGAAGGAATCATGCTCAACTTAAAGAAGAGTCACAATGTTGATATTCTTGAAGCAAATAAAGCGACCGTTGCCTTCATTGAAAAATACAAGAAAGGACAGCTCGATGATTTGAAAATCGTAACACTTGATGATGAGTCATACGATGTAAAAAATAGACTTGCCATTGTCGCCAGTAACGGACTACTTGGTTTTGCTCTTATTGTTCTCGTTCTCTTTTTATTCCTCGATTTTAAATCAGGAATATGGGTCAGTATGGGGATCCCATTCACACTATGCTTCACCCTTATTTGTATGCTCATTTTTGATTACACAATCAATAATATGACTCTTGCTGCAATCATCATTGTAATGGGAATTGTCGTAGATGATGCCATTATTGTAGCTGAGAATATAGGCCGAATTACAGAAGATCACAAAGGGACTTTAAAAGAGTTAATGGATAAGGTAACAGCAAATGCTGCGAGTCTTCTAATGCCTATCACAAGTGCAATTGCGACAACTTGTGTGGCCTTTCTGCCTCTCTTATTCTTTGGAGGATGGTTTGGAAAATTCGTCTACGTTCTTCCCTTTATTATTACGATGATGCTCGTTGCCTCATTACTTGAATCCTTCACAGTACTTCCAGCACACGTTTTCCAGAGAAAACCTAAGAAGAAACATGAAGTAAGTTGGTTTAGAAAATATGAAGCAATTTATGCAAATACCTTAGAGAAGGCCTTAAATTATCGCGCCCTAATTGTTGTGATCTTCATCGCATCCACTGCCCTTTCGGGATATCTTTTCAAAACAAAACTTAAATTTGTGATGTTTCCAAGAGAAGAAAGTAAGGAATTGAGTTTAAGTGTTTACACTAAAAAAGGAACTTCAAAAGATGAAATGAATGAGTATCTTAAACCAATTGAAGATATTCTACTTGCCTCGACTAAGGAATTAAGTATTGTTGGTTTCCGTTCAAATGTAGGTCAATCAAGACGTGGTGGTGCAGTTAATTACAATCGTGCAAATATCAATGTTGAAATTTTACCTGCAGATGAAAGAGAACTTTCTGCAAATCAAATCATTGATATTTTAAAAGAAAGAATGAAAGACACTCCAAATATTGAAGAAGTGCGCTTCTTTAAATCTCGCTGGGGAAGTGGTTCTGGTTCAACGATTGAAATTCAAATTCAAGAAAATGATGACAAGATTAGAGCTGAGATTGCAAATATACTTGCAGAAAATCAAAAGGCCAATAAAACTCTTAAAAACGTTGAGATTGAAAGACCTATTAATACTAAAGAGTATAACTTTAAAATTAATCAAAATGAAATTTTAAGATTTGGCCTTACTCCAAGTGACGTTACCACTTCCCTACGTACATTTGTCCAAGGAACAGTTCTTTATACTCTTAAAAGTACTGATGAAGAGGTTGAAGTAAGACTTACTGTCGCTAAGAATTACAAAGTTGATATCGAAAGATTAAAGCAACTAAGAATTGATAACGGCACGGGTGGCTATGTTCCTATCTCACGTTTTATAACAATTGAAGAAGTTGTAAAACCTTCTAATATTGAGCGTGTTGACTTTAAAAGAACGACAATGGTCTACTCTGATATTGAAGAAAGCTCAGGTGTTACTCCTTTAGAAGTAGCAGATTACTATGAGAATGAAGTTTTTCCAGAAATTCTTAAAAAGTATCCATCTTCAATTATTAACTTTGTTGGTGAAATTGAGGAAACGAGGGAGTCTACAGGAGACTTTATGATGGCAGGTTTTCTTGTCATTGCTTTAATTTATATGATCTTAACGATACAGTTTAAATCACTCTCGGCCCCACTAATCATTATGACGATTATTCCAATTGGGGTATCCGGAGTTATTTATATTCTTATGGCACACAGTATGGAAATTTTTGGATTCTTTGCGGTCATCGGTGCACTAGGAATGGTTGGGGTTGTAGTCAATGATTCAATTGTCCTCATTGATAAGTTAATCAATGATACTAAGTTTACGACAGATAAGAAGGATCTTTACAAGCAGATTGGTGAGATCTCTTCAACAAGACTTAGAGCAATTATCCTGACAACACTAACTACTGTTATTGGGGTACTTCCTACGGCCTACGGTTTTGCGGGATACGATTCAATGTTATCAGAGATGATGCTTACAATGGGCTGGGGTCTAGCTATCTCGACAGTCATTACATTATTTCTAACACCGGCGATCTTCTCATATTTATCGAGGTTTTTAGTGACTCAAGATATACCAGAAGAAGAAGCCTTTCTAAGCGAGAAATAGATTATTAAGTACCTGATATTATGTCCTAATGGCCGTTAATATCAGGTATCTATTCAATAAAAAATCTTGTCCATTTTATTTACGGCCCTTTTCGTTTTTTCAAAACACTAATTCCTGTGACTAAATAATGATAATTTCTTCATATGAGCAAATTCAATATTTTGAAGAAATTTCTTATCCTGATGCTAGGTACTTACCTTTTATGTACTCCTACGAGCTTTGGCCAGGATACGACGACAGAACTTCAACTCAAAATTGAACAGCTATTAATTCACAATGATCTAGGTGAAGATGTCGCAGAGAAACTAATCTTTGGTATAAATGATATTGAGTCTCGTGAAGGTGAAAATCTTGATATCGAAAAAATAACCAATGATTTGGAAAAACTAAAAGAAGAGAATGATGATCTCTATGAAAATGTAGAGCTAGAAGTTCTTCCTCTTAACGAAGCTAGCGTTTCGATAAAATTTGAAATGCAAAAAAAGAGACTCATAAAAAGAGTTATTATTAGAGTATTTGATAATCAAAACCTAGAAAATGATATTGAAAGTGATCTTAGATCAAAGCTTGCACTTCGTCGTGGAGCTTTCTTCAAGTCAAAACAAATGCTTGAAGATTTAAATACAATTAGTGAGTTTTATAAGTCAAAAGGCCATGCACTTACTAAAGTTAATAAGAAGTTAAAGCTTGATAAGGAAGATGAAATTAGTATCTTCTTCGATATTTATCTTAACTCAGAACAAATTAAAATTAACGATATCAACTTCGACGGTAATAATACTTTTACCTCAAGACAATTAAGAGAGTTGATTTCTTCGAAAGAGTCTCACCTCTTTTCTAAAAACCTATTCATTGAAAGCACATTTCTTGAAGACGTCGAAAGAATCAAAAGACATTACATGGAGCAAGGCTTCATCAATATTGAAGTTACACCATCATTTAAAATCGAAAAAACAAAGGCAAATCTACTTTTTACTATTAAAGAAAATGATCAACTAAAATTAGATCAATTATCGATTAGTGGTAATGAAGTATTTTCTAACGAAGAAATTCTAAAAACTTTAAATATTAAATTACCATCAGTTTTTTCTATAAAAAAACAGAGAGAAGCTATTCAAAAGCTAAGAGAAGTCTATGGTGAAAAAGGATATGTATTTGCTCATATCACAATGAATTATGATCAAAATAAAAGAAGCGCATCCGTAAATATAGAAGAAGGTGTTGTCCAAAAAATTATAAAGATGGAAATTATCGGTAATACAAAAACAACGCCAGAAACGATTTACGAGCTGATCTCAATTTATAATGGAGAAATCGTCAATACGAACAAAATCAATGAATCAATACTCGCTCTATATAAAAGTGGTTTCTTTAGAGATGTTAAAATTGACTATACCCCGATGACTAAGAGTGCGGGTAAGATAATAATTCAGGTACAGGAAGAGAGTACTCAAACTATTCAATTCTCTCTTGGATCCGTTTATGGAGGTGCAGGCTTTGGTGTTTCATTAAGTGATGGAAACCTATTTGGGACGGGAAGTTCATTGGCCCTAACGACAATGATTTCAAAAGAGATCAATCGTATTGGGCTGGTTTATAATGACCAACATCTTTTCGGTTCAAATATTAGTTTAAATATAGCGGCCAATCACGACACTGAAAGAAGCTTTCATTATAACGAAAATAAATCAGCTATTCGCATTCTCTTTGAGAAACAGTTAACAAAGAATATTAAAGTTGGCCTAGGTACTAGGCTTGAGTATATTTCTGTTAATAGTTTGTCACAACAATATGCTTCTGAAATTGATCTATCTGATACTAAAGACGTTATTAGTGGTCTTATCGGCTCATTTGCATATCGATTTGAAGATACAAATGATAAGGGATTAAAAACAAACGGTACTATTTCTATTCACCTACTGCCTTCATTTAATAAGCAAGATTTGTTTTTTAAAAGTATTGTAAATGCTCAGACGTCCCGTGAACTCTACCGCAATCAAGATGGAGGAGCTCACCGTATTTCGGGAAGAATCACTCTTGGTTATGCCTCCGAACAAACTCCATTTTACGAGCGTCTTCAAGGTGGAGGAAATGGAACAATACGTGGATTTGAATACGGGTCAATTAGTAAGGATGGGCAGCTAGGATCTAATTCAATGATCTCGGCCAACCTTACATATAGTATGCCTATTTATAAAGATGTCTTTAGTGGAGTTCTATTTCTTGATGCATTCACTCCAGGAGATAGCTCATTAGCAATGGATGACTTTAGACTTGTTGGTGGACTAGGCCTAAGGGCAAAAATGGACGCTGGCTTTGTTTCAGAAACATTTGAAGCAGGACTAACGATACCACTTCTAAGTAAAGATGGAGATATAACAAAACCATTCTACTTTATTATCGGGGAATATGACCCTGCTTATAACTTATAAGGAGATTAAATATGAATTTTAATCGATTACCTCAACTTATTACTGCCTTGGCCTTACTAGGTACTGTGGGTGTAAAAGCAAAGAATCTCGAAGTTTGTGATCGTCTTCAAAAAGACATCAAGATCGAGGAAGTAGATTTTCAAACAGCTTTAAATGAAGCTCAAGAATTATCTGGATCAGCTAAGCACTGTAAAGCGGCCAGAAGTTATCAACTGGCACTCGTAAAAGATCAAAAGCTGGCCTTAGATCAAGGAGTTGATATCAAGTTATTAAACGAGCTATATGAAGGGAATTATTTAAATGACTATGCGAACTTTTCTCTTTCATTAAAGAAGCTAGTTAAAAATCATCCTAGCTCTGAGACAATTCATTACCAACTTGCTGACCTCTATAATCAGAACCTACCTACTGATATTAAAAATATGCCTGTTGGTAATTTTGTTAAAGAAGATGGAAGTGCAAATGATATCGTTAATGAAGCCATTATGGTTCAAGAAGACTTTTTGAGAAGCTTTCCAAATTCAATGATGCTAACAGATATCCAAAGTAAACTTAGTAATTCAAAAACAAAGCGCTTAGAGAAAACTCTATCAGACTTTAAATATGAAATTTGGCTTAATAAGAAAACAAAAGATAAAGATATCTATGAGTATCAAGCAGCTCTACTCATGCAAGAGCTTTCTTCAAATGAAGATAGTCGTATAAAGGCACAGGCCCTTCTAGAACTATTTGAATTATACAATAGTAATCAAACTAAGCTAATTGATGCGAAAGAGAGAATGGCACAAGTTGCTTTTCTTCTTAGTGAAAGTAGTTATGTTAAAGATCGCGAAGTTAGAAGTGTCTTAAAAGATCTAAAGAAAGCAGGAATTGCAGCAGCAGCGGTAAGCGAAAGCGTGCTAAATCAAGCGATACAAGATAGTAGTGAGATAAAAAAATCTCTTCTTAGCGATGCAGATTTAAAAGAGCTTCTAAAAAATAAAAAAGGGCGTGATCGCTCAATCTTTATGCCAATCGAGTTCTCTGATTCAGAGAAGTCACTTATGCTTAAAACACTTGGTGTTGTAGGTGTTATGATGGCATTTGATCGCCCGCTAATGGATTTCGTACAGGATAATAAGAACGACACTCTGACGACAATTACTGACTTCACAAATAATTATGGTGAAGCGGCCGGGCTTGTGCCACTAGTTGGAGCATCAATGGCCATTGGCCTTGTTTTTAAGAACGACCAATTTAAGCGTGCAGCAGTGAGAAGTGTTGGTGCAGTTTTAATTGGACAATTAGCAACTCAGCTACTTAAGTCACTGAGTTCACGTGCAAGACCTCGTGAGGGGAAAGGCCCATATCACTTTGATGGAGTGAACTTTGGTCGAAATAATACGTCTTTCTCTTCAGGTCACTCTGCTGGTGCATGGTCTGTAATGACTGTATTTGCCACAGAATTTAAGGACACTAAGATTGTCCCTATTGCGGCTTATTCACTCGCGGCTCTGACAAGTTTTGCTCGCGTGTATAAGAATGCTCATTGGTTCTCAGATGTTACTCTAGGGGCGCTTATTGGATGGATTTCCGGTAAGTTAATGTACAAATTATTTGATAAAAAACAAGACGGCCCAGTAACATTTACTCCAGTAACTGGTGACCTAAACGGTGGTGCTGTAACATACAAGGTAGAAGGTCAAAAAGATCTTAGGGCCTGGCCAATTGACTACTACAAATTAGTATTCTCACCTACTGATAACGAGAACTAGGAAGTAAATTGAAGATTGTTTTTACTCTGATATTATCAATAATCATTGCTCTAGGTACTAGCTCTAGTACCTGGGCATTTGATTTTGTGTTAGATGAAAACCATGCTGTTTTAAAAGATATTGAGAAGCTAGTTAATAAGAATTGGAAGAATCTTAAGGAGCTTCAAGAGAATGAAGAGTGGCTTGAAGGACAACTAAAACTTCAATATTTTGGAACAATCTATCAAAAAGGATGGCATGGGCCCAAGGTTCAAAGAAATATCTATCCTGCAATTAATGGTCAATTCCTCGTTGTGGACTCTGTCACACTTAATGCTCCTGTTCTGGAGCAGATGGCATATATCGGTGCGAACTTTCTATTTAAAACGCTTGTTCCCGTTTTACAGGGAGCTCCAATTGAAGAGCGTAAGTTTTCAAAAGTGACGACGGTTGATTCATACGAACAAGCAATAACTCTTAATCATATGAAGGTTAACGAACTTCCAATGACAAGAGCGAAACTTAATCAACTCAAAGATGGAGAACAAGTTAATACTATACTCATGACTGGCTTTGCTTCACGCATGAATTTAATCTGGTTAGAATTCCTTGATGTAGTCATTCCTGTTCTTGATCGCTTCGGCCCAAAAGCTAAGTTTAAAGTAATGAAGGCCTTAGATATTACCATCGAAAAAGCTGCGCAGGATATAGCGCTCATCACAATTAAAAACTTAAATGAGAGATCAAAAGGCCTAGGTTTGGGACTAAGTGTTTTCTTAGATGAAGTAATTGATCTCCCTATATCTATCGGTATCAATGGATCAGCAGGTTACTCTCCTATCGTTTTTAACTACAAGAATAAAGAAAGTAAGATCAACGAACTTGTTTACAAGGTGGATCTTAGTACAAAAGAAGGACTTGATGCTTACCTAAGCTTTCTAGCTCAAGA
Organism: Halobacteriovorax sp. RT-2-4; assembly: GCF_047085445.1. Classification (NCBI taxonomy): domain Bacteria; kingdom Pseudomonadati; phylum Bdellovibrionota; class Bacteriovoracia; order Bacteriovoracales; family Halobacteriovoraceae; genus Halobacteriovorax; species Halobacteriovorax sp. RT-2-4. The sequence continues at coordinate 249,896 of NZ_JBKIXY010000002.1, forward strand.
TTTTTCTAAGCTACAAGACCTTGAAGAAAAAAGAAATCAAAGCGTTGATCTCTATATTCAAAAAGAAGGCGATATCAAAAATAGCGAGTTCAATTGGGGTTTAAATCTTCTTCTTTGGAAATCAGGTGCTCGCTATATAAAAGAAGATGGCAAGTATACAACGACATTTAATAATGGCGATGCTTACCATTACGACATTATCGAACATAAGAAAATTACTGATCATAAAGGATTTTCAGGAAAAGAAAATAGAAGCTTTGAAGTAAAAGCGATCGTTCCTACAAATGAAGATGCTATCTCTAGCTTTAGTTTAGAGCTTAGTTACACATATTCTGATGAAATTGCCACAGGCCGTGAACTAAATAATGAGGCGCAATTTCTCTTTGAACGATACCTTGATAATGGAATGAGAATTGATTTCGATAAAAAGAAGAAGTATGGCAAGGTACAAATTCACTCTTCTCTTATGTTTTCAACAAAGGCGATTTCAGAGATTATGAATGTTGATGATTTTGATTTATGGGAATCAATCGCCTTAGCTTTTGATTATACAAATTCTCTTATTTGGATTGATGGAGCTAAAAGACGTCAATTTGAAAGAGAGAATTATGTATACAACGACTCCCATAGTGGACAACAGAATCGCCTCTCAAAAAGTGAAAAAAGAAAGCTAAAGCAGCTTGAAAACTTAAAGCTTGCAAAGAAGATTTATAATATTTTACATAAAATGCGTGTTAACGGTCTTACTAAGGAAAAGGCTGCTCTCTTAGTTGAAAGTCTTCGAAAGTCGAAACTAGGACCAAAGCTTCAAAGAGCTATGGTCAATATCATTGGACTTAATGATCTCATGGGACAGGGATATATTAGAGGAAATCTCTACTAGTCTCATTTAACAAGTTTTTTAAGTTTCTTTCCGTGCAAGTAACAACTTTGACTATGGTCTTGGACAATTCCACATGCCTGTAAGAAAGCATATATGATAGTGCTTCCAACAAAGCGAAATCCCCTCTTTTTTAAATCTTTTGATATGGCGTCACTTAACTCTGTTTTTGAGGGATAATCTTTAAGGCCAGAAAAGCTATTATAGATAGTCTTTCCATTTGTAAAAGACCAAATATACTTATCAAAGCTTCCAAACTCCTTTTGAACTTCGATAAAGTACTTAGCATTTGAAACTGTTGACTCAACTTTTAGGCGATTTCTAATAATCCCCGGATCGAGTAAGAGTTTTTCAATCTTTGACGGTGTGATTTTTGAAACTTTCTTCACATCAAAATTATGGAAAACCTTACGATAATGCTCTCTTTTAGTTAATACAGTTTCCCAACTAAGGCCCGCCTGTGCACCTTCTAGAATAAGGAATTCGAAGAGAGTTCGATCATCGTGAATAGGTCTTCCCCACTCTTTATCATGATAATCGACATATTGTTTATTTGATAATTTTAACCACGGGCATCTTTCTTTCATAACGATCATTATAAACCTTTTTTAAATTATAAATAAGGATTAAAATAAACCTTCATGTACTTTCAGAAAGGATAATAAATGAGTAAAGTAGTCAAAAACTTAAGCTTCTGGGTACTCGTCGCAGGTGTACTTGGATATATTTTAGGATCAATTTTTGGTGATCCACTTTGGGCAACGTCAAAAAACCCTCCAGATATTTATCAAATAATCGTTATGATTAAGGATGTCTTCATCAGCTCACTTAAGATGATGATTGCTCCGATGATTTTCTTCTCACTAATTGGTGGGATAATCAGCATAGGTGAAATCACAAAACTTAAGTCCATGGGAATGGTGACGATCACTTACTATATCTCAACAACAATCATCGCAATCTTTATTGGTCTAACAGCAGTCTTCTTCATTCATCCATGGAAAGACTCTGGAGTAACAATTAAGACTAAGGATTCAATCCAACAGCAAAAGCCTGCTAAGTTCATTGCAGAGGGTTCTAACTCAATACCACTTGTCATTAAGAACGTTTTTACAACTGCACTTGTAAATCCATTCCATGCCCTTGCAAATAATAATATTCTTGGAATTGTTACGGCAGCTCTTCTTCTAGGCTTATCGTTACTAATAGTTCATCACACCTCGAGTCCTCTTTATCAAATCGTTAAGGATCTCAATATAGTCATTAATCGGGTACTCCACTGGATTATCAATCTGAGTCCAATTGGTATTTTTGCTATCGTTTTTGATTTTAAAGTTAAGGTATCGGGAGATATTTTCTCTGAGCTTCTCTCTTTTGCCCTCTTAGTATTTGGGGCAACAATGGTACACGGGCTTCTCGTTCTTCCATCAATTGCATGGTTCTTTGGAGGACTAAACCCAATCAAACTATTTAAGAAAACGGCAAGGCCTCTACTACTTGCCCTTTCGACTGCCTCAAGTTCAGCAACACTTCCTGTAACAATGCAAACTTGTGAAGAAGAATTAGGCGTTTCTAAAGGTGTTAGTGGTTTTGTCTTTCCCCTAGGTGCCACAATGAATATGGATGGGACGGCACTATTTGAAGGGATTGCAGCTATCTTTTTGGCTAACCTTTATGGAATCGAGCTTTCAGGTGTTGCCATGTTCTCAATCTTCTTTATGGCAATGCTCTCTTCAGTAGGAGCACCAGGTATGCCTTCAGGCTCGATGTCAGGGATGCAGATGGTTCTTCTGGCCGCGGGAATTCCACTTGAAGCAATTGGTATTCTTTTAGTAATCGAGAGACCACTTGATACTTTCAGGACGGCCGTAAATGTCGAGGGTGATATTATTGGAGCAGTTGTTACACAAAGATACTTAGATAAGAAATTAACATAAAAAAACAAAAGGCCGCTTAAAGCGGCCTTTTTTATTGGAGTCTAAGAAAGTTTAATTATTTTACAACAACATCAAATGCTAAACTAACTTTATCATCAATCGCTTTGTCACCAAGGCTTTTGAAGAAAGAAGCAGAACCATACTTAAGACCAAAGTCTGTACGATTAAACTCTAGTGAACCAACAAAATTCTTACCATTTTGTGCCGCTAGAAACTTAACTTCTTTTGTCTTTCCTAAAATTGTAAGGTCAGCAGTTACTGTAAAACCTTCAACTTTTTTAATATCTAGAGTAGCTGTTGGGTACTTTGAAACATGAAAGAAGTCTTCATTTTTAAGGTGACCATTTAACTTATCTAACCACTCACCTTGAAGGTCTGTCGCAGTAAAAGAGTTCATATCTACAACAACTTTTCCTGATACTAGTTGACCTTTTTCAAGCTTAACATCACCTGATTTAATTTTAACTGTACCGAAGTGACGACCAGTTACTTTAGTACCTTGCCAGAAAACAGTAGATTTTGAAGTATCAATTTTTTCAGCATAAGTTGCAAATACAGTAAATACCGCAAGGGCCATAACCATAAGTTTATTCATAATATTCCTCCATTTGAATTATGATATAATTTTTAAAATATCTTAACAAAGTATAGAAGAAAATAAAGATCATTATTAAGGACATCTTGTGCTATAATTAGTCCATGATTTGGATAACAATTGAACAAATTAAATGCCTACAGGCGTTAGAAAAGGCCGGAAGCTTTACTAAAGCAGCCTCAGAGCTAGCTAAGGCAAAGTCTGCGGTAATTTACTCTATTAACAATCTTGAGGAACAAGTAGGCTTCGAACTCGTCGATCGTTCATCTTATAGGCCACAGATAACAACAAAAGGTCAGGAGTTTCTAATTGAGGCCTCAAAGCTTACAAAGCAATATGATGAATTGATTCACAAGACTCAGCAAATTTCATCAAATGTTGAAACCAGATTATCCATTTCAGTGTCTGGAATTTATGGCCTTGAAAAACTATATCCAATTATCAAGAAGGCCATGGCCCGTTACCCATCCACAGAAATTATTCTTGAGCGTGAAATCCTAAGTGGAGAAAAAATGCTATTGAACGATAGAGTCGATTTAGCAATTTTTGAAGACCTCTCAAGTATCAAGAATTTTGACTATAAAATTATTGGTAAAGTTGATATGTATCTTGTGGTTGCAAAGGATCATCCTTTTCTTGATCTACCTAAAAACCAACAAAACTTTAAAGGCCTGGCACAATTTCCACAAATAATTCAACGAAGTACAATTCCAGATGACACAACAAATATTGGCGTGATTGAGGACTCTCTAAAGTGGAGGGTTACAGATACGCCGTCGAAAAAAGAAATTATTCTAAATGGCTTTGGTTGGGGAAGACTTCCCTATCCACTAATTGAGAAAGATCTAAAGGCCGGGCGACTAGTACACTTGAAGCATCTTGAGAGTAAAGTCCCAGTCACCTTTTGCTTAGGACACAAAAAAGAGCACCATTTAGGAGAAGTGGCCCAATATATCTGGGATTCCTTCTAAAATAGCGCAAATAAATTACCTGATTCTAGCATTTTTTCCCATTTCTTAAGCATTTAGTGCTAAGTTGCCCCCATTAACACTATAAAATTAAGGTAAGAAATGAAAACTGTTTATATCGGTAATCTCAACTACAAGATCACTGCTGAGCAATTAAAAGGTATCTTTTCACGCTTTGGCCGTGTTCAAGACGTGAACCTACTAACAATTCCGGGAACTCAAAAGAGCAAAGGTATTGCATTTATCAAGATGCAAAAAGAGCAAAGCGCACAAGATGCGATCAAGGGCCTTGATGGGACAACTCTAGACGGAAGAACTGTTAAGGTATCGATTGCTAAAGATAATTTTGAAGAGCAGAAGAAGTACAAGAAAGAGACTAAAGCAAAGGTTGAAAAAGAAGAGGCACAAGAGCTAATTATTGAAAAAAAGAAAGCTCGTCGCCGTCGTGGCCTAAATGAATTATTCGATCACCTAGGTAAGAAATAATGACGAATAATGATATTTTAAAAAAGCTTAGAATCGCATTATCTCTTAAGGATTTTGAAATTATCGAAATCTTAAAGCTAGTTGATTTTGAACTTACAAAATCTGAATTATCTGCAATTTTTAGAAAAGATGACCATCCAAATTATAAAGAATGTGGTGATCAACTTCTTAGAAAATTTCTTAATGGCCTAATCATTAAGAATCGCGGAACACGTGAAGAAAGAGAGGCCAAGGCACAAGCTTATAAGTCACAGGCCAAACCAGTAGCAAAAGCACCAATCAAGAAAAAGGCAAAATCTGATGCTCCATATAGGAAAAAACAATACACTAAAAGTTCTAAAAAAACTTCATAATGGATATACGCTAGTAGACGAAGAAAATATCCAGCAGGTATTTCTTCCAGAAAACTTTGCGCCTCTAAAAATAGAAGTGGGCTCAAAAGTTAAGGCCTTTATTTACCCAGATACTCAAGGAGAACTTGTTGCAACAACAGAGCTTCCTCTTGCAGTTGTTGGTGAGTATGCCCTATTAGATGCAATTGAAATCCAAGAATTTGGTGCATTCTTTGACTTGGGAACTTCTAAAGACCTACTTGTTCCAGGTAATGAGCAAAAAATAAAAGTTAGAAAATACGAGTCTCATATTGTTCGAATTTGTAAAGAAGAAGGTACTGGTCGAATCTTTGGGACGACAAAACTTGGAAAGTATATTGAATCTTCAGACTTCGATATTAATGTTGGAGATGAAGTAGATATTTTTATCGCTCAAGAAAGTGATTTAGGTTTCAGAGTTATCGTAAATAAGAAATTCATTGGAATGATTTATAAAAATGAAATCTTTCAACGTGTCTCTTGCGGAAAATACTTTAAAGCATTCGTTAAAAAGCTACGTGAAGATGGGCTTGTCGATGTTGCTCTACAAGAGCAAGGGATTAAAAACCTTGTCGACTCAAAAGACATTATTATCGACTTTCTAGAAAGAAATGGTGGCTCTAGCTTCTTAAATGATAAAAGTTCTCCGGAAGACATTAAGAACTTTCTAAATATGAGTAAGAAGACGTTTAAGAAAACAATTGGAATGCTCTATAAAGACAAGAAAATTACAATCTCAGATAACGGAATAAAATTAAATCAATAACAATAAGAAAGGCCCACAAAATGTGGGCCTTCTTTTTTAAGTACTCAATTTATATAATTAAAAATTAACCTTGAACTACTTTTACATTTACGGCACATGGACCTTTAGGACCTTCACCTAATTCGTATTCTACGCTATCACCGTCATTTGGCTCTCCACCTTGAACTGATGAAATGTGGAAGAAAAGATCTCCACCGTCATCTTTTGTGATAAATCCAAAACCTTTCGCTGAATTGTAGAATTTAACTTTACCTGTACTCATTTAATTAACCTCGTAATAAAATTATTCGTTAGATACGATTTTACCCTACTGTTTGCATAATTCCTAAGAAAAAAGGAAAAAAAATTTATTTTGCTGATCCTTGTCACTTTGACAGACGCGACGCTTCAAAATGTGCTCGAAATGTACTTTCTAAGTCACTGATATTATGGGTTTCTTTTGTTGCCTTCGTTCCCCATATTGCTCCAGGCCAAGAACGATCATTTTCATAACGACAGATTATATGGACGTGAAGCTGAGAGACCATATTTCCAAGGGCCCCAATATTTAACTTTTTAGGGAGATAGTTATCGCTTAGAAAGCGACTTACTTCATTGATTTCCTCAAGAAGCGTCACCTGATCATCCCACGAGAGTTCATGAATTTCACGAATCTCTTCTCTTTTTGGAACTAAGACTGCCCAAGGATTTTCTTGATCAGGTAAAAGCATAAGCTTTGAAAGTTTCATATCAGTAATTTCTATTAAATCTTTTTTTAAAACTTCATGTAGTTTAAACATTGATACCTTCTTTTTCCTTTATCGATTTCACAACTCGATATGCACTAGAAAAACATCCCTGTAAGAGATAGCCACCAGTTGGTGCTTCAAAGTCTAGCATCTCTCCTACAAAGTAATATTGATTATTTTTAATTGCTGACAAGTCATCATTCAATGATTCAAAACAAACACCACCAGAAGTAGAAATGGCCTCATCCATTGGTCTGGCCCTTAATACTTCTATCTCACAATCCTTAACCATCGCTGCCAAGTAATTAACATCTTCCTGTGCTTTTGAGCGATCAAGAACTTCATAAAGTAATGAAGTTGCAATCTTATCGAAATTTAAGTTCTTTCTTAGACGATTAGTTAATGAGTCCTTATTTCTACGAGACAATTTCTCAATAACATCTTGCCTCTTTAAGTCTGGTTTGAAGTCGATGTGGAGTTTAGTCGATACTGATTTCTCTAATTCATCTCTAAGTCCGTTGGAAATAGCGTAGACAGCTCCCCCCTCAACACCGTAAGGAGTCAACATGATCTCACCTCTGGCATTCTGGGATTCATTAGAAACAACTATATTTTTAACGAAGCCACGATCAACTTTATCCTGAAAGTGTTTAGACCAATTGATTTCAAAACCACAATTCATGGCCTTTAGTGGTGCAGTCTTCACACCGAGAGCTTCAATATACTCCATCCAAACACCGTCACTACCAGTCTTAGACCAGCTTCCTCCACCCATGGCCAAAATATAGTAATCAGCTTTTTGCGTCTTATTGCTATGATCGTGCTTAAAGATTAAATCACCATCAGCTGTTATATTAGTAAGACTATGTTTTAAATGAAGATGAAAATTTTCATGAGACTTTAGTGAATTCATCCATTGATGTAAGATATCTGCGGCCTTCATTTTCTTTGGAAATACTCTGCCACTAGTACCAATAAATGTCTCAGTACCAAGAGTATTTGCCCATTCGATTAAATCATTAGCATTGAAGTCTTTTAATAAAGAACGAAAGCGTGCTTCATCCTTAAAGTATTTTTTAGCAAACTCTTCTTGCTTCTCACTATGAGTGAGATTGAGACCACTATTTCCAGCGACTAAGAATTTCTTCCCGACACCACCAGTCTGTTCATACAGGTGAACCTCAATTCCCTCAATTTTAGAATTCAATAATTCATAAGCACAGAAGAGGCCTGCGGGGCCTCCTCCAACAATGGCAACGACAACTTGATTTGACATGATAGAATACTATCACGCAAGCAAGTTGGAGAAAAGTCTAAGCAGCTTTTGACGAGATTGTATCCATATCAATTTTGTAGCGCAATGCTTCGATCAAGCGATCCACTTTCTCCTGAGATATTGGCTCATTTCGACGGGAATCATTGATTAAATCATTCCAAGCAATCACATGATCAATAACATCTAAGTCCATGTCATTCAGTTTAACAAGGGCCAATGGCCAATTTTCAAAGCTTCTATTTTCGATCTCACGATCAGTCAATAAATTCACATTTTGATGGCGTGGATCCAAAATAATTTTATTATATGTATAAATCACATCATCTTTCTTTCCTTCAATAACCTGAAAAAAGAAGCCACTATTATACATCAGTACACCTGTCACATCTCTTGCATTATTATTTCGAAATGACGAAGAGACAATCTTATCCAAGTCCTGCTCAGGCTTAAAATCGCCTGTTTTTTCGCTGATATAAATGATTTGATATTCTTTGCTCATAGAGACCACCTTGCTGCACATTTGCTTTTATTATAGATGTTTCAAAAGGCAAATGAAGACAAGAATACTTAAATTGCAGCTTAATAATGAATCATTTCATTGCACATCTACATTGCTAAATTTCAGAAAAAACTTAAGCATTTTTCGATAAAAATAGAGTCTTAAAAACTCCTTATGCTGTCCCTTCTTCACCACAGCAAACTTAATTACTGCATCATCTTCACAGTCACCGTATGTTTTAATTGTCGTCTCCTTACCACGAACAAACCATGTTGCATTAGTGCGACTTTCATCAGATTGGTTATTACATCGATTGTGATAGATCCACTTATCAACGGCCTCCTGGGCCCCGATATGCCCAAAAGGATGTTCAGGGTAATAGTCCTTACCCGCAAAAGGAATGGTTTTATCTTTTGTGCCGTGGATATGAAATATTGGCACGGCCTTTACATTAGGGCATGGATCCTGTTCAATGATGACCTCACCATTTTCATCTCTAAGATCAAGGGTTGCACCCAAAACTCCAACTGCTGTCACATAATTAGGATAAGTACAGGCCATCTTGTAAGAAAAGAATCCACCATTAGAATGTCCAAAGAAATAGATTCGACTCATATCAACTCGATTGAATCGAGGATCGTTTGCTATATAGTCGATAAGGTTTTTTATATAGAGAGTGTCATCGACACCGGATTTATAAAAGTCACAACAAAAATTTCCACCGTTCCAATAATGCTCACCTTCAATATCCTTACGCCCTTCTGGAGTGAGAATCATGAAGCCAAGAACGTCCTTGTAGAATGAAAGACGAGTAAACATATACTGCATAAAAATTGAGCTTGTGTAGCCATGAACATTTACGATGAGTGGCCATTTCTCTTTTTGATAATAGCGCCGAGGCAACTCTAATAGTGCCGCAGGATGCCCTTGTTGTGACACATTTAATTTATAAGTTGTTCGAAAATGAGGGTGGCCAGCATAAACAAGAGTGGCCTTAAATAAAAAGAAGATTATCACCACGAGCGTGGCCCAGAATTTCATCACTAGCTCCTTGTAATATCAGTATCATACTGTTCCGCCATGGCCACTTCTAGTAAAAATAGAAGGGCTAAAGCGAAAATAATATTCCTTTAACACTCCCGTAAATCCGTGGACTAATCGCATTAAATAGATTAAGCTATGGGCCGTTAATACATCTAAAATTTAAATAAGGACGATTTATGATTTCCACATCCAATGTCAGCTTAAGCTTTGGTGGCAAGAAGCTATTTGAAGACGTTAATATCAAATTTACTCCGGGTAACTGCTACGGTTTAATTGGTGCCAACGGTGCTGGTAAGTCTACATTCATAAAGGTTCTTTCTGGTGAAGTTGAGCCAAATACTGGTTCAATCAATATCACTCCAGGTGAGCGCCTTTCAATTCTAAAGCAGGATCACTTTGCGTACGAAGAAGAACAAGTTCTTCAAGCAGTTCTTATGGGTAACGAAAAACTTTTCTCAATCATGAAAGAGAAAGACGCAATCTATATGAAAGAAGATTTCAGTGATGAAGATGGAATGAAAGCAGCTGAGCTTGAAAGTGAGTTCGCTGAAATGAATGGTTACGAAGCCGAGTCTGAAGCAGGTATTCTTCTTTCTGGTCTTGGAATTGGAACTGAATACCACTACAAATATATGAAAGAGCTTACAGGGCCCGAGAAAGTTAAGGTTCTTCTTGCTCAAGCACTTTTTGGATCTCCAGATATTCTTCTTCTGGATGAGCCGACAAACAACCTTGATATCAAAGCGATTCAGTGGCTAGAAAACTTTCTTCTTAACTATGAAAAGACTGTAATTGTTGTTTCCCACGACCGTCACTTCCTAAACAAGGTTTGTACACATATTGCAGATATCGACTTTGGTAAGATCACTACTTACGCTGGTAACTACGACTTCTGGAGAAAATCTTCAGAACTTGCTCAGAGACTTCGTGCAGACCAAAATAAGAAAGCTGAAGATAAGGCCAAAGAACTTAAGGCCTTCATCCAAAGATTCTCTGCCAACGCTTCAAAGTCTTCTCAGGCAACTTCAAGACAAAAGCAACTTGAAAAGCTTGAGCTGACAGACCTTCCACAATCGACGAGAAAATACCCATTCGTACAATTCGATCCTAAGCGTGAAGCAGGAAAAGAAATTCTACGAGTAGAAGGAATCTCTAAAACGATTGATGGTGTTAAGCTACTTGATAATGTTACTTTCATGCTTAACAAAGACGATAAGATCGTTCTTCTTGGTGAAAATGACGTTGCAAAATCAACTCTTATGAAAATCCTTATGGGAGAAATGGAGCCAGATGCTGGAACTGTAGAATGGGGTGTAACAATCACGAATTCATACTTTCCAAAAGATAACTCAAGCTATTTCATGGATGGTAAGAACGATCTTGTAAACTGGCTAAGACAATACTCTGAAAACAAAGACGAAACATTTATTCGTGGCTTCCTTGGTAAGATGCTTTTCTCAGGAGAGGAAGCTCTTAAGAAGACAAATGTTCTTTCAGGGGGAGAGAAAGTTCGTTGTATGATGTCAAAGCTTATGCTTTCAGGTGCAAACGTACTTCTAGTTGACGGTCCAACAGACCACCTAGACCTAGAAAGTATTACATCAGTGAACGAAGGTTTCGAAAGATTTAAAGGTAACCTAATCTTTACTTCACATGACCACGAGTTCATTCAAACAGTAGCAAACCGTATTATCGACCTTGACCACACAACTGGAAAAGTTATTGAAGATAAGTACGTTAGTTACGATGATTACTTAGCATCAAAATCATAATTGCTATAAATACTAAAGGCCTCTTCTTGAGGCCTTTTTGTCACTTTTACCTTATTACAAGGTGAATTCCTGTAAGAAAGTTCTCTAAGTCTACTAAATCCCGTAAAAAATGATGTAAGAAAGTAAATTTCTTTAGCTAAACAAAATTTTAATTTCAAAAAAGTCATCCCCCACGTTAGAACTGGCCAAATTCAATTAAAACTCAGAGGGAGATTTATGAAAAAATTGGTTCTACTATTAGTGCTTACGGCCCTGACAGCAACGACTTTTGCGGCCCCAGGTAGAGGAAGAAGAAATAACAACGATGACGAATTAAGAAATCGTCGCTCACGTGATGCTAGATATGATAGAGACTCACGTCAAAATAGACAGCGTGACAGAAGATATGATGATCGTCGCAATGACAGACGTTATGATGACAGACGTTATGACGACAGAAGATACGACGACCGTCGTACAACAAGACCTGATCCGACACGTGCTTACCGCCGCTACCGTCACACTCCAAACCGTGACTATGTAAGACACGACCGTCGTTGGACAACTGCACGAGACTACCACAGAACGATTAGACCTATTTACGTTTATAATAACCGCTGGTTAAGAGTGAGTGTTTCATATGTTGATGGTTACTATTGGGATTACGATTATCCATACTTTATCTACAATGGTTACCGTCACCGTTATAGTGCATACGATACTTGTAACTATGAACTTGTTGATAGCTGGAGTGATACTGTCGAAAGAACTTTCTACACATATTCTTGTTCAACTGGATATGACCTTTGTGCTGATCTACGAGATGAGCTCAACGACTACGAATACAATTACCGTTATTTCTGTGCCGAAAGATATAACTGGTAGATTCAATACTTATATAGGGGCCACATTAGGTGGCCCTTTTTTATTTTCGAATGAATCGATTAAATGAAGAAAAAGAAATAAGAATTGAAAGAACAATAATTAAAATGGCAAAGCCAATAATTTCAGTAGAACTGAAAATATAATTTAAATCAAATTGAAATTTAGCAACAGCAAAAGTAACAAGTTGACCTAACGTAATTCCTACCACAACAGCACTTACTGACATAAGCGCCATCTCCTTCATAATTGATTTTCTAATCTCGCTAAAACGAATCCCAATAATATTAATAAGAGAGATATCATCTCTTCGAGACTCTAACTGATGAGCTATCAGAGAATAAATCACAAGCAGCCCCACAAGAAAGACGATGAAGCTCATCGTAACAAGAATCTTTGTGATACTCTCCATAATTGTTGCCACTCTTTTAAGAGAGCTTTGAATATCAATTAAAGACACGTTTTGAAACTTGGCCGCAAAGTCAGATTGAAGCTGATCATTAACATCCCCCTCACCTTTGCCAATGGCCGCAATAAAAGTCTTTGGTGCATCTTCAAGAATACCTGGGCCAAATGAAATAAAGAAATTTGGTAAGAAGCTCGTCCAACGAATCGAGCGAAAGCCTACAACTTTAGCAAGAATCGGCATTCCTAGTATATTATACTCTAGCTCATCTCCAAGATTAATACCTAGTCGACTCGCATAGCGCTGCTCAAGAGATACTTCTGCAACCTCATCTGTTTCAAAATCAAAACGCTTAGGCATACGTCCTTCGACAATCTCCTCACCCCTTACAAGATGATCGCGGTAGCTTAAGTTTGCACTTCGGTTACGACTTCGCTGCTCCCTTTGCTCCTCTCGTGTTAAATCCCCAAGTTTTTCAGGATCATAACCTTCACCGTTAATCTTTACGAGACGTCCACGAACCATCGGACTGATATTTAGGAGTTCTAATTTCTTATCAGAGACAAAACTCTTTAACTCTTCAACTTGTTCAGGCTGAATATCAAAGAGGAAATAAACAGGGCGCTCCTCTGCAGGCATCGAAAGTTCCGCTCCAATGATATTCTTAACTGAAGGGATAAGAGTCATAAGACTCGTTGAAATGAACAGACATAAGAAGATAAACAAAGTTGAAATCTTATGACGAGTCACATACTTAAAGGCCATATTAGAAGATAGACTTAGTTTAGGATTAAGTTTTCCAAGCCATGAAAGCACAAGACTTCCTACAGGAAAGAAAACTCCTATAATAATTAAGAAGACTACAATAAAAGCACTTCCAATAATTAAGCTCTCTGACAAGTAAATGGCCATCACCCAATAGAAAAGTACAATTGGGATAAATAGCAGGTAATCGGAAATATTATTAGATAAGCTTGTATCGTGATCAAAGAGTGCTTTTTGATCAACTCTTAAATAAGGAATAATTAAGGCCGGAGCTAATACAATAGTTGAAGCAACCCCAACGGCCATCGTGACAAAGAAAGTCGCTAGACTAAATTGTAACTCAATATCAATTCCTAAATTCTTACTGACCATGGTTTGAATAACTGGACTGAAGGCCGAACCAATAGCAATTCCAAGAAGTGATCCAAATAAACCCAAAAAGAAAAGTTTAAGCGTATAGATCTTAAAGATATCCTTCTTCTTCATCCCAATGAAGCCAAGAATTGCAAGATCCTTTCTTCGCTTTAAAAGAAATCCTCTAAAAAGATAGATAAGGCCAAGCCCCGCAAGAAATAGTCCACATAATGAAACAAGACCTAAGAAATCACTTAGATAATCCATTGAGCGCCCCACTCTTTCAGAATTAGACTGAGGAGATCGGATGCGAATTGATGAATCGATAATTTTAGCTTTTAAATCCTTTTCCGCTTTAACAAGTTCTTTGTCACTTAGTTCTTTGGCCATCTTAAAATGAAGACCTGTCCAAATTGTACTTCCAGGCTTGATAAGATCAGTTGAATCGAGAACTTCATTTTTCAAATAAAGTCTTGGTGCTAGTTGTCCCATAGAAAAGCCTGCAGAGCCATCTTCTTCGACGATTCCTGCTACTTTAAACGTTTGTGATCCAATCTTTATCTCCTTGCCTACATCAAGTCCAAGTTGACCAACAAGTTCAGGATAAATAAAGACTTCATTCTCTTTTAAATCGCGAAAGCTCTTGCCACTCTTTGATCGGATATCACCATAGAAAGGAAACCCTTGACCAAGTCCTCTTATATTGACCAGTCGACTCTTTTCACCGTTAAAGAGCATCGAATATAAAGAGCGATTGCGAGTCATTTCACTATAATCGAGATTAGACTTTGCAATCTCTAAAGTATCCTTAGTAATGGCAATTCGTGAACTAACCGATATATCAGAGCCTAGAAGTGATTTTGATTTCGCTGTTAGAGCACTATCAAATGAAGACTTAAAAACTTCAATAGTTGAAAGTCCAACCATTCCAATTGAGAGATTTAGAATAAAAATAATAAAGAACATTGGAGAGCTTCTAAGCTCTCGCATAACCATTTTAAGCTTCAAGACTTAGCACTCCATTTTCTAAGTGATAAATCTTCTCACACCTCTTTGCTAAATCCTTATCGTGCGTCACAAGGACAAGGCTCATCTTTTCATCTCGAACAATATCAAAGATTAGATTCATGACTTCATCACCAGTATTCTCATCAAGACTTCCACTTGGCTCATCTGCCAGAAGAACACCTGGGTGAGTAACGAGAGCGCGAGCAATGGCAATTCGCTGCTTCTCTCCACCACTTAATTGATTTGGGAAATGCGTCTTTCGGTGACTCATCCCTACTTTTTCAAGAAAGTAATCCACACGATCTTTCTGATGGCCATTGCCATTTACCTCGAGTGGCAAGAGAACATTCTCATATGCATTTAGATGTTCTAATAAATGAAATTGTTGAAAGACCACACCAATATGCTTTGCTCTAAGATCTGTGATCTCTTCGCTATTTAGATCTTTGAGTGAATTATTGCGATATGAAATATCACCACTGGTGGCATCATCAATTCCACATAAGAGTGATAAGAGAGTTGATTTTCCACTACCAGATTTACCTAGGATTGCGATGGTCTCCCCTTCGCTAACTCCAAGCTCAACACCTTTTAAAACATTGAGGATTTCTTCTCCTTGAGAAAAATCCTTTCTAACTTCTTTGAGTGATAATACTAATTCAGTCATTATAAAGCTTTCCTTATAAACGGTGCTACCGTCTTTGCAATAATCTTGTGTCCTTCCTCATTTGGGTGGATGCCATCGTCAATATTATACTGACGCTGTCCTGCTACATCCTTAAGTAAGAATGGAAGTAGTGTAACTCCCTCTTCTTTCTTTAAATCAGGAAACATTTTTTGAAATTCTTTCGTATACTCAGGCCCATAATTTGGTGGAATCTGCATTCCTGCCAAAATAACTTTTACACCCTTACTCTTTGCAAGCTTGATAGCATTTTTTAAATTCTCTTTTGTACTCACAAGTTTAATTCCACGAAGTCCATCATTTGCCCCAAGAGCAAGTAGCATAACATCAGGCTTTCCTCTTAAAGACCACTTAAGGCGAGAAACAGCAGAAGCTGAAGTAGAACCGCTAATACTTGCATTCATCACTTCTATTTCAATGCCTTCTTTTTTTAAGATATCTTTCACAAGATTTGGATAGGCATTCTCTGGATCAATTCCATAACCGGCAGTAAGAGAGTCTCCGAGAAAGAGAACTTTTGGCGCAGCAAATGTTGAGAGGCCAATTAATAGAACTAGTAAAAATTTATTCATAACAACTCCAATCATATTATTTTAGGGCATCACAGCAAAAATAGCGAAGTTCATTTCGCTTTTTTACAAAGATTTAACAAAGCCTTTATTAATGCTTTGCTGGCCCTCTTTCATCAGTTAAACTAGATAAGTGAGTCAAGGAATCGAGATACTTCAAAAAATATTTGGTTATAGTGCCTTTCGCGGCAATCAAGAAAAGATTGTGGAAAGTGTCATTGCAGGAAATAACGCACTGGTCCTCATGCCAACAGGTGGTGGGAAGTCTTTGTGCTATCAAATTCCAGCACTTGCCCGCTTTGGGACGGCCATTGTTATCTCTCCCCTCATCGCTCTTATGAAAGACCAAGTTGACGCCCTAATAGAAAAAGGCGTCGAAGCGGCTTACTTAAATTCTTCAATTTCTCATAGTGAACAGGATGATATTGTAGGAAATCTTCTCAATGGGAATATTAAGATCCTCTACGTCTCGCCAGAGCGTATGATGAATGAATACTTTCAGAGAATTTTGGAGCGCATTGAGATTTCTCTCTTTGCCATTGATGAGGCACACTGTGTTTCTCAATGGGGCCATGATTTTAGACCTGAGTATATGCAGCTTGGCATGATCACAAAGAAATTTCCCGACATCCCTCGCATTGCTCTTACCGCTACGGCCGGTGAAGCAACACGTGGTGAGATCATTCGCTGTCTAAACCTCCATGGCTCAAATCTCTTTATCAGCTCTTTTGATCGACCAAATATTACATACGAAGTTCAAAAGAAGACAACGAAAGAAAAAGACTTCTATCGTCTCACGCAATTTGTTCAAGATAATCTTGATGGCCAATCAGGAATCGTCTACTGCCTTTCACGCAAGGGTGTTGAAGAATGTGCCGACAAATTAGTTAAAGCGGGCTTTAAGGCCTATGCCTACCATGCGGGAATGAGTGCCAATTACCGCGAAAAAGTTCAAGAGAAATTTATCACTCAAAAGAATGTCATCGTTGTGGCAACCATTGCATTTGGAATGGGAATTGATAAGGCCGACGTACGCTTTGTTGCCCATATGGATATGCCAAAGTGTCTTGAGTCCTACTATCAAGAAACGGGACGAGCAGGACGAGATGGACTCCCTTCTCAGGTTCTAATGTTCTATGGACTAAGAGATCTTGTTCTTTTAAAAAGAATTGCTAATAAAGGCGTTGGCGCAGCAGCTCGTCGCCGAGTGAATGAAGAAAAGCTTGATGCCATTCTTGGTTTTTGCGAGGCCACAACTTGTCGCCGCGAAGTTCTTCTTAATTACTTTAATGACCCCTATCAAGGGCCATGTGGTAATTGTGATATCTGCTTAAGTGAACAGACTAAACAGAAGCTTATTAATGCAACTGAAATTGCCAAGGCCGTTCTCACTTGTGTTTATGAAACTGACCAGCGCTACAACGTCCACTATATCATCGATGTTCTCAAAGGAAATATTTCTGGCGTCATTCAAAAAAATGGCCACCACCATATCACAAGCTTTGGTTATGCAAGTAAAGAAGACGAAGGCTTCCTTTATTCTCTTTGTCGCCAACTAATTGCTCAAGGCCATCTTAAGATGATTATGGATGGAAGCTCAGAAATTAAACTTACTCAATCGGCCATCGATGTTATCGAAGATCGCAAAGAAGTCATGATTCGTGCAGACTTTAAAAAAGGTGCACCAGCTTCGAAGTCGGCTGCGACAAAAACAAAAGCAACAAAGAAGAAAGCAGTTCGCAAGAAGGCCACCACAAGAAAGAAAGCTGTCGCCACATATAGGCCAAATGATGGAACTGATAAAACAATGTATGAGAATTTAAAAGTTCTACGCTCTAAACTTGCCAAACAAAAACGCACACAGGCCTTTAAGATTTTTCCAGACAAGACTCTTATGGAGATGGCCGCCCAACGCCCACAAACTCTCGATGATCTCGAAAGTATCTATGGGGTTGGACCTAAGAAACTTCAGCGCTTTGGGAAGATTTTCCTTGAGGCGTTGAATGGGGATGCTTAATCACAACCTAATTTTATCATTACCGACTGCAAGAACATGTATTTGTTTTGCTTCTTATAGTTCCATCAGGAGCTTTATTACTGCAATATCCTTGAAGAGTAACTTCATCACTCCCATTAAATAATTTGCCATAAGAAGGATTTAACTGCTCTATATATTCTACCTTTGTATATTGTAATTGACACGATCTTCCTTCATTATAAACAGTACATTCAACATCGCACACAGGCGCAGAGGTATAAAATGGCCCCTCACAAGTATCTGTATACTCTTTCCCCTCTATTGGTTTAGGAAGACATTTCCCGCCACAAAAGACTTGGTCACTTTCACGACAACATGATTCACCAGTACAAAGAGTTATATTTTCTTTATAATTACCTATATAATCATATTCATTTAAAAACTTATAGGACATTGATAAAGTAAACTTCACCTCATTATTGTAAATTAAATCCTTTGGGATTGTCACTGTTTTCAAATTAGATGATGTACTATATGTCTTGACTAAAGTTCCATTTGACTCATAAATTTTTATCTCAAAATCATATACGACTCCATCACTTGATAAACTTATAGTTTTAGATGCATGAAAATCAGTAGTGAGCGGAGTACTAGGCATTAGCGAAACTTTAAAACTATCACCTAGATTCACGACTTTTATATAATTTCTTAAATCATATTCTTCAACCTCATTGTTCATGTAGCTCTTTCCAATAAAAATTCTTCTTTCACATACATCTGGATACTTTTTAAATATTCCCTCAACTGCATCAACAGTAAGATCAAAAGCTGTTTCATTGTAAGGCCCAATCAAAGTTGGACTTACCATCCTTTCTTTCGAAGTATACCAGTCGATTACTCCATGTCCTAAAGGGTCATCCTCATTAAATGCAAGTAATGATATCTTTGCAAGTAGAAAAGGACTTTTTGATAATAAAGCACCATAATAGCTTGATAGTTTTTTATTACTTGTTTTAGCATAATGAGTTTGCTCTATTCCAAGTAAACCTGTAGCTACATCGTTATAAAATTTGATATCTATGGCGTTTCCTGCACCAAGATTATCAGCAGGTGAACCAAACCTCATATTACCAATATAGTTTGAATAATCATCAAAACCATTCTTATCTAACTCAGACCTTAACTGATCAACAAACAAATTCCCCTGAGAATGAGAATAGATGAATACTCTTTCTTTCATCTCGATATGAGGTCTAACGGCATCGTAGAGTTTTAACAAGTCAGATTTACTAGGGTCTTTCTGTAACTCTTCTTCATATTTCTTCCTTAAATCGTCTTTAAACTTTCCTAATTCGAATCTAAATGAGCCTGAAACTTGAGACATAGATGCTTCAAAGTTTACTGAGTTACCAAACTCTTGAGCAGCGACAGCCATATAGCTGTATGCTTTATCTTCTGCCATTTTCCTTTCATCTTCAATACTTCCTTCAAATGGCAAATCAAAAAAGAGATCTATCTTTTGCAGCAAAGCCTCCAATAAATCTTTTTCAATTCCCTCTGTCTGATTGAAATATCCACTTTCACCACTGTAAAATATAAAATTGTCATATGGAGGCTTTGTGTTTTTATACTTATCATTAACAACCTTTAATGCAATCCAATTTTTTTTGTATGATTCAATCGTAGTATTTATCCCGTTAACATAGTAAACATGAATATCATTCTTTGGATAACAGGTATATTCAAACTCAGCCCTTACACTACTTAACAGTATTATTAAGATTATTGTAAAAGTCTTCATAAACCTCTCCTCTTGATAGTATCTTATCTTTATAGTAATCAAAATCTATATTATCTTCATAAAGCCTAGGCTTTTCATTAAAGAACTTTGTAGATAAATTTTTCTCAATTCGAATTTCACCATTAACATCAGTCAAACTTCTTTTTTGCAATAGAAACATTTCATTTTTACTAAGACCAAGTTCAACACAAGCGTATTTTAAATTAATGATATCTTGAGTAGATATAGAGAATTGATAAAAAAACCAATTTTCATCCAAAATGCCTTTTCTCTGAGCTGTATTAAAACTTAGCTTAAACACCTGTGCGTGGATCTTTTTTATTGAAGTATCTACAAAACTATTTGTTATTCTTTTATTTTTGTGTAGTAAATACCAACAGGACTGTGTATTTATATAATCAATTTTTTTATCATTATCGATATGCGCTTTATTCTCCATCACAACATATAAGTTTTTGAGCCAATTATAATATGCTTTAAGAACGAGAGGATCCCAATCTTTGTATGCTTCTTCTCCAAAGCGCTCTAGGTCATCCCTCATCCCATTGCCATTTGCATCTATTCCAGCAAGCGTCTCACTTTTGTCTTCATAATCTATGTCATATGTACGTCGATACTCATTAGTAAACCATATTAATGCCATTCCAAAAAGAAACGGTATAGCGGTAATCAATGGGATAAAATACTTAATGTGCGCTAAGATAAATGGTAGCGAAAACCACGCCAACATAGCTTTAACAACTTCTTTAAATTTCAATTTTATACTCCTTCACAATCAAAACTCCCATTTTCATAATCTTCTTGATAGATGTATTTAATTGTATAGTAGAACTCTAGTCTTTTCTTTGAATTATAGTTCAATGTATGCAAATGCTTATCGATCATACTCTTATAGATATTTGGATCCTCTAATTTTTGAATACAGCTATATACATCCTTATTTTCTTGGATAAGCATTCTAATAAAATTATGATCCTCTTGATTTTTAAAGATAAGTTGTAAGTTTCGCACAACTTTATCGAGATATCTTCTGTAATCAGAGTTATTTAACGAAATAGCAACGTTCGGTTCCAGGTGCTTTTTCATTGACTCTGCGTTGCTCAAATTAAATTCACTCATAAGTACTTATCGATATTTATATGCTTAAATTTAATAGAATCACTAGCTTAAGAATTAAACTAGAATTGAGTTCTATATGGTTAATTTTAATATAAGATATTTGGATACCTTATTTAAAATAAAGATATTTGGTTACTGTCTTTTTCTTCGCTTGGAATTAGCGTTTTCCACATTTGATCGTACTTAGTGTAACGTGGATGAATAACCTCCGGTTCAACAGTTTTATTCCTAGAGTCTTTTCCATACCTAAACTCTGGCCGTAATAGTCCTTGCGAAATACTCTTATCTTCATCAGGAGAGAATTTATTATTTAACCAATCTAGAACATCATCTTTTTTTAAAAGATCAAAAGAAAACAAGTCTACTAATTCAAAAATCGAAAATGGTGAATCACTACTAAAATATGAACTTAAAGAATATGGATAAGCTTCAACTTTAATAACCATATTTGCTTTCACAGGATTTTGAAGAATGTACTTATATGCATTTGCTCTATAATTCGCCTGAGTAAGTAATGATGATTTATAACGGCCGCCATAAATTGAATTAATAACACCTGATTGTTGCTGTACTTCTAATGTTGATAATTTCATAATCCAATACATTACTTCGTCTATATTCGACATAGGTGTATCAATCATTAAGTGAAAATGATTATTCATTAAAGTAAAAGCGTAAACCCTTACTTTATAATCTTTTACAACTTTATCGATTACTTTAAGGTATATTGGCCACATCTCACTTATTGGTAGTGGAAACCAAAGCTTATTATGTGATCTAGCGACAACATGATACGGATACTTATTAGTTCTTAATGTTTTTCTTCTTCCCATACATTCCTCTAAGTAAAATGTGCAAGTTCTAAGAATCAACACTATAAATTAAGTATTGAAAATTTATATTCAATTGAGCATCACGAAGAAGAAAGTTACTTTAGAATGTCTAAATAATTAGAATATGCTACGCACAAAGAAAAAGCACCTGGAACGCCTATATTTATGAGAATTTAAAAGTTCTACGCTCTAAACTTGCCAAACAAAAACGCACACAGGCCTTTAAGATTTTTCCAGACAAGACTCTTATGGAGATGGCCGCCCAACGCCCACAAACTCTCGATGATCTCGAAAGCATCTATGGGGTTGGGCCTAAGAAGCTTCAGCGCTTTGGGAAGATTTTCCTTGAGGCCCTTAATAACGATTTATAATTCTGATCATTACCGATAAGAATTTGTATTGAAGTAATTTTGCGCTTTCCTTGCATAAAAAAATCACAAAGTTTAAAGGCAGTAAACGGAGTTTCCGCCATTTTACTTAAAGAAGTAAATTTACATAACAAGCAAACTCACCATTTGAATTTAACAACTCATTAATCAGTACCTTGTCCTCATCTAATAGGTCATCATCACTCTCAAGATACATGATCACATGATCGTCCTTCACCTTGCTAACGCCGCAACTATCAACGCATGCAAACTTCTTACCTTCGCAACCTAAACTTTTTCCAGCAAACGTGTACTTCTTTTTCAACTCTTCTCTTGTAAGTTTAAAAACATCGTCTTTAAATTTAAATACTTCTTTCACATCATCAACATTTATCCACATATCTTGATTTGATAAAAGTTTTACACGTCCATTTTCAAACTTCTCCACTACTCCATACGTAAACACAAAATCAGAGTAATGTTCGTTCTTTAGCTTTACATAAATCTTAACTTGAACTCCATCTCTTGCACCAGGTTCTTTCTCAAACTTAATTCCTAGTTTCCCAATAGACTCTTTTCCTTTAGCGCTCTTAAATATATCAGCGACATAGATATTCTCAATATTCAAATCAATTTTAGAAATGATGTAACCAGGACTCTCTCCAAACTTTTTCTTAAATAAATAACGCTGCCTCCTTTCGCAGTCTGTATACTCTTTAAGGTTTTGATTTTTTTTCAGACTACTCACGCAGCTAGAAATATATATCTCATATTTCTTCTCTATCTTATCGGCTTCTGTCTTAAATTCGGATATATTTTTATCAACTCTTTTTTTGAGATCACCAGAGAATCGCTGCTCAAAAGTTCCATATAAAAGATCACGTCCATAGACGCTAGAACATAAACAAGCAACTAAACTGACTATTATTAATTTATTCATTCAAATCTCCCTATTGAGAGTAAATTTTACATTCGTTTCCTGGTGCTTACTCATTGACTCGGCGTTACTCAATCTTAAATAAATCATGAATGCTTATCGACATTATACAGGTATAAATTCAATAGATTTAATCGCTTTAGGATTAAAATAGAATTATCTTCTATATATTTAAATTTATGATAATTTTTGAGAGTTATTAGCTGATTTTCACTTCGTGAAAATGTCGTTCTTTTTATGCGTAAACTTTCCCATTGGCCTTGAGACGAACCGCTCGGGCTTGGCCCCTCGCTCTCGACGCCAATCTCTAGCTAAAGAGTTGGGGGCCTAGCACCGCAAACAATAGACTGGCTTTATGGTCAGGATGACCGGTATGTCAGCGAGAGGCAGGAGCCGAAGCTGACGAGGGCGGCCAATTTTGCGGGTGCTTAATAGCGATCTTTAAAACGTATAATCAAAGATTGATTGATATGAAGGTTGCCGCGACGGTAGTCGATGAATTTTGCACGCATTAAGTTTTTTAATGAGTGAGAGAAGTCCACATCGGCCATGGCAAATTCTTTGTAAGGATAGCCGGCCCAAAGATTTTTAAGTTCAGCATGAAGATCTTTTTCTCTTTTTCTGAATTTACCTTGGTCTTTTAGATGGTAAATGATGAAAAGCTCTTCGTCTTCAAGCTCGATTCCTAGGCCATAGCAGATGGCACTTAGTGCATGAACTGCAGCAATGTATTTCTTATCCTTACCGAATTCGTTTTGAAAATTAACAAAGCCTTTAAAGAATGCATCTAATTTGAAAACCATATTTTCATAGATTGCATATGTACTTTTTGATGAGTCATTAGAGACGTGGATACATTTATGAAGAAGTTCTTCAAATTGATCCATTTTCTTAAATTCTACTCTTTCTAATATTTCTTCTAATGTTTCTTGTAATTGTTCCATAGTCGTCTTTTTATCACATAATTCCTAAGCTGCCTATTGAGTAATACCGCGAATCTGATACTCTTTCGAAGGCTTACGACGGCGATCGTATTCCTTTTGTCCTGGAGAGCGTGAATCATTGTAAATATCCTCAGCTCCATAATAATTACTGATCATACAGACATTAAGAGCTGCGATACGATCGCATTTTGATTTAACAATTCTTTTATAATTGGCCACCGCTTTTTGATTACGGGCCTGTCTTTCTGGTGTTAAGCGGTAGTATTCAACAAAGAGATTTCTGTCCGCTGGATTAATTTCATCTTTGTACACATTGTAAACGAGCTTCTCGCAAGAAACATCCTTAAGCTCACCTTCAATAGCAGGAAAGTGATTCTTTAAAGTTGATGCTGATTGAGAACGGAAACCACCTTGATCATCGTCCCCTGCAAAGAATGAAAGGTTTGAATAAATATCTTCAATCTTAGCTGTTTCATTTTCACAAGAATTAAGCATTTGATCGACTCTTGTTAGAAGTCTCTCAAGATTCTTTTTAGTCACCTCTGCATTTTCATCATCACAAGAAATACACCACTCTCTTTCTGCGAAGTCAGAATTCACATAGAGCATGGTTGCTAAGAGAGTATTTTCAAGTCCACTCATGGCATCAGCATGGGCCGTCGGAATTAATAAATCAAGGACAGTAAACCTACGAGTGGCCTTAACTTTATCCGTTAACTCATTAAACGCCTTGTTAAAGTCGAGCTTCTGAAGGTCGATAGGACGCTCATTTAAGAGGAACTGGTTTTTAACTAGGGTTTGAATCGAATATTGTAATTTATAATTTCCAACCCTAATGGTAGCTATACCATTACTAATAGTTGCTGGTGGAAGTTCACCAATTTTGTTCTTCTTTAACCAGCGAAAGTACTTATGCTGTTCTTTGATATTTTTAAAGGATTGCGCATAAGACTCTGGATCCTTGCGCCTCTGATTGTAACTATCTGTGATATTCACAAACCTTCGGTAAAAATTCTTTAAAGCGAAGTCTTCAACGATTGCTTCTCCAGAATATTCTTCTTTCTCCACAATCATTTTTGCATGAGATTGGGACACTGTCGCCAAAAGGCCAACAAGTACCAAGAACTTAATAACTGAATTCCTCATAATTATCTCCCATACGCTTAACGGAGTAATTATATCAATTATTAAATATTTATGTCAGAGATCTAAAGATATCAGTAAGATAGCAAGGCCATCGACATGGCCTCGCCCTAGTTATGCCAATTAAAATTGTGCTGATAATTGAAAGATAAAAGATGAGCCACACTCGAATTCATCGAGCTGATTGACTCCACAATCCATTGCTGAAACAGAGTAGTCCATTGTGAAAGACCCTTTTTCCGTATTCAATTTGAAGCCCTCTGCTAAATCAAGGCCTTGGGCCGTAAGAGCTGGAGCGATTGCTCTTTCTAAGTTCTCTGCACTAATTGAGATTTGTTTTAGCTTACCAAATAAAGTCTTCTTAACCACTGCTGGTACAACAATATCAATTTCATGCTCTTCAAAGATAATTTGAACTGCTTTTTTAGAGACAACGTTTAATTTCATTTTATTAAGTATTTCCTTAGTAGGAATTCCTTGTGAGATTTCATTACGTGAGCCCTCAACACTAATAACCATGTCGAAGTCACCTTCAATTGTCGACTTTGTTCCAGTAAGAGCATCTCCCTTAACCTCATAGAAGTCCTTACCACGAAGCTCGATCGTAATTTCCATTCCATTTTCAAGGTGATTAAAGCTTGTGTTAACAGTCTTAGCTAATTCATTATAGCTTACACCCTTTGCAAGAGCTTCTGTCATGGCCGTTGAACATGATTCAACCTGACCAAGGTCTCCTCTTTTTAAAAGAGCTGCCGCCTTAGTAGAGCCGTCTAAGGCACGGGCATAATTTATTGCGGCCTCATTATTTGAAAAGCGACAACTTGATAATCCATCATTAACAGATAATGATGCAAATGCTTGAGTGCTTAATAAAGTGATTGCTGTGGCAATAATAAATTTATTCAATTCAGGCTCCCTGCTACCTTCTTAAAAGATTGGCAATAAAATAGCACATCCAGCAAATCTATCGAGTAATTTGAAAATTTACCAATGGATGTCTTAGATTTAGACGCCTATTTTAAACAAGGAAAAATGGTCTTGAAACTTAAGAATATTCTTAAATTTCAAGACCTTAGAGCTTATTCTGTCTTCATTTGCTCAATAAATAATCGATATAATGAAGGTAAAACGACAAGAGTCAGAAGAGTTGCTGAAATAATCCCTCCAACGACTACTGTCGCTAGCGGTTTTTGAACCTCTGCCCCTAGCCCAGTTGAAAAAATCATCGGTAGGAAACCAAAGATATCCGTTAAGGCCGTCATAAGAACTGGACGAAGTCTAACCATTGTCCCCTCCCTCACAACGTCATCTGGTGATTTTCCATCTGCTAAGAGTCGATTAAAGTAAGTCACAAGAACAACACCATTTAGAATACTAATCCCACACAGAGCGATAAATCCAACACCAGCAGAAATACTAAATGGTAATCCTAAAATCTTTAGTGATAGAACTCCACCGATGAGTGCCATTGGTGCGCATAGAAAAATCAATAAGACTTGGGCGTAGTTTTTAAAGGCCGCATAAAGCATCACTAAAATGAGAAGCAGGGCCAATGGAACCAGAATACTTAGTCTTTCTTTAGCAGAAATAAGATTCTTAAAACTTCCACCCCATTCGATATAATAACCTTCAGGAAGAGTTACTTCTTTCTCAACAATCTCTTTTGCTACCTTAACAAAGTTTTCAATATCACGAGTTTGTGGATTAATTAAAATGGCCAATCTTCGAGTTGAATTCTCACGATTAATCGATGAGTATGTCTCAGAAAGTTCAATATCTGCGACATCTTTTATTTTAACAGTGTACCCTTCAGAAATCCCCACCGGAAGATTTGAAATGGTTTCCACATCAGATCTCTCATTAGCAGATAAGCGAGTCATGATTGGATACTTCTTAACACCATCATAAATATCACCAACCTTGCTACCACCAATGGCCGTTGAGATAACATCAAGAACAGGTTTGCTACTAACACCTAACTTTGCAAGCTCCTCAAGCTTTGGCGTGTATTGAATCATTGGAGAAAGCCCCTTTGATTCAACTTCAACCTCACCTGCTCCAGGTGTTTTTGCAATGGCTTCAGAAACCTTATTGGCAATCTCTTCTATGACTTTTAAATCTTCCCCGTAAACTTTCGCTGAAACAGATGCCCTTGTTCCTTCAAGTAACTCGTTAAAACGTAGTTCTACTGGTTGAGAGAACATTGCCACTTGAGCTGGTATATTTAAGGCGAGGGCCTTCTTCACTTCCTCCATTAGATCATTCTTATTTTGAATAAGATCACTTTTTGGCCATTCATCAACTGGCTTAAGCATGACATATGAATCCGAAATATTAACCCCCATAGGGTCAGTACTAATCTCACCTGCTCCAGTTCTCCCAAAAACTGTTTTGACTTGTGGAAATTCTTTGATGACATCTTCACTTAATCTTTGAAGATGGATGGAATTTTCAATGTTGATATTTGCAGGGCGAATAAACTGAACCGCAAAGTCCCCCTCATCTAATTGAGGAATAAACTCAGATCCTAGGCCCATAAAAAGAACTCCCCCCAGAGCAATAGCAGATACGCCAAGGCCAAGGACAGTCTTTTTAAACTTAAGGGCCAATTCTAAAATTGGAGAAAAAGCTTGCTTGGCAAGAAGCATGATCTTAGGTTCACGATCTTTAGTATTTGAATTTAAGAATGTTGCGGCCAATGCTGGTACTAAAGTAAAAGATAGAACGAGAGCCGAACCAAGGGCCATAATGAAAGTTGTCGCCATTGGACCAAACATCTTCCCTTCAACTCCAGTTAGGGCAAATAGAGGGATGAAAACAGTAATGACAATGATCTCACCGAAGCCTGCGGCAGAACGAATTTCTATTGCACTTTCGACAACAAGATCTTTGATTTCAGCGCGTGTTAAGGCACGCCCAATTTCCTTTGTTCTCTTTTGTAAGCGGTGGACACAATTTTCAATAACAATAACGGCACCGTCAACAATGATCCCAAAATCTAGAGCACCAAGACTCATTAAATTTCCTGAAACATTTTGCCAGCGCATTAGAATGAAAGTAATTAAAAGAGATATTGGAATGGTAGCAGCAACAATAATTGCGGCCCTAATATTTCCCACAAGAAGCATGAGAAAGGCCATCACAAGTCCGGCCCCTACAATTAGGTTATGCTCAACTGTACTTAAGGTAGCATTAACCATATTCGAACGATTATAAACGATTTCGAGATTTACCCATGAAGGAAGATCCTTTTTAATCTCGTTGATACGCTCTTCAAGCCTAGTTGAGACTGCACGCGAGTTTTCCCCAAGAAGCATGAAGGCCGTTCCAATGACAACTTCTCTACCGTTATGAGTCGCCGCTCCAGTTCGTATTTCCTTATCAAATTTAACTTTTGCAACATCTTTTACGCGAATGATATCAAGAGAACCAAGTCGCTTAATGACAATATTTTCAATGTCCGAAATATTCTTTAATAGGCCAACTCCGCGAACAAGTAGCTGCTCTCCTGTTTGAGGAATATAGCCTCCCCCAACATTCTGGTTCGTACTCTCAATGGCGTTTTCAATATCATCAAAGTGAATTCCAAATCGGGCCATTTTATCAATATCTGGTTGGATGAAATATTGCTTCTCATAACCACCAATTGTATTAACTTCTGTCACACCTTTAACAGTTAGAAGTCTTGGCTTGATCAACCAGTCTTGGATTGAGCGAAGCTCCATAAGCTTCAGCATCTCCTCTTCTTCAGTTTTTACTTCTCCCTTAAAACTTAAGGAGTAGTGAAAGATCTCTCCAAGGCCCGTACTGATTGGCCCCATCTCTGGCTTCATTCCTATAGGAAGATCGATATTAACAAGTTTTTCAGAAGTAAGTTGTCTGGCGCGATAGATATCCACATCATCACTAAAGATGACAGTAACCTGAGAGATTCCGTATTTAGAAACTGAGCGGGTTTGCTCAACACCAGGCATTCCCGTTAAAGCTGACTCAATTGGAAACGTTACCATTCTTTCAATTTCTTCAGGAGTTAGCCCTTCAACAGGAGTATTAACCTGCACCTGGGTATTTGTGATATCTGGAACAGCATCAATTGATAATTTATCAAAAGAGTAAATACCGCCAATGATGAGAATTGCTGTGGCAATAAAAACAAAGAGACGGTTATGAACACTGAATTCAATTATTTTATTCATCATGATTCTTGCCCCCGTCCTTAATGTGCGTGGCCATATTCAGACTCATCTGTTGAGAAGATATCTGAAACGCGAAGAAGACCAATTCCGCTAACAACAACTTCATCCCCTTTAGTGAATGCTCCAGTCAGCTCATGCTCGTCTATTAACTTAAAGAAGCCAGCTCTTTTACGATAAAGCGCACGCTCTTTACCAACCACAACGTAGGCACTATCTGGGATATTTACAAATCCCTTTGTGTACGTAGTTGTTTTAATAGCAAGTCTCTTCTGCGCTTCATTAGACAACTGAAAGCCGTGCCTTTCATCAACTTTCGTGATGGCCTTGCCTTCACCAGTTTTCTCTTCCCCGTGTCCATGATGATCGTCGTGGTCGCCATGTTCTTCATGATCGCCGTGCTCTTCATGGTCATCGTGCTTATCATGATCAGAATGTTCTTCATGCTTATGTTCGTCATGCTTGTGTTCGTCATGCTTGTGTTCGTCATGATGAGATTCACAGCCAACTAAACCGATCAGTAATATTATTAAGAATATTTTTTTCATATTTGTTCCTCTAGGATTGTTCCTCTTAGTAAATAGATATTCCATAAAGCTTCGACTGCTCCCATTTCGTAGTCGTTTCGCCTAATGGAAAAGTCCACCATTTGCCTGTGGGCCTCAATAATTAGCGATGTTGAAATCACACCGCGATCAAAGAGCTTTTCTATTCTCTTATGCTTCTTTTCTAAGACCGCCTGAGAAATCATTTTCTTGTAAACTGATTTGTAACGTTGATATTTTTGAATCCAATTCCTAAGATCGATTTGAAGATCAAGCTCATCGTAGCGAACTTGGTACTCACCCTTTTTAACTGCGGCCATCCCCTTGGCCTTTGCTCCATCATTTGTATTAAATACTGGTAAGTCAAAAGTAAGGCTTAGACCAAAGGCATGCTCTTTCTCATCATCAACTTTGGAGTATTCATACATCGGGCCAATTCTGAGATCACTATAAGCATTAGACTTGGCGACATCGTACTCAGCTTTTGCAACAGCAAGTTGTGCGAGTCCTTTCTTATAGTCAGTGCTATCTTTTAACTCTAATGACTTAAGGTTTATCTTCTTAAATTGGAACAACTCAGGAAGAGCACTTTTTGTGACGACACAATTCTTTCCCGCATTCAATTTCAGATGAACTTGGAGTTTAGACTTTTCAGCATGTAATTCAGATAGCCTGATATAGTAATCATCCATGGCAAAAGAAAGTGTTTCATACTCAACCTCTTGGCTTGGCGAAAGCGCTTTCCTAATCTTGCTCTTTTTATCAAGAACTTTCTTTAGAGAATCGTATGACTCTTGATAGACAGGTATAAGTTCTTGAACTTGTCTAAGGCGATACATATTTAGAATATTTTCTAAAACGACCTTTTCTTTCTCCCCTTTAAATTCAAGGCTACCAAGCTCTTTCATTCTCTGGGCCCACGTCTTACGCGATCCCCTCTTGCCCCCTAACTCAAAAGTTTGAGTGACTTTAATCATCGAGGAAATCTCATTTTTTCCAGGCGTGACAATTTCTGTTTCAACCTCAGGGTTATAAACCTGATTGGCCGAATTGATTTCACCATCAAGCATCTCCTCATTGGCCTTTGCCAAGAGATTCACTTGATGATTCGATTTAATTTGCTTCAAAAATTCATTGGCATCTGTGATACGACAACTCTGTCCATAGGTATTTATGCCCATGCACAAAGCGAGAATCACGATGCTACTTCGACTAGTATTCATCGCATTAATCCTTTAAAAATAAGAATGTTAAAACTTTAAATTTGTAATGTTACGATAAAGAAGGTGGCTTCTTTGCCGGGTCGAGGTATGGGGATTTGAAGAAATCCAATCTTGGTGTTTGTGTGATATTAATTTCAATTAGAGGTAATTTAATTTCGACAGTATGTTCGAGATTGGCCAAGAAGTGAAGACCTGTACAATGAATATGACAGTGATCAGAACCGCTGTCGTGATCGTCGCAATGATCTGGATGGTCCAATTTAGATTTTTCGACTTTGGTACTCTCCATATTATTTACAGACAATTTAATTTCATGGGCCTCATGAGTGAAGCTCACAAAAATCATAAAGACTGTGAATAGTGAAAGTAGAATTCGCATCATGAGTAAAATACTAACATGCTCAGATATTGGAGTCTAGCCTCCAATCTGTTTCCACTTTAAATTATTTTTATCGAAGTGCGCCTTAACTTGATCAAGCTTTTCACCGTGAACTTCAATATAGTCGTTCTTAAAAGCGCCACCAACCCCTAGAGACTTCTTTAAATCTTTAGCAAGTTTCTGACACCACTTCTTATTTGCTGGAAGATCACTTATTTCAACGATTGCTCTTCCTTTTCCAGAAGTAAGCCTTCTAATTTTAAGAACAAGTTCAGACTCGTTAACTTCTTCATTAGAATTATTTTTACTATTTTTTTTTCTTAAATCACCGGCCTCATCAGACCACACTAGTTTTGCATCTTTCATTCTTTAATCATAACTTAGAAACTAGAATTTGGCATTTTCAAAAATTCAATCTCTTCTGGTGTTGACTCTCGACCAAGAACTCCATTGCGATGTGGATAGCGGCCAAAACGCTCAATGATGGCCATATGCTGATGCATATATTGAAGGGCCATGTCGTTATCTAATTTTTCAAATAGTCTCAATCCCTCTTTTTGAATGGTAAGAGATTCACTGTGCATATAGGGCATGTAGAGAAAGTGTTTCTTTCTAGTCGTAAAACCTTCATCGGCTTTTTGGAGGATTGCCTCTTGGGCCAAGACCAAGGCCATATCATCACTTGCAAAGGAGCGTGCATCACCACGATAGATATTACGAGAAAATTGATCGAGGATAATAATTTCGGCCAAACGACCCAGATGCTCCTCCCTCCATTCAAATAACTCTCCTTTTGCTGCCTTTGTATGAAGTCTGCCAAAGCGCTCTTCAATCTCGCGATCAATTCGAGCATCTTTCATCCACTTTTGCTCTTCAGTAAGCTCATCAAACCAAAAATCAAGTACTTCGTGATACATAAACTCTCCTACTTAATGAAAAATTACCCGATATCTTGTTCAAAATTTGAAATCTAGGTAGAACCTTGTCATGAAACAATTAATCCTTCTAGCGTGTTTATTTACATTAACAAAATCAGTCTTTGCGGCCGTTAGCAAGGATGAGTATGAGCAAGTAAAAACTGCTCTTTACCAAGCTTATAGTGAACTTGCCCCGTCACAAAATGAAGTTTTACAAATTAACTTACCAATTGCAGGTTTACCTGATTCGTATTGGTGGGATATTGATATGATCCATGCCTCATATGTTCAGGCCACAAATCAAGAAGATCAAATTGAACACCGTATTTACTTAATGGGTGGCTTTGGTCGACTTGCTGGAATGACTCCTGACGGGCTGGCCCTAACGGCATGTCACGAGATCGGACACGGTATCGGTGGAGCTCCAAAGAAAGATGATCCAATGAATATGGGCTATCACTCTTCAATGGAAGGTCAATCTGATTACTTTGCAACAAAAGACTGCTTGGCGATCGTCTTTAAATACCTTCCAGAATTACGTGAAGTAAAAGAGAAATCAATCTACAAAGATCTATGCTCAAAACAAGATAAGCATGAGTACTTTACTTGTCTAAGACTTCTAACTGCTATGGAAGCAGATCAGGCCTTCTTTAAAAGCAATGGTGATGAAGTAAGTTTTGCGACATACTCTTCAAATGTAGCGACTGAGCTAAATACTGCCCCGTCATTTTATCCTAGTGCCCAATGTCGTTTTGATACGATGATTAACGGAATCTTAGACCTAGAGCGTCCAGAATGTTGGTACCCAGGTGGCGAGAAAAACGGAACATTGCGCTAAATACCTCCTATTTTTCGACATGTTCTCTATTAAATGCTAAGGTGCCCACTATTAGTAGAATTTAACCAAACAAAGGGTATTTAATGGAAACTCATATGGAAAAAGTAAGCTACATTATCGGTCGCCAAATTGGATCTGATTTTGTTGCACAAGGAATGGAAATCAATGCTGAAATTTTCGCAAATGCTGTAGCATCTGCAATGAAAGGTGAAGCAAGCCAACTATCACCAGAAGAAACTCAAAAAACAATGACTGAGTTCCAAGAGCACATGGCAAGACAACTTGCTGAAGCAGCGAACAAGCTAGCTGAAGAAGGTCGTGCATACCTTGAAACTAATAAAGCAGCCGAAGGTGTATCAACAACAGCTTCAGGTCTACAATATAAAGTTCTAGAAGCAGGTTCAGGAGCAACTCCAACTGCAGAGTCTACTGTAGAAGTTCACTACGAAGGTAAACTAATTGATGGAACTGTTTTTGATTCTTCATACCAAAGAGGACAAACAATTCAATTCCCTGTTGGTGGTGTAATTAAGGGTTGGACAGAAGCTCTTCAACTGATGAAAGAGGGAGACTCTTGGGAACTAACAATCCCATCTGAGCTTGCTTACGGTGAGCACGGTGCAGGAGCAAAGATTCCTCCACACTCAACTCTTATTTTCAAAGTACAACTTATCAAAGCAAACGTATAAGTTTCATAGGGGCCAAGTCATTGGCCCTTTTTTCTTAACTCTCTCATAACCTTTCTTAACCAAACTTAAACTTCTAAATTGTTAATAAAAAGCTACATTTCCATCCATAACTTATGGGAGGATTCATGAAAAAAGTATTAATCTTTTTGGCAACACTACCATTTTTCTTTAATACTGCTCTTGCAGAAAGAAAAAGCGGAGAAGAAGTAAAATTATCAACAACAGAGACAGTCGGTGCAATGAAGCACACAAAACGTTTTAGAAATTTCTTAAGCGCGGCCAAAATTGCAGGCCTTGATGATATCGTAACAATCGATCACCCGATCACTATCTTTGCACCGAATGATGCAGCATTTGCTAAGTTACCACCTGAAACAGTTGAGTACCTTCTAGCAAATCCACTTGAGCTAAGAAAGCTTTTACTTTATCACATTGGATATGGCCGCCATGAAAAAAGCGATCTTAGACAAAAGAAAGAAGTTAAGACATTCCACGGAAGAGTTATTCTTGTGGATCAAGACAGCGAAGAGTTTATCCTAAACTCAAGTACACTACGTCTTGGAACATTAAAGAAACACGATAGAAATATCATTGTTCATGAAATCAATGAAGTATTACTTCCTTCTGAAGAGCTTCCTGCAAACAACTTCCAAACAGTTGAGTATGTTGACCTATCTCGCTACCTTGGTACTTGGTACCAACAAGGTGCATATGACGCCTTCTTTAACCTAAGATGTCAGGGAACAAAAGCAGAGTATAAGCTTAAGCACAACCGCATTAGAGTTAAAAACTCATGTCAGCTAGTTAATGGTGAAGAAAAAGTTGATAAAGCTTATGCAAAAGTAGTGGATAAGATTTCAAATGCAAAACTTAAGGTTAGCTTTGTTCCTCTACTTGGATACTTTGGTGTTGGCGCTGGCGACTACCAAATCATCCACCTCGATGAAGAATATACTGAAGCTATCGTAGCTGATAGAAATAGAAATACGCTCTTCATTTTGACTCGTGACAGAGAAATTGCTGAGTCAAAATATGAAGAATTAGTACAAATTGCTGTAAATCAAGGTTTTAGACCGGAGTATATTAAGAGAACTCCAGTATATGAAGTTGTTGAGCCTGCTGAGCCAACTGAACCGACAGTAGAACCAACTGAGCCTAATGATCATACAGATGGTGACAATCATGACGGTGATCATGATGGGGATATTGTAATTACAGATCCAGTTGAGACTGAAGTAATATTTTAGAAAAAAGAAGGGCCAGATTCTGGCCCTTTTTTATTGAACTCTTACAAGATTTTTACAAACGATGATATTTCTCTCTTTCTTTGGGAAATGGGGAAAGAGATTATATTTTGAATCAAGAGAATCAACCATGAATTTACCATTCTTTTGTTTCTCTAAAACAAGATCATTAAAGCCTGTGAATTCGTCATCATGAAACCAACGAGTCTCAATCCCTGTATACTGACGATAGAGTCTAAACTCATCTGACTTATCTGTTTCTAGCTCGCCTTCAAGCACAAGAGACTTATCTCCTTTTTCAACAGTTGCATGACAGTATCCATCTTCACATTCAATACTAACGGTACAGCCACTAGAGCTCTCATAATTGCCTTCTAATTTTGCGGCAAAAGAATTAAGTGAAACTAGCGCAAGTAATGTTACTAAAGTAATTTTCATTGTGAACCTCATAATTTTTTTTTGAATCTAACAGAAATCAAATTCAAATCATATGAAGTGAGTAAGAAATATTATGGTGATTAGATTTTAAACAAGGGGGCAACGCCCCCTTAAGTAACTGTAATTATAGGGAATACATTTGAACAATGATTACCGCAAAAAAGATTGCTAGAAAAAGGCCCACACAGAAATAGAATCCCCAGACACTTCCCTGCTCTTCATCATTATTATAGTGTTGTTTAACCTTACCTTCATAATCGTATTTCTTTACTTCGACAGAAGTATCTACTGATGTGTTTTCCATACATCCTCCATTGGATTTAAATCAAAAAAATAAAAAATAAAAAGTTATAAATTGATCTAAGACAATGGTGGACTGAGTCCAGAATGAATTCCTTGATAGAATTTTGAATCGAGATTGATATAAGGTAATGAAAAGTGACCAAAGACAGAAATAACTAAATCACTTTCATCATTTTTTAAATGAGAATAATCATCAGGAAAGTCTTCCAAAGACTTGAGCTCTGGCGCCCTTGTTCGATTTTCGATAGAAGAGCTAGTCTCATGATTAAAGTCTAAGAATATTTTTGCACTATCCTCAACATCAATTTGAGTTGAAGATGCACTTGCGATACTTCCAAGAAAGAAGATCCAGCTAAATAGAAGTATTTGCTTAATTTTCAAAGCGCCATAGTCCTCTAACATTTGTTACGCCATTTACGCGCCACTTATCTTTCTTCATTAAGCTGAAAATAACTTCAACTGGCTTAAGCTCATATTGGCCTTCATTGATATTTTTCAAAATAATTGCATTTGTTTCCGCACGATTGGAAACAAGTGGTGGCCTAGTTAATTTCAATAAGGCAATTTGCATATCAAATTTATTATCAAACTCTGGAACAATAATGACAGTTCTTACTGTCGCTCGATTTCCTTCAACTTTGACATCAACCACTTTGAAAGACAGTAAACCTTGAATAGCAGAAAGAACCTCTTTCTTTGTCTTCTTGATATTCTTTTCCCAAGCAACGACATCATTTACGAAACCGCGATAGTCTGCAATCTGCTGCTGACTACCAAAACCAGGGTCGTAGTAATTAAAAGTTTCTTCAAAATTCGCTGAAAAAGTTTCTCTAATAACAGTTTCAACTGTTTGTTCAGGAGTAGGCTTAGAGCAGCTTACGAGTGAAGAAATTAAAATTAGTAGAATTACAAATCGTTTCATTCTAACAGTATACACGCTGGCCTAATTATGGCCTAATCATTTCTTTGTCAAATCTTTGTATTGAGAGAGAAGTCACTAAAACATGGAAAATACTAGAATAAGTATTACTTTTATAAATATGATCCGCAGGAAGTTTCTCCATTAACTCTTTATGAGCAGCAGCTAAATTCGTATACGGCAGCTCTGGAAAGAGGTGGTGAATAGCATGATAATTAAGTCCATTAACAAAGATAAAAAATGAACTTAATCCAGACTCAATTGTCACTGTATCAAGTAAATGCTCCTCCCATGTCATCGGAACAAGACTCTCGTTCGTATAGAGATGATTAAAGAGTGCTCGATACATATTCAGCGTCGAAGAAATCACAACGATTGAAAACCAAATCCATATCGTCTGCAAAGGAAGAACTTCCAGAAAAATCAATAGTCCAATTACAATTTTATAAAGTACACACATAAGATCATTTCTCACCATGCGAGCAATATCTTTTTTTTCATTTCTTATTGGCCTTTTATAGTCCATCGAAAATGCAAGAGTTGAAATATTCTGATAGACCCATTTCTTTTGTTCTGTATTTAAAAAGATATATGTCAGAGGGAGAATTCCAAAACGAATGACTTGAATGATAGGTAAAGCAACTGAAGCTAAGAACGGCCTTGTTAAGGTTAGGAATCGAAACTCAGAAATATACTTATATTCAGGGTCTCTTTCAGTGCCATAAGTTTTTTTACCATGGTGAAACAGATGGGCATCTCCAAGATAGACAGGATAAGCATTAGGCCATCCAAACAGGATATTAAAGGCTGTACGATAGCCTTTTACCTTCTTTGCAATATGACTTACTTCATGGACTAAGATGGTTCCACGATAGATAAAGAAGATAGCAAGAATGAATGTGAAGATATTAAAGTGAAAACAAGTATAAAAGAAAGCACTCCATCCAATTAGAGCATTAGAAAGAAGGTCAAACCAAATCCTACCTTTTTTTAAGGCATGATGATTCTTTAAGATCTCCTTCATTAACTGAATGTCATCTCTATTGATAGTTGTCTCTCTCATTATACTTTTCTAGCACATAAGAGAGACATACATAATATAAGAATTGAAAACTTAACTTAAATTAAGTGCTACTTCACACCATTTTTAATTTCTTCAACCACTGATGGATCAAGAAGTGTTGAAGTATCGCCAAAGTTATTGAAGTCATGGGCCGCAATCTTTCTAAGAATACGACGCATAATTTTTCCAGAGCGAGTTTTTGGAAGTCCTGGAACAATTTGAATTTTATCAGGGCGAGCAACAGCACCGATTTCTTTTACAACAGTTGCGTTAATAAGCTTTGTTACCTCGGCCTCGTCAGTAAGATTAGTTACAACGTATGCGTAGATCCCCTCACCTTTAACGTCATGTGGAAAACCGACAACAGCACTTTCAGCGATGGCATGATTCTTACCAATAGCATTTTCAATTTCGGCCGTTCCAAAGCGGTGTCCTGAAACATTGATAACATCGTCAACACGTCCAGTGATCCTAAAATATCCTTCAACATCACGTTTTGCGCCATCACCTGAAAAGTAATAGCCTTTGTACGTTCTGAGATAAGCATTCATAAAACGCTCATGATTCTTGTAAACCGTACGTAGCATTCCTGGCCACGGATACTTAATACAAAGCTTTCCTTCGGCCATTGTTTCACCAATTTCATGCCCATTATCATCAACTAACACTGGAACAATTCCCGGAAGAGGAAGAGTTGCCTTACATGGTTTTGTTTTCGTAAGCCCTGCAAGTGGAGAGATTAAAATCCCACCAGTTTCAGTCTGCCACCAAGTATCAACAATTGGGCATTTCTTCTTTCCAATAAATTCATTATACCAATGCCAAGCTTCCGCATTAATTGGCTCACCAACTGAACCTAGAACCTTAAGAGTTGAAAGATCGTACTTAGCAGGTACATCATCTCCCGCGGCCATCAGAGCACGAACCGCAGTTGGTGCTGTATAGAAATGTGTTACCTTATTCTTTTCAACAATGTCCCAAAAACGTCCCGCATCT
The DNA here is from genome assembly GCF_047085445.1 of Halobacteriovorax sp. RT-2-4. NCBI lineage: Bacteria > Pseudomonadati > Bdellovibrionota > Bacteriovoracia > Bacteriovoracales > Halobacteriovoraceae > Halobacteriovorax > Halobacteriovorax sp. RT-2-4. Next base: position 288,736 of record NZ_JBKIXY010000002.1, read on the forward strand.
GGATATGTTGGAACACCTTCAAACATCATTGTTGTGGCACCGTTTAGAAGTGGCCCATAAGTAATGTACGTATGACCAGTGATCCAGCCAATGTCGGCAGTACACCAGTACATATCATTTTCTTCTACCTGAAAAACGTTTGCAAAAGTATATGCTGCCCAAACCATATACCCAGCTTGAGTATGAAGAACTCCCTTAGGTGTTCCTGTTGAACCAGAAGTATAAAGAATGAATAATGGATCTTCGGCATCATGCTGAGGTGCCTCGTGTTTGTCTGATGCTTTATCAAAAACATCATGCCACCAAATATCGCGTCCCTCTTTCATGGCCACTTCATTTCCAGCGCGCTTATGAACGATGACAGTTTTTACACTCTTACATGCACTATCTTCTAGGGCCTCATCAACAATTGGCTTAAGCTCTGTCACTTTCGTTCCGCGAAGTCCCCCATCGTTAGTGACAAGAACACTACACTGAGCATCTTCAACTCTTCCAGCAAGTGCTTGTGCAGAAAATCCACCGAAGACAACTGAGTGGATGGCACCAATTCTTGCACAGGCAAGAACAGTAAACATAAGCTCTGGAACCATCGACATATAAATACAAACGCGATCCCCTTTTTTTACGCCAAGCCCTTCTAGCATATTTGCTGTTTTACAAACTTGAGCGTGAAGTTCTTTATAAGTAAATTCTTGATTGGCCTCATTCGGATCGTTGGCCACAAAGACCATCGCTTTCTTATCACCCTTCGTTGCAAGATGGCGATCAAGACAATTTTCTGTGATATTTAATTTTGCTCCATGGAACCAACGGATATCTCCGTCTTTAAAATTACCTAGAGTTACTTCATCCCACTTCTTAGAAAATTTAAAATTTTCTGCAATAGATCCCCAGTATTCTGTTGGATTATTTTTGGCCTGCTCATAGGCAGCTTCATATTCTTCGAAAGTCTTTAAACGAATATCCATATTCATTACCTCGCTAAATTACTTATTAATTTTTTATGTCAGAGGTAAATTTTCTCGCAACTTTTAAGATACGTCTAGTACTGGTAAGGATTCTTAACTTCTATTATCTTAGATAGTAAGGCCCTTAAATCATTCATCTGCCCATACCAGTAATTTGGCGATTCAAAATAGCCAAAAGTATACTTAAATGAAGGGTCATCCCAGCGCTTTGCTATCCAGGCACTAAAGTGAATTAGCCTTAATGCACGAAGAGAAGGAATGAGCTTTAGTTGCTCGTATGGAAATGAGCGAATGCTATCGTAGGCTTCTAGAAAGATATTGCGATCAATGACAGACTGTTGGTCATCCCCAGGGCAAATAGGCCAAACATCTTGAACCACTGGGCCCATTACCATATCGTCAAAATCAACAAAGAATGAGTCATCCCCTCGAAGGATGATATTACCCTTATGAAAGTCTCCGTGAACTCTTTGATAACTTACATTTTCAAAAAGTGGTTTTGATTCAGCAATGATTTGTTCGCAAATTGTAATGAAGTGCTCGCGAATATCAGTTGGAATATAATTTGTTGAAGCTAAGAACTTTAAGTTAGCGACTCCATAAGTCTCAGGAGTAAGCTTAATTCTGTGGTCAGCACTTTTTAAGGCACCAACACTGTGAATACGAGCAAGTGAGCGGCCCATAATTTCAAGCTGCTCGATATTCATCTCTTCAGGGTTTCGTCCCCCTCTCTTTTCATAGAGACAATAGAAAATTTTGTGGTTCGGCATTTCAAAGATAGTTGTGCCGTCAATTTTAAGTGGAGCAATTACAGGAATCTCCGCATCATCTAGATCCTTTATGAAGTCATGCTCATCAATGATCTGATCTTTCGTCCAGCGTCCAGGACGGTAGAACTTGGCCACAATGAAATTATCACTTGGAGACTTAATCTCTGCTTCTGGGCGATCCACCTCAATCTCATAAACGCGGTTTTCAATACTATTTAGTGGTAGGCAGCGCCCTGTTGTCTTAAAACCGACAGCATCAATAGCGTCTAGAATGGCCTCTGGATTCAATTGGAAGAAATATTGGGTTTCTTCACTACCCCATACATAATCAGTCATGTAAAAAATCATATGCTTGCGCACAGTGCCATGGCAATGAAAACCTAGGGTGTTAGAAAGCCTTATACTTAGGAGAGATTATGTACAAATTTGCACTTTTAGCACTTATTTCAACTTTTAGCTTTGCCGCAACTTTTGAATTTGTAGGCCCATGTAAAAGAGGAGCTCTTTTTAAGACTGAGATGCAGCTTAAAAAAGGTTCAACTGTAGGAAGTGCTACGATTGATCTTCTAAATAACTTTGGTATTGCTTATAAAGGAACTCAAAGAGCAATGAACTCGATCTTTGATACGCCAACAGGACTTGATGCCATGGAAGTCTTAAGTGATACACAAATGAATGCCCACGGTTGGTGCTACTCAGTAAACGGTCAAAGCCCAGAAGTATATCCAGATGAAGTTCCCCTAGGAAACGGTGATCACGTTATGTGGTGGTTTGGCTATGCTCACTACGATAGTGGTGAATGGCTAACACAATGTGAGCCAACTTGGATGCGTGCACCTTCACAATTTTGTAACTAAGCTGTTGCAATTAGCTCGAACAACTTAGTGTCGAGCAACCTGGCCTTGATGTGGACCAATCAGGTGCCTTAACAAGAAAAGGTCTTGTGAATTCATTTAACTCATATGGATTAGCAATGGCCTTTTCAAGATTTCTTAAAGACGTCTCATCCCCTTTATCTAAGTCATCTAAAACCATCTGCACAATATAGTTACGTGGTATAAAAACAGGATTCGCTTCATTCATAACTCCAAAGGCAATCATTGGATCGACTCTTTGAAGCTTCTGCTCTCGTTGCCACTTAGTAACCCAAGTATTAATTCGAGTAAGATCTGCATCACTTAAATCTTTATAGAAAGCATCTTGCCATGTAACTTCCTGCCCTTCCATCACACTCATTAGTGTTCGATAAAAGAGAGTCATATCAGCTTGTAGCTCATATTTTAAATCAAAGAGTTCATCGATGAATTCACGAGAACATGTTTTAAGCCCCAGCTTCTTTGCCACACTCTCCTGATAAAAGCCATGAAAATACTCAGGGTATTGATCAAGAGCTTCATCTAAACTTTCAAGGCAAACTGCTTGCAGGGCCTCCTTAAGTTGAGCAAGATTCCAATATGCAATACTTACTTGATTTATAAAACGGTAGCGTCTTTCTCTAAAGTCCGTTGTATTTGGCGTCCAATTCGGATCGAAGCGATCAAGCCAACCATATGGACCATAATCAATTGTAAGGCCTAAGATTGAAAGGTTATCAGTATTCATGACACCGTGGACGAAGCCCACACGCATCCACTCACTCATAAGAAATGCACTTCTGCGCACAACTTCTTTAAACATTTGGGCAATGCTCATGCCTGGAAAGTAATTATCAATCGTAAAGTTTACGAGCTCAGTCAACTCTTCTAATTCGTGATTGGCCGCATGGATCTGATAGTGCCCAAAGCGAAGAAAGCTAGGAGCAACTCTTGTGCAAATAGCACCTTTTTCATAAGCAGCATTTCCATCATAGAACATATCACGTAAGACTTGTTCACCTGTTTCAACAAGACATAGTGCTCTGGTTGTTGGAACACCCAAATTATACATGGCCTCCGAACAAATATACTCTCTTAAAGATGAGCGAAGAACTGCCTTACCATCGGCACCTCTTGAATAAGGAGTCAGACCTGCTCCTTTTAATTGTACTTCAAGTCCTTCATAAAGACCTAAAGTCATGGCACGGCCATCACCTAGCTGGCCGGCCCAGTGACCAAATTGATGACCACCATAGCGAGTCGCAATTGGAGCTGGATTATATGATTCTTGGTTGCCACTTAGCAGAGAAAGCCAAGATGACTTATGTTCTTCAGTTATTCCCATGGCCCTAGCAAGATCGCCAGACCAGCAAAGCTCTTTAGGAGCTGGGGATTTTTCTGGTGTGACACGACTAAAGTGTGCACCAGGAGTTTGTTGTGGACGACCTGTGAGATTTTTAAACTCACGTAGTCCTTTATATGCAGTTTCTAACTTAATCATAGTTACCTAATAATGTGGTGGCTTGAAATCCCTAAGATTATCAAGTGTCAATTGCTCTGCAGAATCCTCTCCTTGATTAGCAAGGAGGTTCCTAATATGTGTGACAAGTTCATCAATGATAAATTCTTGTTTCGTGACAACTTCGTTTAGTTGGCCAAGTAAATGATCTTGGTGACAAAACTTTTCTTCTAATGCGATTATTTTCTTTTCAAGTTCTTCATTATTCATGTCTATAAAATACTACATTACTCAAGTAGCGTCCATTTCTTAGTCGATGAATACTGTAGTTTTGGGCGCTTACAGACGTCAAAAATATTAGGATTTTATTAATAACTCCCCTTCCTTTACATGGTACAATTACTGCCATGAAAAAGAAGTGGAATATTGCCACAAATTTCATCTCCATCCTTCTTATTGGGTTTATTATTTACAAGCAGGCACCTGCTGTACTCAATAACTTTAAAAAAGAAGGAAGCACTCTTACTCCACAAGAGTATGTTGACCTTCGCACAAATCAAAAAGTCGATTTCCCTAGTAAGGATTTAAGAGATAGAAGCCTTGCTATCTTTTGGGCGACATGGTGCGCTCCTTGTAAAGTGGAAATGAAACGACTTCATCAATCTGTTTTGGAGGGCAAGCTCTCGCCAGATCAGATCTATGCCATCAATTCATTTGAAAATGAATCAACAATCAGAAGATTTATCGGTCAATCTCCATACGAGTTTCGCTTTATCTCTTCACCTTACGCAGTAAAAACTCTTGATGTAAAATCAACACCGACAACAATTCTACTTGAAGGCCCACACGTTAGTTCCATGAGTTCAGGATTAAGCTTTATTGGTATTTGGCGCGCAGAGCAATACCTTGCTAAGAAGTAGAATTCTCGACAAATAGTTCCTCACTAGCTACTATTAACAATACTTTATTATTAAACGAGGATTCTATGGGAAGAAAATGGGCCAATATCGTCAAGAAGAAAGGCGCTCTTGATAAGGCGAAAAGTCAGATTTACACAAAGCTATTATTTGAAGTAACAAAAGCAGTAAAATCAGGTGGCGACGACCCAGGCTCAAACTTTATCCTTAAAATTGCTCTTGATAAGTGTAAGGCAAATAATGTTCCAAAAGATAATATTGATCGTGCCATCAAGAAAGGTCTTGGCGGTGAAGATGATGGATATGAAGAAATCAACTATGAGGGTTATGGGCCAAATGGTGTTGCGGTATTTGTAGAAGCTTCAACAAATAACCCTACTCGTACAATTGCTAACGTAAGAGTTCACTTCAAGAAGGCCGGCGGCTCAATTGGAACAACTGGTACTCTACAATATGTATTTTCTAGAAAGGCGCTTTTTGAGGTTCCAGTTGCAGACCTTGATGAAGATGAATTCACTCTTGAGATGATAGATGCTGGAGCGGAAGATATTGAAGTGGAAGATGGCTACTTTTCAATCACTGGGCCAATGGAAGTATTCGGCTCTATCTCTAAGAAATTAGAAGAGATGGGAATTACTCCAGAAGAAGCGACTCTTGAACAGATTCCACAAACATTCAAAGAAGTTGATGATGAAACGTATTTAACTATAATGAAGATGGTGGATGGCCTTGAAAGTGATGAAGACGTTCTAAAGGTTTACCACAATATAGAATTTGATGAGCGTTTCGAAAGTTTATAATGGATAAAGCAAAACTAACATATACAAATGAACAAGGACGAGAGGTGAAAACCTCTCAGTTCTTAAAAAATCGCGGCTCTTGCTGTAAGACTTCATGTCTTCACTGCCCTTACGGCTTTACCTTAAATAAACACGGTATTCAAAGCCAAGAAATTTCAGCAAATGACATAACGAAGGCCCAGGCCATCGTCGATGCCAACCAACAAGAATCTCTATCTGTTGCCTCTTCTTTAATGGGTGCAGCTTTTGGCGGTAGCAAGCCTAAGAAATTAACAATAACAGAATCAAATTCGTGTGATTTTGCCTTTGTTGAGCTTAAGGGTGAGATTTTTGGCCTTATTGAAAAAGGTGGATTACAGGCCAAGAAGCTCTATCTCAAAGAACAATTTAAAGAGCAAGGTCTCGATCTCGATACAGTAAATTCAGTTATATAGACACTGTTCACTGTTTTTACACGCTCGTCTTTTTTTCAATTTCTCTGTGAAACCTCTGTAATCAATTTATATTGAAGCAGATTAAATGGAGAAAATATGAAGAAGATTACTCTACTTTCAGTAGTGCTCATGGCACTTCTTAGCTCACTGACAACTCAGGCCAGACGAGACGAATCGCCTTTTGAAAGAAGGCAGCGTGAACGTATGGAGGAGCGTCGTAAGCAGAAAGAACTCGAAAAGAGGGCCAATCAAATCAATTGGGGAGCAAATTACCAAGACCTTCTAAACGAGAATTCTCGCTTCTTCAAAAGACTATTTGATCGCTATGAAAATGGAAATATCGTAGGACTTGAGCTCGTTATTGCCTCAAGCTCTTGGTCTAATATTGAAAGTGGCTTTGGCCACACAATGCTACGTTTTGTCGACAATGTAGGAACTGAAGCAGATGACGTTGTTCTAAGCTTCGTTGCAAACGTCGACACTTTAAAGCTTAATTACTTTAAGGGAATTTTTGGTGGCTATCCTGTCTTTCCTCAAGTGAAAAGTCTTCGTATGTTTATGGATGAATACAATAACAAGCAAAGACGTGACCTTGATCGCTACATCATAATTTCTAATGAAGAAATTAGAAGTAATATCATTAGAGAACTTAAAACTCAGTGGGAACAAGTTACTAAGCACAGAATAGAAACTCAAAAATCGGTACTTCAAAATACCCTTGATGAATTAAATAAGTTTTCAACTGAAAAGTATGGCCAAGGTAATTATGGAATCCTTCCGCTACGCTCAGGTACAGGTTCGGTATTTGCCCTAACACCCGTTCCAAATAATCTGACTTCAACATTTAAGACAACTGTCGAAGAAGTTTTTCCTGTTAAATATGAACTACCTGAAAGTAGTGAATTAGGAGACTACACTTTCTTCTCTAATAATTGCGCTGGAGCACTTGTTAATTTTCTAAAGCAAGTTGGTTATCCATATCATAAGAAGATGGGCTTTAAAGGACGTATTCCTCTCGCTCTTCCAGATTATTTGCAAAGGGCCTTAATTAACCCATACCCTATTATTAAGATTCACTCTCTAAGAGAGCTTAAAGATAAAGTCGCTAATATTCTTGAATTAAAAGATGAGACATATCTGCAATACGATATCGACACAGCTCAAGTAAAGAAACTACAGAAAAAACTTAGCCTTAATGAGTTTAGAAAACTTAATGAAATCGCAACACTTGATTTAGAAGCTTTCAAGTATTATGCATCTCAAATTCAAGAAACGAAGGCCATTTCATTTGACGAGCTTCATGGCATTACTAAAGCACCAGATGCACTTTATGAAATATGCAATAACTCTAAATGTGAACAAGATGTGATTAAAGGACTAGAAGAGTTTTACGGGACAGGTAGCTTTTCTAAGATCAAAGAGATTAATAAAGAGAAGTCTCTAAAGTCCATCACAAGATGGAAGCGAGATCACGACACAAAAAGAAGAGAGAGGGTCATCACTCGCCCTTACAAAGGTTTATTAGTTAATAAGAAAATATTAGATCATCAAAAGAGATTCTACCTACTCGATTCGAGGTGGTAGAAATAGGAGAATTCAATGAGAAAGATTATGCTTTTAACATGTCTAATTTCTATTTTAATGGGATTTAGTACAAGAGCATCATGCCTTGAAATTTATCAAGAAAATCATCGTGCGCCTGACTATCAACAATTAGGGGCCGTCGTTGGGATTTCTTCTACGATTTCAGGTGTCACAGTAGCTGGTGGAGAGATTGCTCTAGGTTTATCAACGACAAGTGCAGTGGGTATTCTTCATCCCGATAGTGCTCTTAGTGATCTTACAATTTCTAAGTCAATCAAAGGCGCAGCTTCTTCAACTGTTGATACACTTTTTTATGGTGCCTCAAGTACATCTGCGGCCATGGGAATCATTAAAGACAGAGATTATAGAAAGCAAATTAAGCTTATCCAAGCTTCTGAGCTTGCTCCAAAGCTTATTAGTGGCGACATTATCGAAATGACAGGAATGATCAATGATACACGTCCTCTAGATAAGAGAGTTTCAGTTAATGAAGTTGCAAATGAAATTCAACTAGCAAATGAAAGAATGGAATTCTGTCTCGATAGTGAAAATCTTATGACAGTAGATCAAATACAAAAATATATTGGTGAACAACTATAAAGGAGAAAACAATGAAAAAATCGTTAATTGCCCTTGGACTACTATGTTCAGTAGCAGCTTCAACGCAAGCATCTTGTCTTGAGCTATACAAAGAAAGAAATAATGCTCCAACAGACAAGGCCCTTGCAACTGGTGCGGCCCTAAGTACAACTGGTGTGGCCGTGATCTATGGTGGTGTTGAGCTCGCTTCAACAACAATCGCTGCAGGTACTGCGCTTCTAGAAGATTCAGGAAATATCATTATCGACCTAATCGCTCTTGATATTATTGAGGATGGACTTTCATCTTCAACTCATGCTGTTTACCACGGATCATCTAGTACACTAGCTGCAACTGGTGTTATTGATGACAGTAAGAGAAACTTTAGAGGACAAATTGAATTAATCCAAGATGCACAACTTTCACCAAAAGTGACAGGATCAACTCTAGCTGAGTTTACAGAAGATCTAAATGATAGAAGATCTTCAAATGATAAAGTTACTGCTGAGCAAGTTGCTGACGAAATCCGCGTAGCTGATGCTCGTGGTGAATTCTGTATGGACGTTGATGATATGATGTCGATGTCAGAAATCCGTAACTACATCAATAATCAACTTTAATAAGTGTTTAAATAATAGGCCCTCTTCTAGGGCCTATTGTTTAAGTTCTAAACACTATCCTCCCCTAAACTCCTCAAATCACATAACCTAATTGGCACTATCATTGCATTAAATATAAAGACTAACTAAATTAGGAGAGAGAAATGAAAAACGTCTACTGCTTGGGACTTCTTACCATTCTATTCTTAAATACAAACACGTATGCGCAAAATCTACGTGGGAAGATTTATGATAAAGATGGCAAGGCCAGAGCAATTGTAAAAGTAGACGGCCAAGACCAAGACCTCTCACTAGAGCTCGATAAGCGCTATGACAGGTATATGGATAAAGTTCTTAAGAACTCTCCAGATTATGTCTTTGAATTTGACGGTGAAATTTCAGGAGACAAGTTAGTAATTGATAAAATGCCAAGAGTTGTCGCTGATCTTGAAGATCGTATCGGTGTTCTAACAAGAGCAAAAGATGGCAACTATTATATCGATGATCAACGTGTTGAGTTTGGTCGTTCTAAAAAGATTTACGGAAGTGAGTTTGATTATATCTCACGCCACTACTTTGAAAATAAGAAAGTTCACACTCAGGGACATATGCAAGATGATACCTTCATTATCAATGCAATTATTCCAGCGGATCTTTTTACTGTTGGAGAGAACCCATATCCAGCAAGTGAAAAATTTAATAAGAATCCCCTAAAGTATATTTTGAATGAGATGCCAAAGAATAAGAACTCACAATCTAAGGTGCCTTTTAGAGGTACAATCAGATATCGTGATAATTACGAAGCAACTCCAGGTGATCATGTCTTTATCGTAACTCTAAGCGGACGCCAAGGAGATGAACCAGGAGCGGCAGCAGGACATTTTGCAATAGGTATGGGTGAAGTTCAAAATGATCTATCGATAAAAGGTGAAACATTTAACTTTTACTTTAAAGGTGAAAAAGAAGTTCTAGCAAGTAATACTGATCTAGTAAGTTACTATGGCCACTTAATTCAAGGTCAAGTTAACTATAGGCCAACTTATACTCTTATTGGATACGCACGCTCAAAAGAAGATATGCTTAAGGTTAGAGATATATTTGAAGAGCAACTACACCGAGTGCGTACAGAAGTAGGACTTGAAATTACTCCTTTCTATAATTGTACAACAACATCAAATGATACAATGAGAACAATTGGGATTAAGGGAGCACATGAATTTGCGATTAGTAATATCCTTGATTACCAAACATATTTACCAATGAGCTCAAAAGCACCAAAAGATGGAACAAATGCATCAACTCTATCTCAGCTACGTTATATCTTAAAGAGAGATACTGAGCATTATGTACCAAGAAAAGCATTTGAATCGTTTGCTAAGGCAATGGTTTATCAAAGTAAAAGACTAAAGCTTAAAAGAACAGATTATATTTTCTTACCACAGACACCTTCACAGAGACCGACTGGTGGGATTTCTTATGATGAAGTTCTATCAGAAGGAAAGAAAATTATCGATTTCAAAGAAGAGAGACTTCTTAGACTTGAAAAAGAAGAGAATGCTCGTATGACATTAAAAGATCCAAATGCGACCGCACAACAATTAGAAGAGGCCAAGTCAATTCTAGCAAATGCTCCGACTAAAGAAGAGGATCAAAAACAAATTAACGAACTACTATACAGAATAGATTAAAATTAACTTTCTCCTAAACTCCTATCCTGAGAAGATAGGGTTTAGGAGTTTTCATGACTAAGCCCTTAATACTCATTCTACTACTGGCCCCATTTTTCTCATACGCAGAGTGGAGTACTCATCGTTTCTCTCTAGGTCTAGGTTACACATATCATGACACGACAATACAGGTTGGAAAGAAATCCTTAGGTGCACTCATATTGAGTACCGAAGACACACTAGGACTTGATGACACCCAATCTTCGATTCGCTTAAATTATGAATGGCGATTTAGTCAGAACAAGAGGCACTCAATAACGACAGGCTGGTATAGTCAGCATAGGAGTGGAAGAAGAATTCTTGATCAAGATATAAAATACTTCGATAAGAATAATAACGAAGTAGTCATTAGCGCAGGAACTTCAGTAGAAACAATCTTAAATTTTGACATCGTTCGACTCGCCTATTCTTACGCCTTTTTCCTAGATGATCGCATTAATATTTCTACCGGAATAGGTTTCTATATTATGCCCCTTGAATTTGGCATTGGTGAAACAGGCACAACCAAGACTGAGAGTGACTTTATAGCACCACTACCTACTCTTCAACTCAAGTCAGAAGTTAAGATTACCCCTAAATGGACCCTTTCAAATGAATTTAATATCTTCTACATACAAATCGGAGATTATACCGGAAGTGTAATTGCAACAAGCCTCTTTGTTGACTATCAATTCTATAAATCATTCTCTATTGGACTTGGTTTTGAAGCTTTCAAGTTAAAAGTCGATATGTCAGAAAGCTCCGATGTCTTTGATGCAGAGGTTGGTGGAGAGCTCAATTTTGGAAATAATTCACTAATTGCTAGGATGCGCTACGAATTATAGGGGCCTGGTAGATTTTTAAGTAAAGCTCAATCCAATTTAATAAATCTTTTCTCTTTTTATTAAAAAGTGCAATTTGGTCCTGGCTTAGTGTTTTTGAAAATTTATCAAAGAACTTAAAGAAAGACTTATTTTGTTTTAAAACTTCTTTTAATGGAACAATATCTTGAAAATTCTTTTTAAGGTAATCCTGATATGCTTTTTGATCTTGTAAATTTAGCGCCGAAATAAATTCATTATGCCAGCTTCGGTTCTCAACACGATCTTTTTGATATTCAAGAGCAAATTCATTGACGAGTTTAATTTGATTTTCTGTGAGCTTCCCAAATACATTCTCAAGGCGTTTCACACCCCTTTGCTCATAACTCTCCTCATAGTCCTTACGGTCTTCGACTCTCTTTTTTACAAGCTTCTGTCTTTGTTCAAAACTAAGTCCTGACAACACTTCCACAGATATTATATTTACTTTCTTCATGATAAGAGAATACGGAGGATAACCTTTCACAATAGCTGCTTTTAATGAGTCATTTTGAATTTCATAGTCTTTAATAATTGCCTTTAACTCGAGAACTTCTTTATGATGTTCAAAGAAGGCATTAGTCACTTTAACTCTTAATTCTTTTTCTTGTTCATCATCTAAAGAAAGATAGTCATCAATCTTCTCGCTTAAGAAATCAGGAGCCTTTTTTAAAATAACTTCACGATAACTACAACTAGCAAGGGAGAGAATAAGTAATAATGAGAGAAACTTAACAACTATTTTGGACACTCAACTTCCTTCCATTTAGAATCATTTGTATAACGAAATGTCGGAGCATTTTCAATATCGACTTGCTTCAGCCAAACATCCCATCCCCATTGTCGCATAACTTGGTAAATTTCTGGATACTCCTTACTTGTTAAACAAGTATTAGGTTTCCTTCTGACAACAAATTCAGAACAGCTCAATATAAATAGGAAGATAATAAATAACTTCATTTAAAACCACTTCTCAACTTGAAAGATAAAATCTAAATAAGAATTATCAGCAACGTAAAGGTCACTATTATCAACTTGAAGATCATAGCGATCGATTCTCTGATTAACTTTAAAAGTTAATATTCCAATTCTATTCTCATATTTTAGATAATCAAACTTAAGAAAATAGTTTTGTTGAGTTGATTTCTCAACATTAACGTTTTGAGTCTGACCTGAAAGCGAAAAAGTATCAGCAGATAAAAATGAAATTCCAAGACTTGCTTTCAAGTGCTTTGAAAGATCAATTTGTGCTTGAAATCCTATTGCAACTTGATAACTATCTTCGGCCTTTAAGCTCTCATTTCCAAATTCAAATTGATTTAATCCACCATTGTAAAAAATGGCCCCGACATAACTAAGTAGATAGAAAGTATTAAAATCAATTCCTGCAATGGCACTTACTTGATAGTAATCTTGTCCATCAAAGGGGCTAACAGTTTTACTAAGTGGTGTTTTCCCGGAGTTTGTTGCTCCCCATACGACTTTAGTACTCAAGTCGAAGAAAACCTCATTTAAGTCGATAAAGCGATATCTAAGCTCTATGGCAGGATCGTAAATTCCAAAAGGGCTCTGCTCAGGAGTTTCTTCATCCAACTCATTTTCAAGATGCGTTTCAAAATCAGCAATTTCAGCATGAGTACTAAAAGCAGCTAAGAACTTATCTGAAAAAGCATAACGATACTCAAGTCCGGCAACAAGAACAGAGCGGTCAACTTCAAAAAACTCTTCAACTCCTGCACTACGATTATCAAACTCCATCTCGTCAATAGACCAATAGAGTGAATAAGTTAAAACACTCTCTCCCTTTTGAGGAAAACGATAAAGGTAATCCAATCTATTTTCAGCGAATGTAGAAATTGTCAGGAAAAAGATTAAGAAATATCTCATAACATCATCCCAAAGCTTAGAGCATAGCGTTCATTCATTATATCAATTGCTGGCGCTACGACAATCTTACTCTTTTCATTAAAGCGATAATTACCACGATTATCAAAGTGGAAGTCATACATTAAATAACTTGTAAGCCCGCCAATGAATGCCCCCATAGAGACATCTTTAAAACTGTGTTTCTTTGCATCAATACGACTCCAACCAATATATGAAGCATAGACAAGAGGAAGTGAAGCAACCAGGTAATTTCGATAAAATCTTTCACTATTAAAGATATCCCTACTCATCCACATTCCAACAGCAAAAGCATGAGTGGTATGGCCACTAGGAAAAGAAAGATAGTTTGAACTATCAGGTCTTTCTTTATTGGCCGTATACTTGATACCAAAAGTTATTCCTTGAGAAATAAGCAACGACTCCGTAAAAACAAATGCTTTCTCTAGAGCATACTCATCGCTACCAAGTAAGTAGTAACCATACATACCAACCGTTAATAACTCAGGTCCATGATTACCTAACTCATACAACCACTTTGGGACAGATAGATCATCTTCATTATAATCAAAGTCTCCTCCCTCAAATTCTGTTTTTACAAAAGATGGAGAGATGATTGAGTAAGTAATGAGCTCTAAAGCAAAGAAGGCCGACATAAAGCGAATTTGAATAGGAGAAATATCCCACTTAGATTTTCTAATATGCTCGGATGGTGCAACGAAAGCACTTGTGCTGAAGCTAATGAATATACAAAGAATAAATGCTTTTAACATCTATTAATGAAAACAAAAAACAGCTAATTCGTCTATTTATTTTACTTTTAGAACGATAAATAAAGAAAGAGTACTGCAGATTAAAAACCCTAATGCAATTGGCGTTACATCACCACTATACATCTGACCAATTACCCCACCTATTGTCGCAGAAATGATAATCTGCACCGAGCTAACAACCGAATTTGCAGTTCCCGCAATATGTCCCATTGGCTCCAATGCTAAAGCAATGAAATTTCCAAAAAGAAGACCAAAGCTGAAAAGGCTTAATAGTAAAAAGCCATAAAAAAGGAAAAATGGAGGAAGTCCTCCAGTAAAGAATAAAATAATATTAAACGTAATTGCGATAAAAGAAATTGTCGTTAGAGCTAGGCGACATAATTTTTTCATTCCAAACTCTTCCACAAGTCTAGAATTTAAAAATGAAGAAAGACCGATAAATGAAGCCAGTACACCAAAGGCCAATGGGAAGTCCTCACCTAGTCCATACTTAATTTGTAGAATCTGCTGAGAAGTATTTAGATAACCAATAAAAGCACCAAAAACTAGACCAGAAGCAAGAGTATAACTAATTGTTATAGGATGGCTTAAAGTTTCAATGGCAGCATCTTTAATCTTCATATAAGAAAGAGGGCGTCGATACTCTTCGTGTAAAGTTTCTTCTTGTCTCACAGTAAACCAAGCTAGGCACAGAACTGCAAGAACAAGCATAATAAGGAAGATATCACGCCATCCACCAAAACTTAAAATAACTTGTCCAATAGTTGGAGCAAGGGCCGGAACAAGAACAAAGATAATCATAATTAACGACATCGTCTTGGCCATTAGCTTTCCGCTAAAGCGATCTCTAACCATTGCTGTTGAAATAATTTTAGCTGATGCCGCTCCTAAGCCCTGAGTAAAGCGTCCAACTAACATCATTGTAAAAGTATGAGCATTTAAAGAAATAAGTCCACCAACAAAGAAGATCGCTATACCAATATACATTGCAGGCTTTCTTCCAATGGCATCAGAGATTGGACCAAAAAAGAGTTGACCAACACCCATGCCCAAGAAAATGAAGGAAATAATCATCTGGTTATCATTAGGGTTTTGAACTCCTAAACTCTGACCAATAAGATTAAGCGCCGGCAACATCGCATCAATTGATAATGCTGCAAATGACATAAGTGCTGCCATCAGAGTTATAAATTCACGACGACCAATTTTTTTTCCAACTTCTTCTACTGATAAATCCACTAGCTTAAATGTCCCATTTTTCCTGATTGATAATCTTCAAAAGCTTGAATGATCTCTTCTCTTGTATTCATGACAAAAGGGCCATGTGAAAAGACAGGCTCATCAATAGGCTCACCATTTAAGATCAATAGCTCTGCGCCTACATTACTTGATAACTCAACCTCTTGGCCATCTCTTTCAAAGATCACTAATTGGTGTTCGTTAACTTGATTACCATTTATTGCAACACTTCCTTTTCGAATAAGAACAAGTAAGTTTGTTTTATCATCTAATGAAAGTAGGAAGTTAGAATCTTTTTGCATTTTCGTTTGAATAAGATTTATTGGTGTAAAGGTCTGACAAGGCCCTACTTTATCCGCATATTTTCCTGAAACTAATTTTAACTCAACACCTTCACTAGGATTGATTACAGGGAACTTCTCCCCCTTTACCCCCTGATAGCGTGGAGCTGTCATCTTATCTTTCTTAGGAAGATTTACCCACATTTGAACCATCTCAAATAATCCACCTTCCCTTGCAAATTTTTGTGAATGAAATTCTTCATGTACAACACCACTTGCAGCAGTCATCCACTGGACATCTCCACTGCCAATGATACCGCCGCCACCAGCAGAGTCGCGATGTTCAATTTCACCTTCAAAGGCAAAAGTTACAGTTTCAAAACCGCGGTGCGGGTGCTCACCCACTCCTCTTTTTGTTTGCGTTGGTGAAAACTTTTTAGGAGCAGCAAAGTCCATCATTAAAAATGGAGTTGTGTAATAGTAAATATCAAAACCTGGGTGAAACATTGTGTGAACATGAAATCCATTTCCTACCCAATGTTTTTGCGGAGGATTTAAAATATATTTAATAGCTTTTTGTTTCATTTAATTATCCTTAAAAAATTTCACTTGGCCCTAATGCGACAATACGATATGGATTTAAATCATCGTGGCTATAGAAGTAGTGTCTTTTGATATGTTCAATATTAGTAGTCTCTTTAATACCTTCGATTGAATAAAGGTCTCTCACATAGCGAGAAAGATTCTTATAATCTTTGATTCTCTTTAGGTTGCACTTGAAATGAGTTACGTAAACACAATCAAAGCGTAAAAGAGTTGGCACTAACCTAAGGTCAGCTTCTGTTAACCTGTCACCTAGTAAGTATTTTTGGCCTTCAAGTATTTCTTCGACTCGATCAAGAGATGTAAATAACTTCGTCACAGCTGATTCATAAGCTTCTTGAGTTTTTGCAAAGCCACTACGGTAGACACCATTGTTGATATTGCTATATATAAATTCATTTAACTCATCAATTTTATCTGCTAAATCTTCAGGATAAAAATCTTCATGATTACCAGTAAGTTCATTAAACTCAGAATTAAAAATTCTAATAATTTCTGATGACTCATTATTAACAATCGTTTGTGTTTTCTTGTCCCATAGGATTGGTACTGTCACAGTTGTGCTTACCTTAGGATCCGCTTTTAAGTAAATTTCTTGAAGATAGTTTAAGCCGTATAGATCATCCCCTGTTGCACCAGCGATTGACTTATCAAAAGTCCATCCCATCTCTAACATATCAGGAGAAACGACACTTACACTAATATGAGACTCAAGTGATTTTAACTTGCGATAGATAAGAGTACGATGGGCCCAAGGACAAGCATAGCTAACATATAAGTGATAGCGCCCACTTTCAGGTTGATACTTTGAGTGATTGCTACTTATTGTGTCTCTAAACGAGCGTGGTACGCGATCATATGCCCCACTTTCGTCACTTGTGATGACCGAAGACTTGACCCATTTTCCATCGACTAAACGTCCCATTACTAAACCTTTGTTTGATTATTAACGGGTATAGAATAACGAACAAATGGATCGATTAAAAGATCATTTACCAGATCAACTTGTTCTAACTTTAGATCATTTAGTATTTAGCTGGCCACAGGCCGCAAGGACATCATCACCTTTAGTGGTACGAACCATCGTCGGGATTTTGAATTCTTCTAGGATTAATTTGAAATCCTGAACACTTTGAAGCTCTGGCCTCTTATATTTTGTGCCAGGGAATTCATTGAAAGGAATGAGATTTATTAAAGCACGTCGATCTCTAAGAAGCTCACCTAAGGCCTTCGCATCTTCATTTCCATCGTTTAAATCTTTAATTATCAAATACTCATATGTAACAAATTGCTTATAACGAAGAGGTATACCATCAATGTAATCAAGTACTTCTTTAAGAGGATACTTTCTATTAATTGGAATTAGCTCGTCACGTATTTCATCAAATGGTGAATGTAGGGAAAGTGCTAAATTAACTCCAGGTATCTCATCTTTCCATCTTTTTAGTCCTGGGATATAGCCACTTGTCGAGATCGTTATCTTTTGATGGCCAATCGAAGTTCCATATTGAGAAGTAAAAATATCACAGGCCTTCTTTACTTCATCAAAATTATGTAATGGCTCGCCTTGTCCCATAAAAACGATATTAAGAATTCTCTCTTCACCTGGGCGATGATCTCTTAGCCAATGCCAGGCAGCTAGAAATTGACCAATAATCTCACTAGCTGAAAGATTTCTTTTTAGCCCTTGCGTACCAGTGAAACAAAAAGAACACTTCATGGCACAACCAACTTGAGAAGAGAGGCAAATTGAATACTTCTTATTAAAAGGAATTAAAACACTTTCTACTTTAGAACCATCTGATAATTCAAAAAGAAATTTTACCGTTTTATCGTCTGCCTGCTGAACTTTTACAGGACGAGGTAAATTAAAGTTAAAATTAGCATCAATAAAAGACATCGTACTCTTAGCAATATCAGTGATTGAATTGCTGTAATGATTTTTTCTTTTATAATACCAATTATATAGTAGATTAGCGGCCGATATATTGAGCCCATTTTGCTCTAGTAACTGCTGTAACTCATTGAATGTAAGTTGATAAAATGACTGCTTCACCAAGTCACATTATAAGAATTAACACATATAGTCCATGCTAAAGAATCAAAAGGGGTCAATTATGAAAGTTTTATTAATCAGCTTATTTTCAATTCTTACTTTTTCCCAAGAACTTGGCCTAGGTGTCGGAACCAAGTCCCCTAATATAGAGATTAAAAATATTGAAGGTACGGAAATAATTCTAGATGATAGCGACAAGAAAACGGTACTTGTTTTTTATCGTGGTTCTTGGTGTCCATATTGCATGAAACAACTTCAAAGTATTCAAACAGAAGTTATGCCAAAACTTGATAAGAGCTCTAAGCTAGTGGCCATTAGTGTGGATAAGAAGATGATTGCTCATAAAATGAAAAAGAAATATCAATACACTTTTGACATTGTCTCAGATCCTAAAGCTAGTCTTCTCTTGGCCTTTAATATTGTTAACAAACTCGACGACAAGCTTGTTCAAAAATATAAGCAGTCTTATAAAATTGATATTGAGGGAGACTCAGGCCAGACACATCACATGGTTGCTCACCCTGCAGTTTTTGTCATAAGAAATGGTAAGATCACTTATCAAGATATACACAAAGAATATAAAGATCGTACAAAGAATGATGATATTTTAGCAGCGCTAGAATAAAGCTTACTTTGTATAAAATGTTGCACGCTTTTGCTCAATGAGAACAAATTGTTTGCCCTCAAAAACAGCAAGGCCATGATAATTACCTTTAGGTAATTTTATAGAGCCAGAGAATGCATCTAGCTCATTATCGAGAATAAGTATTTCACTACTATTTGGATCTAGGCCATATAAAATTGAGTCAATAACCTTAAGGCTTGAGATAACTGGGCCTAGATCATTATCATCAATGAAGATTTCTTTTTCACTATTCAAAAGAAAATCTGCACTAGAAAATCTAGTTGCAATAACTTTATTATTCTTTTCATTGGGTATTGAAACGATAACGAGTTCTTGAGTTTTCTTATCATATGCTAAACAGCGAATATAAGAGTATTTCGAGCGAACACTTGAAAGACGTCCTCGATATTTCTCAGAAATTCCATTTGTTCCCTCTAAAAAACCTGCATAGTGATCAACAATTTTCGCTCCCTCATCAATACGGATGACAACATATGACTTATTATATCCTGTAACCATAAGACGACGTGGGCCAATGAAGCTTATACCAACAAGAGTTTTTATGTCGATACTATAAAGAGGATCTATTCGTACGTAGTAGAGAATACTTTTTAATTTATCATCTAAGATATAAATAAAATATTGATCTGTAACAATGGCAAAAAGCTTTGACTCACTATTATAATCGATATCTCTAATCCCACCCCTAATCTCACTAGGAAGACTAACCTCCTTAACTTTCATTAATTCATCACCACTTTGAAACATTGCAATCTTTCGTCTTTCATCATGCTTAAAGTAAGGTTTATCAATTGAGTAGTTTCCCCTTAAGCTAAATGGTTTTAATAGGCCACTCCAATTCTTAGTCGACCAATGCCAGTTTTTAGGAACCCAAGAAAATCTCACGGGATCACTATGTCCAATGAATGGTGGAGGACCAACTTGGGTAAATGCTTGTACCGAATTAAAAAATAAAATAATGAAATAAGAGATAAATGCCAATGATTGAAACTTACTAAGATAGCGAACTTCTCCGTCTTCATTATCAACTAAATTATTACCAAAGAATATAAGTATAATTGAGAGAATTAATAAAATTGACCAGCATATAACAACACCCCACGTATATGTGTGGAGTCCAAATATTTCTAAAGAAAATCCCTGACCAAGATCTCTTAAGAAGTGACCTCCTGTATGCCTTAAGGTCATGAAGATTCCAATCGTACAATACAGAATTAATAAACCAAGATACTTTGGTCTAAGGCCATAGCGCATAATAAAGAGAGTTGTTAATGTAACAAAAATAAGGATTGCTCTTTCCTGCCAACAGAGAATACAAGGATTATCACCTAAACCAAACCCTAGAATGAGACATGCGATTCCAACAGGTAGAATAATCAGGGCCATTGATGCCAGGGCCACGATATTATAGAAACGTTCTGATTTATTTGTCATGGACACCTCTAGTAGTTACCAGGCGGAAGAATCATCGATTTTGTTGCAACAAACCAAATTAAGAACATTAAGAATGTAGCACTATAAAGAAACTTTTCTGCTTGCCTTTGATTTTGAGGCTTCTTCCATACTAGAAAACCGGCAATTATTAACAGTACCATTTCTAAAAATTCCATACAGACTCCTTCTATCAGCTTATTTCGGCTTGTGTTTAATTTAAGCTAAGTTAAATTCCCTTAATTTTAGCTTTGCAGTAAAATAGAAAGATAACAAAAGGAGTTGTTATGAATAGTCTTAAGCTAATTTTCTTAATACTAATTTCTAGTGTGACATTGGCAAAATTTGGATCAAAATCTCAACCTCTCTATCATTGTGTGAATTATGATGAGCAATCAAAAGTTACTGATGCGATGATATATGAATCACAATACGGAAGAGGGCCAATCTTTCATGAAATTGAAGTTTATGTTGAAGATACTAATCAAAACAAGGAATTCTCATACCGTAAAAAAGTTAACTATATTCCAAAATATGATGCCAAAGTTGAGTCTTTCACAACTGGAAGTTTCAGAATAAGACTTGATCATGTCGTAGGTGGTATCGATGGAAATATTTGGGCCTTTGTCCGTATTCCAGAATATGATATTCATTCATTTGATTGGTCATGTAAGGCAGTAGAGGGACAATAAATGTCCCTCTTCAAAAATTAAACTTTTTTAACTTGAGTTGCACAAGGTCCACGTTTACCTTCCCCAAGCATATAAGTAACTTTATCATTATTGTTTAACTTATTGCCAGTTTCAACAGCAGAGATATGAACAAATAAGTCCCCTTCCCCACTATCTGGTTTAATAAACCCAAAACCCTTTGTTTCATTAAAAAACTTAACTTTACCTGTTTGCTCTGTATTCATATTCTTCCCTATTTTTTCCAAGACCGACAATCAGTTGCCGGGAACTAAATTAACAATAGAAAAGTTATCGCCAAAACATTGAGATTTGAGAATTTAAAATAGGTTAAGTTTTTCAAATCAAAAGATTACTTGGACATATTGCATAAACAATCGTGATAGTCGTTTTTAATGGAAATAAATGAGAGAAAATAAAAAAGTCGCACTAAATTAAGTGCGACTCATTTTAAATTTTATCAAAAATGGTAGGAACACTATTGGAACAATAGTAAAGACCACCACGATAATTGCTCCAGCAGGAAGATCAAAGAAGTAACTGAGGGCCATTCCAAGTAAGCTCAAAATTAAGCCAATCCCCCAACCGATAAACAGCTGTGATCGAATACGTTGAGAGAGTAATGTACTGATCAATGCAGGGACAACAAGAAATGAGAAAACAAGTAGAATACCAGCTATTCCAACAGATGAGGTAATTACAACACCAAACAACGAAAAGAAAATAAAATCCCAAAATGCAGAACTATTATCTTTATCTAAAGTTGACCTAAGAATTTGTTTTCTAAAAATATAGTGAATTGTAGCAACAATACTATAAATAGCACCTGTCTTTATAACATCTGCCCAAGTTACCCAGAGGATCTTACCAATGAGTATTTCTTTAATATGTTCTGCACCATGGGCCATCATGTTAACAACGAGAATAACAGCGGAAGAAGCGAAAGCATAAACAAGAGCGATTAACACTTCTTGCGAGATATACTTTTCAAACTTCTTGGCCCAAGCAAAGTAAGCTGCGGCCACAAAAGTGAAACCTAAAGAAACAAAGTAATTAAGGCCACTATGGTGATCGAGATGAAGGAGTAAAGCTACTGTTGAGCCTAGGCTTGCCACTTGTGCTAAGGAGAGATCAACGAAGATAACTCCTCTTCTTAAGACATGTAATCCTAGATAGCAGTGTATCCCTACAAGAATTAAACACATGACAAATGGTGCAGCTAAAAAAGAAATAACTTCCATTAATCCTCCAGTGCTAGAGCGAGGCTCTCATAAAGAGAGAAAATATCTTTCACTTGTGAGCTACCGTCAACAGCAACTGCGACATTGTTGATTTTTACATTTTTGATACTCTTACTAATTCTTTTAGCGACACTATCATCGAAGTAATTTTCAACTAAGATATGACGAATTCCTTCTTTTTTCATCTGTTCAATAACACTGATAATGTGTGAAGCAGTTGGAGGAATTCCTGGCTTAGGTTCAAGAACATTTTGAACTTGAATTCCAAATTCATCTAAAAAATAAGTTAGCGTACGGTGAAACGTTATAATCTTAGTTCCTTTCTTAATCTTGGCGCTAAGATCTTTTATCAATTCTTTAGTGCGTTTTTCATATGCTATGTAATTATTTTCGTAAGCCTGCCTATTACTTTCATCTAACTTAATGAATCGATCACGAACTCCCTTCGCAACTTCAAGGGCCTTACTCGGTGAAAGCATAAAGTGAGGATTTCCTTCCGGATGAACATCACCATGAGCACGCGTTAGCTTCCCCTTAACCTCATCTGTTAGTTTCACAAGAGCGTATGCTTCAAGTCTTCCTTCTTGTCCGATACGAACTTTTGGATTGCGACTTCCTCTAACAACAAGCGGGAGCCAACCGACTTCAAGGCCCGCACCGATACTAATTAACAGATCGGCCTTAGCTACTTTAAAAGTATAGCTAGGTTTTGCTTCTAGGAAGTGAGGATCTTGAGTACCTTTAGCAAGAGAGTGTACACTCACACTCTCTCCACCAATTTTTTTTGCAATATCTGCTAAATTTGTCGTCGTTGTTACAATTCTCAATTGAGCGTAAGAGCTCATACCTAGAACAAGTAACAACCCTATAAGAATTGACTTCATTTTAGCGACCTAGTACTGGTGTGCCGGGTGGGCACCGATACTAAAGCTTAACTGAAGACTTACTCTTTTTTCAGGACGATCTTCACCATCATGAATTTCATCGTATTGCATTCTTACAGCTGAGAATTCAGTAGGAACAAATGCTAAAAGTGCAGTATATGCATTTTGATCTGCAATTGACTCATCCTTAGCAACACCTAGGAATTCATATTGTGCTTGAGCAAACCAGCGTGGTGCAAATTGATAACGTAAGAATGTCGAATAACCACCATTTTTAACTTCGTTTGTTCCCTGAACATCTTTGTGGATAAACTCAGTTGACCAAACAAATGACGAATACTTACCTTTTTTAACTGGACGCCATTTTAATGTTAAGTCTGTTCCTAGGACAGTTGATTTCTCAGCTTGTTCTTCAAAATAAAGACCTGAAAGACCCCACTCTAGAGTTAGTGACTCAGATAAATCCCAAAGGTTTTTTAGGTTAGCGACTGTGGTGATCGAGTGTGGATCTTCAACAAATAATTCTTCATTTGTTGGCTGAAGAAACTGAACAGTTAAATCACTATACCATGGCAGTGGCGCTAGATATGATACACTTACACCAACTTCATTTAGTCCTTCTTCTCCAAACATATACTCTTGAACAAGACCACGGTAAATGAATGGCTGAGCGTGAGTATGTACCATATTGTACTTACCAAATTGGGCATAGAACTTCCCTAACTTTACTGTAAAATCAGGAATTGAAATTGTTTCAGCAAATACTTCTTCAGGCTCAAATGCATAACCATGCTCTTCCTCGCCACCCTCTTCATGATGTTCCTTGTGAACAGCAAAAGTCGCCTCAGCTCTAAAGTATGCATCAACATCTGCACTAAACTGAAGCTCTGCTTCTTGTAGAGAAAATCCATCGTGATCATTATCACGAGACGAGTTTTTATAGATAGTTAAAGCATTTAAACCGATGGCAGGATTAAACCCATTGCCTCTTGAATTGTCAGAAAGAGATTGCGCAAAAGTGTTTGAGCCTAGTAATAAAATAGAAATATAAAATAAGTTTTTCAAAATAAACCTCATTGAAAATTAATTAATTAAATTTAAAAAATAAAAAGTGAATGTAATTTAATTAACAATGAGTTGGTGGCCCTCGAGGAGCTGTTTGAATAGATAGAGATTGTAATGTGTGACCGACTAGGGTCTGATAACGATCTGTAACGAGAAAAAGAAAACTTGCTTCAAGTTCTTCAGAGAAATCAGAATTACTAGCATCATATTTGAATTGAGAAACTTTAATACAGAAATGGCAAGCTTGATCTAACTTACTAGTCTCATGCTCATTTTCATGGAAATGGATGCTTGCTGTAAGAAAGCTTACAAGAAAGGTTGCCGCAAATATGAATCTAAAAAATTTCTGCATTAGCTCAATACTAGCAATACTAAATTTAAATTGTCTCGTTTTTTTTTAACAAGACAATCTATTTAAATACTTAACATCTGTCCAATAAAGAGATTACTCGATCGAAGAGAGTTTCTCTTTCTTATTTCGTATGTAGTCGTATTATAGAGTTTGGCAATACGTGTTAAGTTATCACCCTTTTTAACACGATAGCGAAATACTCTTACACCTCTAGTGATATCTAACTTTTGCCCTACGTAGATACTATTGCCATGAATTCCATTTAAGCGTCTTAAGTAAGATACGCTTAGGCCCGAGCGACTTGCAATCTTTCCTAGATAATCATTCTTTTTCACAAAGTAGAATCTCTTCCCAACAACACTCTTATACTCATTTGCTCTTAGGGCAAGTTTTTGACCTGGATAAATTCGGCTGCTTCTTAAATTATTAATTCGCTTAAGCCTGTTAAGTGAAATTTTGTAACGACGAGAGATCTTTGTGAGAGAATCCCCTCTCTTAACTCGATAGTGAGTTGGAAAGGAGTTAAGCTTTCCCCATTGACGGTTACTTGCCAATTTCTGTTGAATTTCTTCTATATTCTCATAATCCTTACGAGGCATCCAAATCGCATATTGCTTAATCCAATTAGGTGTACGCTTATGTTTAAGGGCGGGATTAATTTTTTCAATTTCACTGCGATCAATATTAAAATGTTTTGCAACATCTTTAATGTGCACGCCCCCAGGAACCTCCACTAATTTTAAATCAGGGTAAGTCGGAGATTGTGCAATCGTCTCTTCGTCAAAGCCAAATTGAGCAAGATTTTCACCAACGTAGGCTGCTGCCAAAAACTTAGGGACATAATTTCTCGTTTCTCTTGGAAGTAGTTTTCGATCTGCAAGTTCCCAAAAATTACGTGTTCTCCCCTTCATAATGGCACGTAAAACTCGAAGCTCCCCACAATTATAAGCTGCAATTGCAAGCTCCCAAGAATTAAAAACGGTATATAGATCTTTTAGATACTTCGTTGCGGCCTCTGTACTATGAACAGGGTCTCTTCTTTCATCAACAACGCGGTTAACAGCTAGTCCATATCTCTTTCCCGTGGCCTTAATAAATTGCCATGGCCCAACGGCCCCAGCATGAGACAGTGCAGTTTTGTTATAGCCACTTTCAATTAGAGGTAGGTAATATAATTGATATGGAAGCTCTTCTTCTTCAAGTACTGTTTGAATAACTTCTTTGTAATACATTCCCTTTTTAATAAATTGTTCAAAACGAGCACGATCTTTTACTGCAAAATAATTTATCCATTTTTGGACACGTTCATTTTGATAGAGCTCCATCTCATGCTTAATTGTATCTTCATCTTGATAAGAGATCGTATTGCTTCCAGCAACAGCAGGTGTAATATTCTCCTTCTCTGAAGAAACACATGAGAACAAAGTGAATAAGAGTGTAAAAATAGAGAAGAACTTAATTGAATTTAAAAGAGTATTTTTTTTCATATAAAAATTCTAAGGGAATTTTCACGAAATAAAATATGATCAAACACAAATTAGTTTTATCCTAATTCAATAAATCATCTGAAACATCAGACACTTCAATCTGTAAATCCACATCTTCATAACGGTCAGGAACATTCGATAATTTTGACTGAAAGAGTTCTTGTAGCTTACGAATAGAAATAAGGCCTTCATCTGATTTCTTCCAAATAGCATAGAGAGACATTTTAAGAGGCTCTCCAAGATTAAATGTTTTGAGTCCGAGGTATTCTTCAAGCGGATTCTTAGGCAAGAACATCACACAACGTCCTCTCAAACACAACTTATGAACAAAGTCGATATGATCGCTATAGACCTTCTCTTTAGGTATGACACCATTCTTTCTTAAGTGTTGGTAAATAACACGATTTAGATTCTTATCCCAATTACTCTCTGCAAATGGAATATTTACAAGTAGATCCTTTTCATCCTTAAACTTGTCATAAAGTTCTGTTGAGCAACAGAAGACAATTTCGAATGAACCTATTTCAGCAACATTTAGACTTTTTCTCTTAGGTTTTCGAAGAGAGATTCCCCAATCGATATTTCCTCGTAAAATATTATCCACAAGAACTTCATGGTCGGCCTGGCGTATTGTATTAACTGTTCCATATTTCGTATAAAGATCCCAGTATTGAGATGCAAACTCAGTAGCAAGATCATATGAAATAGTCTCTTCAATACCAATTGAAACAGGATAACCACCAACAACATCTTCTGAGAAGTGTTCAAGTAACTTACTCCCCTCTTCAAAAATGCCTTTTGTTCTTTCGAATAATTGTAGGCCTTCAGGTGTTAGAGATAGCCCCTTTGAGCTGCGATTAAATAGCTTCATATTGAATTTATTTTCAAGACGCTTTAATTGTTCACTAAGTGTTGGTGATGAAGTACCTATGATTTCGGCACCTTTTTTTAAAGATTGAACTTTGGCGACTTCATAAAAACAATAGAGATGATTCCAATTAATATCTTTTAGTTTTTCCAAGTTTATTCCTCGATTCATTTAGCTTTGCTCCTTACCTT
Organism: Halobacteriovorax sp. RT-2-4; assembly: GCF_047085445.1. Lineage (NCBI taxonomy): Bacteria > Pseudomonadati > Bdellovibrionota > Bacteriovoracia > Bacteriovoracales > Halobacteriovoraceae > Halobacteriovorax > Halobacteriovorax sp. RT-2-4. The sequence continues at coordinate 315,956 of NZ_JBKIXY010000002.1, forward strand.
AACAAGACGATCATCAATTAGCAAAAACCGAACTACCTAGTCGCGCTAAGTACCTAGGAGTCGGAAGAAAGGGGGAAAAATTGGTCTAAAATGAAAATGATCATCTTTAAAACCTGTTCAAATAAGTTACTTATTATATTTAAAATCATATCAACCTCTAAATTATTAACTCTTAATATTGAGTTTATGAAACTCAATCCCTGCACTTTGAAGCTCAATATAGAGCTGTGTGCGCATATCATTTCTTAACTCCCAAGCATCACTTGGATTATCGGCCCAAGCAGCTAACCAACACTCAATAGCATCCTTATCTAATTTCATGACCCACATCGTTGGCTCTTCAACATCGCTGAAATATTCCGATCTTTTTGCAACCTTGTGAGCTATTTCCTTTACCAACTTCAAATCGACATTTGGCGCAACGAAAAATTCAACGTGTGTCCAAACATAATGATCATTCATTGTAAAATTCTGGATTTCTTTCTGGAGTAACTTTGAATTCGGAATTACTAATCTAATCCAATTCCATTTTTTTATTACTGAATAAGTCAATCCAATCTCTTCAATTAGCCCATAATGTCCATCGATCGTAACGGTATCTCCTATCTTGATTGATTTAAAAAAAGAGATAATGACACCTGCAAAGAGATTTTCTAGAAAAGGCCTTAAAGAAAAACCAGCAATCACAGATACAATGGCAGCGATAATTGAAACGTAGACTGTTGGAATTTCACCTAAGTACGGAATTGAAACAAATAGAGACCATAAAATAAAAAATAAAACTGGCAGTGCTTTCATCATAAATGAGAAGCGACCTTCTATGCCCTCAGCACCATGAGACTTTAATTCTTTTTCTTGATCGTCAACAGGTGAATCTGTTTCAACTGCATCAGAAATATCTCTTTTGCGAATATTTTTGAGCTTTCTTTTTTGCACTCTTTTAATATTAAAAAGAGAAAGAAAGTACCCTCCTAAAAATAGGAGGGTAACCGTAATTGGGTATAAATAATCGACCAAGGAGTTAGCTATTGGCTTCATTTACAAGCTTTGAATTTTTCATTCGATTATCAACAACCTTATTACTAGAAACGATTTCATTTAATGGTGTGTTTGAAAGAACAAAGTATGTGATTAGTCCCGCCATGATACCTGGGGCAACTTCATAGATAGTCGCACCGTAACCAAGATTCATCCAAACGATTGTCACGACTCCACCAACAATAACCATAGAAATAGCAGTTATTTCAGATACCTTCTTACCAATTGCATAGATAAAAAGGAGTGGGCCAAAGCAAGCAGCTAGTATTGACCAAGAAAGAAGAACCAACTCAAACACATTCTTGCTTCCAAAAAGGGCAACACAAAGAGCAATAATTGTCGTACCTGCTGTTGCTAGCTTTGTTAGATAAATATTATCTGATTTTTTAGGTAAAATATCTCTCGTAAATGCTGCAGAACAACTAAGTACCTGAGAGTCGGCCGTCGACATTGTTGCAGCAAAAATACCTGCAAGGACAACACCAATCAGTAACTCAGGTAGAAGTTTTTGACTCATTAAAGGTAGTGCAAGTTCAGCATCAAAATTTGCTGAGCTTGGTAAGAGAAGTCTTGCAGTTAGACCAACACCAATTGTTAAAATTGTAAAAGCAATAAACCATGCATAGTAATACAATTTAGTCTTTGCCATATTCTTAGTATCATCAATTGTCATAAATCTAATCATGATATGTGGTTGTCCAATAACACCAAAACCAGCAAATACCCAACCTAATATAAATAAACCGATTCCCGTTCCACCTGGTACATTAAGTCCAGTTGGAGTGAAACTCAAAAACCCAGGAGATACAGCATCTAGTTTTGTCACATATGAATTAAATCCACCAACTTCATTGATTCCAACAAAGAAAAGTAGCCCCATTGCAATAATCATGACAAATGATTGAGCTGCATCTGTCCAAATTGATGCGCGAATCCCACCTGATAGACAGTAAGCAAAAACAATGACTGCACCGATAATAGCACCAGTACTATAATCCCATCCAAAGAGAACGTGTAAGGCCTTAGACCCTGCCTTGAATTGAGCAGCAGCATAAACACCTAAAAATAAGATAGTAATGATACCGACTAACAATCTAAGTTTCTTAAAACTTGTTCCACGTTGCCAACGAGAAAGAACACCCCCAAAGCTTAATAGGTTTTCTTTTTCAGTAACATCTCTTAGCTTCTTGTGAACAAAGAAACTCATGATCATATCACCAACAATCCAACCAATCATTACCCAAGAAGATTGAAGTCCACTCGTATAGGTATAGCCAATAAGGCCAATAAACATATATCCACTATTATTTGTTGCCACAGCAGATAAAGCTGCAAGCCATGGTGGTGTGGAATGTCCTGCTAATAAATAGTCAGAATTATTTTTCTTACTTTTTAAACTTGAAGAAACTCCAATCAAAACAAAGAGGAGTAAAAAAAAGAGGAAACTGTAAACAATCATTTAACAATCCTTTTTTTGGCACAGCTATCCGTTCACTTAAAGAATACAAAGCGCTAGCGAACAAGATGAGCTCTTGCTTATTAATAAAATACTAAATTAAAAACTTATTCATTAGAGTATCGAGAGGCAATTCTCTTCATCTTCAATTAGGCTTCGACGAAGGAAAGATGTCTCTCTTAGCGCCTTACCATGCCCCTCTTCACAAATAGAAGTCTTCTTTTGTACTTTAGTTTTGCGGGACTGTTTCTTATCAACGATACTATAACTTACTAATTGTACTAATTTTTCAGATTTCTTATTGTTCATTTAATTACCTTAACATTGTCTAGATTCATTAAGAATTGATTAATTTACTAATTAGGTTATCCCTAAGACTCACGTAGTTGGGCCGAGCGAAGGATCGCTTTATCAATTCCCATCCTCACAAATGCATCGACACCATTATCCTTAAAACTTTCAATCGCCTCTATCGTAACGCCCCTTTTAGACGTTACTTTCCTGATTAATTCATCTAGTTCACTCTCGCAATTAATCAATGCACTCTTTGCACTTCCTCGAAATAATTGGCTAACGATTGCTCTGGATTCAACTGATCCTAATCCCCAATCCTTCAAAGAGTCTTCTAGAGTATTCATAAAATAATAAACAAAGGCCGGGCCAGATGCCGAAACAATGGTTACCTGATCAAAGAGTTCCTCGGTACTCATTTTTAAAATTAAAGAGCTATCAGAGAGAAGCATTTTAATAAAATCAAGTTCATCTACTTCCACATTCTTCGAAGAACTAAGAAGACAGATTCCTTCAGAGTATTCCATAGGTAAACTTGGCATCAATCTGATTACCTTTGTCGTATTTAAGAGCCTACAAATCTTTTCTTGATCGATTCCGGCCATGATAGAAATGATAACTTTCTTTGAAAGGTCCATACTCTTTAGAGACTTTGCTAATTCTTCAAATTGTTGAGGTTTACAGCCAATCAAGAAATAGTCTGCATCACAAGCTTCTTCTAAATCAACAATTGCCTTTCCCTCTACTTCTTTAGCTAGTTCAACTGCTCGAGTGTGACTTGGCGTATAAGTGAGAAATTCATTTTTTACTTTTTGGCCTCTATACATTGCACGAACAACTGCGCTGGCCATATTTCCGCAACCAATTACTGCAATTTTCTTCATCACTACTCTCCTTGCTCTATTAAATTATGATCTGACTTGTCCATCACCGACGACAACATAGCGAGAAGTCGTCATTTGTTCGACACCCATTGGCCCATAAGCATGTAGTTTCGTTGTTGAGATTCCAAGTTCAGCACCAAGGCCTAGTTGAGCACCGTCGTTAAAACGAGTTGAGGCATTAACCATGACACAACTTGCATCAACGCTTTTTAAGAACTTAAGACAATTGTCTTCATTAGTTGAAATAATACATTCTGAGTGATTACTTCCATACTCTCCAATATGCTCAATAGCATCATCAAGAGAAGAAACTGTTTTGATTGATAAAATATTATCTAAATATTCTGTCGCCCAGTCTTCAGAAGTTGCTTTAATGAATGAACCTTTTGTCTGTTTTGCAAATTCTTCATCAACTCTTAATTCACATCCTTTTGCCAAAAGTCTTTTCGCAATTTTTTCATTTACTTTAGGAAGAATGTCTTTATGAATTAGTAGTGTTTCAATTGCATTACATACACCGGTTCTTTGTGTTTTTGCATTCTCTACTAATGTCACGGCCTTCTCAATATCAGCTTCGCTATCAATATACATATGACAAAGGCCCTGGTAATGAGCAATGACTGGCATTTTGGCATTTTCAAAAACATGATTAATTAGGCCATGTCCACCACGTGGTATAACAACATCAATCTCTTCTTTAAGACTTAGTAAATCATTTAAAACTTCGCGATTATCTGATGCTAAAACTTCAACGACACTCTTATCAACATATTTCGATATCGCCTCCTGAATGATCTGTCCTAGAACCTCATTTGAATGCTTGGCCTCTTTTCCACCTTTTAAGATGATGGCATTTGAAGATTTAAGCGCCAAGGCAGCGCAATCAACAACAACATTTGGTCGACTTTCAAAAATCATTAGGATCACCCCTAGTGGAACCCTCTGACGCTTTATCTTTAAACCGAGATCATTAGTAAATTCGTTATAAAAAGTACCAACGATTTCAGGTTGTTCCTTAATCGTTTTAACTCCAGAGATAATGTCATCAATTCTTTCATTAGAGAGCTTTAGGCGATCAACCATTGCTTTAGAAAGATCATTTTTAAAAGCAGCATCTAAATCAAGTTGATTCTTTTGTAGAATTAACTCACGATTTTTATCAAGGGCCCTAATAAGATCATCAAAAATCATTTCTTTTGTTTCACTACTCAATTGTAGTAATTCTCTTGACGCCTTCTTTACTGTACTAGCTAATTTTTTCATCAATTATTTCCTTTTCTAAAATTAAGTTTATTGTATGGACAACCTCGATTGATGTTCGAAAACCAATAACTTCTTCGATTTCATCACTATGGCGTCCCATAATTTGTTCAACTTCACAGTGGCCATACTCACAAACCCCGGAAGCAAAAACTTCTCCATCACAAAGAATATCAACACAGTCCCCTTTATAAAATTGGCCAAAAACATCAATAATCCCTTTTGGTAAGAGTGACTTATTTTCATTAAGAGCTTCGAATGCACCTCGATCAACTTCAATATAACAATTTGGTTTTTTCATTGAGAGCAGCCATGCTTTGCGCTCTTCTGGGTCATAGGCATTTTTAGGTGCAAAGTAGGTTCCTATGTCTTTAGTGAGTGGATCTAAAATTAGGCGCTCATTTTCCATTGAACTAATAATCGCCTTTATACCTATAGGAGTAATTTTTGTGATGGCGTGAACTTTTGATTCCATTCCACCTTTTCCTACAGCAGTCTTTCCTTGATAATCCACGTCCTCAAGAACATCACTTCCAAATGGAACAATAGCGATTCTCTTTGCATCACTAAAAGCAGGATCTTTATCATATAGGCCATTTGTTGAAGTGATCATAAGCAATGCATCGGCATTAATCATCTGAGCAGTTTGCGCAGCAAGGTGATCATTGTCTCCTAAGGCAATTTCGGTAAAAGAGATCGTGTCATTTTCGTTAAGAATAGGCGTAATATTATTTTTCAAAAGTACATTTATACTTTGCTTTGCATGTAGGTTGCGCTTTCTATTTCTAAAGTCATCATGGGTTAGAAGAATTTGTGAACATATTTTTTGATTCTCTTCAAATAATCTTGAGTATGTATTGATAAGCTTTGGCTGCCCCACGGCACTTGCAGAGTGCTGAAGATCAATTTGACCTCTTCTTGGTAAGTGCTCCTTAAGAAAAGACTTCCCCACACTAACTGCACCAGAGCTTACTAGGACGATTTCGATCCCTTCATCAATTAGCTCACATATATCCTCTACTATTTTTCTAACCTTCCTTGTATCTAATTTTCCGCTGTCTTTTGTAATAACGTTACTTCCAACTTTTACAACAAGGCGCTTCACACCCTGTAGTTCTTTACGAAGTCTCATTCCTTCCCCTTATCTTGTTTAAAAACAACATGACATAAATTCCAATAAACCAAAAGTGAGACATTTCAAGATTAGGGATAACCGAACAAGCAAGTCTCCGACTAGAGTAGTCAACATATACTAGTATATTGTTTAGAGCTCTTAAAAATTTAATAAAAATTACAAAATATTCCCTACAGAATTAGGGATTGAGATTATAATATTTCCATTAACTTATGCTTTAGAAAATACAATTTGGAGAGAACTTGAAAAGAAGAATTGAAGTTATTAAGCCTGATAATTTTGAACAAGAGAATCACTTTTATCCGAAGGCCTTGAACTCACAACTACACCCTCTAGTGAGTCACTTTTTTAATTTAGATCACGAAAGAATTATCAAAAGATATAGTCATTTAAATCCACAAATTTGTACTGACACGTTGAGAGATATTCTATCTTATGAAAGTAAGCACTTCTTCTGGGGTGGCTCTGACTTATTTTATGTAACAACTCAAGCAGGTAATCGCCGCATGGTAGTTCTTGAAACAAACTCTTGCCCTTCAGGACAGAAGTCGATGCCACCAAGAACAGATGCAGATGAGCACAGAGGTTATAAATTTCTAATCGAAAACTCATTCATACCAGCACTAAAGAAAAGAAAGAAGAAACTCCCACCCGGAGCACTGGCTGTTATCTATGATAAGAACTACATGGAAACATCGGGATATGCTTCAACTATTGCAGACCTGACAGGAGAAGAAGTTTATCTCGTTCCTCACTTCAATGGTGAAGAACAAATGGCCGATTTTGAAAACGGAGTTCTTCACATCACTCTTGAAACAGGAGAAAGAATTCCTATTCGTGCGGCTTTTAGATATGTAACTCAAAAGCCATGGAATAGAATTCCAACGACAACGAAGACCTTCATCTTTAACTCGACTCTTGTTTGTCTTTCAGGTGGACGCAATAAGCTTCTCGCAAATAAAGCCTACGAACTCTATAACTCACAAATTGCAGAATCAGGTTTAAAAATCAATATGCCTGAAACAATTAAGGATGTTAATAAATTAGAAATTCCTTTATGGGTTCAAAAGTTTGGTGGAAAAGCAGTTATTAAAATTCCTTATTCAAATGCTGGCCAAGGTGTATTTACAATCACAAACCAAGATGAGCTAGATGCCTTCATGCAAATGGATTATCCATATGACCAATTTATCGTTCAAAGTTTAATTGGTCACTATGAGTGGAGTTCAACAAGTGAGTATGGGAAATTCTTCCATATTGGGACGGTTCCAAATAAGAAAGGAAATATTTATATCGCCGATCTAAGACTTATGGTCTACTCTTCACCTAAAGGCTTTATGCCATGTGCAGTTTATGCTCGTCGAGCGAGTAAACCTCTTGAAGCAACATACCCAAAAAATAGTTGGGAAGTTCTAGGAACAAACTTATCAGTAAAGAAAGGTGAAAACCTATGGGACTCTGACACATCAAGACTAATGCTAATGGATCAAAAAGATTTTAATTCACTAGGAATTGGTACTGACGATCTAATTGAGGCCTACATACAAACAATTCTAACAATTGTGGCCATTGATAAGATGGCAGAACAACTTATAAGTAAGAAAGGGACTTTCAGAACAAAACTTTTTAGAAGTTTAGATAATGATAACTCTCTCTTTAACGAGATCATGATCTCATAGCATAGGAAGTACAATGGGTGGAATACAAGTCATTAAGACCACTGAAGAAATTGATTTAAACTCTTTTGCAAAAGGTGAAGTACACCGTTTACAAATACACCTTTCAGATAACGCACTAGGAGTACCTTGGCGCGTGCCGATCATTATTATGAAAGGAATTGAGGATGGGCCAGTTGTTGGGATTACAGCAGCTGTTCACGGAAATGAACTAAATGGTATCTCAACAATTTTTAAAGTTATTGAAGAGATTGATCCGAAGAACTTGAAAGGAACTCTCATCATGGTTCCTATTAGTAACGTACCTGGTTACCTTACAAATCAGCGTCGCTTTATTGATAATGTTGACTTAAATCGTATTATGCCAGGTAAACTTACTGGGAACCCTAGTAATGTTTATGCTTACTACTTCACTCAAAAAATTGTTTCGAAGTTTGACTACCTACTCGATCTTCATACAGCAAGTCATGGCCGTGTGAACAGTCTTTACTTAAGGGCCGATCTTGAAAAAGAAGAAACAAGAACCCTGGCCTTCTTGCAAAACCCACAAATTATTGTTCAAAAATATGATGAAGAAGGAACACTAAGAGCATGGGCAAATGAACAAGGTATTCATGCTATTACTGTTGAAATCGGTAATCCAAATGCTTTCCAACATGCTCTAATTGATGAAACTCTCGATGGAATTAAGAACACACTTCGCTACTTCTCTATGATTGAAGGCGATGTGAAAGATATGATTACTGATGCAACAATTTGTGACCATTCTTACTGGATTTATTCAACAAAAGGTGGAATTGTTGATGTCCTTCCAAAACTTACTCATCGAGTGCAAAAAGGCGAAGTCATCGCAAAAGTTTACGATGTCTTTGGACAAGTTAAAGAAGTCATTTGTGCTGACCGTTCTGGAGTTGTTATTGGAAAGAATGTTAGACCTAACTGCGAGGCCGGACAACGTATTGTGCACCTTGGAGTAGACCTAAAAGAAGCATTACCGGAAGAAATTCCTGGCCACGATGATTTTGAAATTTCAGAGAAATAAAAAAAACCAAGGGGGATTCAATCCCCCTTTTTTTATAAATTCACATTAAGTGTTAGTCCAACATTTGTGCGATCGGCACGAATATCTTCTGCAATGAAGCGAATATTAGGTGCAATTGAGATATCGCGATTAAAGAAGTATGTAGCTGCAATAGTTTGTTGAAGAACGCGCTTTTCAAGTTTACTCTCACGTCTTAGTGTATAGCGAGAGAAGATATCTGAAATAAGCCTTAAAGAAATATTGCGCTTCAAGTACATTTCAGTTGATAAACTTATCTGATACTCTCTTTCTCTTTGATATGGAAGAAGCGAGATATCAAAACCCATATACTTTGTCGTCGACTTATCAAAGAAGTACTGAGTCAAAGTGGCAGTTGCCGCAATATAAGCGAATTTAGAAATACGGTACGCCATTGCTTGTGAAAAAGCGGCAGCAGAATGATAACCATAATCTTTTTCTGTTCCACGAGTTACATACTGATACTTTAGAAATGAAACATTTTGTAATTCACCAATTGTGTATGTTTTAAAGTATGAAAGAACAGGATTATCAATATCAAGCTCTTGTGAGTTGTCATCAAATTCTTTTTGAATAGAAGCTGTCGATGCCGTGTGGTTTGAATGAAATGGCGTTGCCATATACATTCCAGCTTGAAGAGAAATATTATCTGATTTCGTGAGGCGATATTTAGCACCAAAGACACCAGATATATTTGTCAAAGAAGGATTACCTTCTGCATTCTTAATATTAGGTCTTTCTGCACTTGTTAAGTCATTAATTGCACCACCTTTGTAAGCAAAAGTTGAGTAAAATGACCAACGCTTAAGAGAGCCCGACAAAGTCTTTAAAGTTGGGTTTTCGATTACCTCTTCCTTTGTATTAAAAGATTCGGCCTTTTTTACTTCTGCCTTTGACTCATTTGCCGGGGCAGCAGATATAGTAATTGAAAGTATTGAGAAAAATAGTAACGTTACTAGCTTCATTGTCTCTCCGTTAGTTAAAAAAGCTTAAAAAGCTTTCGCTATTATTTGTAGTTTTGTATTTAGTTTCGCCAACGAGGTCATTAGCAATCATGGCCGAGCGCCAAGACATTAAACTTGTTTGTGGATCTGCTACACCATGGCCATGGCGACTAAAATTCATTGAATAGATCTTCCCGTTTTCAATCGTAGTCTGGATGCTATAATCCTGTCCTACAATTATGCGCCCCTTAGAATCCTTTGTAATCTTATCCGCAATTCCATCCAGAAAACTAGGTAGAACACTTTTAAAACCTGTCGCCAAGATAACAATATCGGCATCGATAAATTCTTCGTTTTGATTAAGTAAATTATCAACGACTAATTTATATGATTCTCCTTGTTTCTCAATCGCCTTAAGCCAGCGCATTGGAGAAATTGTATAATCAGGAAGTTTCTTTAAATAGAATCGGTCAAGATATAGTTCATTATACATTTCTTGTAAGTATTGAGGAGTGTTACCATCACTAGCTAATAGCTGGCTTTGAGTATATGAATCTTTTTGCTCTTGAGATAGAGAGTGAAAATTAAGTACAAATTCAGGTGTAAATATTTCATTTGTAAATGGAGCTTCATCAAGTGGTTGTAAATTATGTCTTCCGCTTAACAAGGTAACCTTCTCTACTTTTCCCCACATTCCATTAAGAGCATTTCTAAATGTTTCGACTCCCGTCTGTCCCCCACCGATAACAACAACTTTCTTACCTTTAAGATCAAGTTTCTTCATTTGCTTAGACTTAGCGTGAAAAAGAGTCTCAGACAGGAATGGCCTTGCACATTCTGGTATATTTTTAGTTGGGCCAGAAGCGACACAAATATTTTTCGTAAAGTAACTCCCACCTTCCTTAATCACCTCAAATTTTTCACCATCGTGCTTTATATCAATTACCTTAGAGTCGAAATCAATATCATCGCAAAGTTGTTTTGAAACCCACTTGCAATAGTCTTGAAATTCATAACGGTTAATCGCCTTACGATCCGTATTTAAGAAGTGATAAAATTGTCCATTTTCAACTAAGTAATTTAGAAAACTAAAGATACTTTTAGGATCAACAGGAGTGACAAGATCCTTTAAGAAAGAAGTTTGCATCATCGCATCACCAAACATCAACTCAGGATGCCAACTAAATTCTGGTTTGTTATCTAAGAATTTACTATTAATTTCACTTAAAGGATTTAAAAGAGCTGCTAAACTCAAATTAAACGGTCCTAAACCGATTCCAACAATGTCATATATATTCTGCATTTAACTACCTCAACTCAACCCTAACTATTTTTAACAAGAGGATTTTTAATATTACTTCCAAGCATTGGTTTAAGCCTTTCCCCTGTTTCGCTGTAACCAGCTACAAAGCGAACAGTATTAACCAATACCTTTTCAAATTCATTTCTTAATAAATTAACCTTACCAACAGGAGAACAATCGACTTGATAGTTTGCTACAACTTCACCAAGTAAGTGATAAAAGTCCTTTTCTTTAAAACCTAGACATTCTTCAACTACTCTCGAGAAGTAGCGTAAGACTGTGATAAAGTGTCCTGTGATAAGATCGTGAATCAAATACTCTGGTGGTAACTTATCAAGCTCAACACCAAAATCAGCTTCGCTATGCTTTGAATCAGATGCCATTCTAAAGTCACCATGAAAGTCTTTAATAATAAGTTTATTTGGCCTTGCACCTTTAAGAGTCAGTATCGTATTTTGTCCGTGAGCAACAAGGCCCAATCCATGTTCTACTTGTAAGTGATAAAGAGGAATGACAACAACTTCAAAGTATTCTTTTAACCATTCCTTAGTACCTAGCCCCGATAATTTAATATATTCACTAACAAGAGATTGGTTATCTTTAGTGAATAATAGTGCCGCTGTAGGAATTGCGAGCTCATCATCAGCAATCTTATTCTCTACACTTTCTCGCCATACACACCCAAGTAATTCCTTATAGCGATATGAGCCACCGTCGATACGGTTAAACTCAGGTAGCGGACAGCTCATTGCTGCAACTTCTTTTAATATATCGACCTTATCAGCAAGAAAGCTATCTGACTTAATGATGCTCTCAACCTTCTGTGATAAAAGATGACCTTTTGAGATATATTTTTGAGAAATTCCTCTAACACTAGATGTATTTAAAATTGAAATTGCGACTTTTAAGTCAAATTTACTCTCACGAGAATTAGAAGATAAGGTTCTAATAGAAACCTGTGGAGTATATTCTCTTCCCATGATTCCAAGTGGTATAAGCGCATTTTGATAAATTAAGTGTGCAAATTGAACACTTATATATTTACTCCACTGCCAAGGATGTACAGGGATGAAAACAAAATCATCACTATTTGCGCCAGTTTCATGAACTAGCCCTTTAGCAAATTCAACTTCGCTAATCGACAGGGAGTCTTTATAGAGATCATTTAGATTTAATTGTTCTTGATCAAGGCCTAATTCAAGATACTCTTTTTTTATTGCACACCAATGTAGCTTGTAGCTGTTTCGTGTTTCTGGTGCATATTTTAAGAGTTCATCACTTCCCCATCCGAGGCGTCCCTTATTCATAATAATTTTTGGGTGCCCTGAAAGAATTTGATCAATTTTATTAAAATTAAACTGTGCAATCTCATTAAGAGAAAGATTCTCTAGAGAGTGATAATGAAGGATATCTCCATAAATAGTCTGATTACCTTCTTCGATAAATTGTGCCAATGTTTCATCACTCATCTTTGTAAGGTATTGAGTCTCGTAGAAGAAATCTGCCAGAGTAAACTCCACGATAACCTTTTCACCACTTACTTTATGAAAAGTACTTTTATCAATTTGAAGGTTTCCCCATGCACCAATACGGCCATGAAAACTATAATAGATGCTATCATTTATCCTAAAATAAAAACGATCATCAATAAACTCAACATTAAATAGTTCTTCAAACTGAAGTTCTTCAATGGCCTTAATGATTAGGTTTTTATGTAATTCATAGAATAGCTGAGTATTGATCATGATTGAACCTCGCGCAAAAACCTTGTACGATCAGCTTCTAAGAGATTTGATGTTTTATGTGGAAAATCAAAAACTCCTCTATGTTCCCATCCCGGAAGAAGCCTTGCTAAAGTTAAGACCTTCTTATTATCAACACGAGGCTCCCCCCACACCTTTTGAGTTCTTTCATCATCTTCAAATAAGAATTTAGTTAAATGAAAAATTGAATCAAAAACGGCACGAGTACCTAAGAACTTCTCTTCTCCAATTAAAATGTGGATTCCTCTATCATATAGTGAAGCATCACAATAAGGAGCAATCCTATCATCAAAGCTCCAATAAACTTCGAAGTATCCAGCTTGTTCTCCATCGATATCCACAATCATTGGAAGTTGGTATGGAGAATCTTTCAGGCCCTGTACATAAGCTCTTAGTTCCTCTATCGACTTATTCATTTCCCAAAATTCATAAACATACTTCTTATTATGCCATTCATGAAACTTTGCAAGATCTTCATTCAAATCAAATGCACGAAGAGTTATCTCGTGATTATGCTTAGATTTTGCACGATAAAGCTCGCCTTCATAGACACGAGGTTTTCTTAGAAGAGTACTAATAGGATTAGGTATTTTATTATATATATCCCAAGGGTTTTCAATTGTATTTTCGTTAATATTGCTTACACAACATCTGAAATTTCCTTTTTGATAGAGAAAGTCACTGTTAATCAAATAATTTAGAAATGTTGATTTATGATGCGCTTTAAAAATAAAATTTCTAAATTGTCCTAAATGAAATAGCTCGGCCTTAGCATCACCATTTGCAAGCGAGATAATGGTATTAAATACTGAGTTGATAATTAAGTAGTATGTATATACTTTGTTAACATCATCAGGTGAAAGAATATTTCCCTTTGTGCCACTAATAAATTCATACTTAGAACCAAATTTTTCCACACTCTTTGTTGTAAATCCAGTCCCCTGACAATCACGGTATATTGTCCCAACAGGTAACCCATCTTTCATTTTCAGGATGATATTTTGCATATGAGCACCTAGAAGAATTCCGTGCTCTTCAGAAAGAGTAATAAACTCCCCTATGACATTTTCAAGAAAGGCTTCAAACCAGTACTTTCTTGCTAAAAAGATATTCCCGCAAGCCTTCTTTGCATTTCCCTCTACTAAGCTTAAAAGATGTGACTTTCCTGTATAAGGATTCTCTTCAGCAAGGCTACCTAGTAGAAAACAATTATCTGTCTCAAAATTTTCACGTAACTGAATTGTCGATTCAATAATAGCATTACCATCTTGTCCCTTAAGAGCAACATAGAATGGTTCATAAAGAATATGAAATTTATCACTAAAGTTTGCGACCCCTTCATTTTTGAATACAGTTTCCATCTGCATTCCACGAATAGCTTCTTCTGGTTGAAGATGCCTTATCGAGTTTGTTAGCTTTACATCCATTGAATACTTAACTAAGAAAGGTGCTCCATATGAATATAGAGATCTAAGGGAAGAAAGTGCATACCAATCATTAACACCACTTCCAACTTCCATTATGCCATTAACTAATTCTTTCTCTTTTAAACGACGCCACTGCCAAGGATGCATTGGAATATAGACGAAAGAGTCATCGATATCTTCTAAATCAAATTGAGCAAGCTTATTCATAGCTGTAGAAACTGCAAATAGCTCTGCATTAGTATGGATTGATTCTTCTCTACACTTTATCCAGATCAACTTAAATCCATTAGAGAATTCAGGTGAATAAAGTTTGAGATCCTCTTCACTCATTCCCTTTTTACATTTAGGATAAGGGTGAAATGGATGTCCAAGAAGCATCTTTTGTTCACTAGTAAGGTAGCTATCAATATTCACTTGTGGATTATATTTAAGAATCAACTCGATATTATCGCGAGAGTTAATTATATTTTCGATAAAAGTAGAATCAACATTAGAAAAATTAGGCACTAAGTGAACAAGCATCTCATCAAAAGTGAGCTTTGTTTTATTGAAGTAAATATCACCAGTATAACGATGCCCACCGAGAGGAGAATATGACTCAAGTTCAAAAACAAGATCACCAATCAATACATCACTATTTTCAACATCAACTTTAACAAGATTATCTTCTGAATAATCTCTTATCATTGAGTTAACTAATGCACGAATACTATATTTATCAGCAAGCTGCCTATAATTTATATTAACCATTAGTCGCTCCGCTTAGTTCTTCGCTCGTATCTGAAGTACTGTATTTGAAACTTATTGAGATCGCCCCTACTACTAAGGCCACAAATAGAAAAAGAATATAATTTGTAAAGTTGTACTTAATAATTACACCTGACATTATCGCTCCAAGAGCGTTGCCTAGGGTTTGATAAAAACTGATCTCACTGGCAACAATCTGCTTTGGAGAACTAGGGTTCAAGTTATAAATATGTCCCATATATAAAATTGGAATAATTGCAGCTCCAAATGAGAATAGAAGGATGAATCCGTAAAGTGTTTCTAAGCTATTTACTCTAGAGAATGAGTAGAAACTAAATAAAAGAGAAACAATTGCCAAAGTAGAGAATATTTTAGAGTTAATAAGTTTTAACTTCTTTAAAATTAACTGTGTAAGAATTATGACAAGATATGCAAGAGTTAGTAGCCAATAGATAGTAGCTGATTGCTTAATTTGGCCGATTAATATGTCTCCAACCACACTCGTGATACTAGTGTGAAAAAATGAAGTCATAAATGTATAAATCAATGGAATAAAAAGAAGTGGCATTATCAATTGCTTAGTATCAGAATCTTTCTTTGCAGCGATAGTTTGAATTTCGTTGATTCCGCTCTTAAAATCAAATGGAATTGTTAAAAGAAGCATAACGATCAAAACCACTAAGCTCAAATTGAGATTAAATGCGAGAAGTCCACCTAGTACCAATCCAACAAGCCTTCCAGCATTTAGAAAAATAGTTGTTTCAAGAATACCACTATGAGTATCTTTGTATCGGCCAATCTTAACAATTTGAGAAAAAGGAATAATAGAGCTTGCACTCAATGCATAAATAATTCGAGATATAACAAAGAAAATGAGAGACAGCCTAACATTACCAGAAGTAAATGTTGCTAAAAGGGCCAGATTCGACATGAGCAATCCAAACTGAGCAATTCGATAGATAGTCTTGGCCTTAAGTTTAGAAAAAAGTGCGGCCCACTCCTTTGTCATAAAAAGAAAGAAGAAGATCGAAAACCCATAGATAATTATGATTGATGTAATATCAAGATTCGTTACCATAGCAATTTTCGGTATAAGACCAAGAAGTATAGTTTGGGCCGCACCAAAAACAAAACAAAGGCATGAGATGGCCTTAGTAAAATTGTCACTTATTTGAAGTTGAGAACTCAAGAGATACTCTCCTTCTGAATTCTCTTCTTTTTTCTTAGAGAAGAAATAAAAACTATCAAATCACGCCAAGAGAAAACTAAGTAGACTAAAAATAGTGCACTTAAAATCCATTTAAAATCAGAAGTAACAAAGAAAATGACAAAAACAAATAAGCTAGGAAGTAGAATCTCAGTAAACGAAATATTTACATCACTTATTAAATTACCATTATACTGCTCACTCCTTGCTACTAAGTATTTTTTTCTAAATAAGAAAATATAGATTCCACTAATTGGTATAAAAGAAGAAATAAGACCGAAAAGACTCCAAATAATCTTAAGAATGACTCCACCATAATCGCCAAAGTGCAGAGGTTCTGAAAGAATGAGAAGTTCTAAGTACCATGGTAACGTTACTGTGCGGTTTAACTTTCCTGTTATTCCATCAATATAAGCGATCTCGTGATGATGACTTTCATTTTCCATCAATACAACAAATTGATTTGGTACTGAGAATTCATTATCAGGAAAAGAAATAAAGTCATATTCTAAATGAGCAAGTTTTGATTCTAGTTCTTTTAAAATTGTTGTGACCGATACATACTTTGCATTTTCGATGACAATTGCATTCTCTTGCTGCGCCTTTACATTTCCTCTTAAAAAGAGACCAATTAATGTACTATTGAATGCTAAGATTGCTCCAGTAAAAGTAACAATAAAAAGCCATGCAAGTGTTTTAACGCCGATTATTTTATGAAGACGCCCAAGCATAATTCGAGAGTTCATTGTTCTTACGTTACGGTAGAACTTATTTGCAATAAAAGCACCACTTAGAAGAGCAACGAGAAAGAACACTCCCATAAGCCCTATTAAAATTTTACCTTTTCCACCTAAGAGTAACTCACGATGTAGCTTTAAGACGAAATCAATAAAGACCGTAGGCTTGACTTGATTTGATGTCAGCACATTACCAGCAAGATCAAATTTTAATCTTGTTGCACCTTTAAACTTTTCAACACCTGGCTCTGTTATTCGTGCTTGAATATCACCATCATCACCTTTAAAAATTGAAAGTACTTTTTTATCTTTGTAAATTTCATTTTCATGTATGTAATTTTCAATTTTTGAAAGAGAGGATTGATCTGAAACAAAAGCGCTCTGCTGTTCTACCGAATGAACAGGAGATAATTCGTGACGCCAAACGAGAACAACTCCTGTTAAGCCTAACAAGAGAAAGTTAATCGCTAGGACTAAGCCTAGAATACGATGAATTTTTAAAAATTTTCTTACTAATGAACTCATAAAATTAAGTAAAAAGCAGGAACCTTATACTTTCTTACGAAAGAAAGGCCCTGCTTAATATCAAGGATTTTTTATAGTCTTTTATAAACCATAAAATCGATACCAATATGTGTTGCACCTTCGCCGCAAACTTCAGCTGCACCAGTTGCAGGAACCATAATTGTTGCGTGGTGAGGGTGTCCCCAGTATAGGTAATCATTGTTTGCAAGCTGAGCATCAAGAACTGCCTTACCTTCTGAACAATCTGCTGAAGCATCAACCTTAGAGAAAGCTCTTGAATCGACTAGGTCAATTGTAGAAGCTGCGTTGTCTGCAAATAGGATTGAAGAGTATGAACACTCAACACCATCTACATTCTCAAAAGTTGCCTTGATTAGAATATTATCTAGTGTGTAATCAGTTGAAAGCTTTTCAAATTTAACATTCATGTTGTTGTGAGAAGCGGGTGCATTTGTGTAGTCAGTAAATGCTGCACATACATAACCTTTATGCTGTGCAAGCCATCTCTCACCTTCAAGAACAAGGTCAGTGTTTGCGATAGCTGAAACTGATAGTAGTGATAATAAAGCTATAAGTGATTTTTTCATCATGTTTATTCTCCTTTAAGTTTATGAAGAATAAATATCTGAACGAGTTTGAGGTGTCAAACAATAATCTACATATTTAAACAAATGATTGCTAACAAAGACACTTTTTGAAATAAATACATGAAATTTGGTGGAAGTGGCCCTATCTGGAGACATCAACAGGGCCTCTTTGTTAGATTTAGCGAATTGGATCACGCCCTTCGATCTTACTAAGGATGCGAGTTTCGCCAGACTTTTTAAACTTTGATTTAAATGAATTAGAAGAATGAACAACTTCATTCTCTAGGTTACGATGAGAGCTCACCTCTTGTGAATCGTATTTATGTTCACAAAGGGATTCAGCTGTTGCCGAAAGGCTCACCATACTTGCACCAATAATTAGTGTCGTAAATAATGTATGAACTTTCATATCCATCTCCTTTGATGATTAATTATCCGTTAACTAATCTTCGCAAGAAATAGGATTAAAATAAAATACTGAGTCTTTATGGCGCCATAGACATTACCTATTAAACCATGAAATGGACTTAAGTCCATTTTTGACGAGGCCATAATAGCTCTTGATTCGATCATTTTGAAAATGGTGTGTTTCACTAATAAATGAGACTATTTTTTTTCGATTAAATGCCATTGCCCAATCATGTGCACTCATTCCAGAATCATTTATTTCGCAAAGCTTTGCTCCATATTGAATAAGTAATTTTACGATTTTTAAATCACCTTTTAAGCAAGCTAGCATCAATGCAGTATTGCCAAGGCCGTCTTTAGCGATTGGATTTGCTCCAACGCTAAGTAGTGTATGACAAAAGTCAAAGTGACCACGTTGGGTAGCCTCTAAGAGTGGCGTATAACCTTTTTCATTTTTGACCTCTAAGTTACATTCTTCATTTGTGAGTAAGTAAATACTTAACTCACCTACATCACCACTTCGTGCCCAATCAAAAATTTTAGTCATAACTTCTCCTGATAGATAATTCTACGGAGAAGTCATCTCGTCTATAAAGTGAAGAAGGGATAAGATTAATTAAGCCCCTTAATTGTTATTTGCCTATTATTTATTGAATTAAGCTATATTGGTGCCGTACGCAAAAATCTTTCTTGTTGTATATTAAGATTTTATTAAGAATTTCATTGATCTTTTACATCAGTCTTTAGACAATATTAGTCTATAAAAACATACACATGGAGTGATTATGAAAAAGAACATTGCACTTGCAATCTTTATGCTAGGGCTGGGACTTTCAAACGCGCAAGCAGAAGAAAAGAAAACAACTACTGATAAAAAGGATATCGATGAAGAGATTACAAATGCTCGTATGAGAGCTGAATCTGGATCGAAATCTCCACTGAGCATGAGTCTCTCACTTGGTTACAATGGTGGATCTCTTGATGACCCATTTGGTAAAGAAAGACCAAATATTTATGCTGACCCAGAAAACGAAACTGAAACATCGATGAGTGGATCAATCTCTGGTCGTTATAGACTTTCTAAGAATGATTCTATTACAGTTGGTGCTGGTTACTCAGTTCTAACGCCATTTCACCACGCTAAAGGTGACATTTCTAACCCATA
Organism: Halobacteriovorax sp. RT-2-4; assembly: GCF_047085445.1. Classification (NCBI taxonomy): domain Bacteria; kingdom Pseudomonadati; phylum Bdellovibrionota; class Bacteriovoracia; order Bacteriovoracales; family Halobacteriovoraceae; genus Halobacteriovorax; species Halobacteriovorax sp. RT-2-4. Next base: position 335,569 of record NZ_JBKIXY010000002.1, read on the forward strand.
CATTGGTTACTCTCGTGTTTACACAATCGCAGGTATCCAAACAATTACGTCAGCAGATTTAACTTTTGGTACAAAAGATTCATACAAGAATCAAAATCTAGATCAAATTCTAGGTGTATCTCAGTATATGATGAAAAAATTTGGAGACTCAGGTTGGACTCTTGGTGCAAGTGTTTCAGCAAGCTTTTACTTCTCTGGTGGTCTAGCTGACTCTAAGTACAGAGCTGACTTTCAAGCAAAAACAGGACAACCATTCTTAAAAGACTACCAGACAGAAATGGCAATTGGTCTTTACCCTCAACTTGAATACGTATTCAATGATACTTTCTCATTCAGAACAGTATTTGGTTACTTTAACTACCAAAAATCAAGAGGAAAAGATGCAAAACTTCTTAGAGCTTACGAATACCAATCAGTTGGTGTAGGTATCTCTGTTACTCGTGATATTTACCTTTACCCAAATATCCAATTCCTTGCTGATGACTTCGACAAAGACAAAACAAACTTCGGTTTCTCAGCAACAATTAACTTATTCTAAATTAAAGTTAATATACAGGCCCGGTTATCCGGGCCTTTTTTTTTGCTTAAATTCCAAAATCTCTCTATAATTTTAATATGGATGTTTTTAAAGGTTTAAAGAATACACATACTGAAATCAAACGAATCAATGGCTATCTCAAAGAAGTTGTTACATTCTTAGATGATACCGGTAAGCCAATTGGTCATGTTATCAATCCACTAATGGTTGAATTAAGACTACGTGATGTCTCACAAATTTTTGTAGGGGCCTTTCTTGTGGCCTCACCATTGTGTTTTACTGAAGAAGTATGGAATCTTAGTGTAAGTTTGAAGTTTGATAATATCTATTATCTACTAGCATCTTCAATTGTTATTGTTACTTGCTTTGTCTACTTTAACTTCTACCGTTTTAAGCTTAAGGGAAATGTCGCAGAGTTTATTAAGAGAATTTTTGCGATTTACTTAATCACAACTTCTAGTGTTGTATTCATTCTATTTTTGATTGATAAATTTCCCGTAATGACCGATCCAATTCTAGCTTTTAAACGCACAGTAATTATTGCATTCCCAAGCATCTTTGGAGCGGCCATCACAGATTATTTGAAGTAATTAGAACTTAGTATCTTTTTGTCCACAGTGTGGCATATTTGATGCATATGGATTGTGAACTTTATCCTGTTTAGAAGAATTTTGTACCCACTTCTTCTTAACCATAGGACATGAGTAAGCATTATACTTCTCACCTACATCATATGTATTAATGATATGAATTAGTGCCATTGAAACTAAGTGGTAACTTTGATTGTTTTCAGCAGTTGTTTTTGAAGCTTGAATTTCAGAAAGCTTTGTTTTTGAAAAAGTTAGAAGCTTCTTAATTTTCTCATCACTAATCTTATCAATTGCTGTTGAAAGCTTCTTTGCAGCTTCCTCAACTTTTGCCCCATCGTATTCAAAGAAGCTTGCATGAAGTGTTTCATTTAATTCGAGAACTTTAACAACTTCTTTTTTTGTGTTTGGTGCCATCTCAATACGGCCAGCAGCAAATAAATTAAAAGCAATCATACTTACAATAATAAATTTATTCATGTGTTTCTCCTTTAAGGTTCTTTTGTTCAAAATATGAATATGTAATAGGAACAACAAATAATGTAATTAACTCAACAAGCATCCCTCCAAGCGTAGGAATGGCCATCGGCTTCATAACTTCGCTTCCTGTACTTGTCGACCACATAATAGGAACTAAGGCCACGACAGTCGTTGTCGTAGTCATAACAAGAGGTCTAATACGTCTAGAACCTGCATTGACGATTACTTCCTTAAGCTCACTCCAATTTCTTGGTTTAATTGTTTTAAACTCTTCTTGCAGATAGGTCATCATAACGACACCATCATCGACAGCAATACCAAATAAGGCAATAAAACCAACCCAAACGGCAACAGACGTATTAAAGCCTCCAATCCAAAGCAGAATTAGACCACCTGCAAATGCGATTGGAACGGCACTAAAAACAATTGCAGCATTACGTAGATTTTTAATCCCAAAATAAATAATGATTAAATTTATAACAAGCGCTAGAGGAACAAGAAGCATCAGTCGATTATTAGATCGTACCTGATTTTCATATTGCCCGGCCCAAACTAAAGAATATCCTTTAGGGAGTTCTACTTTTTCTTCTACCGCCTTCTTAGCTTCTTCCACAAAACCAATTAGATCACGATCTTGAACATTTAAAAGTACAAGTGAGCGCAGCATTCCATCTTCAGATTGAATCATAGCAGGACCAGTTACAACTTCAATCTTAGCAAGCTGTTCTAATGGAATATGCTGACCAAGTGGACTAGGTACAAGTACCTTCTTTAACTCGTCAATACGATCTCTTAGCTCTTTCTTATAACGTACGCGAATTGGAAATCTTTGTCTGCCATCATAAAATTGCCCGATCGTCATACCGCCGACTGCAGTTTGAAGAATTTTATTTATCGTTCCAGTATTAATCCCATAGCGACTTGCGGCCACACGATCAATATCAAATTCAATATAAGGTTTACCTGTGATCTGTTGTGCATAGACCCCACTTGCACCTTTGATGCCCTCAAGAACATGGCCAATTTCTTGTCCAATCTTTTCTAGCTTTTCGAGGTTATCCCCAAAGATTTTCACACCAATTTGCGTTTTAATTCCTGTAGAAATCATGGCGATTCTATTCTCAATTGGAAATAGCCACGCGTTTACAAGGCCAGGAACTTGTAGCTGTTGATCAAGCTCAGCCATAATATCGTAAATCGAAGTTCCACTTGGCCACTGATCTTGAGGGATAAGTTTTACAACTGTTTCAAACATTGCAACCGGAGCAGGATCGAGTGCCGTTTCAGCACGCCCTAGTTTTCCTATCGCACTCGCAACAAGAGGATGCTTAACTAGCTCCTTGTCTGTATAGGCCAAAAGCTCTCGTGCCTTTGTCATCCCAACATCAGCAGTAGTTACAGGCATATAAAGAATTTCCCCCTCATTAAGTGAAGGCATAAACTCTTTACCAAGTTGAGAATATGCAATCCCTCCGAGGATGAAAATTAGAGTTGGGAAAATTGCAAAGAACTTTCGATTATCCAGAAGCCAACTAAGCACTGGCTGATAAGTATTAATAATTTTTAAGCTGACAGGGTTTTTCTCTATCGGCTTAAGCTTTCCTTTTAAGAAGAAAACACTTAGGGCCGGAACAAGAATAATAGCAACCACAACAGAGCCAAACATTGCCAGTGTCTTTGCCCAAGCAAGTGGACCAAAGAGTTTCCCTTCACTTCCTTCTAATCCAAATACAGGTAAGAAAGTTACAATTGTTGTGGCAACAGCTGTTAAAATAGCTGGACCAACCTCACGGGCTGCCTTAACTACAATTTCAACACGCTCAGACTTAGAAAGATCTCGATCTTCACTTGCAAGGCTTGAATAGATATTTTCAGTCATGATAATACCCATATCCACCATTGAACCAATAGCAATAACAAGCCCAGATAAACTCATAACATTAGAGTCAATACCAATAAATTTCATGAGAATGAAACTTATACCAACACCAAATGGTAGAGTTAGCGATACTAAGATTGAAGATTTAAAGTGAAGTAAGAATAGTAAAATAACAATAACAGTTATCACAATCTCTTGCGCTAAGGCAGAATAAACTGTTCCAATTGTTCTTTCAATTACCTCTGTTCGGTCGTAGAAAGGACTAAAAATAACGCCTTTTGGAAGTCCGGCCTTAACAATTTCAATTTTCTCTTTTACATTATCAATGACTTCTTTTGGATTTTCTCCAAATCGCATTGTAACGATACCACCAACAGCTTCTGTTCCGTCTTTATCAAGTGCTCCACGACGAAAAGCAGGACCTGTACCAACACTTGCCATGTCTTTAATTCGAATAGGAGACTTATTCTTTACAGCAACGACAACATTTTCAATATCTGTAAGTGACTTGAAGAATCCTTTACCACGAACAATAAATTCACGATCACCATCTTCAATAACTTCTGCTCCAACATCAATATTACTATCTTGAATAGCTTGAATAATAGATGTCAGATGAATGTCATAGGCAATAAGTTTATTAGGATCAACATCGATTTGATACTCTTTAACAAATCCACCAATACTTGCGACTTCACTTACTCCCTCCACACTTTGAAGAAGATAACGAACGTAGAAGTCTTGTAATGTTCTCAACTCTTCTAATGACAACGGCTTTTCATTATCTGAAGCGTTCTCGAGTGTATACATATAAACTTGGCCAAGACCTGTTGCATCCGGTCCCATTGCAGGATTTACGCCTTCAGGTAGTTCATTCTTTGCACTTGTAAGCTTTTCTAAAACACGAGATCTCGACCAGTAAAAATCAACATCATCATTAAAAATGACATAAATCGTAGAGAAACCGAATGCAGAAGTTCCGCGAATATTTTTAACTCCAGGAATTCCCTGAAGAAGAACACTTAAAGGATAAGTAATTTGTTCTTCAATATCCTTAGGTGATCTTCCTGCCCAATTTGTGAAAACAATTTGCTGATTTTCTCCAATATCTGGAATTGCATCAATTCGTGCTGTCGATAAGCTAAAGACAGAAAGTAGTGCAACTAAGATAAAAATTAGTACTACAGTGACACGATTTCGAATGGATAATTCAATAATATTCTTAATCATTAGTATGCCCTTGATGAGGATCAGATGTACTCATATCCTCATATCCACCAAAAAGTTGTGCTTGAGCATCAAGAAGGAAGTTTCCTTCGATAACAACTTGATCCCCATCTTTAAGTCCCTCTTTAACCTCAACATAGCCTTCTGACTCATGCCCCGTTTTAATAACGACTGACTTAAACTCTTTATCACTAACCTTTACCCATGCAACTTTTCTCTTTCCAGTATCAATAACAGCAGATCGTGGAATTACGAGAGGCATTCCCTCTAATTCAAAAGTAATTTGAGCATTTGCAACCATTCCAGGCTTTAGTTTCCCTTCCTCATTTTGAATCGTAGCGCGAACCTTTAATGTTCGAGACTGCTGATCAAGAACAGGGCTAATAAAATCCACCTCACCCTTTGTCGTCTTTCCAGGGATTGCAATAAATTCTAATTCAACAGTTTGACCTAATTGTACTAGGGCAGAATCCTGCTCATAGACATCGAGTTCGACCCAAACATCACTTAGGTTTGAAAGTTCAAAGAAGTTTTGTCCTTCTTTAAAATATGTACCAACTGTAGCACTTCTTTTTTGTACAATTCCTGTAGCAGGCGAATAGATTGTGATCTTATTCGGAACAGCACCAGACTTTGCCCATGCTTCATATTGTTCTTTTTTTATCCCCCACAGCTCAAGTCTTTCCTGACTTTGTAAATAAAGATCACGGAACTCACGTCCTTTATTCTTTAAGTATGTCTTTCGAGCTAGAATGTATTCTTCTCCTGCTGAAATTAATTTTGGACTGTAAATATCAACAACTGGATCACCTGTTTTAACAAAACTTCCTGTTGATTTCACATATACTTTCTCAACACGGCCATCGATTCTTGCCGGTATATTACTTTCCTTTTCTTCTGATTGCAGTACTTGACCTAGAAGTCTAATTTTCTTAGTCATCTTCATTGTCGTTACAGGAAAGTAAGATGGATTAAAATGTTTTAGTTGAGACTTTCTAAGTTTCACACTAGCAACAACTTTAGAAGCATTCTCTTTTTGTGTATTAACTTTAACCATTGGAGACCCATCCATTGGACAGACATCTTCTTTCTCACTTGTTACATCTGGAAAGTCCTTACAACGCCAAAGATCCTTTTGTGGTTCATTTTGTGTCATGGCAGAATGGTCATGATCATCTTCAACTTCAACTTTAGTTAAGTTCATATGACAGATTGGACACTTTCCAGGCTTATCTTCCTTAATCTGTGGGTGCATTGAGCATGTATAATAAGTTTTAACCTTAGATTCACTATGTGTACTAGTTTCCTCTTTCGGCGAACAAGCAACAAATCCTAAAAGTGTTGTGAAAGTAATAATTTTAAGTAATTTATTCATAGAGAGACTCTCCAAGAGTGTATTTATAATCAACTTTAGAAGTTGCTAATTGTGCTTCTAGCATGACTTTTTTTAATAAAATTGTTTGCAGTCGCAATTCACTCTGCAAAAGCTCTACATATGAGCTATTGCCACGACCGTAAGATTTTGAAGTGATTGATCGCGAGTTTTTAGCGAAGTTTACAGACTTCTTAGTAATAATTTGTAACTCCGCTTTTAATTTTTCAATATCATCTTTAATAATATTTAAATCACGATTCTTCTTAAGCTTGTAATCTTCCAATTTCTTGATTGCGGCATAGCGATTTGCAACAGCTGCACCTTTTCCACCACTTTTGTCATCTGAAACCGGAATAGGAAATGTTATTTGTGCTCCAACGAAGTCACCATTCTTATCTATTTCATCTGAACGAAATGTATAACCTAAAGAGACTGTAATATCTGGAATATAAGCAAGATTAGCTTGTTCAACAGCAAACTCTCCTGCTATCTTTCCTTCTTCGAGGGCCTTAAGACGATTATCTTTTATATCCTCTTTCATAGACTTATCTAATAAACTCCAAGGAACACTTTTGTAATCAAAGCTAGTAGCACGATCTCCAAGTAAGTATTTGAGCTGTGCCTTATTCTGTTTTAATTCGAAAGTCTTATTACTTAGTTCACTTTCAATTTCTGACTTTCTAATTTGAATATCAAGTAGAGCTTGCTGAGTAATGCGTCCATTTGAATAGAGCTTCTTACTTACTTTCAGAATATTATTAATCCATGCTATGTTTTCTTTTAAAATGAATAGCTCGCTTTCAATTTTACGATTCCCAATAACATTTCCCCATAAGGCCTTAACAAGTGCTTGCTCATAATCAAGTGCAGAAAAATTCATGGCCCTTGCTTGAGCATTCATACTTTCAGATGCTTTGCCGTACTTGTTGGAAAGAGCAATCTTCTGAGAAATACCTAGCTCTAGGCCAGTCATTGGAGTTTGGTTGTAATCGAGAGTCTCCACCGGAAAGTTCTTGGCAGCAACCTTAAACATTGGGTCCCCCCAAGAACTTTTTTGTTTTGAAGACTCAACAAGAGATTTAGCACTTCCCTTAATGGCCTCAACACTATTGTGATTAGCTAATTCTCCAACGGCTTGCTTAAAGCTGAAGGCCATGGTGCTAGTAGAAATACAAATGATTAAAGCAGACTTAAACATAATAAAACCTATGACTTTGCTGATTTTTTTAGAAGTTCCATGATCTCACTGATTTTTTCTTCAGAATCCTTTTCAGAACCTGATTTGATGGCCTTCATAACACAACTATTCAAATGTGATTCTAGAATCACATGTTCAAGCCCCTTTAGAGCACTTCTTATGGATTTAATCTGAGTAAGAATATCAACACAATACTTACCATCTTCAATCATATTCTTAATTCCACGAACTTGACCTTCAATACGATTAACTCTTGTTAATGTTGATTTGTGATCTGGGTGCTTACTCATATTAATTTCCTTATTCTTAAACTATTTGAAACAACTGAAATACTACTTAGTCCCATGGCAACACTTGCAAGTACTGGAGGCATTGTCGGCCCACCGAAGATAACAAGCACACCAGCGGCAATTGGAATTAGTAATGTATTATAAATCATTGATAAGAAGAGATTTTGCTTGATGATCTTCATTGTCCCTTTAGCAAGTTCAATGAATTCAACTGCCTTGGCTATATCACCTTTAACAATCGTCACATCTGATGCACTAATAGCAACATCAGTCCCAGTTCCCATTGCCATTGAAAGATTTGCCTTTGCGAGAGCTGGCGCATCGTTAATTCCATCACCAATCATAGCAACCTTACGTCCTTCTTTTTGTAGACGCTCAATTTGAGAAGCTTTTCCAAGAGGCAGTGCTCTAGCGATAAAGTGATCAACACCCACTTCTTCACTAACACTTTTTGCAACGATTTCGTTATCACCAGTAATCATCCAAGTCTCAATTCCAAGAGATTTGAAATGATCGATGGCCTCTTTCGCACTAGGCTTAATCTCATCACCTACAATCAGTGTAGCAACATGTTCTTTATTTCGAGCAACAAAGATGAAACTTCCGATCTTATCCGATTCCAAATCAACATCGCGTTTGATTCTTAAATCATCTAAGAGCGACTCGTTTCCAATTTGGTATTCGATATCGTCGATATCAGCGATAATTCCCTTACCTTTTATAACTTCAAAACCATCTGGTTCATTTAAGTTAACACCTTTTTCTTTTGCAAAATTTAAAACGGCCTTTGCAAGAGGGTGCTCTGAAAATTGCTCAATAGAAGCAAGGTGAGCAAGAATTTGTTTTTCATCCTCTCCTTCTTTATAAAGTGAATCAATAACACTTGGGCGTCCAAATGTAATTGTCCCTGTTTTATCAAAGATCACTGTATCAATTTCAACGGCCTTCTCAATTACTTCTCCTCCACCAATAAGGAGACCTTTCAAAGATGCTCGACCAGTTGAAACAACAACAGCAGTAGGTGTTGCGAGTCCAAGAGCACAAGGACAGGCAATAACAAGAACTGCAATAAAATTAGAAATTGAATTCCCCCATCTTGGCTCTCCTCCATAGAAGTACCAAGCAAGAAAAGTCACAACAGCTATAACAATAACCACTGGAGTGAAGACTCCACTAATTTTATCTGCATATTTTTGAATATTTGGTTTAGAAGACTGGGCCTCTTCAACGAACTTGATAATTTGAGAAAGGAAAGTATCACTACCAACTTTTGTGGCCTTATAATCAATAACGTGATCACCATTGATTGTTCCAGCAAAGACTTGCTCCCCCTCTCCTTTAGTGACAGGTAGAGGTTCTCCAGAAATCATCGATTCATCAATAGCACTACTACCTTTAATGATCTTCCCATCAACTGCAAATTTCTCACCAGGACGAACTCTTAAAGTATCCCCAGCCTGAACTTCACTGATAGCAACTTCCACAAATGAGTCACCTTTTAAGATCGTCGCTTTTTTTGCTGACAATTTAAAGAGATCATTAAGGGCCTCTTTCGTTTTCTTCTTCGCTCTTTCTTCAAAGTACTGTCCTAAGAAAACAAATGAAGTAATGAATCCAACGGCTTCAAAATAGACTCTAGTTGTTAAGCCTAGTTCAACACTTAAATTTGTAAATACTGTGATAAAAACACTATAAAGAAAAGCCGCTGTTGTCCCTAATCCAATAAGGGTATTCATATTGGAGCGACCACTTTTTAGAAATTGTAGAAGTGAGCGTTGGAATTTTAAACCAATCCATGCCCAAATTGGTGTCGTTAAAACTAACTGAATATACCAATTAGCTTTTTTACTTGGCCATCCTTTAAGTGGCCCCATCTCAAACATAAAGACCGCAATAGCAAGAGTCATCCCAATCACAAACTTATGGAAATTATCCTTTTCAATTGATTTTACAGGAGCTGACTCACTTAGCATCTCTTCTTCGGATTGAATTGTATAACCAAGTTCAACAATTTTATTTTCAATATCATCTAAGACATTCTTATTCTCAAATTCAAAGTGACCACTTTCAATTGCATAATTTACACTTGAAAGTTTAACTCCATCAATTTTTGAAACTTCACTTTCAATAGAAGCTGCACAACTTGCACAGCTCATACCTGAAATTTTTAAGTTTACACTATTTTGTGTTTCCACTCTGTCTCCTAAGCCTCAAGCTTTTTCATGCTTGTTACAGGAAATCCGATTTCCCCTAGCATTGACTTGATTTGCATATTTGAAAAACCTTGCTCTCCACTAACAAGAACTTCCTGGTTTTCGATATCAACATTTATATTTGTCACTCCTGTAAGCTCCTTTAGTTGCTTTTCAACCTTACCTACACATCCCCCACACTTAATTCCACTGACAACAAATTTAACTGTTTTCACTTCATCTCTCCTCTCTAAGAATAACTAAAACCATATACCCCTATAGGGTATATTAAAATATTACGCCTCTCCTAAAAATAAAGCAATTAAAGATTGGTTAATTGACATAGAAATGACAAAGGCCCTAAGAAAAGGGCCCTAAGTGACTGAATTAATTTATATCTAAATAGTTATTTCTGACTCGGTAATTTGGGGCCAACAAAACGATCATCATTATAGACCATATCAACACTTGAAGGGCCTCGTAATTCCTCAACGGTTTTATGGGCCAATAATGCTACGATCATCTCATCTGGTTTCATTTGATTAAAAATATGTCCAATAATTGATTTTCTGAGCTTGTCATCATCTTCACAACAAATAAGCTCTCTAATACTAGGTCCTGCTACTTCATTCGACTTTACCTCTATCACTGTTTCCTCTTGTATGGGGCCGACAAATTCTTGTCCAAACTCCTGAACTTCAAGACAGCGAACTTGTGCAACTTCACCACAGCGAAGTAAATTATCCAATTGCGAGTCCTGTGCGAAACTAATTGACGAATATGCCAGTGCAAAATAGAGAATACCGAATTTAATCAAGATCATGCTTCCTCCTGGCCAACGTACAACATTCAAGTTAGCAAGATGATCAATAATGTATATTGTAACCTTCTTTTGAAAATCAATAAGATAAGATTCTAAGCTACTGAAATCTCAATACTAACGTTAACATGTTAACAATAATTTTTGACTAGTTTTTCGGGCAAAGAGGCATGTCAGGATCTTTCTGACAGAGGTAGGCCTTGAGAATCTCATTCTCTTCTTTTAGAGTTTCAACTTGCTCTTCTAAGGATGCTACTCGACGAGAAATCCCTTCTTGCATAAGATTTAGCATACGCTTATTTTCTTCAATCTGACTTTGCTGCTCTTTTGTCGCATTAATAAGGGCCAAGAAGATTGGATCGTTATCAACTGTTAGATAATCATCAGTTGTCGTTCTAACTGCTTCAGGAATCACTTTTTGAATCTCTTGTGCAATGAAACCAGAGTGCTCCCTTTCGTTTAAAATTCCAAGAGCGTTATTATCTTTATAACGATACTTAATTGTATCAATAGCCATAATAGCATCTAGGCCGTAGCTAAACTCACCAGTGATATCTTTTAAGCGTGCATCAGAGTATGTGGCCCAAGAACCACCACCTGGTTTTGCGGCCGTTCCGTTAACAACAAGTCTTTCTCCGGCTTCGGCCAATTGAACACTTGCAGACGTACCAATTGCAACCCCACGATAGTGAGTGCTATCACCAACATCTGGTTGAAGATGAAGTGTTGAAAAGTAGCCGCCATACGTGTCCGTTGTAGTATGTCTAGCGAGGATCCACGCCCTTCTTCCGTTTAAATCGCCATTAGTCCCGATCTCAACGGCGTTATTACTATTAGAAAATTTCGCAACAATATTACCTTGGGCAATACTAGTTGGATATGAAGCAGTATTGTCTCCTGCGTGAGCATGCATCGTAGCCGCAGGGTTTGTCGTTCCCACTCCTAGCTTTCTTGACGAGCTTAGAGTCATTGCATAGATATCATCAAACTGAGAAGTCGCATCTTTTGAACCATCATCATCTGTATCAAAAGTGAAATATAGCTTCCCTTCATCAAGTCCAAGCCTAAAGTCATCTGCATTAACTGAATTATCTTCAAGAACAAGTCCTGGCCTATAGGCAAAAATTCTAACATCTGATGTATTATTGGCAGCAGTAGCATCTTCAAAAAGCGCCATTGAACTTCCATTATCAGAAACTCGTCTTACTTCAAATTTTGAACTTGGTGTCACTGTTCCGACTCCAACGTTTGCAGATTCACTTATATAAAAATCGGGATCAGCATCGCCAAAAGTTGCAGTATTGGCCTTAAGTCCCAGTCCTTTACTTTGACCTGATTGAATAAGTCCTGCACCATTTCCACCATTAAGACTTACATCAAGTCCCATATATAAACCTTGATTATTATCTCTTACAGAAATAAATTTATCATTTAAGCTACCATCTCCAAAAAGTGCAACATTACCGTTAGTTCCAACATCTAGAGTTGTACGTGGTATCGTTTTTCCAATCCCAACATTACCAATTACAGGATTTAAAAGAAGGTCGTGAACTGCTGCCCCTGAAGATTGAGTTTGGATAATCTTCTTTCCGGCAGAATCGATATAAACATCAAGATATTCATCATTTGTCCCATCACTATTCTTATCAGCAATTAGTCGAATACCTTCATAATTATCAGCGACTCCACTTTGCTGAATTGAAAGACGTGCAGAAGGAGCAGTCGTTCCCATTCCAATCTTTCCTGATGCATGATCCACAACAAGACTCTTACTACCCGCGAGATCTTCTTTTTGCCCCGTAAAAATTTGCACATTTCTAAGGTTTGAATTTGCTCTAATTTTAAAATTAGAAAGTGGAAGGCCTCCTGTATCAACTGCACCACTGGCCTTAGTGAAAGCGCCATTAGGCTTAGTAATTTTCCAAGTGATGATATTATTAGTAATATTCACATGGCCTTTTAAGCCCTTCTGTCCAGAGACATAAGTGTGACTAACATTTCCAAGGACAGTTGAAACACCAGCAATTGTCTTTCTAATCGTCTGCTCATTATCACCTTCATGTGAAACACGGTAATAGTTATTACTATCTAAACCAAATTGAAATGGATCTGAACCAGTACTGTCAAAGTCAAATGTAATATTGATTCCTGTGGCCGTTGCACCAGCGGAAAAATCGTAAGCAGTATCACTCCACTCACTTGCAGCAACAAGAAACATTGGATCAATTGATTGAACACTAGTTCCCTTAATTGTTCCCACGACATCTAATGTCGTAGTTGGTGTTGTTGTTCCAATCCCTACCTTCCCAACACTCTCTGCAAGGATGACATCACCATCACCTTGTAAAATCATCGAACTTCCTGCACCAGCATCAGAAACATCAAATGTAGCATTCCCACCATCAATTCCAATAACAAGATGCTCATTAGTTCCACCTTGATCTGTATCCGTTAATCTAAATGTTGGAGCAGTTGAAGCGACATTTAATAGTGAACCAGGAGTAGCTGTTCCGATACCTACATTACCTGAGTTATCAACTGTCATCTTAGTTGTGCCACCAGTTTGAAAATTGATCACTCCTGTTCCATTGACATCAGTATCAGCAGAGATTGTATTATCTGCAATATTAGAAGATGATGACGAGTTAACCCCAGTTAGACTTGAACCATCCCCTATAAAAGCTGTTGCTTTTACATTACCGCTAACTTCCAGTTTTTCACTTGGAGTCGTTGTTCCAAGACCGAGATTACCTGCTTTTGTATAATAAAGACTTCCACGAATTCGAGAGTACTCTTTAACATTTAAAACGGCTGTTAAGTCAACATCGTCTTCATTGATAAACTTAAAGGCATCAGCATCTGCTTGTGATCGAAAGCCTTGAAAACCAATATTATTAGCATGAAATGTACTATCCGCATCGTAGCGTAGTGCCCACCATGTCTCACCTTTATAAGTAATTTCAGCTAGAGCAATTTTTGCATCAACGCGATAAGCGTTTGTGATCTCTCCTACATCTGTATAAACAGATGATGTATCAATCACAACATCAACAAAGTAAGGACGAGGGATGGCCGTGGCACTTCCACGATGTCCGTAGATGCGTCCATAGACCTTGTCTTCACTAGATGACTTAGCAAGTAAGAAGTAAGAAAGATTAGTATAATCGTAATTAGCGTAAGTGACCTGCTCACTTGTATAAAAACCAGAAAACTCAGCATCACCATCAACTGATAATTTTGCAGTTGGTGCCGTTATACCAATTCCGACATTTCCTGTTTCATCAATTGTCATTCTCGTAATATTATTTGTTCTTAGTCCGTACTTATGATTAGTCATGGCACCAGAGAAGGCTTCTCCTGCGATACTTGTTCCCATTGCAAATTCAATATCATTTGCTACATCTCGACCACCATAGAATGCTCCACCACTTCCTTGAACCATAACCATTCGATCGGCCGCAATACCAACTGTTGCAGAAGCTTCAGGAGTAATCCCAGGCTCTTGAAATAAAGCGATAAAATCATTTCCGTCGACTGCATCATCAGCAACAACATGAAGTTTTCTTGTAGGATTTGCCGTCCCAATACCTACATTGCCACCAGTGTATGAAATATCACTTCCACTAGTCGCCCACTGAGTCGCGCGATCATCAACATAAGTTTTAATCGAACTAACAGAAGGTGCTTGACCAGTTTCTGTTCCGGCCATTGAGTTAATCACAAGATTAGAGTTTGCTGCAATGGAAGTAGCATGAGCACTTAATTGCCCTTGAACTTTTCCAAATGCTTCTAAGATTGTATCTGTTGCCACAACACTTGAAGCGACTCCTATTGCATATCCAGTAAGTGCAACATCAAGAGCAGGGTTATAATTAATGATTGAATCCGCAAGCTTATCACCTGCTCCAACTTGAGCAATCTTGCCATTTGTTGTTCCCACATCAACTGCAAGAGTTCCAGTTGAAGTAATGGTTCCACCTGTAAGACCAGTTCCTGCTGCAACAGAAGTAACAGTTCCGCCACTTCCTGTCGGCCATGAAGTACGACAATCACCACCAATACAAAGCTGTGTCCCTTTAACTTTACCTACAACTTCAAGCATCTCAGATGGATTGATTGTCCCAATACCAACACGCCCATTAGAATTTGTCGTTAGAACTTTACTCCATCCAGACCAAGTACCATTATAGCGATAACGTAAGTACATATCTGTACCATTGTAAGGAATCGCATATTGAGTCAGATTACCACTACCATTTTTTGTAATATATTCGTATGAGAATGTATGGAAATAATATGAAGGTCCTGGCCCATTTGGTGCATCCCCCATTAAAAGAGTGTTACCACTTCCAGGCCTTGCGTTACTAATATCATTCCAATCAAGAACTCCAGAAGTTGTTCTTGCACCAAAACCACCTGTAATTTGTCCATCAACTTCAAGTGCTGTTAATGGCGAGTTCGTTCCAATACCAACTCGTCCGCTATCAAAGTAGATATCACTTGCCGAATTAGTCCATTGAGATTGATTAACACCTGCAATCTCAGTTGTGACATAATTTTTCATGGCGGCCACAGAAGCAGCTTGCCCAGTCTCACTTCCCGCTGTCGAGTTAATAACGAGTGTTGAATTTGAGGCTATGGAAGATGCATGGGCATCAAGTTGTCCCTGTACTTTAGCAAATGCCTGTAAGATTGTATCTGTAGCTACAATACTTGAAGCAGCTCCTGTTACATATCCAGTCAAGGCAACATCAAGTGCAGGATTATAATTAATAATTGAATCCGCTAGCTTATCCCCTGCTCCAACTTGAGCAATCTTGCCATTTGTTGTTCCCACATCAACTGCAAGAGTTCCTGAAGAAGTGATCGTTCCACCTGTAAGTCCCGTGCCACCAGTTACAGAAGTTACAGTTCCTGCATTTCCTGTTGGCCAAGCTGTGCGACAGTCGGCCCCAATACAAACTCCTGTTGCTTTTATATTTCCTGCAACATCTAATTTTTGTGTTGGCACTAAAACACCAATACCTACTCGCCCTGCATTTGTAACTGCTAAACTTTCAATTTGAGTTGCATCCACATCACTTACAATTCTTAGTGAATGATAAGCATTATTGACGCCTTCGTTTGCAATAAGAAGACCCGACATATTAGAAAGATTTGTAAGACTTGAGATATCAGCATCAGTTGCACCAAAGCGCATGATATTTAAGTCATTGGCCGTCCCAACGACGTGTAGTGGCCCCATCGGAGTATTTGTTCCAACACCAACATAGCCAGTGTTAAAATAAATATCCAATCCCGAATCTGTCCATTGCGAAGAAGTTATCCCTCCAGTCTGAGAAGTCACATAAGTTTTAACAGCATTTACAGAAGGAGCAATTGTCGTTTGCACCCCACTCATATCATCAGTTACTTTTGCATCTGCAATTGTCCCGGCCGTTGTATCAACATAAGTCTTAACAACATTCTCAGTCGCAACAGCAGAAGTCGCTCCAAGAGGGCCTGCACTATTAACAGTCAAACCAACATCACCTGGAGTTGCGCCAGTCTTGTTAATCTTTGACCAAGAAATCGCTGCATTCGTATTGATATCAGCATCCACAATTAGGTTATCTTGAATATCACTTGCCGTTGTTGAAGGAGGAGTCGTTGTTCCTCCTGTTACTCGTCCATAGTCGTCAACAGTTACAGAATAATATGTATCCCCTGTCACAACAGTTGGAAGACCGATCACTCCCGCATTATTCACAAGAGTTGAATCAACACTTACTGTTGCAGTTTGATCCACACACACAAATTCATTTAAATTATTAATTGAGACAACTTGTCCGTCTGAACAAGTACTTTTGAAATCAACACTATCAGGTGTGATAGCATCATTTGCAATAGTTTCGGCAAGAGCAGCATGATTGGCATAGACCGCAATTGGTGTCGCTAAGATATTTTGAGAATCATAGACAACTGGATTCATCGTATCCGTTATGTCTGTTACCTGAATCACTAAAGTTTCATTTGTTGGAATACCATCGATCACAGTAGCAATACCTGCGAAGTCTAACTCAACAGTATAAATACCATTTGAAAGAGCAACTGCATTGATTGTCTGAGTTCCCCTATTACTACCAGGAGAGCCAGAGTAATAGAGATCAAATTTAAGATCAGGAGTTCCTGTAACCGGTGTGCCATTTGTTAGAACAAGACGGCCAGAGTAGCCAAGCTTAGTCGTCGATGCAATAGCACTTAGGTTTAAGAATACCCCTAAACAAATTGCTAAAATAAATGTTAATTTTCGACTAACGTACAACCAAGATCCCCTGTTAATACAGTGGCTTATCGTCAGTATAGAATGGTTTCGTTAAGATCAATAATTAAATGTCATTTAGAGGACTTATCTGCCGGTGATGATTCTAAGTAGCCTAAATTCGCCTTGATTTTGGGCCAAAAGAATAAGAATTATTGTCCACAGAAAGGAGCTTCAGGATCTTTTGAACATAGATAGTCTTTAAGCATTTTATTTTCGGCCTTAAACTCAGTATTCTCTTCTTTAAGGTTTGCGATTTCTCGACTATTTTTCTCAATTAAAATCTGTTGTGCTTTGGTTGCTTCAATCAAAGGTGCGACTAATTTTGAGTAAGCAACAGACTTATATCCAGCTTCATCTTCCACTACTGCTTCAGGAAATATTTCTTCTACATTTTGAGCGATAACACCAACATCTCTAACTTCAACAAAATTCATATCTGGAAATTCGTCATTACGCCAATCAAAGTATACACCATCAAGTGCCAATATTTTCTCAATTGGATCTTCAATGACTGAGATATTCTTCTTATAGCGCTTATCAGATGTATTCACATAGGCTGCATTACCTGCAACTGTCCCAGCAACATGCAATTTATAAGATGGTGTGGTTGTACCAATACCAACATTCCCCGACACATTTTTAAGATGAATTCCTGGTACGTAACTCGCTCCACTTTTCGCATATGCGCCAAATACTTCAGTTCCATTTTCTCCTGCATGTATTGTAAAGGCCCTTTTAGTCGATGTACTTCCTTGAGCTATATCAAAGTCTGAGTCAGCTCGAGTTGAGTACAATTTAGTTCCAGTTGTCGACATCGCTGAAAATGTTCCTGCGACCTCAAGAGCATGAGTTGGTGCGATAGTTCCAATCCCAACATTTCCATCCCACACAAATGTATTGGTATTTAAATCCATAAATCCAGAAACTTTGTCTGAGTCTGTTTCAACAAAAGTTATCTGAGCATCAGACTCAATACTCATGGCATTATCATATGGAAGAGATGGCCCTAGTCCAGTTTTTGATTTTTGTCCCAAGAGATGTGGATAGATCGCATACTTTTCAGTTGTTGAAGTTAGATTATATCCAAGAGCATAATCAGAGGCCATTGATATATTCCCGGCCGCAACATTTATAGCATTAGTATGTATAGCATTTTGTGAAAATGTTGTAACGTTTGTGACATCTGTATCATAGACAAGTCTTAATTGCTCTACTCCTGTAGCATTATACGCGTAACCAGTAAAAGTTGCGTTATACATCGTAGAGTTATCAGGAATAGCAAGAGCAACATACTTTACGCCGCTATAAGTAACATAAGCAAGGTATGTATATTCACCGTAATTGATAATATTTCCTCGACAGCTATCATACGCACAGGCCGTATTAACTTGTGCTGAAACTTTTCGATTCCATGCAGCCGTTCCACCTCGCCTTAAATTAATTTCACCATTTACATAGTGCTCGTCTAAGAGAGCTCCATCATAGGCACGGTGAAGAAGAATATAATTTACACCAGTCGAGTTTTCAGTTTGTGAGTAACCATCAATCTTACGATTAACATGATAGTGTTTACCATTTTCATAAACGTGTAGGCGCGATGATGGAGTACTTGTCCCAATCCCAACATTCGCCGTTTGGCGACTAATGCTGATAGCATTTACATCACTTGATGTTAAAAGGTCGGCCGTATCATGAACACCAATATGAAGATAGTCTGGCCCCGTTCCATCATAGTGAATATATCCACCTTGGAATGTATTATTAGGCTCAGCAAAACGAATACGACCGCCTTCAAATTGATTACTTACATCTCCAGCAAGAGTTAGTGTTGGCCCATTAGTGACATCATCAGCTCCACGTACCGTAAGTTTTGAAATAGGCTCAGATGAACCGATCCCAACCTTACCATCATTTGCGATGATCATTCTTGTTTGCTCTGATAGAGAACCGTTCGTTACAGTTTTAAAATCGAGATCAGTCCCTCTAGTCGTCGGGCTCCAGTCTTCTGATGCTCGCCCTGAAATTCCGGCCAGCGCAGTTGTCGCCCAATTTGTGCCATCAAATCCAGTAAAAGATATTCGTCCCACTTCATGATTCTCTAATGGAGCTGTCTCTGCACCAATAGTCCCCTTAGCTCCACGTAGGAGTAAGTGAGAAGGATTACCTGAAACGCGGTCAAAGAAGATAGGCTCTGTTCCGAATGTATGAATTTGACCTTGAGGAGTATTCGTCCCGATACCTACTCGCCCAGTGTTTTCAACAATTATACCAGTTGTACTATTCCAAGGAGCAGTTCCAAATGTCATATAAAGTTTCTGTTGAGTTGTTGCACTTCCTAGTAGCCCAAAACCTGCAAGCCCATTACTAGTAGAATCAACACTTCCGTCTGGTGTATAGTGCATACCACGGGCCCAACTACCAGTGGTTACGGGTCTTTGTAAAGTAAGGTATCCACCTTTTAAAGTCATATTTCCATTCACTTCAAATTTATCAATCGGTGATGCAGTTCCAATTCCAACACTTCCAGAATTATAGTAAATATGACTTCCCGAAGTCGACCATTGAGTTGCTCTTGCATCCACATAATTTTTAACAGCACTCACTGACGGAGCCTGAGTTGTTTCACTACCTGCAGTTGAGTTAACAACGGCCGCAGTTTGAGCACGCACATCCGTAAAATATAAGTTACCAGCTTCGGCCACATCATCAGTGTCAAGGCCAGTAATAGAAGTAAATTGAGCATTCAGTTGTGCTTGGAGCTTTCCATAAGCATCTACAATTGAATCAGTTGGAGCAAGCACTGAATTTGTCCCTACAGTATAACCAGTAAGAGGAGTGCCCATGACATTAGAAGCTGGCACACGCCCACTTGCATCTAATCTTAAGAGTTCATTTGCTCCATTTGCTGTATTGATAGCAAGGCCAACATCATTGGCATTTTCCGTAAGTGTAATATCACTTGAACTTGTTAGACCTTTAAAGACTAAATCTGTTCCAGTTTTTGTTTTATAAATTGATGTACCACCAGCACTTGAGGCCGTATTTTGTTCACCACTTGCAGCAACGACACTTGATAAACAACCACTACCATCAATACAAATATCATTAGTGGCCGTCACATTGATACTTCCATCAACAGTTAGCTTCTGCGTTGCAGTTGTTCCAATTCCAACATTACCTGTGGCATCTGCTGTTACAATTTCTTGCCAATCTTTAAAGTCTCCAGTGTTATCACTGTGACGAATAAAGGCACGAGGGTCTTCTGTATTATTTGCCTTTATGTGAAGCTGAGCAACAGCACCACTTGCAACACCACTTTGCATATTAAGGGTCGCACCACTTTCTCCCGGAGTTGGCGATCCAGTCGTTGAAGTATTTGTTCGATATAGACCAGCAGGTAGTGCATTGCTATCAAGAGAGTTTGATGCTGGAAGACTTAAGCCAATATTATTTGCTGAAACAATTCCATTAACCTCTAATGCTGTTGTTGGAGAATTAGTCCCAATTCCCACACTTCCTTGAAAGTAGTTCTTATAAGTTGCACCGACTTGATAAAGCCCAAATCGATTTGTAATTGTTCCACCTGCTCCACTATTATTTCCAATATGAAGATCATAGGCATTTGTCACAGTACCTGAACGATTATAATTTGTTACCTTGATCCCGTATGCATCAGTAGTAATCGGATTAGCTGTACCATCAAAGCTATGATGTCCATAAGCTACATTAGATGCTGTTTGCACAGCTAAAGTTCCATTATCTCCGCTTACACCTGCGTTTCTTAGGGCCTGAGTTAATTGCCCAACTTGCATACCTGAAGATGTAATGCCGGAATCAATTTGAGTCGTATTAATAACATAAGCTCCACGAGAAGAGTAAGCTCCATTCGTATCAATCGAATGAACAGTCTGAGAATAAAGTCCCGACTCATCGACATTTGCATTATTTATCAGTGTATCTGTTACATGTAATTTCGTGCGTGGAGAAGCTGTTCCAATTCCCACCATGCCTGTTGAATAATAAATATCACTTGCTAACGTTGTCCACTGGCTCGCACGAGCATCAACGTAATTCTTTACTGAGTCTACTGAAGGTGCCTGAGTCGTCTCCGTTCCGGCCATTGAATTAATAACTAAAGATGAGTTTGCAGCAATGGAAGTTGCTTGTGAGTTAAGTTGTGCCTGAATTTTTCCAAAAGCTTCTAACACTGTATCTGTCGCTACAACACTTGAGGCAGCCCCTGTCGTGTATCCAGTAAGAGCAACATCAATGGCAGGGTTATAATTTATAATTGAATCTGCTAACTTATCACCTGCACCAACTTGAGCAATCTTTCCATTTGTTGTCCCTACATCAACCGCAAGCGTTCCAGTAGAAGTGATTGTTCCACCAGTAAGTCCTGTCCCACCTGTAACCGATGTTACAGATCCCGCAATCGAGGATGCGTGAGCATCGAGTTGTCCTTGAATTTTACCAAAGGCTTGCAAAATTGTATCGGTAGCAGCAATACTTGAAGCGGCGCCCGTTGTATAACCAGTTAAGGCAACATCAAGGGCCGGGTTATAATTGATAATTGAATCAGCTAACTTATCACCTACTCCAACCTGAGCAATCTTGCCATTCGTTGTCCCAACATCAACCGCAAGAGTTCCAGAAGAAGTGATTGTTCCACCAGTAAGACCCGCTCCTCCAGTTACTGACGTCACAGTTCCAGCATTTCCTGTTGGCCAAGAAGTTCGACAGTCAGCTCCAATACAAAGCCCTGTCCCCTTCACATTACCTGCAACTTCTAACTTCTCTGTTGGATTAAGAACACCGACACCAACTCGCCCAGCATTTGTTACAGCAAGACTTTCAATATCTGCTCCATCAATATCACTTACAATTCTAAAACTGTGATAGCTATTTGAAATTCCCTCAGAGGCTATGAGAAGACCTGCCATATTCGCATAATCTGTAATAGCGGCCACATCTGCGTCGGTGGCACCAAAGCGCATTGTATTAACATCATTTGCTGTTCCAACAACATGCAGCGGTCCTGTTGGAGAATTTGTTCCAATACCAACATGTCCAGTATTAAAGTAAATATCGAGTCCTGAATCCGTCCATTGAGATGATGTAATAGCACTAGTTTGGGCCGTTACATAATTTTTCACTGAATCAACTGAAGGTGCAATTGTTGTCTGCACACCACTCATATCATTAATAACTTTCGCATCTGCAATAGCTGTGGCCGTTGCATCAACATAACTCTTAACAACATTCTCTGTTGCAACAGCAGTAGTTGTCCCTAGAGGTCCTGCACTATTAATAGTTAAGCCTACATCACCAGGAGTTGCTCCAGTCTTATCGATCTTTGTCCAAGAAATTCCAGCGTTTGTATTGATATCAGCATCAACAATTAAATTGTCCTGAATATCATTTGCCGTTGTTGAAGGCGGTGTTGTATTACCACTCTTCACACGTCCCTGCGCATCCACAACAACAGAATAGTAAGTTGTATTATCAGTCACAAGGCTTGGTAATCCTATCACTCCCGCATTGTTAACAAGCGTTGAATCAACAGCGACAGCGGCCGTTTGGTCCACGCACTCAAGTTCATTTGATGCGTTTACTGAAACCACCTGACCAGGAGAGCAAGTAGCTGCGATAACTAAATTATTCGAAAGAGCAGCATGATTAGCATATACCGAAATTGGAGTTGCTAGTACATTTTGAAAATCATAAACAACAGGATTACCAACATCAGTTATGTCTGTTACTTGTATGACTAAAGATTCTCCTGAAGGGATACCATCAATCACCCCAGCAATGCCAGCAAAGTCTAACTCGACAGTGTAAATACCATTGGAAAGAGCAACGGCGTTGATTGTCTCAGTTCCCCTACTTACTCCAGTAGAGCCAGAGTAATAGAGATCAAATTTTAAATTAGGAGTTCCTGTTACTGGTGTTCCGTTTGCTAGAACTAGTCGGCCTGAGTAGCCGAGCTTAGTTGTGGATGCAATTACGCTATGACTTAAGAATAGACTTAAGAAAAGAAATAAAAAGAATGTTAAATTTCTACTAACGTACAACTAACTTCCTCTGTTAATACAGTGGCATATCGACATTTTAGATCAATTGATTAAATGAAAGAAATTTAATGACTTAGAGAGGAAGAATCTTCACAGCCTTAAGAAAGCCGCCAATAAAATGAGTAACTTATTAATTAATCTACTGATGAGTTACAGTATAAAGACCTTGTTTATTTGAGGTGATTCCTTGGTCATTACTTAACTGACCTGAATTAGAAGTATTTGGAGTAGCTTGGAAGTGGCCATAACCGACAAAGCTTCCATAAGTTGTGCGAATACCAGAAATAACAGGAGTTGCTCCAGTTGCCGTGAATGCAGCAATATTGAAATCACGAATCACAACATTTTGCACCTGACATGAGATAATCCCTAAATTTCGATCTTCCAAAACTGTTGCAATATAATTATCACCAGTAGCAAAATCACCAATGCCGATCAATTGATCAATCTGCTCAGTAGCAGGATTAAGAGATGAGACATCGACATTTGTCGCGATTGATGAAAAGCCAGAAGTACCGTAGTCATGATAAATTTGATCACAGGTCCAATTTAGTCCCCCTGCTCCTGGGTTTGTCCCTTTAAAATTGATTTGATGATAGTAGTAATTGGCCTTACCAAAATCACCCGACTGAGTATAATTAGGGAGGGCATTAGCAGTTGTTTGAGCATAAACTTTTGGGAAAGTTACCAATAAGTCTGGCGGAGTTGAATCAATAGTATATGTAAACTCGGCCACCTCTGTTGAACTTGTCGTGCTCATCGACTCTGCAAAGAACGATAGGCCATATTCTCCATCTACTGAACCAACAGCAATCGGCCCTGAGTAAATTGTTGGAGATGAGACAGGGTCACAAAATCCCCCACCAGTTTGTAAACAATATGAAATTTTAGAAAACTCACTACAAGTAATAGTGACATTGATTGTTGTTGAATACATCCCTTCTGCACGATCCACAGAACAAGTTACAGGAGTGATAACTGGATCATTTGAACTACTACTTCCACTTGAACTAGAAGAAGATGAGCTACTAGTGTTATCATTATCATCATTCGTTGAGCTTGAAGCGCCTGTCTTAACACCTAAATCATTATTAGTGATTGAGGCAATTGAGCTTGAAGTACTAGGGCCATCACTTGCGCTACTACCACTATCTGACGAGAAATTATTTGAAGAAGAACCCTCTCCTACTAGGCTTCCAGCATCTCCACCACTATCAGAAGAGCCAATATAAGCTGAGCCTCCTCCTGCAGAAATACTTCCACTCCCACTTGGGCCACCATAATTTTCTTCGTGGCCAGAGCCTTCAAGTTGCTGGGCCTCGTAAGCAGGATCTCTTACAACCTTGCCACCTACTGAAACTCGTGATGATTCTTCCTTTCTTTTTCTTGTTGGAAATTGGCGACTGATCTCTTCTTCGTAAGAAGAAGGTCGACGCTTAGAGCGGCCAGCTTCGTCTCTTTCAAACTCTGCTATATTCTCCTGAGCATCACTAGACTTAGATAGCATTTTATCTTCAGGAGAAGTTCCTGATTCGGGGGCCAGGAAGCTAAAATAAGAAACAACTGCAGCGATTACACCTGCACCAAAAATATTTCTTAATAGCGAACGAAATTCTGAACTCAAAGTTACACCTTCCCCTACTTTTCTTATCGGTTAATTTTAATACATCTTTAAAAAGAACAATAATTTAGTAGGAAAAGGCGTATAAATTAGTAAATAGCTAATATTATTTGCCAAATTTTAGAGTCAGCATGACCTATCTTCATTAAACGAGCTCTGAGTTTGAAAGGTGAAGAAAGTGAAAATGCTTCTCGTATTGAGTTACCGCATCGGCAACAATTTGATTCTTCGTGTAACCAAAAACATCATATTCCTGCCCACCACTTAGTAGAAAAACCTCAGCACGATAGTACTTTTCATGCTCTTCATCGGGTGCATACTCAGGAACTTCAAATGAGCGAAGAAATACCTCATACTTAAAGTCTTCCACTTCTTCATTGTGAATAACTAAAGAGATAGAATCCTTTTTGTTAGTATTTAATCTAGCATCAAGTCCTCTCTTTTTAAATTCTTCCTGAAGCTCAACTAAGCCAGGTTCAACTACTTCATTTAAAAACTTATCAGCTTCTTTAAACTTTGGATGGCTAAGTAGAGAATCAAGTCTTTCCTGCCATGTTGTATTGGACTGCTCATATTGAATAGTCGTGGTGTGATTTTGAACTTGTTTCATCAAGAGTAAATCAGCTCGTAACGATTTCACCAAACAATAAATTGCTATCATTAAGAGAATGATCATCGGAAAGGCGGAGGCAATAGTCATCGTCTGTAGCGCATCCAAACCACCAGAGTGAAGGAGAATTGCTGCAACAACACCTTCTGTAACCGCCCAAAAAATTCTTTGCCAAACCGGTGGCTCTTCTTGACCACCAGAAGCAAGTGTATCAATAACTAAAGAACCAGAGTCAGAAGAGCTCACAAAGAAAGTCACAACGAGAAGAACTCCTAAGACAGAGAGTGCCGCAGAAAAAGGAAAATATTCAAAGAAGCGAAATAGTGCGACTGGAACATTACCATTAACCGCTTCGACAAATTTTCCACTCGTATCTTTTAAGGCAATACTAATTGCAGAGTTTCCAAAAACCGTCATCCAAAGAAATGTAAAACCGGCCGGTACAAAGAGAACTCCAATCATAAATTCTCGAATCGTGCGTCCTCTTGAGATACGTGCAATAAACATTCCTACAAATGGTGACCATGAAATCCACCATCCCCAATATAGAAGTGTCCAACCACCAATCCACTTTTCTTTCTTTTCATAAGCATAAAGATTAAAAGTTTTATAGATAATATCTGAAAGATATGATCCTGTATTTTGAACATACTGCTGAAATAAGTGTACTGTATCACCTAATGCCATGACCGCAACAAGTAAGATGACTGCGACAACAAGATTGATATTAGATAATTTCTTAATTCCTCCGTCTAATCCAAGAACAACTGAAATTGTCGCCATCCCTGTAATAATCGCGATGAGAATGACTTGGATTGTTTCCGATTGAGGAATGCCAATTAAATAGTGAAGACCTGCATTGACTTGAGCAACACCAAAACCCAAGGAAGTCGCAACACCAAACATCGTTCCAATAACGGCAAATGTATCCACGACATCACCTGCAACACCATGTACTTTGTCGCCTAGTATTGGATAAAAAGCAGAGCGAGGAAGAAGAGGGAGATTCTTTCGATAACAAAAGTAAGCAAGACAAACTGCTAAAAGAGCATAAACACCCCAAGCATGAAGGCCCCAGTGAAAGAAGGTAATCTTCATTGCTTCACGTGCACTCTCAATTGTTTGAGCTTCCCCTACAGGAGGTGAAGAGAAGTGCATAATAGGTTCGGCCACTCCAAAAAAGAGCAATCCAATTCCCATTCCTGCAGAAAAGAGCATGGCAAACCAAGAAAGGTTTGTATAACCAGGCTCAGAATGATCAGGTCCTAACTTAATGTCACCAAGGCGGCTGACCATAAGCCAAAGTGAAGTAAATAAAATGATTCCCATTGATAAAACATAAACCCAACTTGTCTTAGCAATTAGCCAAGCTTGAATTCCTTTAAAAAACTGACTTAAGTGACCAGGCCAAATTGAGCCGATTGCAGTGATTAAGAGAATAAAGAAGGCAGAAGAAAAGAAAACATTCTTGTTGATAGTTGATTCGACTTCATTAGTCGATTTCGATTCTTTATTGATAACAAACTCCCCTTTAATTGGGCCCGTAACGGATCCAACACAAAATAACGTATAAAAACCAATACCTACCTATCGACAAATTAGTTAATTATTTTAAAGTTAAATTTCTTTGATTTACTTTAACAAAATGATAACTCAACACATCTCTCTAAACGTCCGTTATAACCCTTGTTACAAAAACGAGGAAAATATGGACATTAAAAACATCATGACAAAAACACCAATTACTATCACAGAGAATAAATCAATCAGGGATGCGGCAAAGCTAATGTGCGATAAAAAAATAAGTGCATTACCCGTTCTCAATGACGATGGAGATGTCGTTGGAATTATCACTGAATCAGACTTTGTTGGAAAAGAAGTTGAAGTCCCTCATGCCATGGCCAAACTCAAACAGGCCTTTGGTCAGAATTTAAATTTTACTCAGCTTGAAAAATCGTACGAGCAAATAAAAGAAATAAGAGTTGGCGATGTCATGAGTAGAAATGTTAAGTCACTAACAGAAGATACTGACCTAGAAGGCTATGTACAGTTCATGATAGAGAAACATATTAAACGTGTTCCAGTTATAAAAGATAATAAGCTTGTGGGAATTGTTACACGTAAGGATATTATAAAGTCATTTCTCTAGACGCAATTTATTGGCTTATGATAATGGAGTATAATACATAAAAAAAAACTGTATTGAAGGTACTTCTATGTCACATATTAAGCAAAAAATATCTCTACTTCCACTTCTACTTTTTGTTGTTATTTACTTAGGAACTGGTATTTACTTTCAAATGAAAGGTGTTAAACATGCTTTTTATCAAGTACCTGCACCAATTGCCATTCTCCCAGCAATCTTTCTTGCATTTTTTATTACTAAGGATACGCTTAATAATAATGTTTCAAAGTTTGTAAAAGGAATTGGGCATCCGGATATTATTACAATGTGCCTAATTTACCTTCTTGCTGGAGCATTTTCTACAATTGCGACGGAGACAGGTGGAGTTGATGCAATTGTTAACTTAGGCCTATCAATAATTCCTAACACTCTCATTCTTCCAGGTGTTTTCGTTATTTCAGCGCTAGTTTCAACTGCCATGGGTACATCAATGGGTACAATCGGTGCAATTGGTCCAATAGCTCTTTCAATGGCGACCAAAACAGATATCAACCTTGGTATCCTAGCAGGTGCAGTAATGTCTGGTGCAATGTTTGGGGATAACCTTTCAGTTATTTCAGACACAACGATTGCGGCCACAAGAACCCAAGGTTGTAATATGCGAGATAAGTTTCAAGAGAACTTTAAGATTGCTTCATTTGCGGCACTTATAGCTATCATTCTCTACTTCTTTCTAATCTCTGCACCAAATGTCACGATTGATAAACCAACAAATCTCTATTTGGGAATTCCATATATATTCATCCTTCTCCTGGCCATCTTAGGAGTAAATGTATTTGTCGTTTTATCTGGCGGGATTATTCTTGCTGGAATCGTTGCTCTTTTCAATGGTTTTGATTTTTCAACTATTATCGGACTTACATATCGAGGCTTCAGTAGTATGCAAGAGATCTTTCTTCTCTCTCTTCTAATTGGCGGTCTAAGTGAGTTTATTAGATCAGAGGGCGGCCTTGACTACATTTCTGGAAAGATTCAAAAACTAATTTCTAAACTTGCCCATATAAATAAAAAAGCGGCAGACCAAATTGGAATTGGGCTTTTATCTGCACTTACAAATATATGTGTTGCTAATAACACTGTATCGATTATCATCGTTGGACCTATTGCAAGAAGGCTTGCTATACAAGGTGATATTTCCCCAAAAAGAAGCGCATCTTTAATTGATATTTTTAGCTGTGTGGTTCAAGGGCTACTTCCTTATGGCGCCCAGGCACTACTACTTGGAGTTACTTTTAAGATATCTCCATGGGAAGTCGTTACAAACTCTTATTATTGTATGATTCTTCCATTTATTGCTCTAGGTTTCATCTTTACAAGACGTTAGAGCGTATAATTTTTGCGATTTCTTCTATTTCAATTGAGATGAATGGGGATTTTTGTCATAAAGACCTATGCAAAATTCCCTAGTTAAGTATTTATTATTCATTGCCCTATCAATCCAAACACTAGCTTTAAGCGAATATGCCGCAAGCTTTGATACAGTAAATAGTGCAAAATGTAGTACAAAGATTCCAACGAATTGGCAGATCTCTCAATTTGCAAAACCATACTTAACAACTAAACTAGATGAGGCATACTCTCTCCTAGTTAAAAACTATGTTTACGATGGATTAAAATCTAAAGAAGATTTTAAAGACAAGATATTGGCAGCAAGTAAGTGCCAATCTAAAAGCTGTAAACTTAAAGAGCTATTTGAAAGTGATGAACTTATTGAAAAGTCCATCTTTCTACTTTTTAAATATGGACTCAACACTTCTCCTTACGCAAATAAAGATGCAGCACTTCTTGATCTAGAACAAATGGATGCCATTATTAAAGGTGTTAACCTACTGCCTCTTCACCTTCCCAAATTATGGAGCAGCAAACGATTAGTTCGTCATATAAAAGAAGATATAGGATACGGTACTCATGGGATGATCTTTGCAAATGCTTCTATTGAACTTTATGCTCCATGGGATAGAGAACTTGATGAAGATGGAAAGGCTTACAGCCTTTTTCATGAGCTTGGCCATAACCTCGCTTATTTTTACAACCTAAACTATTCCTCATTTTGGTGGGATATGTCAGGTTGGATCGACCATCCAATGGGATGGAGATACAATCGTAACGAAATGGTTTCTTTATACGGTCAAACAAATCCAAGTGAAGATGCAGCCGAAAGTATCGCTGCTTACCGTTTAAATCCATCACACTTAAAAAAAGTTTCTCCTAAGAAGTACGCATTTATTCGTGATTACATTTTTCTTGGCCAGGAGTATTTACAAGAAAGTAAATGTCACATTCGTCCTGTCGAAGATTACCTAAACTCATTAATCAAAGAGTCAAAACTTAAGTGTAGTACAAATGAGTGCACTCTTAAATATTTAAAGAAAGCAATTGCTAAAGATGAGAAATATCCTCACTTTTTAAAAGCAAAAGATACATTCCTAGAAAATTTTCTATAAATTACTCTGTTGGCCATTAATTTCTATTTAGTGGCCATCGCAAACTATTTTTATCACTTACATATTTCTACTAAAAGCATCTTCAACCAATTTTTAAGTACTTACACAGATAGTAAATAGACTATTGAAGTCATGATAACTTAATAAAAAGTTAAGAATTCCGATAAATTTTAGTGATACTTAAGTAAATAAAATTATCTGGGGGAATTTAGACAGCGATATGAAAAAAATAGGCCAGCTGATATTCAATCCAAAGCTACTTATATTATCACTCGCAATTATAGTGTGTTATGTTTTTATTTTTTCAGAAAATCCAAAGAAAGAATATTCTAGTAATAAAATACAAAATAAACACTTGTTAAAAAACTATAAAAAAAATGGCATTACAAATAAGTCAAAAAAGTCAAAATCTGAAAGTTTCAAAAGTCGATATAGAAGAGGAATTGCTTCAGAGGCAACAACACCAAATAATTCAAATTCATATGACAACTACGAACAAGATGCTCGAGTCTCAAAAGTTTCTGCACAGGTGGCCAGAAACTTTTCTAAGGTAGCAAATGCAACTCCTCTAATCACCTCACCTGATTACTATCAACAATCAATGGAATACTTTAGCGAGTCACCATCTAAAGAGAATAGAAATGAGCAGCAAGATAAAAATGAAGATATAGTCTCAACTGGTGGACTAAAAGTACAAGAAGAGCAAGTAGCTCAACAAGAAGAAACGACAGAAAGTAAAAAAGGAAGTGGCAGTTCTTATATTCCAAAAAGACCTAATATCTATGGAACAATCCCACCTCTTAAAGAGTACTTTAAGACCACATCAATCTCTCTTATTTCGAAGGCATATGCGGCGCCAATTGATATAAACTGTAGTGATGCAAAAGTTGAACTCTTTGACTTAGCAACAATGACGCCTCTTGCAGACAATCCTCTTTCAGGAAATGCAGTAGAAGAAGAGACACTATTTGAATTTGATCCATTTGATCTAAGCCTTGATATGCTGGCCCCAACAAAATACTTTCTTAGAACTTCTGGCTGTAATTATGTTTTTGAAAGAATTGTAACGAGTTTCACTGACCCTCAAAATATTACCCAAGCTTCGACTATTATTTCACAGGTCGTTAAAACGAAATTAAAAGATGAAGTAAATACGATTAACAATCATACAGTTTCTTTAATGATTAGTGAATTAGAGCAACAAATAAATGCAGATGATAATCTTAGTGAGACATATTCAAAACTACAAAGCAACACAACGATAAGTGATACATTTGATAATTCATTTAGTGATGCCCATACAATTCTTGAGAACTCACTACCTGATATTAAAGAAATAACAGTTCCTCAGTCACTTGAGGAGAAGAAAAGCTACCTCTTTACAATCCAAGCATATGACCATTGGTCTGTGAATTATGAAATAGCATATGAGTGGTATTTAGAAGATTTGAAAACACCATCGGCACCAGTATTGATGTCAAAGTCTGCAAGCTGGTCTTACACACCATCAGCAAACCATAGTGATGAATTTATTATTTCTCTCTTTATAGGTAAAAGCGATGGATCTGGAAATGTAATTCGAGGAAATGCAGACATACCATATCATGAATTTTCATGGAAATACCCAGATGCAACAATTGGAACGACCTTTACTGATACCTCCCCTGTTACAGCACCGTCAATACAACTTGCAGCCTCTCAAAATAATCCGACGAATAATCTAGCAATAAACCTTGAGGTTTTAACAGGAACTGAGATATCTCCAGGTCTAATGACAAATTGTGAAACCTTTTCAAAACTTGCAATAACAGAGAGCTCATCTGCACCAACAGCTCCTGAGTTTAATATAGATTGTACGGATGAGAATTTTCAAAATATCATAAAAATAATTACTACTGGAGATGGGTCGAGAAAACTCTACTTATGGGCAATTGATCATAATTCAAAAATAAGCTCACCAAAAGAAATAGATTTTGTCATTGATCAGACACCTCCAGAAATCACAATTCCTAGTATTGCGGCCCTTAGGGCAGATACTTACTTTAATCTCGTTTGGAATATTTCAGAGCAACATGGCCTTGCCATTCTTCCTCATACAATTGAGTTTCTTGACTCAAATGGAACAAGTTGGACAACAATTTCGTCGAGTACACCTTCTGCAGATGGAGTGCTAATAAATAATTCCTTTAATCATGGTTTTACACTACCCGATCGAGCACAAACGAATGCTAAAATTAGAATTAGCTTATCTGATGCTCTAGGAAATACTTCGACAATTGAATCGAATACTTTTGAATTACAAAAAGCACTCCTTTCAACAACTCCTTCAAGTCACAATTTTAACGGAGTACCAAATAATTCAATCTCAATGGCCCAAACATTTACAATTACCAACTCAGGAACGGGAGTTACAAAGAATTGTACTGTCCCACAGCTTTCAGGGACAAATGCGAGTGAATTCCAAATTATAAATGACAACTGTGGGTCAAACAACTTAAGTGTCAATCAGAGCTGTTCATATCAAGTACAAGCAATACCAACAACTAAAGGTACAAAATCTGCGACATTGACTTGGACGTGCGATACTGACATTACGTCAGTAAATTTAAACTATACTTCAGAAAACGTTATCCCAACTACCGCAAGCAATCTTTCTATTACGACAGACGAAGACACTCCGGTAAACTTTGATGTTAATCCATCATCTGATACAGATGGTGATCCTATTACTTATACGATTGTTACACCTCCTACTAATGGAGCACTAACAAATTGTCTAGCAAGTAACAATGACCTAAACTGTGACTATACGCCGAGTGCTAATTATTTCGGAACAGATAGTTTTACATATAAATCAAATGATGGAACTGCTGATTCCTCAGGAGTCACAACTGTTACGATTACTGTAAACTCAATTAATGACACTCCAACCATTCCGACAACACAAGCTGTTGCAACAGATGAAGATATACCTGTTACATTTGATTTAAACATTGGTTCCGATATAGATGGTGATACGCTAACTTATCATGTTTCCTCAACGACAAGTAATGGAATTCTTTCATGTACAGGGGGTACAAATAGAAGTTGTACCTACACTCCAAGTTTAAACTATAACGGAGTCGACACATTCACTTATTATGTAAATGATGGCACAATTAACTCATCGACAGCAACTGTTACGATTACGATAAATGCTATTAATGACCTTCCGGTCATGGCCGCTGACTTCAGCATAACAACGCCAGAAGACACACCGATAAACTTTAGTGTCGAATCTGCTACAGACGTTGATCCAGACACTCTAACATATACGATTGTGACTCCCCCATCGAATGGTCTACTTACAAATTGTATGGCAGCAGATGGAGACCTTAACTGTGACTATTCTCCAAATTTAAACTATAACGGCGTGGATACTTTTACATACCGTGCAAATGATGGAGTAGCCGATTCAGCAACTGTCACAACAGTAACAATTAATATTACTCCTGTTAACGACGCCCCAACTCTAGCAGCGACACAGTCAATAACGACAGATGAAGATACGCCTATTACATTTGATCTTAATGCTGGTGCAGACATTGATGGTGATATTCTAAACTATACGATAACTCTTTCTACCGGTAATGGTTTCTTAACTTGTGATGAAGGTACTAGTCGATCTTGTACTTATACTCCTTCTTCTAATTTTAATGGTTCAGATGATTTTACTTACCAAGTTAGTGATGGAGAATATAACTCAACAACGGCCACTGTTAACATTACTGTTAACGCCTTAAATGATGCACCAGTTGCAGCGGCAGATAGTTCATTAATTTTTAGAGATAATACTTTATACACAATAAACTTAGACCCAGGAAGTGATGTTGAGACAGCAACTGGCTCACTACAATATAAGATCACTCAAGCTCCTGCCGTTGGGACACTTTCGAACTGTATTGACCAGATAAGCTATGGAAGTGATCTAGTATGTGACTATATTGCACCTGTAAACACAAATACAACAGTTACAATTAAGTACGTTGTATATGATGGTCAACTAGAGTCAACGACAGAAACAACTCTAACTATTACTGTTAATGATGAGACTTCGACAGTACCATCTCTTACACCAGTAAACTTTACTGCCGGTACGTCAACAAGTTCGAACCCGATGACTCTGACTGCAGCGAGCTGTGATGATATATCTCAAGTTTTAATTAGTGAATCAACGACAACACCACTAGCTTCTGATTCAGCTTGGCAAAATTGTTCGACGGCCATTGGCGCTATTTCTTATGACCCAAGTGTATTAAATACTCAAGGATACCGAACTCTGCGTATCTACGGAAAAGATCCTGTGGGTAATATTTCAGCTTACGACAGTATCGACTTTATTTATGACTCCCTTGCTCCATCACTATCTTTTGATAATGTTCCGACACTTCCTTGGGGAATAAACTACGCAATAAAATGGAAAACAACAGAGGCCACTGTCAGTGCAACAAAGAATCATACTTTTTCAGTCTCATATAATGGTGGTTCTACATGGACACAACTTGGGCTTACTTCTGTAGCGACTGATGGCCCTCACTCTGATACACCATTTAGCTATAATTACACTGTCCCTTCAGGAACACTATATAATGATGTTCGCTTTAAGGTAACTCTTACGGATGATAATGGCATGACAGGCGAAGCGATCTCTAACTCATTTAGGATCGTTGAGGACTTAGGTGCCCCATTCATTCACACAGCAACTTTCAAAATTAATGGATCGACGACGCCGACTCCTACGGCAGTTAAGTATGTAAGCGTTGAATTCGATGCAGAAGACCTCGATACAGTCATTACTCATTTCTGCCTTAAAGGAAATGATACAACTCTGCCAAGCGCTAATGACGAGTGCTGGAAAGCTATGGATGCTCCTTCACCAGGGCTTACTCTAAATACGTTTATGCCTGTTCGCGACTATAGCTTCCTTCTAGGTTTTGCTCCATCAAACTTTAAAGTATCTGTTTGGGTAAAAGATCTAGCTGGAAATATTTCATCTAACCCTGATGCAACTCTTGGTAAAGACTTTGTAACAATGAACTATACTCCAGATCAGGCTCCTGTTATCTCGGAATTCTTTGTTACTAATTCTGATTCACCAAGTAGTCCAGTAGAAGATATTGATCTAACATTTAATAATGGTGATACTGTATATATCTCATGGAGAACAGTCGATAATAAAACGATTCCAGATGGAACAACAAAATTATATTATACAACTGATGACATCGAGTTTCACCCTATTGTCTCGGCACAAAATCTAAATAATAGTGCAAATAATTGCCCGCAAGTTAACTCTGCAACAAATCCACTTGATGACAATGCAACAGCATGCTACCAGTGGACTTTCCCTCTTGCTGATGGACAGTATTTTAGGCTAAGTGTTACCGCTGCAGATAGTGCAAATCAAGATACCTCAGCAACATCTGTTGCACTTAACTCGACGAAGTTTAAAATTCTTGCAGGAAATGTTGACCCAGGAACTGGCTCATCGGCCAAGTCTGCCCAACTTTTTCCAAAATCAACACAAGCACCATACTCCCTTGCAGTTACAAGTGATGGGAAGATATTCTTTAACGATAAGGTTCGAGGTATTCTTTATATCAATCCTTTCACAAACGTTCTTGAGCAACTAATCCCAATTGGAGATGAGGTTGGTGACGGTGTAACTGTTGATCAAGCATCTGTAAAAGATGTACAAAAAATCACAATGGATTTTCAAGATCGCCTCCTGATTTGGGACGAGAATTCAATTCGTCGTGTCGATACAACAGTCGTTCCCATGACTATTGAAACAATTATTGGAATGAAAGCTGATGGAACGATTGGTACAAATCGTAGTGATATTATTCTAGACCCAAGAGATTTCAATTTAAACCGTGGTAATTCATATTCAATGTTCCAGCCACTACCTAATGGTGATATTTGGTTTAACGATCAAACAAATCGTGTAAGCAACAATAACTTAATTAGAATTTACAAAGGCTCTCTTTCTTCACCACGTTTAGAATCTAGACGAATTTCAGGTACTGGTGGAAGCTCTCCTCCAACAAGTGCAATTAGTGGAAACACTTCTGCCACGGCCGAAATGGATACAGAAATCATCTCTGCTTATCAAATTGGCTTTGACGTTAATACGAGTGAAGTTACTTCACTTTTTGCAAAATACTACCGTGGTCTAAATGGTTGTTCATACTATATGCGAGAAGAGATTGACCCTTCTACATTTGTTGCAACTGGTGTAGCGATTCCAAGCCACGATACAACTTGTGTAGATGCGTATGGAAGATCTACGAATGATGGAAGTACATGGGGATGGAGTTATCACATCGGTTACCCTACACGAGTTAATCGTTATAACCCTACAACAAACTCTTATGAAGCGACAAAACTAGGAAATGGTATTCATGGTACTTGCCCAGATGGAACACTTGCAACGAGTTGTCCAATTAGATTACAAGACTTCTTCGTTAACAAAGATGGAGTCTTCTTCTTTGTCGATGCCAATACGATCAGAGTAATTGATGCTCAAGGAAAGGTCCAAACACTCTATGGACAAACACAGTCATTTGGAGACAATGGACTCGGTCAGGATGCTCGCTTTGGAAATATTCAATTTATTGACCATGGTGTTGGAGATAATATCATTCTTGTTGACTCACAAGAAAGAATCATTCGAGAAGTTCAACCAAACGAATCAATCAACCAAGTTATTCGAGTGGCCGGAAATGGAGTTCTTGCTCGCGGCTCTTTTAGTATTAGTGCTGACCCACGAACACAAATGCTTGATACAGGAGGATGGTCGCAAAACTTCTCTATGGCAACAAATCCGGCCAATGGTGACATCTACTTCCCTTGTCGTTGGGATAATGTCTGCCTCCTTTCAAGAGCTACAAATCAGTGGTCACACTTTATGGGTCTAAACGGTGGAGGAAGTTGGACCACAACGGCCACAGTAGATGGCTTAACAATTGATATGGGTAACTATACCCCTTCTGTTAATGGTTTCTACAATGGCGGTATTTTAACTGGACACTACTCTTGGTCGGGAACTGCAAATAATAACTCGATCTTCCGCTATACAACAACGGATGGAATGTCTCAATTTATTGCAGGAACAGGTGGAGGCGTCCATGCTGGAGCAGGTTCTTGTCCAGTAGGGCCAGGGGAAAATTGTGTTTTAAAAAATGTTAGACAACACTGGAATGCATCGACTTGGGATAGTAGTGCTGGAAAAATACTTTTTGAAATGGAATACGATAGAAGTGGTGCTAAAACATTTAGACATTTATCAAATAACTATACTTCTTTCTCATCGTTTAACTACGGTGCGACAAGTTTCAGTTCTATTGTAAAAGTAGGAAGCATCATTTATGGCTGTACAGAAGACTACGAACTAATTAAGTGGGATACTGTTAGTGATTTACGAACAGTTCTTCCGATTCCAGGAACGGCCGCTTGTCACGGTTATCGTATCCTCTACAAGCCTGCGGCAAATGGAAAACCAAATCGTATCGTTTTCCCATTCCACCAAAATGGTTTACATGGTATCGCAGAGTACTTCCTAAACTAACCAGGTAACTGCCCTCTATTAAGAGAGATATGTAAGTGGA
The DNA here is from genome assembly GCF_047085445.1 of Halobacteriovorax sp. RT-2-4. Classification (NCBI taxonomy): domain Bacteria; kingdom Pseudomonadati; phylum Bdellovibrionota; class Bacteriovoracia; order Bacteriovoracales; family Halobacteriovoraceae; genus Halobacteriovorax; species Halobacteriovorax sp. RT-2-4. The sequence continues at coordinate 373,042 of NZ_JBKIXY010000002.1, forward strand.
GAACCTCGTTATTATAACGATTATCTGATTCATCTGATAAACGCACAATATCTGATATCGAATCAATTTGATTCTTAATAAGAGAAAGATATCTTGGTGATATTCTACGAATCATCATTTTATTCACTAGATTTTGAAACTTAAAGTTTTTACCAAACTCCATATCCCAATCATCAAACTTCCCATATGCCTTGCTAATTGTCTCACTTTCTTCTTTTGGAAAGCGAAATTCAGTTGATCTAGCATAGATTAGGCCATCTTGTTCAAAGGCAATTTCGGCCTTGATAAGATCATTAACAACACTCTTTTTAATGGAGTATGTTTTAAGCTCCCTAATATCGAGAGCACTTCTTGAAAGAGTTAAAATGAGAAATAGGAAGTAATGAGACTTTGTTTGTGCTAGAGCATTTATTTGCATAACAGAAAGGTAGCGTTGCCCCTGATTGGCCTTTGAGATAACTTCTTCCAGCTTCTCCTCTTCCTGATTACTCTCCTTGAATAAATAATCAAAAGAAGAAAATTGATTACGACAAAAGCTCAGAATAAGTGCATTTGCATCTTTTGTTTTTAAACACTTTGCAATTTGATTAACGATAACAGACGAAGGAAATGCACTCCCCTTTTCAATCTTAACGAAATATTGATAATTGCACTCCAATCCCTTCTTCGCCAACATTTCATAGAATGATTTCGCACTCTTATGCCCGTATGCCTTTCTAATCTTAACCAAATCTTGACCAAAGTGAACCATAAATCTCCTGACAGGCGATTATCGCCTAATAGAATACTTTTCAATGGATTATCGGAATTATAGAACTCATTCATTAATAAAATTTGGAGATAATAATTAATGAGAAAGCTAATTGCTCTGCTACTAATTTGCCTTACAACTTATGCTGGAAACGGTGTTGAGCGTGGAAAAGTAATCCTAACAGGACAGTTTGAGATTCAAAAAGAAATTAGAAATTATCTTTCAAAAGAACTGACGAAGTGCTCTCTAGGAATAGCACAAGAGCGCTTTAATATTAAAAACATTGCAATTACAAAAGATAAAGTTGATCAGGGTATTACTGATTACTACTACAAAATTGAGCTTACACACTTAGATAATATTGGAAATAACCTTAATGACATCAAGATCGAAATTGAAGATGCTGATTATAGTAACTGGCGCCGTTACGAAGAGAAGCTTTCCATTCAATTACTATCTGATGTGAAAGGAAATTGTAATCTTTAATTATTAATACACGTATAAACAACGGAGAAAAAAATGAAATTTATTTTAGTAGCACTAATGACACTTTCGGCATCAGCTTCAATTATCAACTCAACTTTTGAAGCTCGTCACAACGACAAAATCGTTGATGCAATCATCAACGAGTGTAACGTAATGAAAGACCTTACTCTTGTAGCAACAAAGAAAGAAAAAGTTGTTGTTGATCAAGGGATCGTAGATTACAAGTTCGTATCAACTTTCACAGGAAAGCAAAGATACGATCAAAATATGTTTGATCACTACGAAATTACAGTTGAGTCTTGGCTATTTGATGGTTATGACCACAATACAAAAGAAGCTAACTGGTACTATGTAGATTCAGTTGAATGTGAAATGACAGCAGAGATGCAATAAAATAGAAAGGCCTCACACGAGGCCTTTTTTATTATTTTACGCTTTCGAAAGCTTTTAAAATATCTTTTCTAGTAATAATACCAACTAGCTTATCCCCATCACAAACAGGAATTCTCTTAAGTTGTTTTTTCATCATAAGCTCTACTACAGCTGTTAGAGAGTAGTCAGAAGTAACAGTCGTTACATTCTTTGTCATAATCTCTGAAAGAGGCTTATTCTTAGCTTTCTTATAAATATCTTCAACGTCACCAAGATTATAGTCCATTCCAAATAGTCTCTTAATAGAAGCAAGAGCATGTGGGATTTCTACTTCTCTACCGATGAAGTCCGATTGAGTTACAATACCAACTAATTTGTCAGCGCTATCTAAGATTGGCATAACACTCACACCTAGATCAAGCATTGCTTTTGCTGCATCTGCAACAGTTTGAGTATCGCGACAAGTTGTTACATCTTTAGTCATAAATTCAGTTACTTTCATATAAACCTCAATTTTGTATTAATCCTCACTATTTTAACTTAAACTTGGCCCCTTAGCTATCATTATGAACAAGTGCCTAAAACCGAGAAAAACGATAAGGTACTAAAAATTAATATACATTATGCATCATTTTTGGCCGTTACTTAATTTGACACAAAATTAAAGCCAATTTAAAGTATAAAAATGCTAATTGTTTATATAGTCATCTCGATTGGCGTCTCCTTTGTATGCTCGATCATGGAAGCAGTTCTGCTATCAATTACCCCTAGTTTCATCTTAGCGTCTCAGCGTCAGAACCGTAGCTATGCCTCAGCATTAAAGAAGTATGCCTCAAATAAAGATGAGGCCATCTCCGCAATCCTCACACTTAATACTTTTGCCCATACTCTTGGTGCAGCAGGTGTAGGTTCAGAGTCGATTCAAATATTTAAAGATATGGGAATAAGTGGTGCAAACCTAGAGTATTATCTTTCCGCTGTTTCTATTGTCTTAACTTTGGCCATTCTCTATCTTTCAGAAATTATTCCAAAGTCTCTCGGACACCATTATTGGAAAAGTTTAACTCCATTTTTATTAAAGATTCTACCGCCACTAATCTTTATCCTTAAGCCGATTCTATTTATTTCAATGACATTAATGAGGATGTTAAAAACTGATCCTGAGCATAAAATGAGTCGTGAAGAAGTCGAATCAATGATTGAGCTAGGTGTGCAAACGAAGGCCCTTGCCAAAGATGAAGGTGAGTTTTTAAAAGAGTCCCTACTCGCTTCACGAAAAGTGATTGAAGAAGTTATGACTCCCGCACGCAAGGTCTTCATGGTTAATATTGAAGACACTATCTCATCTGTTTACGATCTAAAGGCACCTGTTACACGTATCCCATGTTATGGTGAGAATGTTAACGACATCAGTGGCTACATCCATAAAGAGGATATTGCCAAATCAATTATCGAAGACAATAGCGCTAAAAAGCTTTATGAATTAGATATCATCAGGCCCATTGCTATTATTAATCGCCAGACTCCTCTTCGAAACCTCTTCAAACGCTTCATTCGAGAAAAAGAACATATCGCCATGGTTAGTGATGATTACGGCACAATACTTGGGGTAATCACACTTGAAGATATTGTTGAGACCTTCTTTGGGATTGAAATCATGGATGAATTTGATGAAGTAGAAGATCTACAGAGTCAGGCAAAAGATGAGATTTTAGCAGAAGAAAAAAAAAGAGAGCACTTATAGTGCCCTCTTATGAACCTTAATCTTTAAATGTTAGTGGCATTTGAAGGTATCTTACACCATTATCCTGAGGTGCAGGCATATGCCCGCCACGAATATTTACTTGTATACTCGGTAGCAGAAGTTTTGGAGCAGCAAGCGTCTTATCGCGACTTGTGCGAAATTTTACAAACTCTTCGCGACTAGTTTCGGCTTTAAGATGCACATTCGTTTTCTTATTCTCACCGATTGTGCTCTTATACCTTAACTCCCTTCCACCTGGCTGATAGTCGTGTCCTGTATAGACATTAGTCTCGTCTGGTAGCGTGTAAAGTTTATTTGTAATTGAATCATAAAGAGCATTTGCGTCCCCACCAGGAAAGTCACATCTTCCTGTACCATAATCTGGCATAAAAAGAGCATCTCCCGTAAAAACATTATTTCCAATTACAAATGAAGAACATGCCGGAGTATGTCCAGGAGTGAAAATCGTTTTGATCTCAATAGTTCCAGCAACAAGTGGCGCTTCTTCATTTAAGAAAGCATCGAAGTCCTCAAGTTTAATCTCTTTTAGAATATTAAATCGTTCACCAAATACTTCTTGAACAATCTTGATATTCTCGTTTATTGCCACTTTCACACCAGGAAAGAAATCCTTGAGCTTTAATGCTCCTGTAAGGTGATCCGCGTGAGCGTGAGTTTCTAGAATATAGTGAGGCTTAAGTCCCGCTTCTTTAACAAAGATAGCAACCTTTTCAACTGACTCTGTTGTGATAGTTGATGATGCCTGATCATAATCAAGAACTGGATCGATAATCACAGCATCCTTCGTCACTTCATCATAAACAACATAAGTTAGTGTGTAAGTTTGCTCATCAAAGAATGTTTTTATATTTAAATTATCCATAATTTCCTCCTATCATAGAGTAAATAAATTTATGGGAAAATACATTGACCCCCATCAAGGTTTAAGAAAAATTAATCCCCTATACTGATTTCAGGAGGAAATTAACATGGCATATCTATTAGCACTTATTGCAGGAACAACTCTTGGTCTTTTAGGCGGCGGGGGCTCAATTCTAGTGGTTCCAATTCTGGTTTATATTGTAAAAATTGACCCTAAAATCGCCATTACAATGAGTTTAGCAATTGTAGGTCTAACAGGCTTTATGGGGACACTAAGACATCATAAGAATGGTAATGTTATGGTTAAACTTGCCTTTCAATTTGGTGCTATGACAATGCTTTCCACTTATCTTGGTACCTATCTCGCTTCTTTCATTAGTGGACAAGTTCAACTTTATATCTTTGCAGGAATTATGCTACTGGCCTCAGTTTCAATGCTTAAAAATGGCAAGAATATCAAGGTTAAATCATCATCAAATCTAACAATTTTTGGGGCAGCGAGTGTTGTCGGTATTGTCACTGGTCTCATTGGAGTTGGAGGTGGGTTCTTAATTGTTCCAGCACTTGTAAACTTTTTTAACGTACCAATGAAGAAGGCCATTGGAACTTCTCTTCTAATTATTGCAATTAACTCTCTCATTGGATTTGTAGGAAATATTATCAACTCTCCTAATCTTGAGTTAGATTACCAATTTATTGCAATCTTTACAGCTCTTGCCATTGTTGGATCACAACTTGGATCAGCACTGACTCATAAACTTCCACAAGATAAATTAAAAAAGATTTTTGGCTACTTCTTAATTGTAATGGGGATCTTTATGATAGTTAGAGAAACACTACTCTAGTCTCTTTTTTAATTTCTTCAAATATTTCTTCATCAGAACACCATATAATTTAACGACGACCTCTGGCTTTGCATTAAAGCCAAAGGTCTCTTTAATCATACGACGGTCAAAGTCCACCACATAAGTAAAAAGAGTTCCGTTTTCACTTTCATTAAACATGCGGTTGCTTCTTAAAAAGTATGGATTTGATCTAACAGTTTCAAATAATGCCTGATAAGGAGCATTCAATTTAATTAGCTCTGTTGTTGTTATAAAGTTTTTACGAATTCCGATCCAAGCATCTTCTCTAAATGTGCTACCAACTTCAAATGTTCTTGAGTTTGTGGCCATATCATTAACTTCACTTCGCCAATGATGATCATTCATTGGATCCGCTACAAATTCAAACACCTCTTCAATAGGTGCATCGATTTCGATACTGCCAGTAACTTGGACTGTCTCCAGTGCATAAGAAAGTGTAGATATTGTTGCTGCTATAATTAGAATAAGTTGTCTCATATAAAAATGATGGCAATCTTAACTTAATCTGGCAAGTTTACGTCCAAAATACAAAACCAATTGGATGACTAAAACGCTCAAGAATGCGCTTATTCCAAGTGCTCCACCGTAACCCTTAAGGTGCGGAACAAGGTATTGAAAAAAAAGAGCAAAGAAAACTGAACCAATGACAATAGTATAATTATGCATTTTTGTGGGACAGCTCATTCCAACAAAAGTAGAACCAAAGAATATCACGGCCATCATTTCGTAGTTAGGAACTGTAAGATATAAAATTGCATAGGCAATTATTGTTAAAAGAGCGGAAGCTCTAATGGCCCCAAACGTCTTTAGACGAGACAGACGAAAAGTCGAAAGCGCACCAATAAGAGAAACTCCAATTGCGGTTATCATATAATACTCCCCTTGATAAAGAAGAATAAAACAACGCTAACAAAGGCAATTGTTCCAAGCTTTCCACCAAAACCTTGAAAGATTCTTAAAGTATAAAAATATAAAATTGCACCAATGAGAGAGATCCCAAGAATTTCCCAGTAATTAGTCACTAACTCACTTGAGCACATTCCTGCAAAGCTTCCACTATAGACCGCTGCTTGCAATGTCATTCTCATTGGAATGAGACCTGCAATCAAACCTACAGAAGCGGAGGCCAAGACTGGAGACCAGCCTAGTTGTGAATGTAAGAGGAAACAAAAAAGGCATCCTAAAAAGAATGCCCCAAATTTGTATAAAAATTGTATTCTCATGCCCATCTATCTTAGAGCAATGATCTTAGTTTTCCAATACGTAATGGAAAACAAGTGGTGCAACGATTGTCGCATCAGATTCGATAATGAACCTTGGAGTCTTTGAAGATAGTTTCCCCCAAGTGATTTTTTCATTTGGAACAGCACCTGAGTACGAACCATAACTTGTAGTCGAATCAGAGATCTGGCAGAAGTATGACCATAGAGGAACATCATCTTCCATATCTTGGTTAAGCATTGGAACAACACAAATTGGGAAGTCTCCCGCGATCCCTCCTCCAATTTGGAAGAAGCCGATTCCGCCATCTCCACAATTTTCAGGGTACCACTTAGCAAGGAACATCATATATTCGATACCATTCTTAACAAGAGAAGGCTCAAGCTCTCCTGTTAAGCAGTATGAAGCAAAAATATTTGCTGTCGTTGAATCTTCCCAACCTGGAACGATAATTGGAAGGTTCTTTTCACAAGCGGCCATAACCCAAGAATTTGCAACATCTGTTTCAAACTCTTTTGCAAAGTCTTCACGACGAAGAATTCGATATAGGAACTCGTGAGGAAAAAGTCTCTCCCCTGCTTTAGCAGCGTTTGACCACTCTTCAAAAAGATATTTTTGTAACTTTCTAAATGCAGTCTCTTCTGGAATACATGTATCTGTTACGCGGTTGAAACCTTGAGCAAGTAGCTCTTCTTCCTCTTCAGGACTTAGGTCTCTGTAGTTTGGAATACGCTTGTAGTGGTTATATGCGATTAAGTTCATGATATCTTCTTCAAGGTTTGCACCAGTACAAGAGATAATTTGGACTTTATCTTGGCGGATCATTTCAGCAAGAGAAACCCCAAGTTCGGCCGTACTCATGGCACCAGCAAGAGTGATCATCATCTTCTTCCCACTCTTTAAATGATCAACATATGCCTTTGATGCATCAACAAGTGAAGCGGCATTAAAGTGACGATAGTTGTTGCTAAAAAATTGGGCCATTGTGCTCATAATAATTCTCCAGAGAAAGCCTAAATAGAACGAGACTTATTACACCACAATATAGATCCAAGTCTACATAAATTAGTCAAAAATATTGTAATTAGAAGAGTACATGAGCCCTACCACACTATTATCAGAAGTACTGTCTTGTTTCTGGTAGTAAAGGCCAAAAATTGGGCTAGCTTTTCGATTGGAAAGCTTAAATCCAAGCGAAGCTTCATACGTTCGAGAGATACTGCTCGGTAAGTCTTCCGTAACACGATTCTCTATCTCACGGTATTGAAGGCCAAATAAAAATGAGTAAGTTGTTCCTTTGTAAAATTTAGACATCGTATATTCAGGAGTACTCAATCCAAATTTAAGCCATATATCATCTGAAAAGTTATTTCGATTTTGCTCTTGGTTCGGATCAAAAGAAATAATATCTTTAGAAATATCATAGAATATTTCAAATGAAGGCGACCAACTATCTGATGATAAGTAACTGTAGCCAATATTTAATCCCGTATTACTCTTATAACTCGGTTTACTTACAACTCTATTAAATACGGCCGGATCTGCATCAACACGAGAAAAGCTCTCCTGAGTACTTGATGAAGAATATTTGATCCCAGGAAAGAGAACCGAAGCACTCAAAAAGTGCTTCCTTTCGATATAAGATGCACTTAAAAGAGTATTAATAATAATATACTTTGTTCGATCATTTACTGTTTCAAGATATTCGCTACCAGCAATATTCCCATAGAAAGTAGCAAATGTTTTTGAAGACTGAATATCAAGACTACCAGAAAAACCGACGGCGAATTTATCATTTAGCTTCTTTGCTGCGCTAATTCCAAGCACCGTCTCTTCGGCCTGAATATCTGCACTTCCTTTAAATTCATTCGTACTAAAATTGATCGTTCCATTATTTGTTCCACTATAGGTAACAAAATTCGTGAATGTTATGCCAAAGAAGTCCCCTGCAAAACCTGTGAAATAAGGAATGAACTGACTCTCAAAATCGCTACCAGCTGTTCCCTCTACATCAATATCTTGTCTAGCGTACATGAGGCCAAAATAAATTTTAATCTCATCGTGTTTGAGGTAGGCCGTGGCCGATGGAAATACCAAGGCCGCGCCTATGTCACCAGGACGTGCAGTTGTATTTCCAAGAAATCCTGCTTCATGACCAATTGGTAAAGAGAATACATTAAATGAAATAAGTATAAGTATGAGAAATCTAGTGAAATACATAGGAAAAATTAAATCACCCTAAGTAAATAAAGTCTATTCCTATAAAAAATGAACTTAATCGTTGATATTAACTTTAGTTTGATGTATCAAACCATAGTTCAAACAAGCAACCAATCTTACTAACAAAGGATATAATATGTTAAAAAGATCTATCTTATTGATTTCATTAGGCTTAGGTATGAATGCCACTGCTGCAACAACTGCGCAGTCAGTAATTGAAGGCTATTCAAATCTTGTTTATAAAACTTACTCAGAGTCTCTTGATAAGGCGATTGTACTTCAGGAAGACGTCGAATTCTTCATCTCTAACCCTGGGGTAATGACTCTAGAGATGGCGAGAGAGTCTTGGAGACAAGCAAGAGCTCCATATGGCCAATCAGAAGTTTTTAGATTCTACAATGGCCCTATCGATAGCGATGAAGGACCAGAAGGATTACTAAATGCATGGCCACTTGATGAAGCATATATCGACTATGTTGAAGGTGCTCCTAATGCAGGTATCGTAAATAATATTGCTGATTACCCAGTAATTAATAAAGAACTTCTTTCATCACTTAACGAGCTTAACGGTGAAAAGAATATCTCAACTGGTTACCACGCAATCGAATTCCTATTATGGGGACAAGATCTATCTATTGATGGTGCTGGTGACAGACCTCACACTGACTACGTAATTGGTCTAGGTCAAAATGCTGGGAGACGTGCCGTATACCTTTCAACAGCAACTGATCTTTTAATTGATCACCTGAGTGAACTTGTTGATGCATGGGCACCAAACAAAGAAAACTACAGAGCAGCTTTTGAAGCAAAAGATCAAAAAGAAGCACTTAATAATATCCTTTCAGGAATGATCTTCATGTCAGGAGATGAGCTTTCAGGTGAAAGAATGTTCGTAGCTTGGGAAACTCAAGGCCAAGAAGATGAGCACTCATGTTTCTCAGATATGACTCATATGGATATCCAGTGGAATTTCTGGGGTATTGCAAATGTACTTAAAGCAACAGGAATCCTAGCACTAACAGACAACACTGTTCTTGCAACTACAATTGATAACAGAGTTGCAAAGATCAATAAAATGCTAGCTGGTCTTCCTGTACCATTTGATCAAGCAATCCTTGACGAGAATGCAAGACCAGAAATCCTAGCTTCTATCGAAGAGATGGAACAACTTGCAATTGAGCTTGTAGAAATTTCTGAAGAACTTGAGACGCCAGTACAATGGTAAGAGCTCTCCTTCTTACATTTTTGTGCGTATTTAGTCTCAATACTTACTCCAGTGATAAGTTCCCGGCCGGTGCCGGGACTACACTGGATTTTTCAGTCAATGCCTTCTCTCACCCGATGAGTGGTACTCGCGGAATGCTGAGGCGCCAATTTCAAGTTGGAAATAGCTTCTTCAAAGGAGCTTGGGTTACCTCACCTTCTTCAACGCCGCTAAGAGATGGCCTGGGCCCGATCTTTAATGCAACATCTTGTACTGCCTGCCACCTATTGGATGGACGTGGCCGAGGGCTTCCTGATACAGATGGGAAAACTGATATATCTCTCCTATTTCGCTTAAAAAAAATAGACCAAGATGGAAAAACTTCTCCACATCCAAGCTATGGTGACCAATTTCAACCTCATAGCATAGAAGGTGTTCAAGGCGAAGGTGAAGTCTTCGTTAAGTTTGAAACCATCAAAGGAAACTTTGCCGACGGCGAAGCCTATGAACTTAAAAAACCAAATTACATCTTTAGAAAGCTTAGTCATGGAAGCTTAGGTGACGACACGATAGTCTCACCAAGAGTCGGTCCACATATGATTGGACTTGGACTTCTTGAAAATATTAATGAAGAAGATATTCTTACAGGAGCTGATCCTGAAGATTTAAATAATGACGGTATTTCAGGCCGTGCAAATTATGTCTTTTCAATTATTGAACAAAGACAAATGCTTGGGCGCTTTGGTTGGAAGGCCTCACGTCCAAATCTCTTAGAACAAAACGCTGCTGCCTTCAATGGAGACCTTGGTATCACCAGTCCACTCTTTCCGACAGAAGAATGTAGTCTGGTTCAAATTGATTGTTTAGAAAATCAGACACAAGAAGATATCTCTAAGGATCTTTTAGATAAAGTGACTCTATACACCCAATTAATCTCTGTTCCAGCAAGAAGAGACTTTGATAATCCGAGCATAAAAAATGGCAAGAAGGTTTTTCATCAAATAAACTGTCAAGCTTGTCACAGAGCTGAGTTTACAACAGGCTCAAATTCAAAATTTAAGGTTTTAAATAATCAAAAGATCTATCCATACACTGATCTTCTTCTACATGACATGGGGGACGCTTTAGCAGATGACACTCGTTCATACCAACTAGAAGGGCTGGCCACAACTAGAGAGTGGCGAACACCTCCTCTTTGGGGTCTTGGCCTTGTAAAAACTGTTAATGGCCATACTCGCTTTCTTCATGATGGACGTGCTCGCAATCTTCAAGAGGCCATCCTATGGCATGGTGGAGAGGCGAAACAAGCAAAAAATAATTTTATTAAATTAACAAAGAAAGATCGTGACGATCTCATCAAATTTCTTAGGAGTTTGTAATGAAGAAACTAATTCTATTAGTAACACTTCTATCGAGTCCGGCCATTGCTCAAATATGGCCACTACCAACAGGCACTACTTACCTTGTAAAAGGTACTGGTTATGATTGTGGAACATTCATTAGTCGTTATAAAGTTGAATATACAACGACTCCAAAACTTTTTTCAGATGCAGGAATTAACTTTGATCTTTTAACGGCAGATAGTGACCTAAATGTTTTCTCAATTGAGTCATCTTGGGTAACGACATCAGGTCAGACTTGTAACTTCGGCCTCTTCTTTAATCGTGCCAGAGAGACAAGAACATTAGAGCTTGATTATACAAAATCAATGTCAGATGGGGATGCAAGTGAATGTGTTGCAAATGAAGAGCTACTAAAGAGCAAGCTTCAATCATCAGCTTATGAAGCATCAAAAAGAGGTATTCGCTATATAGCCGTAGATATTCTGAATGAAAAAACTGAAGTCTGCGACGGAGAGCGTGTTAGACTAATTTTTGATAGACGAGCTAACTAATAATCGGTGGCACTAATGTGCCACTACGCTCTTTTAAGTGGAAGAGTGAACACAAAACGAGTTAAAAAAGAGTCTTCATCAAGGTAAAACTCCCCTCCATGTTTTTCGATATTACTTTTTGAAATACTAAGACCTAATCCCGTTCCCCTATTCTTCTTCTTAGTTGTAAAGAATGGCTCCATTATCTTGGCCTTTATATCATCTGGGATGCCTCTTCCAGTATCTGTAATCGAAACTTCAACATAGTCATTGTCATACTTTCTAATAGGTATTGCCTTTAGGTTAATCCTTCTTTCCCCGTTAACTTTAATGAGTTCATCAAATGAGTTATTAATTAGGTTTAAAAGAACTTGTGCAATCTGAACAATTGAGCCATGAATAACAATTGACTCATCTACATTAATGTTGAATTCAATATCATTTTCTTTAAATTTCTCATAACAAAGTGATGTTACATCCTCAACTGCTTCAATAAGGTGGAAGTCTTCAAATCGTGACTTGTCTCCATCTTTTGCGAGATGCTTTAGGCCTTTGATGATCTTTGAAATCCTAAATGCCGTGCTTGAAATACGCCCAGCATTTTTCTTGATACTTTCGAGACCGGTTCTTTGATAAATTCGATTAGCACTTAAATCAATAATCGTGAGAGGATTATTAATTTCATGAGCAATACCACTTGCCATCTCACCAATCGATGCCAGTCTTGCCGAGTTAATAATTTGAGATTGCTGCTGAACAAGCTGTACAGTTCGGTCATGGACATTTCTTTCCAGTTTCTCATTCACTTTAATAAGCGAATCCTTATAACTGCGCTGTTTTTCGAAGAAATAAAGTAAAATAAAAAAGAAAATACAAAGACAAACAAAACAAGCAAAAACAACGAGAAGCTCTGATTTATACTCGTGATAGAATTGGAAAAAGCTAGACGAGTAACTAATGATTTTGGAACGCTTTGGTAATTTTTCGACATCAATATTATATCGTTTAAGCTGATCATAATCGAAAACGAGATCATTAATAGAATCGACAATAAGTGGAATCTCAGAAATTTTCTTTTCACCAGAAAGATACTCATTTGCCATGCGAGCAATTTCTCTTCCATAGATTGTTCCGTCAGAAACATTCCCCCCGACAATCCCTTTATTTAAGAAGACTTTATTAAATCCATAAATTGGCTGTGCTGAAAACTTACTTAGGTTCTTAATATTCTCATCAAGCTCAAAATACTTTCCATCACGATCTCTCGCATAAACACCAAAGAGAACAATTGAGTCGTCTTCAAAGTGCTTGGCCATTTCATAGATTTCTTCCATATTGTAATTTTCAATATAGATAATCTTTTGCTTAAGATTCATTTTTTCAAACGAACTTTCAAACTGCTTTTTTAGATAGCGTCCTGTTGGAGTAAATTGCGTGTTAATCACATAAATTTTAGTTGCTTTTGGATTAATTAGTAATGCACTTTTAACAGTTGGGATAACATCAAATGTTTCAACAACACCTGTAAAGTTCTTCTCTGTTCGATAGAGATCACGCTTAAACTTATCATATCCATTAACTCCACTAAAGATAATAGGAGCATCATTAAAGATTTCATTTCTATACTTTATGGCGAAATCAAAGGCATAATCATCAGTCGTAACAATCAGATCGATTTTATGTGAGCTAAATTTAGTTGCATAGAGTTTTGCTAGAACTTCATCGTATTCACGGCCGAAGAATCTTTTAGAGTCCATATACTCCGTATAGAAATTGATTCGATATTTATTTTTACGATGAAGGTTGTAACGAAAAGAGTTATCAAGCTCCTCAGTCCATACATTACCTTTTTCATAGGAGTGAAGCATGAGAATATCATAAGATTCAGCTGCCCTCGTAAAGGAAGAAGTAAGAATAAGTAGAAAAATAATTAGTCGATAGACGGCCTTAAATAAACTCATTCTAAATAAATATCACTTAATCTTCGTGTTGTAATCAGTTATTTAGGCAGTTGGTAGCTGAATAACGAAACGGGTGTTAGGGCTCGACCTATCCACGAAGATACGGCCTTTATGATGCTCAATTATATTCTTACAAATACTTAGACCTAGTCCAGTACCTCTTTGATCAACCTTAGTTGTAAAGAATGGCTCCATGATTCTTTCAAAGATCTCTTCAGAAATTCCTTTTCCAGAATCTGTCACTGAAATTTCAACGATATCCTTTTCTTTTTTTCCTTCGAGCTTGATCCAGCGTTCACTGTCTCCCTGAACTAATTCATCAAAAGAATTATTGAGAAGGTTCAAAACCACTTGTGAAATCTGTACTGGTGCCCCATGAACCTTTAGGTTCTCGTCGACATCAATCTTAAAGTGAATTTCGTTCTCTTTAAATCTTGCCTGACAAATTGAAATGACATCTTCAATAGCAACCTTAATATTCACGAGTTCACTAGTTAGACTAGCATCCTCTTTGGCCAGTTGCTTGAGTCCTTTAATAATTTTTGAAATACGATCAACAGTTAGTTTGATTTTTTCTGCCGACTTTAAGACAACTTCATTATCTGACAATTGAATAATTCGATAAGCACTTAAATCAATGATTGTTAGTGGGTTATTAATTTCATGAGCGATCCCACTTGCCATCTCTCCAATCGAAGCAAGCTTTGCAGAATTGATAAGTTTCGACTGCTGCTCAATTAACTGTCTTGTTCTTTTTTCAACTCTATCCTCTAATTGTTCATTGATTCGAAGAACTTCTTTCTTATGCTTCTTTTGTTGTTCAAAATGATAAGCAAGAACAACTAAACTAATAAATAAACACGCAAAAGAAAAAAGAATAAACCAAAACTCGAAAGTATACTCTTCATAGAAGCGCAACAATTTATTATTACGATTTATAATTTGTGAATTAACTGGTAGCTTATGGAAATCGAGACCAAATTTAACAATTTTAGCGTAATCAAAAATAGCTGGTGCCTCGACATCCTCAACTATAGCAATGGAATTAATGTCTTCACCAGCAATAATCTGATTAGCAATTAAAGCTGCTTTCTTCCCGTAGAGCTCACCACTTGTAAAATATCCACCAGTCAAGCCGTAAGGCAAATAGTATTTCAAGAAACCATAAATTGGCACGTTTGAGCGCCTTGCTAACTCACGAAGGTTTTTTTCAAAGTCTAAAAAATTTCCATCACGATCACGAGAAAAACCGCCATAAAGAGCAAACGATCCTTTTTCTAAATTTTCAACTTTCTTATAAAGGCTATCTGCTGATATATCCTCTAGGTATTCAACTTTATCTGCGAGTCCTAACTTGGAAATTGATTTTTGAAATTCTTTCTTTAAATACTTACCTGATGGTGTATGAATCGTATTAATTACATAGAATTTTTTCGCCTTAGGATGCAAGCTCTGAGAAAGCTCTAGCATTTTATCTATTTTGAAACTCTCCACGAGACCGGTGTAATTCTTTTCAAGGAGATATTTTTGCTTAAATTCTTCATTATAACCATTAACACCAGTGAAAATAATCGGACTATTTTGAAAAAGCTTGTCACGATACTTCATGGCAAAAGCAAACGCATTGTCATCTGAAGTAATAATTAATTTAATATTTCTGTCTGAATACTTTATTGAAAAGAGATTATAAAGCTTCTCCCCATAGTCACGGCCGAAGAATCTTTTAGAATCCATATACTCTGTATAAACATCTAAGTGATCACTTTCACTATGAAGATTTTTCTTGATTGATTGGTCAATGAGATCTGTCCAAATACTATCTCGAGAATACGAGTGCAGTATAAGTACTTCGTACTTATCCATTGCAAAGCTTGGAAAGATCGTCATGAGAAACGTGAATGTTAAAATTAATGCCCTGGCCCAGTTCACAACTTTATAATTAACATTTTATCGCTAAAAAGTATTGATAAAATTTATCGATTCAGCAAAAAATCTTCATAAAGTCCTGAAATCACTTCATGGTATTAAGTAAAAATTAACCTCGATTTCGTCATGCACAGTAGCGATCCATATCGATGGGTCCGGTATTTCAAGCTTTTTCAGTGATAGAACGGCCTTGCCAACCAAAGACATTTGACCGTCTGCGCTGGCCAATCTTTCGATGAAAATATCGATAGAATGTTTCTTATTTCGAACCTCAATAGTTCCCTTATTTAACTCACCCAGTCTAATTGGCCCAGGGATATGAACATTAATATGTGGGTTTTTTTCTACCTCAAGACACTTCTCATACATTTTTTCGTTACGAGACTCATTATCTGTATCTAATTTCTTGGCATCAATTTGAATCGAAATATCTTTGTAACTCCCCATGCCGTCTTTCGTATATGTTATCTTTGCACCTTTAACGACACCTTGAAAATCTGTAGTAATAAGGCCTGCTTTTGTCGAAGACATGTTAAATATAATACGATTCTGAGCATTAGCGGCTTGCTCAAAGTTATCATATTTTAGTGATAGCTTTGATGCTGCAATTGTACTTACTTGTAGAAGAATAAAAATAAAAAAAACTTTATACAGTTTCATATTAACCTCATGAAATAATAATCTTTAAAAGACCTTTTAATGGAGTGTGAATATTTCCAATGATTCCAATAAAGGTATCTCTTCTTTCTTTACTGTGATTTAAAAATTTAGCAACAATTTCAATTAGCCATGAACGGCGAATCAACCACTGGAAACCAGTATTAAGAAATGATTTCTCACGAAAGTATTTTTCTTTTTTGTGCCTATAAACTTGTAAGGAAGAGTTATAATCAAAACAGATTTTTGAAATATTAATACTTTCAAATAACATCTTCGCTGTTAATAAAGCATTAAAGATACCTTCTCCTGTTATTGGATCAATAAAACCCGCGGCATCTCCAATTAGGGCAACATTATTTCCAATGACATCTTTTACATTATGCTCAATTGGAAAACTTGTATGTATCTTACTACCTTCTTCTAATGTAACCCCTAACTCATCTTGAATTCTTTCAAGATAATACTTGAAGGTATTGCGAGCACTTCCATAATGTTTAATCTCATCGGCACCACAAACAAGAGAGAGGTTTAGTTCAGTATTCGAGATAGGATCGACACCAATATAGCTTCCTCTTTCAAAAATAAACATCTGTCCTTTTCGAATAGGAACTTTGTCAGTATTGAGCCAAGCATGAAGAGCAATACGTTTTTTAGAATTGGGTAACTGAAGCTTCAATTGACGTGCAACGATTGAGTTTCGTCCATCTGCACCGACAAGAAGACGAGAATAATAAACTTCTTTATCAGCTGTTTCGACTCTCCAATATGTTCCTAAATACTCAAAACTCACAACACTTTGACCAAATCGTAAGTCTGCACCACTTTCACTTGCTAGCTTGGCCAGTCTCTGATCAAGAATTTTTCGATTAACACTGACACCAAAATTTCTCCTTCCTCCCTCACTTGTAGGGAATGTGCTATTAACACGACAGCCTTTTGGCGTATGTATCATCATCCCATTAAGAGGTAAGAAGCCATCATAAACTGATTGTAAATTAAGTTCATCAAGAAGCTTTACCCCTTGAGGACAAAGATATTCGCCGCATACTTTACGACCGACCTCTTTATTTCTTTCAAGAATCAGTACTTTTGAATTCTTTTGAGCCATTAAGTGTCCAAGTAATGCCCCTGCGGGACCACCACCAATGATAAGTACATCATAAATATTCATTTCCACTCCTCAACAATCTCTCTTAGAGACGCATTACCTAAGTAAAGTGTTGGCAGAACAAAGAGATCGAAAATCATTCCACAAAACAAGATGAAAGATAAATTCACCCCAAACTCTCTAATAGGAAGAAAGTCATAAATTCCAAATAATAAGAATGCGATAATAAGAGTAAGCGAACTCGTTAGAATAGGCTTAACGATTGTTTCAACATAAATGCTAAAGTCACCTTGTTTTTGGTCAAAGAAATGTAGTAGATGAAAAGTACTGTCTACGACAATCCCGAGCCCCACACTATAAGTCATAACAGTTGCAATATTTAACGACATCCCCATGATATTCAAAAAACCTAGCGACAAACCAAGTGGCATTGTATTGACTAGAATAAAAATGGCAAAAAGCTTTATCTGTTTTAAAAAAATAACAGCAATGAGGGCCATGATAACCAAACTTAACAAAAAGCTCTTTGAAAGAGTATGAACCATTGCTTTTTGAGAAATCATTAAATTGTAGTACAGGCCATCTAAGCGATAAGTTTTCTCTCCAATAATACTTTTAACTTTATTCAATAGGATTTCGTATTGATCAACATTTAAAGGAGTTCCAAGAAGAGTTACCTTATATTGAGAATCTATTGGGTAAGCTTCTCTAATGCCTTCGGCCGCTTTCGAATAAAGTGTCACATAAGCAAATTTATTATCCGGTAAAGAATAATTTCCACTATAGGCTTCATTAATTTTTCTAACAACAAGGTTTCGAGATAATACTCTTACACCTTTAATTTTCTCTAACTCATCTTCAACTTGTGTAAGATTTTTCAAAGCTTCATATGATAAATCCCCCATACCAATCTCTAACAGTGGTACTCCTCCAGCTATCGTTGAGATATCATTAAAGCTCTTCGCAATATTTGTTTCCTTTGGAAAGTACTTAGTTGCATCAGTTACGATAGCAACATTTACTGCTCCCCAAATTCCTAAGATGATCGATAAAAGGCCAATTACAATAAAACTCAGACCCGAAAAGCTTCTCGTTGGATATCTTTTTAATTCTCCCCCCTTCGATTCTTTTAGCTTTAAGAAATTTTCAACACTAAGTAACCAAACGATTGACAGAAGAGAGCTTAGCAAAATCATGATACTACTAAGCACCCCAAAGATACGAATAACATAAATCTCACTTACATAAAGTGATAGGAATCCTATAAAGGTGGTAACAAGCATTAGTGCTATTGGACGAGTTTTATGCTTTAAAGCACCAGATAATGAACCATCTTTCTTTGCTGAAAAGTATATATGCTGTCCAAGAGACAAAATGATCACAAATGTCATTAACGGTACTATAGAGGTCACCATATTCATTGTGACAAAGAAGTATTTAATAACACTCAAACTAAAGAGCGCACTAAAAATACATGGGATAAAGAGCATTAAGGTTGTCAGAAAATCTTTTATAAATACAAGTAAAAGAAAAAATGAAAATGTAAATAAAATCGGAAAGAGCTTTTCTTGAACAAGTGCCGAGGATTGATCGAGATGATAATTCGTATACTCATGTCCAGCACAGTAGAAGTTCTTTTCATCCTCCACTCTTTTGATGATCTCTTTCAGTTGACTTTTTTCGCCATTATTAAAAATTAGAAAACCAATTCGATTGGAAGAAATAAGGTCAGCTTTCGCTAGTTTTCCTTTTTGAAGTTCAACATCCAGTTCCCGACGCTCTTTTGTAAGATCATGTGGATAAACAAAGTAACATTCATCACTACATAAATCCTCAAGCTTTTTACCAAAATTTAGAAGTCTTGAATAAGCTTCGATACTTGGAGTGTCATTTGCGTAAACAACAAGAGAGTCCACTTCTGGGTAATCTTGCTGAAATGCCTTAAACTGTTCTATCCCCTTATCTGTTAAGAAGATTGACTCAGGATTCTTTTGTTTTAAATCCTTTGTATAAAACAACATTCCAGCGAAGACCCCTAGAAATAGGATAATAAATAGAGACCTAAAGATCGCTTTTATTATGACCTCCACTCTAAAAGAATACTTTGGGCCATAAAGCCAGGGCCGAATGCTAGCATATAACCACGCTGCCCACTTTCAATAACTCTTTCTCTTGTAACCTTGTCAAAGATATGAAGAATTGTCGCAGAAGACATATTTCCACAATTTTCAAGAACCCATTTAGACTCTGAAATATCTTTGTTGTAATCACCAATATAGTCTTCAACCATTTGAATGATTTTCTTTCCACCTGGATGAAACATATAATTATCAATATCCTCAATCTTTAGGCCATTTCGCTCTAAGAATGGTAAAAAGATATTTTCAAAATTTCCTTCAATTGCACTAGGTACGTCTTTATCTAAAACAATTTTAAGTCCTGAGTTAATTAACTCAAATCCCATCAGGTATTCACCATGAGAAAAGTTGTACATATCTGTATCGATAATATGAGCACCTTTACCTTCGCCACCTTTTAAGACAGCACAAGCAAAACCGTCAGAGAAAATTGCAGTCGATACAAGATTGGCAGCATCAAGATCATTAAGTTGGAAAGTGATACTTGGGATTTCCATTGTCAGCACAAGGGCCGTTTTACCGGGATTGGCCTTTAAGAACTCATCTGCATAAATAAGAGCAGATGTACCACCCGCACACCCCATTTCTGTAACAGGAAGACGAACAACGTCCTTTCTTAAACCAAATTCATTGACCAGGTAAGCATCAACTGAAGGGATCATGAAACCTGTACAGCTAGTTGTGATGATATAGTCAACTTCACTTGGATCAATATTCGATCTTTCAAAAGTTCGTTTCAATAACCTCTTACCGTACTCAACCATTTTGGCCTTATAGATATTATTTTTCTCTTCAAAGCTAATGTTGGAGAAAACAGTCTCAAGGTCAACAACTGCACTACGTTGATCAATTTTGGAGCCCTTGAATATTTTCAGGGCCTTACGTCTTGTTGTTTCATCAACATCTTTTAGCCATAGGCGCTGTGCTGCTTCAACAATCTCTTCAGTCTTGTACGTGTAATCTGGTTTATAAGTTTCCATGTGAACAATACGAGTCATTTGTTCCTCCTTTCGTAGAGAAAGAATCGTTCAAAATCCTAAATTTTGTAACTGGACGAAAGTCCTAATTCCAAATAAAATGTGTATTATCAGATAGATACAACACTTATAAGACTAAGGTCCTAGAACTATGCTTAATAAACGTGAACGCCTAATTACTGGAATACTCTTCCTTCTTATCTCTATTTTTCTCATTTTTGATATCTACGAAGACCTCAGCGAAGGCTCGACTTATGAGCATGTGATCGAGGAAGGTATTGTTATGCTCATCGGACTTATCGGAACTGCAGTTCTATGGTTCAAGTGGCTATTTACGAAAAAAGAAAACTTAAGAATTAATTCAGACGTTACAAAGTTAAAATCAGATTTAGAAAATTATAAACAAAAAACTCAAGATCTTTCACGTGGCCTATCTGAAAAAATTAATGATCAATTAAATGAATGGGCATTAACAAAATCAGAGAAAGACATCTCACTTTTATTGTTAAAAGGCCTAACAATAAAAGAGATTGCTGATATTAGATCCACATCAGAGAAAACAATTAAGCAACACTGCACTAATATCTATAGTAAATCAAACCTCAGTGGACGTAGTGAATTATCGGCATTCTTTTTAGAGGATATTTTAGTCATTGATAGGTTATAATCACTATAGAAAAATAATCAAGAACAAGTGATCATGAATCTTACAGAGTTTAATGAAGAATTAGCAAAAACGAATAAATTAGTAATTATTGGACCAATGGCCCTAACATTGCCCTATATTATTAATTCTCCAATCATTTACGTTGATGGTGGCCTAAATCATAGGCCAAGTGACGATCATCCTTACCTTTCAGTTGGTGATAATGATTCAAATACAACTAGCGATAATCTTGATATAACGTTGGATGAAAACAAAGACTTTTCAGATCTAACTTACGCATTAACTCTTATCCCTGATAATATTACCGAAATAAAGCTCTTTGGATTTTTAGGAGGAAGACTAGATCATCAAATGGTGACTTTAGGCTCGATCCACCACTTTCTAAAAGAAAGAAAACACCAAACAAGGTGTCATTTTGAAAAGAAAATTATCGCAAATTCAAGCGGTAACTTCTCTTTTACACATGAAGGTATTTTTTCAATTCTTAGTCTTGAAGAACAAGAAATAACAATAAGTGGTGCTTGTGATTATCCCCTCAATGACGATAAAGGAGTAAAAACTCTTAGTTGCCTTACTCTTTCGAATAAAGCCTACGGTGAAGTACATATAACATCTAAACACCCTATTTTTGTCTACTTACTAGATAAAGAAGTGCCAGGCAACAATGCCTAGCACTTTCATTTTTTTTAATGAGATGATTTCTCTTTTTCATCAGCAAATAGCTTAACAAAATTTTCTGTCGCATCGGAAACTTCAATTTTATGCGCCTTTTTCTCAGCACTTTTTGGTAGAGCGAGATAGAGGATTCCGTCTTGAAGTTGCGCCTGAACTTCACTTCGATTAATGAAATGAGGTACAGTTAAGCTGCGCGAGATACGACGAGTCTCACCACCACCATCTTCAAATAATGTCTTACGTTCGGCTTCAATAGTAACTAGGCCATCATCGACTTGAATATTCAGATCTTCTTTTTTTACACCAGGCATATCAATGCTGAGTAAGTAAGCACTTTCAGTTTCCTTCATCTCTCCAAAGGCATTAGAATTTCCACTTCCTCGACCTTGCCAAATATCTTCAAGGCCAGAGATGATATCTCTAAACTCATTGTCAAAATTAGCACTACCGAAGAAATCAGAATTAAATGCTGAGCTTTTTCGTGGGACAATCGAACGTCTAATCATGGTAATCTCCTTTAAGTTTCGTGTGTATCTTCTCTTATAGATGAGCCAATTTTATCACTGTAAAGGAGTCGGATAAACTTAAGATATTTTTAAATGCTTCAAATGAGAACTAAAGGACTTCATAACAATAAGATGAATAGGAGCTTGTGTGTAACAATAGATATACCAAGGAAGAGACGGTCGGAAATCATTGATTGAGACAAGCGTAAACTTACCATTGGCCACGCTTCTAAACTCAAGCCATCCTGTATTAGTAGATGCACTTAACAATCCCCCAATAATATGAAACTTGGCCCTTCTTAAGTTAGATTTATTCTCAATGTATCTGAGTGTTAACAATGGGGCCCTAATACAAATAATATTAAAAGTAATATTTCCCCTATCTTCGTGAACATAGATAATGAATCTAATAAAACGCGGAAGCCACTTTATATAGGTACTTGCTAACTCTTTCATTTCAAGGTGACTAGGATTATCAAGACGTTGAATTGAACGAACAGTCCTCTCTTCTTTACGTCGTGCTACACGAGGTTTTCTCTTTGTCTTTTCAATTCTTACTAGATCAAGCATTTGATCATATGTTCGAATCTTTATTAAATTATCGATATCATTGTCGATATCAACTTTAGGTAGATGACATTTTAAACTATCAACCAATGGAGAAACTAATTCAATTTCTGATTCACCAAAAACACTAACCCACCACTTAGATAATTTTAAGTAATTAATCGGTACAGGAATCATTGGACAGAATTTTCTGAAACGCTTTGAAGTTTTTCGAATTAATTGTTCATAGGATACATCTTCACCATTAACAATATTTATAATACGATTATAAAATCTGTCATCGCCAATAAGCTGAGTGATAACTCTTAATAAGTCATCGATAAATACCACTTGGGTGCGACTCTTAGTCCACTTTGGTAAAATCATAGCAGGTAAATTAATCACAAGATTTTTTAGAATTTCAAATGATGAGCCACCATCGCCAACGATCATACCTGCTCGTAAGAGCGTATAGGGAATTCCTGTCGACTTGAAAACTTCTTCAACTTCAAGACGACTTTTAAGATGTTCACTACTCTCACCCGTAGGTACTAAACCACCGAGATAGATAATATGTTTCACATTATTATGTAGGCATGCCTTTGCAAAATTATCTGCCAAGAGCAGATCTGTATCTCGAAAGCTTCCTTGAAATAACCTTGAAGAAGGCAGCATTGAATGAACGAGATAAATGGCGATATCGATATCTTTTAAAGCTTCTTTTGTACTATGATAAGAGAATAGATCCGTCTTAGAGAATTCAACTTTATCATCAGAATAAACTTCACTACGGCCTAAGGCCCTTACGAGATGCTTATCCTTAATCTTTTGAATGAGATTCCTACCAATAAATCCATTGGCCCCGGCAATTGCTATTTTCATAATGAACAACTATTTTCAATCATTTCTCTTTCGTCGTACGTAGAGTGTTTTCTTTACTCTGGCCACTTTCTTATTGTCTTTGTCGTAAATAAAAGTTTCAAATACAGGAAGAGCCTTTCTGGCTTCGCTTGCCTCTTGCTTAATCCTGTTCACTTCTTCCATCTTTATCTCGAACTCGGCCTTGACGATATCTTTGCCTGGACTTAAGAATTCGATCTCAGCAGCTTTATCCCAAATAATATGATCTTTACCAAGGTGAAAACTTAGTAAGAGCATATAGAATGGATCACACATAGAGTATAAGCTTCCGCCGAAGTGAACTCCAACATAATTAGTATTAAGAAATGTTTGTTTCATTTGAACACTGATCTTCGTGCGTTCATCGTTGATTGATAGAACTTTAATTCCTGCACCGAGGTAAGGAGGCCAATAATTTAATAATTTAATGGCCTTTTCTGGAGGTATTTTTTGCCAAAAACTCATGCCACACCTTAAAATTCAACTAAATAATAAAGTACTTATTATATCATTGGAAATTTTAAAGTCACGCGTGAGCCACTATTTGGCATATTTTCGATAAAGAGAGCTGCGCCATGCTTTTTAAGAAAAGAATGAACAAGTTTTAAACCTACGCCTGTACCTTTCTCTCCTTTTGTTCCAGTCTTTACATGAAATGTTTGGCCACTTTGAATTCCATCAATAACGATATCAGGAACCCCTTCTCCTTCGTCACAAATCTCGATAGCATAACCATCTTTAACTGCACCCTTAACAACAATCCTCTTTCCCTCAGGAGAGAACTTAATTGCATTTGAGATAATATTGCGCACACAAGTTTCAATCATATTACTATCGTGATCAAAGATATAATCCTCTAAATCAACCTCGATTACAAGATCCTTGGTTTGGGCCAACTCATAAGCAAATTCGACAGCACTTGTAATTGTATCTTTTATATTTAACTCTTTCGGACTATATCCCAGACTCTCATTACTTGTGAGTGCCCATGCCAGCAAATCTTTAAGTAGCGCATCTGTCTTTTTGGCCGACTTAATAATACGATCTTGATAGAGCTTAATTCTCTCAACAGATAACTCTTCATTTCTTTTAGAAACAAGAGATGCTGAAGAAAGAATTACTTGTAATGGACTTTTTAAATCATGAGCAATTGTTGAGATTACATCATCTTTTGTTTTATTAAGTTCTTCAAGACGACGATTCGAAATATAAAATAATCTCCAAGCTCTATTAAACATAGAGCGAAATGCGAAGAGAACGATATTAAGAGAAAGAAGAATAAAGATTTTGTAGAAATGTTTATTTAATTCAACTGATTCATTTAAAATAGGTACGATGACAAATAAAGCAAAGAGAATTACACAATTAATAATAATACCATTTAATCTTCCCGGTAGCATAACATAGAAAGAGGTTGTCATAATCATAATACCAGCAAGAAGTGTGGTACTTGTCCCCATAATCATAAAAGTCATTAAAGCGACAATCACTACAGAAGCTAATTTTATAAAGAATAAGTGTACTTCAATTTTGTCATTATAATCACTCTTTCTAAAAGCGATGAAGAACCCTAATCCGTATACAACAAGTAAGGCCCTAAAGAATGTGAGAATATTTGCTGATCCAAAAGTATAGATACGTTGATAGTCCGCAAGAATTCCTGCAAATAACAGCAGAATACAGCAAACTAAATACGACAATAACGTGTATGTTCTATCCTTGGGCCAAGACGTTTGAAGATAATTTCTCTCTTCAACACGAGACTTAAATTCCCCAAAGGAATTGATTAGGGTTTCCAATAGTTAATCCTTTAAATTTCAATACGTAAACAATTAGTCTTTACTACATTTATACAAGAGATTCGAGAAAAAAGATTGTGCTGTAAAAATTTACAGGCTTGTAATTCTCATAAAAACAATCACTTAGGCGGCATTGAACAAATGATTATTTTGTTCGACATTTAGTCGGCCAGGGAAATCTTTCAATTGGGATAAGAAGCTGAATTTAGCGTGTTATTCATAAATATGAAGAAAATTACACCTATAATCATTGCACCTCTATTAACCCTTAATGTCTTTGCAATTGATATTAAGTCAAAGCTACTAGACTTTCACCAAATACAAGAAGAGTTGAAATGCGAAAGTGACTTCACTTATATATCTTCTGCATTTAAGGTGAAAAAATCGGACTCCATCAACTGTTCAGATGTAGAGTGGGCCAATAATGCTATAGCTAAAGTCGCAAAACTTAGAGAAGACTCTCCTGTCGTAAACTTAGAACTTCTCTCCCGCGATAATGGAGCCTCATTTGATATAGGAGAAACAATTCGTATCCCACTTCATCTAACCTTTACTAACCAATGGGGACAAGTCTTTAATTCTTATAGCATTGGTACTGATGCAATTTTATATCACGAGTATTCTCACGCAATCTTTGGCGAAAGAATTGGAAAAAAGTTTTATCCTAAACTAAAGGCACTAGCAGAAAGACTATCTCGCTTCAAAGTGAATCGCCATAAGGCATATGCTGAGGGGAATCCTCGAAATGTTGTCCAATACTATACAAAGCAAATTGAAGTCATTGAAGAGAGAATTAAAAATCATAGTGAACTTGAAAAATACCACCTTTCTTCTTCTTATAATGAGTTATTTGCTGATTTAGTGGCCGTGCTTGTAACAAATAATCGCAATGCAATTTTCAATGCGCTTTATTATGATGAAATGACAGACGATGCCTACCAGCTAACGAAACTGAGATCTTTTGAAGACCAAAATACAAAGTATGATAACCGTGGACTATACGAAGAACACGGTGAATTAGCACTAGTTCGCCAGTATATTGGTGAAAAAATACTTCCAAATATTTTCAAGAAAGAAAATGAAGAACAACTAAAGAAAGATTTGCTAGAAATCGTTCTAGAATCTATTGAGTCACAAATGGATGAGCGAATTCGTAAGTCCGCCTACAAAATTTCACCGATGCAAAGTAATACCGCCTTAATTGAAGAAATTAAAGAGCGATACCAAACAACAAAATAGCTACCCATTTCATTTATTAAATTCAAAAGTACAGCTTTATCATAAAGCTGTACTTATCTTAATTATTTGTATTAGTTTTCAAGAATTGATGTGAGATAGATTAAATCATAATAAGTAGCTAAGAATAAATCAGGATCACGATCTGCAAGACCTTTATAATATTCAAATGTGTCTTCTTTTCCATCCTCAAAGTACTTTACGAGAGCACGAAAGCTACGTGAATTAATTGAATGATGTCCTACAATCGTTGCCGATAACTTCAGAGTCTCATTAAGATCATATTTCAAAACATTTTTATTATAATTTTCAATCTCTCTTTGCGCAGCTATTAACACAGGTGAAAGCAGATAAACTCCACCTCCCTGTTTTACTATTTCACCAGCAAAAGGACTCACCTTATCACTTGCCAAGTAAGGCCCCATATACTGACTATATGTTTTTCTCAAAAGCGCTCTATTCATTCCAATTCGCTTTAATCCTTTCTTTTGGGCCAAAAGAAATAATGCATTAACCTCAGCAAAGGACTCAGACTCATGGACACCATGTCCACTTGGAGGCGATTGATAATTTATTGGAAGATAAATATCATCTAAGCAATGTGAAAGCTCATGATAGAGAGAAAAATAATATAGTTCTTCAAGGGAGAATAGTCGCTCAATTTTTGAGAAGTCAAAGTCTTTATAAACATCAACTCTGTCATCATGCCCAAGAGATCTTCTCACTTCACTTGGCAAATCATTAATTATTCCATTTGGAAGAACGGCACAAAATTTAAATTCCCTACTCCATCCTCCTTTCATAAAAGGTAGAGCTGAAGCAGAGCCATTTAATACGCCAAAATATGGGATGAGATTGATGGCCTCATTTCTTTCCAGTTCAATACCAAACTTTTGAATCATATATTCGCTAAGAAGCTTAATTTGTTGCTCCTCAGAATGACCCTTAAGAATTGGTACGACTTCACTCTTATCAAAAATAACGATTGGATAGTTTTTAACATTTCCATATTCCGCATTTAAAACTTTAATTTCATTTGAAAGAGTTAATTCGAGATTGGAGGCAAACACTCCGCTTGCCAGCAAGGTGACTGCTAGGAACTTATTAAATAATTTATTCATATTTTGGCCTTGTTAACTTTGTCGCATTTAACCATATTTCAATGCCTTCGAGTGGTTAAATAGTTACTTTTACAAGGTCGTCGAAGTTTTGGACATCCAATAAGTGGGGAAAATTCCCCACTTATAGATACTGTGAAATTAAGCTACTTTAATTTTTGGATTTAGAGTAAATTTGCAATTCATTGAATTGGTAACAAGGCACTTGTGTTGAGTTTCCTCTAATAACTTTAGATAATCATCAACATTTTCCTTACCGCGAACAACAAGGTGTGGTTGAATTTCAACTGTTGTGAATGTAAGCTTCCCATCTTTTCTTTCGAGCTTGGCATCTGCTTTTACATCGAGGGTATCCCAATCCATTTTTCGGGCCTGGGCCAGGGCCTTAAAGCTTAAGAGGTAGCAACTTGAAATACTTGCTGAAAATAAATCTTCAGGAGACCACTCTCCTTCTGGTCCTTTAAATTCAGGAGGAGCTGTCGCTTCCAAATTCTGTTTACCTTTAGAAGAAATCTTCATTCTTCCATCATTTCTCTCACCGTGGGTGTTGGTACTGTAAATACTCATATATACTCCAATGTTCTCGTTATCTTGCTATCTTAAAGTCTTTTGGGAAGCAGTGGCCTTAAAGAATTCCTTATTTTTGTTTAACAACTAAACAAGGCCATAATCTTTGAAGCTTGAAAGAATTGAAAACAGATTCAACTTGCACTACAAGCAAAAACCTAAGCTACGTCATCTTTTTTTTGCTCATATTCTTCTAATATTGCCCTTAGGAGTAAAAAATATGATTAAAGACAGTCTTGTTCAAAAATATAATGTACCAGTTCCACGCTACACAAGCTTTCCAGCAGTGCCCTATTGGACGGGAGCACCATCTCAGGAGATGTGGTTTGAACACCTCAAAGAAGGTTACGATAAGTCTCAAGGAGTAGAACTCTATATCCATGTCCCATTTTGTGAAAAACTTTGTTACTACTGCGGTTGCCATCGAGTTATTTCTAAGAATAAAAATCGCGGTATTGAATATGTTGATTTTCTCTTAAGAGAATGGGAACTCTATCTCGAACAAATGGGTGATATTAATATCTCGTCAATTCACCTTGGTGGCGGAACACCTAATTTCTTAAATGAAGAAGCATTTTCTACTTTATTAGATAAATTAAAGGAGTCGATTGATGCTAAAGAGTTTAAAGGCTCAATTGAGATAGACCCACGTACTTGTTCAAAATCGCAACTAGACCTTTATAAGAAGCTTGGATTTAGTCGATTATCAATGGGAATACAAGATTTTGATCCAGTTGTTCAAGAGGCAATTGGGCGTATCCAACCTTTTGAAAAAGTAAAAGAGCTTGTGGACTATTGTCGTGAAATTGGAATTGATGACATAAACTTTGATTTAATCTACGGCCTTCCTTATCAGACACTCGATACAGTTGAAGCAACAATCGAGAAGGTCATTTCACTTAAGCCGTTACAAATTGCATTCTATAGCTATGCCCACCTTCCATCTAAGATTAAAAATCAAAAGTTAATCCCAGAGGAGGCTCTTCCAGAAGGAGCACTTAAGCGAGCTCTTTATGAACATGGCAAAGGTCTACTTGAAAATCATTCTTACAAAGAGATTGGGCTAGATCACTTTGCAAAATCAAATTCACAGCTTTATCAAGCAAAGCAGGAAGGAAAACTAAGAAGAAACTTTATGGGTCATACTCATAAAAGTTCACCAATAATTATTGGCCTTGGTTGCTCTTCAATATCTTCTTCAGCAAAAAGCTTTGTACAAAATGAGAAGAACGTAAAAACTTATTTCGAATCAATAAGTAAGAGAAGGCTTGCCATTTCCACAGGCCATATCCACACGCAAGAAGATATCGTTGTAGAAGAGATCTTACAAAATTTCTTTGCGACAAATAGCGTTTCAAAGAAAGACTGGCAAAGCCTCAAGAATGCTTCACACATTAATAGTAAAATTTGCGAACTAGAAGAAGATGGCCTGATTACAAATAGTGATAAAATAATTGTCACTGATGATGGCAGACCATTTATGAGAAATATTGCGAGTATCTTTGATCATCATTTGATGAGATCAAAACAAAATAGTGGTTCACGTGCACTATAGATAGAAATCTATCGTAAGCATTGTCATCACACCAATAATTACGCCAAGAGTTGCATTTCTCTCATGCCCTTGCCTAAAAAGCTCGGGTAGCATCTCTTGGCAAATTACAAATAACATTGTCCCTGCAGCAAAACCTAGTGCAATCGGAAGACTTTGAGTTGATATACTAGTTGCTAAAAAACCAACACCTGCAGCAACTGGTTCTACAAGGCCAGAAAGTAAGGCCATCAAGAAAGCACGGTTCTTAGTTGCACCTTCATTTAAAATTCCAAAAGCAATAACAAGTCCTTCAGGAATATTTTGTAAAGCAATGGCCAGAGCAAGCGCCATTCCTCCAGCATGATTTCCACCACCGAACCCCACTCCAACAGCAAGGCCCTCAGGTATATTATGAAGCGCGATGGCCAAAGTGATTAACATAACCCGACTTAGTTTGCGCTCGTGGCCACCAAGCTCCATATCGCTTTTCTTATTAATATGTTTATGGGGTATTAGATCATGAACAAAAATGATGAAGACATAGCCTAAGAATAGACTTAATAGAAAAATAGGCATTGCCATTGAAGCAGAATAGAGTTTCTTTGCCTCTTCCAAACCAGGGGTTATCAGTGAAACAAATGATGCAACTAGCATGACTCCTGCACTAAAGCCCATTGCGATATCAAGTATTTCTTTTGAATAATGCTTCTTCAAATAGATAGGTAATGCACCTATTCCTGTTGCAAGGCCCGCAACTAATACTCCAGAGATGGCCATATAATTTGCACTCATAAACTCTCCTCTTCCCCTCTGTTTAAAGGAGAATATATTAATTTTACGGAAATTCTGCGCCAGACAATATTCGATTAAACTAAAGCTTTGATAGTTATTAACTATCAACTATAAGCTCTTGATAATTTGCATATTTTTACAATCTAATGGATAATTTAAGTCACACAACACACATCGACAGGGAGCACACATGAGTCAATTGACGCCACAACAAAAAGAAGAATTACTAGCGGAAATCACACTTCTAGAAGGACAACTTACTGGAAATATGATGGAAGATATGGATATTCGTGGCAGAATTCACAATATTAAAATGAAGCTTGATGGCGTAAAACCACCAGAAAGTTTTATCGATTGTATCGGTTGTGGTTCATAAAAAAACTTAACCTAACGATCAAACTCACTTTTTAATAAAGATATAATCTGATAAATAGCGAATCTGGACTCCCTAAGATGAGGCATTTCAATAAATCCGTGCATCATCTTAGGGTATTCGAAATAGCGGTATGGCCTATTTTCTTCTTTTAGACGATTCTTTAATTCCTTGGCATCTGGGTAAAGAATATCGTGAGTACCTGTAAAAATATTTATCTCAGGCAGATCATCTAACTCCCCTCGAAGTGGACTAATACGATAATCATCCTCTGCAAGATCTTCAGCGAAGATATGACCTAATTCTCTTATCCCCTTTCGATCCAATACCATTTCATGCTCATCAATATCCTCAATTTCAGGATTACTCATACTAATATCAAGCCAAGGAGAAAGTAATATGATCGAAGATGGAAGAGGATTACCTTCATTTCTCATTTGCTCACATAGTGCAAGTGCAAGACAGCCTCCTGCCGCATCTCCCATGACAATAATATTTTCGGCCCCTACTCTTTGTGCTGTTTTCTCAAAAGACTCCCTAATCATCGACAGAGCGTCTAAAACACTGCCATGAGGAACGAGCGGGTAATCAGGCACGATGATTTCGATATCAATATTTCTCATCAATTGAGTTAACAAATGAAATTGGCCGACATTCATATTGTAGATAAATGCTCCACCGTGAATATAGAAAACAGTTTTTAGGCATTCTTTTTTTATTGGACGAAATTGAAAGAGATTTCTATTTTGAATTTGCATACAATGAATATCAAACTCGTGATAAAAAGCACGAGGTATGCTTGCTTCATTTGGTATTGGGTCTTCTTTTTTCTTTTCAATAATTTTAGAAAAAATTTTTCTTAGCTGTAGAATTCGAAGACTACCTTTTGAAACAAAGGAACCAAAACTTTCATCCTCTTGGTAACGAAACTCTGTATCGATTGGATAGTGATCTTTTTTTAATGCCTTATTTCCCATAAGTTTAATATCGGTGAGATACCCATGGGGCCACAGATAAGAATGGCCAAATTCTCTTTAACCCAGAATTAAGACTCGCTGCAACACGACTCACAGAACCTCACAAAACACTAATATTTCAAAAATATTGTCCTAAAACTAAGTAAATTGTATCTAGTGTCACAACTTACAAAACACAATGTTTTGTCAATTTTAACCCGCTGTACTATGTAGAGTAGTAACTTAGGAGCTTATCTATGAAAACTTTATCGCTAATTGTTTTATCAATGTTAATTCCTGCTTTTGCTAGCGCAAATGCTCCAGAGCTAAAGAGCTACTTTAATGATCTAAGAAATGACTACAAATTATTCAAAGACTGTAACCTATATGACATTTACAGTAATCAAGATCTAAGCGCTGGTGATGAAGCACAAAAATGTTATGAATTCAAAATCACGAAAATAACATTTAAAGTTGCTGAGATCCTAGGCGGAGAACTTGAGCTAATTAATATCCATGATGATACAAGCTTTGATATGAAGTTCACTTTGGCAAAGGCACTTCGCTCAAAAGACTATATGGGTGGACGCTATACTTCACCAGATGGTGAGTACGGATCATCAACAGGTTTTAAAAATGCATATAAAGTTGGCGACCTCTACCTTTTTCAATACGAGTCGACAGGTGGAGAATGGGATAATATGCACATAACAACGAAGTACTTTCTACTTAATAAAGCGGGTGAATTACTTGGAAGATATAGCGTAAGTGCTTCAATCGATTAATGAATCTAAAATTTAAAAAGCCCCTCACGCATGAGTAGAAGATGAGGGGCCCCCTAGATTTCTCTAGATTATTTATGTAACGCAGAGAGAGTTATTGCGTTTACACAAGCATTAAATCTTCAAAGGCAGAAAGACCTGCTTTGGCCCCTTCTCCCATTGCGATAATAATTTGTTTATAAGGTACGATTGTTACATCTCCGGCCGCATAAATACCTTTCTGACTTGTACGACACTTATCAGTTACAACAATTTCCCCAAACTTATTCTTTTCAACAAGATCCCCAAGGAAGCCACTATTTGGCACAAGTCCGATCTGAACAAAGACACCATCAAGGTCAACTTTTTTCATCTCACCTGTTGCACGATCTTCATACTCTAGACCAATTACTTTTTCCCCGTCCCCTACAACTCTTTCTGTACGAGCATTTTTAACAATCGTAACATTTGATAGAGATTCTAATTTCTTTATAAGAACAGAGTCAGCTTTAAGCTCAGGTGCAAATTCAAAAAGAGTAACAGACTTTACAATACCAGCAAGATCAATGGCAGCTTCAACCCCTGAGTTACCACCACCAACTACACTGATGTCCTTGCCTTTGTAGTAAGGCCCATCACAGTGTGGGCAATAAGCAACACCACGACCGATATATTCTTTTTCACCGTCAACACCAAGCTCACGCCATTTAGCACCTGTTGCAATAATAAGTGCTTTAGTTTGAACAGTTTCTCCACTATTTAGAAATAATGTTTTCACATCACCATTTTCAATATTATCAACGCGGCGATGCTCAAGTGTTTTAATATCATACTGTGACATATGTTCATTAAGGGCCGCAGATAAGTGCGGACCTTCTGTATATGGAATTGAAATAAAGTTTTCGATACCTTTAGTATCTTGCATCTGACCACCAATGCGATCAGTAATAACGGCCGTTTTAAGCCCTTTACGAGATGAGTAGATTGCAGATGAAACTCCAGCAGGGCCTCCTCCAATAACGATAACATCGTATAGGCCAAGATCTTTCGTTTCACTTGAAATAGATGCTTCTTCTTTACCAAAGCGTGCTTCTAGCTTTTCAAGTAAATCAACAAGTGATGACTTTCCAGAGTGTACGAGATCATCGCCATCAATAACACTTGGAACACCTTGTATCTTAAGTCTTGCAATCTCATCTTGCTCAAACTCTCCATCAACCATTTCGTGAGAGAAGTCCTCTTTAAAGATGGCCATTAGATTTAGCGCCTGAACGATATCAGGACAATTTTCACAAGATAGTGAAATATATGTTTTAAGGCTTATCTCACCTTTAAGTGCTTTAATTCGATTAATAATCATCTCATCAGGAAGCTTTCCTTTAAGATCACTATTTAAGATAGCAAGGATAAGTGAAGTAAACTCATGCCCACCTGGAATTCCTGAAAACTTAATTCCATTTGCCTTGCCGTTCACATGAATTTCAAAATGTGGATAGTCGTAATTTTGTCCACTAGACTTTGCCACAACCTTTGGAGAAGTAGTCGCAATACTCTCTAGCATCTCAACAAGCTCTTGTTGTTTAGCATGTGCTGACTCATTGTAGACAAGACCAATCTCACTCTCTAGCTGAGCATAGACTGACTTTAATTGTTCAATGATTCCACTATCTAACATAATTACTCCAATCAAATTTTAGGACAGGCCCAAGCAATAAAGCCTGGGCCCAAAATATCGTTGAGAAAAAATCTTAGATTTTTCCTACAAGGTCTAAACCTGGCTTAAGTGTTTCAGCACCTGGCTTCCACTTAGCTGGACATACTTCATCTGGGTGAGCTGCGATGAACTGAGCAGCTTGCACCTTTCTCATTAGTTCGTCAGCATTACGTCCAATTCCATTGTCGTGAATTTCAGCAAGTTTGATTTCACCTGCTGGGTTGATTAGGAAAGTCCCTCTGTAAGCAAGACCTTCTTCTTCGATATGAACACCAAATGCTCTTGTAAGCTTACCAGTTGGGTCAGCTAGCATTGGATACTTAATTTTCTTGATTGTATCTGAAGTGTCATGCCAAGCTTTGTGTGTGAAGTGAGTATCAGTTGATACAGAGTAAACCTCTACACCCATTTTTTGGAATTCTTCATACTTATCTGCCATGTCACCAAGTTCAGTTGGGCATACAAATGTAAAGTCTGCTGGATAGAAGAAAAGGATTGACCATTTTCCTTCTAGATCATTAGCAGTAACAGTTTTGAACTCTTCATTGTGGTAAGCTTGTACACTGAAATCTTGTACTTTTGTGTTAATTAAAGTTTGCACTATTCATCTCCTTTAGAAGTTTTAATAAGTGATATTCTACTTATAAGATTCTTCCATCAGAGGTGATTTTTATCTAATATTAATTATCTAATGCTTGATAGATGACACCTATGAAGCCATGCAGCAACACAGGTGCATATGTAATTGTAATCGTTTAAAACTTAATTAGTTTAATCTAGATGATAGATTTCCATGATATTTTCTAGAGTTTTTTCAAAGTCGATATTTAAATCTTTAAGCTCTCCCGAGTGAACATCAAAGACCCAACCATAAACTTTTAGGCCTCTTTCACGGTTCGCTTTTTGTACGGCAGCCGTTTTAATAGCATTGATACATTGCTCTTGAACATTAAGCTCAACTAGACGCTCATAGCGCTTGTCTTCATCTTCAATTGCATTAAGTTCATTTTTATGAGTACGATAAACATCGCGAATATTTCTAAGCCATGGATTTAGAATTCCAAGGTCTTGGCTTTCCATTGCGGCCTTAACACCACCACAACCGTAGTGCCCACAAACAATGATATGATCAACTTTTAAGTGATCAACAGCATAGTTTAGAACACTCATTACATTAAGATCGATACTGATAACCATATTGGCGATATTTCTGTGAACGAAGATCTCACCAGGCCCGGCACCCATTACCTCTTCGGCCGTAACACGAGAGTCAGAGCATCCGATATAAAGAAAATTAGGATTTTGTCCTGCACCTAATTTATCGAAGTATTTTTCGTCTTGCTTTAATTTAGACTGAACCCATTCTTTGTTATTTTCAAAAATCTTTTTGATATCCATATAACTCACCTATTTCTTTTTTTGCAAAATCATAAGTGAATAAATTGGATTTGCCAATTATAGCCCTTCTAGCAGGAATTTCACTGCAAGGCTTTGTAAAATTATCGCTGCAATGATGCTAAAAACTGGCCCTAACTTATCAGAAGCACGTTTAGCAATGCTCATTCCCACGATTGTCGAACAAAATGCCCAAACTCCAATTGAAGTAATATACGGAGTTAAAACTTTACCCGATGCGCCAATTGTCACCCCAACAGCAAATGCGTCAAGGCTTGTGGCAAATGAGACGAGGATAACCTTTAACAGACTATGGAATTGTTTTGGCTTCTCTTCTTCATCACCATTCTTACCACTTAGCTCTTCATAGCCCTCATAGGCCATGTGTATAGCAACAGCTGTTAAGAGACCAAACGAAATCCAATGATCGATATAATCGAATTGAGCAATAACTTTCGCACCAGCGATAGCACCAATGAAAGCAACAAGAGCTTCAGCACCACCAGATGAGAACGCAAATTTCAGAGTATCGCTGAATTTATGAGGTCTTGCCCCCATTGCAACAGCAGCAGAAAAAGAGTCGGCACACAGAACAAGCCCAATAACTATAACTTCAAAATAATTAATCATAGAACCTTTATAATACGTAGAGCTATTACAGGCAATTATTAAAATACTATTCGATTTGTTAAATATTTACTATTGTCCTTATAGATGAAAATATTATTAGCACTGCTTATCTCAACCTTCTCGTTGGCAACAAATTCTTTTGTTGATGAAGTTGATACTTACTTTCAAAGTAATGAATTAACTAAAGTTCGAAATCAGTCTGAGTTTCAAATCGATAAGTGTCACACTCAATTAGAAAACCAAAACTCCTTTGGTGAGACTCTCCACTATTTCATAAAGGACTTATCATCAAAGAGATCAACGTTTCTTCACGTAAGCAGTATTTATAAGATGCCTACAAAGATGGAAGATCAAGAGCGAGTCGGACTTTTAAGTCATCCGCTATGTCCCGTAACAAAAGAATCTCTATCAAAGACGATTAAGAATATACCAGATGAGATGACGATTGAATTGGCCAATCGTTTTGCTCGTGAACATAATGAGCTTAGAGAGCAAGAAGATCGCGAAGAGCTTCAACAGCTATGGGGAAAATTCTTTGGCTGCCTTGCTTACACTGAAAGTTTAACGACAGCGGACTTCGCTGCGAGTGAGAAACTCGCAAAGAAATATGCTCCAAAAAATTACAAAAGACCTCAAGGGGTAAAATTCTATTACGATAAATGGCAGCCAAAAGTGAGTCGTTTAAATATTGGCCTCTATCAATTCACGCCAAACTATGGTGGAAATATAAAACCTTGTGTGGATTCATGGAATCATTATTATTCAAATGAAAGTTGTCAGATAAAGAATAAAAAGAAAGATGCGTTGATTAATGCTTTCGGTTCCACTACTCAGCATTTCAATGCTTATTGTGGAGTTCATAAAGTCATTGAAGCATTTTCAGTACAATTAAATACTTCAGAAAAAAGATTCACTCATCCACAAAATCAAGAAGGTGGAAAACTTAAGGGCGCAAGTGAAAGATGTGTCACTCCTCACTTCTATGCAGGTTGGTCATACAATCATTTTGGGCCACTACAGAACTCGACAAAGAATAATCTAAAGAAGCTTATGTCTTGTCTCTACAATTAAACACCAGTACAGCTTATAACAAGTTTACCTTTATCAAACTCAATTGACTTACGCCCTTCTACAGCTCCATCAAAAACGATAACTTCAGGAAGAATAGGTTCTACTTCAAACTTAGGCATTACTGAGTTTGCGAAGGGCTTTCCTTCTCTTAATTCAATGCGAAGGTACCCAGTTGAGATGACATAAGAGATCATATAATTGAAATGATTTCCCATCATCAAAGGAACTCCACCAGAGAGAATGCTATGCTTTACACCAGAAGCGGCACCTGAGTGGAGACGATTTAACTGATCAATATATGAAAAAGAACAAGATACATTATTGAAAGATGATTGCTCTTTTGCATCGACAACGAGAAGAGAGCTTAGATTATAAGTTCCTTCTTCAAGCCCTAATAGACCTAAGTATTCATGAAAAACGATCTTTAACTTTTCATGATCATTAAGTGACTCCCAACGTTGTTGATTAACGTGAATTTCTAAGGTCTCAGGAAAGTTCTTTGCAACAAAGCCACGCTCATTACGACAACGGTAATCACCGGCCCTTGAGCAAAGTTTATAATTCACAGAGAAGACTGCCGTCTTTTCAACAATTAAATCCAATAGATCAAGATTGATATCATCAAAGATACTATGCTTTGAGAAAAGAAGTGCCTGTTGCCCTTCAATTTGATCACGAAGCTTCGCTCCAATTTCAAAGAATTCAGCTGCGATATCATCACCACCATTTCCTTCTCTTCCAAGGCGCAATGCCTGATCAAGAATATTTTCGTCAATATTAAAATCTTCTGGACGATCTTTTAATATCTCTAAAACTTGAATTCTTTCTTCGATATTTTTCTTTAATAGAAAGCTCTTATTAATCTTTGTTTCTTCTAAATTAATCTCAGGCCTTGCAACCCTTAGACTTGCACGAATTTGTTTTGCCTTTTCGTTTGCTGAAGCAGAAAGCATCTGAGTTAGAAGAATCGATAAAATAATAAGTTTCATTTTCATAAGCTAAATCATATCGGCCAACTAAGAAATATTAGGCCCTTATGTAAAATATCTCCATGGTGTCCATATCTTAAGCAAACGCCAAGTTACTGATTTCACAGACTTTTATTATAGATTTTGTGACGATAACTTTATCTGGAACTTCCTTCAAAGATGCCTCATACTTATAGCTAATGGATTATTTAGAATTACTCACAAAAATACTTGAAGAAAAGAAATCAAAGAATAAACGCTTTTCAATGCGCTCCTTTGCTAATTACCTCGATATGGACCCAGGTCTTCTTTCTAAATACTTAAATGGTAAACGTGAAATTCCGGATGCCTTCATTGAATCAAGAGCTAAGCTACTGGGAATTACAGAAGAAGAGCTTTCTAAGATTAAAAAAGAAGTAAGATCTAAAGAGGTTATAAAGTCATTTCGCCTAAAAAATCCAAAAGAAGAATATACTCGTGTCGATATGATTCACCAAGAGGTCATAAAGAATTGGCAGTATTACGCTATCCTCGAGCTAATGAAAGTTAAAGGCTTCGATCCAACAGCAAAGTGGATTGCGGGAGAGCTCCATACGACTGAAGAGTATGCACAAAGCCTAATTGATGACCTTGTTGAAGCAAAGTTGTTAGAAGTTCGTGATGATGGTGATTGGCTAGATCTTACGGAAGGAAGCTCTACTCATGCTCTTAGTGATGAAGATATCAATATGGCCAACAAAGAATCACAACGTCGTATTCTTGATCTTGCAAAGCTTGCCATTGACGAAGTCACTCCCGAGTTTCGTGAGCAATCATCAATGATGATGGCAACTAATAAGAAAAAAATTGAAGAGGCAAAGGTGCTGATTAGGGACTTCAGGCGTAAGCTTTGTGATTTTCTAGAAGACACAAATGAATATGATTCAATCTATCAGTTAAGTCTTTCACTTTTTCCGCTCAGTGGGAAAAAGAAGAAATAACTCCTTAAAATTATTAAAAGCTGTAGTATTTATATGATGACAATCGAGGGTCAACACATTGGCCCCTGCTCATATTGAGCGCAGTCCTCCTTTCGATTACATTGGCAAAAAACAAAAGGAGAACAACATGAAAACTTTAATTTTAATTGCAACATTAATCCTATCGATCCAATCATTTGCTGCCGGAAAAATCAAACATGAAACTTGTAATGTTGTGATGGCAAAAGGTCCTTATTACGGAACATTTGCAAATTATGATATGCCAAAAGATTACTTTGATAAATTTAGACAAGCTTTTGAAAGTAAGGGATATAATGTTGTCGATCAAATGAGCATCGGAACTTATCATGATCATCCATATGTTCATCAAAATGCTAATGATCAAAAGGCCCTAGCTTTCTTTTATCGTGCTACTTACCAAATCATCTCCGGAGATCTTAGAGGTGAAAGCTCAGATGACCACTTATGCCGTATGAGTGTGGAGCTTTATAAAAATAATTATAAAGTGATCTCTAAGGAAGTAACAACAAGTACTGAAGTAAGCTTATTTAAAAATCAGTACAGAAAATCAATTTGTAATAAAGTATTTAGAAATTTCAAAAAATCGATTCCAAAATGTGAGATCAAATAAAAAAGGGCCTCTAAGGCCCTCTTCTAATTAACTGTATTCTTATAATATTTGATACTACCCTTCATTCCAAAGATCAAATGACCTTGGTCGAGAATCAGAGAATCCGCAAAAACACTTTCATCCCCAAACTCAATGGAATTAATCACTTTCCCGTCATTTAGGCCAAGATAAGAAATTTTACCCTTGCGATCAGAGAAAATAAGCTTTTCACCGTCATACTTAACTGACGAATAGTTGTAGCCAATTTTCTTCTCACGACTGGCGTACTTCCACTCTAGTTTAGAAGTAATGCTATTCCACGCATAGACTCTTCCATCAAAGTCATTAAAGACAATAAGGTCATCAAAAACAATTGGCTTACCAATGACAGGAGAATCGATACTGATAGAACTAACTTGTTGGCCAATAGAATTTAAACAGACAAGTCCACCTAGTTCAGACTTAACGTGAAGCTCCCCCTGAATAAAACAGATATTATCTCTTGTGGCCACTGGCCCATACCAACTTGAAAGTGGTAGTTCCTCTTTCCATAAAAGCTTTCCAGACTTTACATCTAGTTTGTAAGCATAAGGTCTTGCTTTACCAATAACCTCTTCAGGAACTCCACTTGCTACATAGACTGCATTATCCTTCACAAGAACAAAGGCATCCATGTGTCCACCTTTGTATTGCCAGATTAGCTCCATTGAATTTGGATCAATTGCATAAAGACCGTCACCACCAGCAGATTGAAAGAGGTAATCCTTCCCATCAATTTCTGTAATAACAGGAAAAATTTCAGTGTGACCTTTAGTTTGAAAAGAACCCACTACTTTCTTAGCAATAGGATCAAATTTATAAACCCTCATATGATGAGAAGCGTGAAGACCTTCTCCAAAATATAGGTATCCTTTATAATAGACTGGAGTTGGAGACAGAAACTTCCCAAAGAAAATCTTATTTTTAATAGCACCAGAATTAATATCAATGACAAAGAGATTTCCCTCTTTTGAGCCAACAAATAACTCATCACCAACTACAACACCAGAAGCAAAAATTCCTTCTTCGACACTTTGTTGCCAAATCATTCCTTCCTGTGCTTTTAAAGGAGCTTTTGAAAAACTAGTATCTTTATTCACCAACTCCTGCACAAAAAGAGGCACAGGGCCATGCTTTAAGTATTGATATGCTTCCATCCCACCATAAATAAGAACGTTAAAGATCATAGCAGAGATTAGAATCTTTGGTTTTAGTAAGACCTCAAGTAACTTCTTAGGGCCCTCGGCCTTTAACTTAATACCAAAAAGACCTGCAATAAATGTTGCAACGACAGTGATACCAGTACTTAGGAAAGCAAGAGGTAATAAAACAGTAGGAACAATTGAGTAACTAAAGTCGCTACATAAACTATTGCATGAGTTTAATTGATCCAGTATTTCCATCAACGAAAACATCTTCTCCACCTTTAAATTTTAAATGACACTGTTTAATTCCACTAACCGCAGGAATCCCCATCTCTCTGGCAACAATTGCACAATGAGATAAAACTCCTCCACGCTCAACTATTATTCCACTGGCCTTAGTAAAAACAGGAGTCCAGCCAGGGTCTGTTGACTGGGCCACAACAATTGCATTTTGAGGCCAATCAATTTCTTTCCAACTTGCAGGGTTACTAACCACCACGATCTTTCCTCTAACAACACCAGAAGAGAGCCCCTCACCAATGAGATCATTTGAGCTACTATCTTCTTTGCCATCAATGACGGCCTTAATTTCTTGCAAAGAAGTAACAGTTGAAAAATTAAAGTTCTTAAATAATGCTGCTCGCTCTTTTCTTTCTTTAATTAGCTCAAGCATTGATGATTCAAAACTTAATATTTCTTCTTTAGTAAGAAAGAAAATATCATTTTCATCTTCTAAATTAATCCTTCTTGCCTTTTCAAGAGCAAGAAAGCGTATATGAGCATAAGGTCTTAGAATGGCCATCTTCCACTTCTCTCTAAGCTCAAGTAATTGCTTTAAAATTTTCCATTCTTCTAAGATAAGAGTCTTCTTAAAAGACCTCATCCCCATAATTTCTGCTTCAACATCAATAAAGGAGTGAGAGTTTTTATCCTGTACATATTTTTCTAAGGGATAATCATAAAATGCATCATCACCTATTTCTGACCAGCGCTTAGCACTTAAATCTAATTCACCTGGTCCACGATGGCCGTAGCGAGCAAGAAAAAGGGGTCTGACATTAGGCTTTGCACAAGCTTTTTTGAAGTAAAGCCCCATATTGTATGTTTCAGAATTGATTCCCGCTCCAGACCACTTCTTAATCATTTGATCTGCTTCTTGCTCAGAATAAATACTTTTAAGAAGAGAAATCAATGTTTGAATTGTTGTTTCAGTTAGCGATATTAAAATGTACGGCCACTCTAAAGTTCGATTACTGAAAATTGTAATCTCTTTAGAAAGACGGCCATTAATATCTTCCTCACTCCAGTCTTTATAGATTGAAGGATCATTCGGTCGCTTTGAAATTGTTGTAATCTCCAGCAGCTCTTTTGAAGCTTGATCAATAACTTCCTGACGATGAGTATTAATCGAGAGTCCAACCTTGAGCATACGCCACATTGTTTGTGGTGTGCTAAAAAGAACCTTTGGAGTTATTTTTGAGAAATGAAACTTTAAGTGTGGCCTTGGCATTGGTTCAATCGAATAAGGAATAGGTCCAAAGTACATCTGCCCAAGTTTGCTCAGATTGATATAATTTCGTCCAAAGACTTCATCCATAATGGATTCATTACCTTTAAAGCCAACATAGCCTAATTTACGAAGGGCCTTATCAAAGGCTTGATCTTTTTTAAATGACTCTGACCATATCTGAGTAGTTAAAGTCGTAGGAGAAACAGTCCATTCTGCAAAAGTTTGTCCATCCCATACTGTATCATCAGAAAATGAGTGAGATAGTCTTTCAAGTTCATCATGGGCCAGTTTTTTAAGATTTGTAATTGAAGCCTTGGCAGTAATTGGCCTCGCTTGCAAAAGATAAACCTTACCTGCTTTATCAATTGCCCATTCAATATCAAAGTCATCTTGATATTTATCTTCCACAAGATTAGCGAAAGCAACAATCTCTTTTACTTGATCTTGAGTGATATGTTCACTCTGTGAATCTTCTTCACTTAGAATAATTGGAGTACGTTTACCAGAAACTAGGTCCTCACCGACTCCATCAATATATTCAAGCATCCAAGTTTTATACTTACCTCTTGGATCTTTAGAAAAGTAGACACCTG
The DNA here is from genome assembly GCF_047085445.1 of Halobacteriovorax sp. RT-2-4. Lineage (NCBI taxonomy): Bacteria > Pseudomonadati > Bdellovibrionota > Bacteriovoracia > Bacteriovoracales > Halobacteriovoraceae > Halobacteriovorax > Halobacteriovorax sp. RT-2-4. Next base: position 416,516 of record NZ_JBKIXY010000002.1, read on the forward strand.
AATATGAAGGGTCAATCATACGCTGAACAACAACATTCATAGGAACTTCTTTATCAGATCCTAAAAAATGTTTTCGATAAGCTTTTGAGGACTCTTTATGAATAGAATTGAAACAATTTTCAATTGCGTGCTCAAGATCTGTATCGTTATTCACATATAAGAAAGTTGAGTTTTGACCTGCAAAACTATTCTCTTTTGAATCTTCACCTGTTGCTGAACTTCTGACAGCAAGTGAGTATTCTCCATCGCGAGCAAAGCTAAAAATTTCAGCTAATTCTTCTTTAGTTGGTAGAGCGTCTAAGATAATCCCATTAGGAACAACAATCCCCATTTGGGCCATCATTGCTAGCATATAGGCCTTGCCGCCAACTTCTTTCTTCTCTTCAGGGAGATCCTTAAAATAATACAACATAAACGCCTTCCTCTTCTTGATAAATTTATATCGTTTACGAGACAGTCATTACATGACAATCGTCACCTTTTGTCACATAAAATGCCAAAAATCAGGAAATTAGCGTCTTAATTATATCTGTTGAATCCTTAGGCCAAAAAGACGGTTCAGTTACGATGGCATTCTCATTGGATCTCTCAAACTTAACTTCATCATTAACTAAGCTCGGTATTAAATGAATTAACAATTCTTTAACATTCGAGACATTCTTATTAATGACATTTGTGATCTCCTCAAGAGAACATGCCTCATCTTTCCAGCAATCATAGTCCGTCACAAGAGCAACTGTTGCGTACGCCATCCCTGCTTCCTTTGCAAGATAGCTTTCAGGAACATTCGTCATGCCGATAACACTTGCACCAAAGCTGCGAAAAAGCTCAGACTCTGCTCGTGATGAATATTGTGGCCCTTCAATACAAATATAGCTTCCACCAAAGTGAAATTTTGTTTCGATCTTATCTGCTAATGTTTTAATTCGCTCAACAAGCCCCATTTCAATTGGCCCAGCAACAGAAACATGCCCCACAATACCATTTTCAAAGAAAGACCTTTTACGTAGTCCTTTAGTCCAATCAATGAATTGATCAGGAAGAAAGAAGTCACCAGGAGCAACTTCTTCTTTTAAAGAACCTACTGCAGATATAGAAATAACATGTGTAACGCCAAGTGATTTTAGCGCGTAAATATTTGCACGATAATTAATATCAGAAGGACTAATATGATGTCCTTTCCCATGGCGTGTAATAAAGTAGAATTCACTCCCATTGATTCTCAAATGATCAACATGACTACTTGGCATGCCAAAAGGAGTTTCAATATTTAATGATTCGACTTGTTCCATAAGGTCAAGATCATAAACACCACTTCCACCAATTACACCTATTTTCATATTACCTACTTATAAAACACTGCTAAGAATTGATTGTACTCACGACCGTTCTTTGTACGTGAATTAATTGTTTCGATCTTTACATTTAGATTTGCTTTATCTGCCCATGAAACGATTTCATCATTAGAAAATCCGAAATGTTTGACACCCATCCCTTTAGGGTCTGGATGAAAGCTTCCATCTTCTGATTCAAGATCAACGATGGCCATCTGACCACCTTCATTTAACATGGCAGCAAGTTTTGCAGTCATTTTTGCTGGCGAATCGAGATGATGAAATGTCATTGAGCTAATAATTAGATCAAATTTTTTATCAAGCTCTTGATTTTCTAAATCAATATTAATCGAATTAATATGATCAAAGTCACTCGATTTTTTATCAAATACCTCTAACATTCCTGTCGAAGTATCAACACCTGTAATACTTTTTGCATTATCAATGAACTCAAGACCAAAGAGACCAGTTCCACAACCAAAGTCAAGAAGGTCAACTTTTTGAGTCAGTTTCAGACGTTCTCTAGTTTTCTCTGCAAGTGTTTGCATTAGGGCAATCTTATCTTCAGAGTCCCAAGTGTTGGCTGCATGATTAAAATGTGACATATTTTTTCTCCATAAATGACTAATTTCTAAACGTTATAATATCTAATCAAAAAACATGTTAAAAGTCATATTTTTTCATCCTGTTCACCTTAAGATAAAGCTAAGAAAAAAAACATAAATGGTCGATAATATGGACATGAGGATGAGGCTCTTACTGCTATTTACAGGTATTATTACAATAAATACTTCAGTGCAAAGTAGCTCGTCCATAGAGTCTCACCAAGAATATGAAATAGCGGCCTGCCAAAGAATCACTTCAAATAATCATAACGATGAATACTATATTGGATGCGAAAATGGACGTATCAATTACTTTGATAATTTAACCTCACTGTCTAAGACTGCAAGTGCAATAGAAAGAAGTATTTATGAAGACAACATTCTAAGTGAACTTAAAGAATATACCATTAGTGAGCTAAAGAGAAACAAATCATACTTAGAGAAACTAAGAGAATGCTTACATAATTCTCGTCCGGAATGTCTTAAGATTAGAGAGACAATACTTAAGACAATTAGAACGGAAATTCCAAAACTAAGAGCAACCATGTCCATGATGGTTCCACCACCTAATTATCAAGGGATGATGCCAACACTTTATAATGCTTCAATAAAGCATAAGTTTCAAAATAAAGATTTGAAATCTCTTACTAAAGACGAGAAATTAAAAATTGAAGAAGAAGCAAACGCGATAAAATATCACTTTACACAAAGCTGGTTCAAAGAAAATGCTGATAAGAATAAGTGTATTGAACAAATATCTCCTACTTCATATCGCTTTATCCCCTCAAAGGGGCGATACACTTGTGAGTCCTTTCATCAAAATAAACTCACTAAAGCAGTGAAAAATAAAATGTCAAAGTACCGTGATCAATTAAAAAGTGAATATCACGAAAAATTAGCAAAAAACCCAATACTCGCACATATCGATCTTAGAGGTAACGAAGACAACAAAGAGATACTTAATGAAGTTACAAAAGTAATTTCAAAGTTGAGTGAGCAAACGAAACAATCAATTGATAAGCTTACACAACAAGATAAAGAGGATGATGTAACGTTAATTCGAAATGATAATATCCTAAACTCATTTATAAAAAATCGTGGTGCGACGAAAGTTTTGTGCGATATTTCGCAAGACTTGAAGGATCAAGAAGACTTCAATGAGATAAAAACAGATCTTGCTCTTGCTGGTGCTGCCTTAATAGGCGGTGGAATTTGTGCCTTCACGGCCGGTGTTGGATGTATTATTGGAGTTGGTATTGCTTCCGAAACGATTGGGATAAGTATTGCGCAAAATCGTTATGAAGATGCGGCATTAGCATTCAATTCAGGTTTAACAACCGCCAGACATTATGAAGATCGAAAATTTGAAAGAGATTTCACCCTTCTACTTGCCCCTCTTTCAGTAACAGGAGAACTCGTAGGTAGCGGCGTAAAAGTTGCAACAAAAGCAATTCGCTACACTCCTTCAGGCACAGGTATCGATTATGACTTAAATGGAATAAGGAAAAGAGACCTCTATCGTCAGTCTGTATTTAATGACCCAAGTTATAAAATAACATCTAAGACAGACTTTATCACAAAGTATGAAAACTATGTCCTTACAGGAGTAGAGCTGAACGGACGTTGGATTAAAAATGCCAGCGCAACAAATGCATCTCTCTATTTAGATATTGAAAATTCAGCACTTAAAAGACTTAATGATACGATTGGAGATAAAAGTCTTGTCACAGCTCTAACAAATGCACATAAAACTATTGTTGCGACTAAAATAAATGAGCTTTTAAAGAAGTACCCAAATATTGATATTGAAGTATATTCGGACTTCAAGTCGATGCGTTTTGCATTTGCACCAAAAGAACTATCAAGTGATATTAAAGCACAACTAACTAAAGAATTAAATAGCGTCTACCAAGAAGCAAATAGTGAATTTGCCAACATGGTAAAGACAATGGAAGGAATACCAGCAAATGAAAACATAAGGGGTTGGTTTCAGGCCGGCATTGGAGAAACTGCAGACGAAGCAGGACAGGCAGCAAAGAGAAGTCGCTCAATAGATCGTTCAGGACAGATTGCAAATTTTCAAAAAGTAAAATTCACAATAGAGGAAGAAGTTAAAAATATCACTAAGTACAATACTAAACTCAATACAAACCATCCACTATCTAGAGTAGGACTTATTGAGAAGGTTGGGCAATCACAAAACTATATTCCAACACTTGAAGTATTTGAGGTTGCAAGAAAAATAACTGGTCCACTAAATGGCCATGGCGAAACACTGGCAAATGAACTCAATCGTCGCTTTGGAAGCAAGCTATCAATCCAAGATGGCCAAGATCTTATGAATTACATCAGAAATCTCGATTCTTTAACTCCTGGACTTTGGTTAAAGCAACGAGTAAACGCAAACCTAAACGCAGCAAGTTTTGGTGGCATGTCAGGTGATATCACAGGAATGGGTGCAAGAAATATACGTCAAGTTGCACTTGATATATTGAGAACTGAAAACCAATCCCCTAGGGATATCATTAAAGCAACGAGAGCAGGTGAACAACAGGTTACAGCTACATTTGATCAGATTAAAACTAAATTTAACCAAATCGTAAAAGATGTCTTAGATGAAAGACAAATTGAATATTTTGACGCTTGCAGTGGTGACGATTGTGTCATGATACCTTCAAAACAACTAACAGCTAAGGATGAGATTGCACTTGTTAGTCGGTTTTCTGCCCAAGAAAATCCATCGCAATATCGACTAAGCTTTATTCCATCAGGTGTGAAACAAAGTGAACGTACAAATTTGGCCGTCCACGGTGAATTAGTTGAAAAGCATCTTAGAAAGATTTTAACAGGTATTGGAGATGGAAAAATTCCTCACTCAAAGCTTAAGAACCTTACGATAGCTACTAAAATGCCATCTCAAATCAATAAGGGAAAAATAGATCTTATTATAGGTGTAAAAGAGCGACTTGAATTTACAAGACAAGAACAACTCCTCATCCAAAAAGCATTGAACGACTCTGTTGAGAAGGTAAATAAAGACCTAGATAGAGAAACACAGAAGAAAACGAGTAACTATAGTGCAGGTGCCTTGGCCTGGATATAATTACTTTAGGAGGTCTCTCTTTAAATCTGAATCCACAGGATATTCACCAATCCATGGAGCGTGGGCCAATGAATAAAGTTTCTTATCATCTTTTTTCTCTAGAATAACTTTTTCATTTTTTTTAATAATTACATCGTCACCATTAATCTTATAGATAGATATAATATCCCCTTCTGTTACATCGACACTACTTTCGACAAGATCCTTAAGTTGCTTATCAACATCTTTGTAGTTCTTTAAAGATTCTCTCCACCCCTTTTGAGATAAAGACTTATCAATGTCTCGCAAATACTTAATCTTTATTAGCTCTACCTTTTTATCAACACTTGTTAAATAAGACACCTCATAGACATCCCAAACAAAATAGGAAAGTACGCCTTTCCCAACTAAGCGTAAATCATTACTGACAGCACTTGCATACAAGGAAAGAACTCCAAGCAATAAAAGTTTACTAATTAATCTATTCATAGCTCACCACCTTTGCCTTTTTCAAAAACTTAAGAGCAATAAAAGTGAAATCAAACTCAAATTTCTTATCTGCAAAATTCAAGCTATGCTCGTTTGCATGATGATTATTTTGATACAGCTCCCCCATCATAAGAAAATCAATTATAAGTGTATTCTTTGAATGATCATCGAGATCATGATTACGATAGCCATATTTATGACCACACCAGTTCACAATAGCACCATGAATAGGACCTAAAAAGCTATGGATAGGAACAAGTAATAGATACCAATATGAATCAGTGAATAATAAATACATGAGCGCATATAACACGACAAAGAGCAACCTGACGAATACGGAATCGGCAATAGCAACAACACTAGGATACCTCTCTTCTTGTGTCTCTGCGCTCATGTACTCTCTATAAGTTTGTAACATCATAGAGATAATATTTTTACTAACAACAGGAGAATGCGGGTCTCCAACTACATCTGAATGCTTGTGATGATTTAAATGCAATGTACGGTAATGCTGTGGACGAAGAAAGCTTGGACCTTGCGAGAGAATCGTCAAGATTAAGAAAAACTTATCCCATGCAGGAGTTAGCTTACAAAGGCCATGCGAAATATAGCGATGTAAATAGAAAGACTGACAAAACAGCGATAAGTACCAATGTATAACTAAAAAGCTTATTGCAAAAACCATTACTTTCTCCGTCGAATTCGACTACTTCTTTTCAAATAGGAAGTGTCCTACAAACCACTCTTCACCATTGTCATAACCAAAAAGCTCCGCGCATGAAGCAAAGAAAATTTTCCAACGATGAAACCAAATATTTGCCTGATCTTCACCGTATGTATTGGCCATGACTTTCATAATTTCACTGCGCTTTTTTTCCATATTCAGAAACCACTGCTCAGAAGTTTCTTGATAATTAGCGCCATTAACTTTCCATTTTTCAACTAATTTAAAGCTATCCTGAACCTTTTCAAAAAGATCAAAACTTGGCATAACACCACCAGTAAAGAAGTAGCGGCCCATCCAATTGTCTTCACCTTGTGTTTCAAAGAAATAAGAAGCATCTTTATGACAGAAGATATGGATAAATAATCTTCCGTCATCTTTTAGCCAGGACGCGACTTTCTTAAATAACGAATTATAATTTCTCATATGTTCGAACATTTCAATTGAGACAATTCGATCAAACTTATTTTCGATATTAAAATCATTTATGTCGCAAGTTTTAATCTCTAAATTATTTAATGAACGCTCTTTAATACGCTCTTCAATAAACTCTCTTTGTCCATTTGAATTTGAGATAGCTGTAATTTTTGAGTTTGGAAATTTTCTTGCAAGAAAAAGACTCAGAGAACCCCACCCACAACCAAGCTCCAGAATATCCATTCCATCGACAATTTGCGCTCTTTCACAATACTTTTCAAGCATCGCACTCTCTGCCTCATCAAGTGATGTTATTCCATTATCAAATAATGCACTTGAGTACTTAAGATTAGCACCTAGAACTAATTTAAAAAATTCAGGAGGTAGCTCATAATGTTGTTCATTTGCTTTATCAACGTCCTCGGCAATTAGTGATTTATTAAAGTCATTTATAATTCCAGACTTGTGAAATTCTAAATTTTTATTAATCTCATCCTTTCTTTGCTTAATGAGCTTTCTAATCCCCATTCTAATTAATGGATCAGGTATATAACCTCTTTCTGCGGCATTCATTAATATAGACATCTTATCCTCCTAAGATCTGTATAGTGGTTTTCCAAATACTAAGTGAGAAACACCAATGGCCCTTTCACTAAATCCGCCAATGCAATATGAAAAATAAAAGTTCCAAAGTCTTTTAAATTGTTCATCCTCACCGAGCTTTGGAATTTTATAAGTTTCGTGATTAAAACGATTTTGCCATTCTTCAAGTGTTCGTACATAATCCTGAGCAAAGTCAATTTGAGAGTATAAACGTAAATCAGTTACTTTCTTTGCAGAACCTAAGACCGCATGAATTGAAGGTATAAAGCTTCCAGGAAAAATAAATTTCTTAATAAAATCTAATTCTTTCACTGCACGATCATATTCTTGGTCATTAATCGTAATAATTTGTAAAAGGGCAAGACCATCTTCCTTTAATACATCTGATATTTTTTGAATATAAGTGTTCAAGAACTTCTCACCAACTGCTTCAATCATCTCAATAGAAACAACTCGATCATACTTACCTTCTAAGAGACGATAATCCTTTTTTAAAAGTGTAATTCGATCCTCAAGACCTGCTGCTTTAATCCTTCTTTCTGCTTCAATATATTGATTTTCCGAAATCGTTGTTGTTGTTACATGGCAGTCATATGCTTGGGCCAGATGAATGGCAAGTGCACCCCAACCCGTACCAATTTCAAGAATATGATCACCTGCTCTAATATTGAGTCTTTCACCGATAGTTTTAAGCTTATACTGCTGGGCCTCTTCTAGCGTTGAATTTTCATTTGCAAAAATTGCACTTGAATACATCATCGAGTCATCGAGAAAGTGCTTAAATAATTCGTCAGGTAAATCATAATGGGCCTCAATATTCTTTTTTGAACCATCAATTGTATTTCTGTTTTGCCAATACTCAATAAAACGAGCAGGCTTTAAAAGGTTTACAAACCCTGCATCCATTTCACTTAAAAGTGTCTTATTAATAGCAAAAGCTCTCATGACATTACTTAAATTCGGTGTATCCCACTTCTTTAAGATATAGGATTCTGCTGCTCCAATTGAGCCTTTGATAAAAATATCTGTGAAGAAAGTTTGGTCATGAATGATCATTTCAGCACTAATTCGTTGCTCTCCTCGACCTAGGATATGTTTTTCATCGCCAACATATATCGTTAGACGAACATTTTCTAGTAAGGCCAATTTCTTTATAATCCCATCTCGAAGAGTTCTAAGAAGAATACCTGGCCTTTGATCCTTATTGAGCAATTGTGATTTCTCTATTGTTTTTATATCTGGTTTCATAACTACTCCTTTATATTCGCTTGTGAAAATAGACTTCTTCGACTATCTGGATTTGGGTGATCATAAAAAGGAATTCCTTTTACCCACAACTTGAATGCTTGAAAATATATTCCTAAAACTACCTTCACTGTCATAAATGGAAATTTTAGTAACATTCTATTGAGAGATTTTTTTGATGCCTGTACTTTCTTAAGATTCATGCTTGCGAAGAAAACACTTTCATCCTTATCAAATGTATCCATTTTGATTTTCAAAACTTCACTAGGAAGAGAAAAACTCCACTGATATGCAAGAGACATTGGAAAAAATGGTGAGACATGAAATTCTTTCTTGAAAGCAGCTTCAATGTCATTTACGGAAAGACTTTTTCTTGCATCCACAACATAGCAAAACCTTTCACCCCATGGAGTATTTTCAATCTCGGCCATGATCGCTTCAATCTCATTGTTCTTATTAAAGCAGTAGTAGAATGTTACAGGATTAAAGCAATGGCCAAAGTACCTTAGGCTAGTCAACATTCTAACTGGGCCATCAGTGTTGCGCCCTAGATGTTTTGCAACAGTATTTAATACTTCGTCCTTAAGGTCCTTACTTGTATCACCGTGATAGTCACTTCTTTTAAAATAGCAAAGGTTACGTTTAAGATATGACCAAAAGCGTGACATAGAAAAAAAGTTTTCAATCTCATCTAGATCTAAATAAACGAGAAAAAGATTATATTTAAAGTAATGTTTCTTTGGTAAGGAGCGAGAATGCACGACACTGCCTTGATAAAGACATGAGTTCATAACTCCTCCAATTTCTCGATAACTCTTAATGCACTAAAGACACCATCTTCATGGAATCCATTTCTCCAATAGGCACCACAATAATGTGTGCGATTATGCCCACTAATCTCGTGCCATTTGGCCTGCGCCCTCATCCCGTCGAGAGTAAATAAGGGGTGCATATAATTTAGTTCTTTTAGAATTGCTTCATTCTTAATTGGTCGATATGGATTTAAGGTAACATTGAAATTCTTATGAAAATTTATTCCTTGTAGAATATTCATATTGTAAGTCACAGTGGAGCCAACAGACTTTTCAACAGGTAATTGATAGTTCCATGCCGCTACAGCAAGAGATCTCTTAGGTAGAAAACTGTCGTCAGTATGCAAGAATGTTGGATTCGCAACATAAGGAATTGCAGAAAGTAACTCAGCTTCTTTCTCTGAAGGATCAGCTAATAACTTTAATGCTGTATCAGAATGTGTTGCAATGATAACTTGATCGAAGCTTTCACGTCCTATATTGGTTTCAATAATTACTTGACCTTGCTCACGAGTAATACTTTTCACTGGAGTGTTTAGCCTTACTGAATCCTTAAAATGGGCCAGCATTTTCTTTATATAAGAATTTGAGCCACCATCAATGACATACCATTGAGGTCTATCATCAACTTCTAAAAAACCATGGTTTTCAAAGAAACGTAAAACAAATTTTGCAGGAAAGCGCCAAACATCAATAGGGTCAGTCGACCACACGGCGGCCATCATTGGTACGATATAATATTCAATGACACTCTTCTTTACACCTCTTGTTTCAAAGAAATGAGAAAGGGAAATATCGCCAGAATCATTAGACAAGAATTCCTTGGCCTTCTTATTAAAGTCAATAATTCCATTAATCATCGAATAAAACCAAGGTCTGAAGAGATTTCTTCTTTGAGCAAATAAAGTATTTAGTGTCGTTCCATTATATTCCAGCCCAGTCTTGTCGCAATGAACACTAAAGCTCATGGTTGTAGGCTTATAAGCGACATCAAGCTCTTCCATTAGGCGCAAGAAATTAGGATAAGTCTTCTTATTAAAAACAATAAAGCCGGTATCTATTCTAAACTCTTCTCCTTCATAATCAATTTCATGTGTATGAGTGTGACCACCAAGATAATCATTGGCCTCAAATAGCGTTATATCGTGCTTTTTCGAAAGTTTATAGGCACATGTAAGCCCAGAAATACCAGAGCCAATAATTGCAATTCTCATTACTGCCCCTTTAGCCTATTTTTGATGTACTTTATAAGTGAACCTAGTACTGGTATATGCTGATAGATAAATTCACCCATATCAAAATAGTCTCGATGATAACTAACTAGTCCATCATCATTAAATTTAATAACAGAGTTTCCATGTAAGATAACTGGTTTGCCAGAATTCAAATTAGGAGTAGTTAGAATCATCTTCCAAACTGCAACATGATGATTACCATTTGAAATAATTTCAGAAAATTCGAAACGAATGTCTTCAACTCCCTGATAAATTCCCTGATAGTAAGCCTTTACCTCTTTAAGCCCTCTATGCTCTCCTATTGGGTCAATGAAGAGAGTTTTTTGGGCATAAAAGCCATCAAGAATATCAATATTATCTGCTCTTAGCTCATTAAATACCTTTTCAATTCTCTGTGCTTGTTGACTTTGAGTATTTAGATCTTGTGCTCTTAATTCCTTCACTGTAACTCCTCCAATTAAACAAACGATTAAGGCTACTTTTACGACTTTCTTTGGAAACCATATTAAGAAGCGATTTGTTCTTAATTGATAATCTCGATAACGTTCACCTTTAGTCTTTAATGACGACTCCTCCGCTGGAGGAACCCCTGTTACACAAGTAATTAGGTAGAGCATGATAATATATGGGACGAAGCCGACAAGAGAGATGGGGCGGCTCAGATCTAGTCCATAAATCCCATACGATAACCAGATTAATGTTTCAAAGAAGTAATTCGGATGACGAGAGTACTTCCATAATCCGATATCACAAACTTTACCTTTATTATCCTTATTGGATACAAAACGTTTTAGTTGGCCATCTGCTATTAGCTCTCCAATAAGAGCGCCAGCAAAAAGAAGTATTGCCACAAGATTAAAAATTGTAATCTCCCCTGGCCCTAAAAGAAACAGAGGAGCCGATAAGATCACTGTTAAAACGCCCTCTGCGACAAAGAGTCCATAGAGATAGACACCATACATGACCTTCCACTTTTTCTTTAAATTTAAATAGCGGCTATCTTCCCCCGTTTTTCTAATTCTTTGAAATAAATGTGAACTTAAGCGAAGAGACCAAAATGTATAAAGTAGACATAGTATTAGAGCATTGGCCGATTCTGCTAATTGCGGTCGAGAAAATAATAGTGTGCCAACAACGATCAGAAAACTTGAGCTCCAGTAAAAGTCTAAATATGAGAATATTTTAATATTCAAAGAAATGAACCACCCTATCGTGAAATATAGAAGCACTAAAAATAGAATAAGCATGATTAGTTCAAACACGGTCGATCCTTTATTTGTCTTATGCTTATAGGTACGGCGGATCAAAGAGAATGGATCACTTCCTGAAAAAAAAAGTCATTTCTGCCACTATTATTAGCTACTTATAATTATTTTTTTTTTGCTGTGATCCAAATATGAGAGTTTGACGTATCAAGTAATATGAAGGCATTTAGTGCAGCAAATGACTTACTAAGTAACACGTGCATAAATTATGCTACAATAATTCCTATTATTGGGAGAGCAGAAAAAGTGCAGTTAAGTCTTATCGATATAGAGCATTTGCTTATGCAAATTGCGAATGAGAAATCAAAGGAAGCTTTTAAAAAGCTTTTTGATTTCTATTATCCAAAAATAATTGGATATGGAATTAAGGGAGGACTTTCTAAGGAGCAAGCTGCCGACATGGCCCAAGAGGTCATGCTTAAAATATGGAAGAATGCCCAACTTTACAATAATGAAAAAGGAAATATTAATACTTGGGTTTATGCGATTGTGAGAAATCAAAAGTACGATATGCTCAGAAAACAAAGTCGTGACCCCTTAAGTATTATTGGTGCTGATGATATTTTTGATGATGAACATCTTCTGCAGCAAGAAGATGAAGACTACAATAGTGAAGATATCTATCACCTAGCATATACAAAAGAAATGATAACTAAACTTTCAAGTGAACAACAGGAAGTCCTTAATGGAGTTTACCAACAAGGATTAACGCAAAAAGAATATGCCGATCAAGAGAAGCTCCCTCTAGGAACCGTTAAGTCCCGTATTCGCTTGGCCATTAAAAACTTAAAGATTATATTGGAGGAAAAGTGAGAAAACTTTATCATCCAGGCATTGATTTAATAAAAAAATATGAATCTGGTGAACTAGATGCCGGACTAGGTCTTCTAGTAAAGACTCATTTAAATGGATGTGAAGCATGTCGTATGCAAGCAGCCTCTGAGCTTGAAAAACAAGCAGATGAATTCTTTCACTCAAGTTCACATGTCAAATTAACTCAAGAAGATAGTGATGACATTTTCAATAATTTATTTAACAGTATTGAAGCCTCTGAACCGAAGCTTAAGAAACCTGCACCAGGGCCTTCGAAGATAAGCTTTCACAATAAGGTCTTCACATTACCAGACACTCTCTCTTTTATTTCCGATAAGGAAATTCACTGGAAAGAGTTCGGACAAAATAGCGCCGTTGCACAAGTTACTTCAGGCAAGGCCGGTGGTCTATTCTTTATCTACCTTGGGCCAGGGGAAACAATTCCTAAACACGGTCACCATGGCAGAGAGTATAGCTATGTTCTTGACGGTTACTATAGCAGTGATGGCCACAAGCTTGATACTGGAGATTTCTCTACATTTGAAGAATCTGATACTCATGAACCATCGACAACAAGTGAAGATGGCTGCTTGGTAATATCTTGGGTTGAAAATCGTTTGAACTTTCTCCACGGAGTTTTTGCGCCGCTAAATCGACTTCTCTGGTGGTACTTAAAGCGTTCATAGTTGAACTAAACTAAAAATCACTAAACGGTTTTTATTTCAATATTGTTTTAGATAAAGTAGAATACTCTTATGACGAGTATGGAAGATAGACTAAATTCACAATATAAGCATGAGCAAGTTCGCACGGCCAATACCCATAACTGTATACTACAGGCTACAGACCTATTTTTGCAGCATAACCCAGCATGTAAGTTAACGACAAATAAGATTGCACGCATGGCCGGAGTTAGTATTGGAAGTGTCTACAATCACTTTAAAAATAAAGATGAAATCATTGTTGAGCTAATCAACAATCAGCTCGATCAAGACCTTCTTACCTATGGAAATTTCTTTAATGACGACTCAATAAGAGAGAATATTGAAGCAGAGTTTCATAAATTTTTAAAGCTTGTTTTAGATAATTATCGACGAAATCTTGAGCTAAGGAAACTTATCCTATTCTATAAAAGACATCCTAAAGTTGAGAAAAAATTCATATATGTAACTCGTGAAACTCAAACCCTTATTGAGAATCACTTTTATAAAAGCTCTGAGATTAAATCAGAAGTCCCCATCGATATCATCATTAGCTCTTTGAGAGGAGTGATAAGAAGCTATCTTGAGTTTAGCCCAGATAAGTTTCATAATTTTGAACTTGATAGAGAACTAGATATTCTTATCACATCATATATTAGAAATTCACTCCTTATTGAAAGACGCTACTAAACAGATGTTTCAATTCTTCTAATAATTGCTTCATGGTTTAAAATCACAACACCTGATCCGTTAGTATCACGGATAATTTCAGAAACATCCTGATCAAGTTGACCTGAGATTTTAGATAATATACTTGGCATCTTCATTTTGTTAAGCATATCGATTTTTACAATACTATCAATTTCATCTACTAAAAGAGCGTAATTCTCACCTCTCTCATCGGCCTCTAAAATAATAACCTTTTTAGACTTACTAACCTGCTCTTCACGATCTTCCTTAATTCCATACATACGACGAGCATCAATAATAGTAATTAGTTGATCACGTAAGTTATAGACTCCAATAACATGTGAAGGAGCACCTGGAGTTGTGAGAATATCTTGTGGTTTTTCAATAATTTCACGCACCTCACTTACGGCAAGTCCGAAATGATAACCAAAATCAAATGTAACAAATGACTCTAACTTCATTTCAACCTTCTTCATTTCTTCTTCCTCATGTGAGGCCTTATAAATCTCAGAATGGCTTTTTGTAATCTCTTTAATTTCACTGTTATTTAAAATTTCCATATGATCGATTAAGAAAGTCATTCCATTTTCACTAGTCTCAATTCCCCCAAGAAACATATTGGAGCGCTTTGACGAAAAAACAGGAACAGGCATGACTCCCTCATCATCATAGAAAGTAATCGCATCAAGAGAATCAACGACAAGACCAAAGTATTCACTATCGATTTTGATTATTAGGATTTTTTGATCAATTCCTTCTTTATCTGTCGACTCTAGACCTAGAATGCGAGAAAAACTTAACACAGGAATCGTCGTTCCTCTCAAATTTACTAATCCTAAACAGAGCTTCGATGCAAATGCCGAATGTTCAATATCTTGCATATTGATAATTTCATTAATAGAAGTAATTTCTATTGCCAAAGGAACTTCATTAACTCGAAATGAAATACATTTTTTATGTTGGCTTTGAACCTTAAGTCGTCGATCTACTTCTTGTCTGAATGAATCGTAGCTCCCAAGTCTGGCCAAATTTCTAATCTTAATAATCTGAGATGGTTCAAGAATTTGATAAATACGCTTTCCCATATCTCTTTTAATTGCACCTTTAACAACTTGAGTAATATCACTACTATCAGTAATTTCAAACATACTGATTTCTGACTTCTCAGCTCTTAAGATCTCTCCTGTCGAATCGAAAGAAACTCCAACACTAATGCCGTGGACATTAACAATTGCTACTTTAGAAGCTGTTAAGTCTTGCTGATTATCACCTGAAAGATTTAATAACTTGGATAAGCTTAAAATCGGGATAATCATCCCTCTTAAGTTAAATATCCCCTCTAGATAGTCTGGAGCAAGAGGCATTGGAAATAGAGACTCTGGATAATTGACAACTTCTTGAACTGCGGTAATATCAAGAACAAACTCATTACCCATTAAAGTAAATGAAGCAAATATATTTGATTCATATTTTTCAATTGTATCTAAAACTTCAACTTCTTTTAATTCATTCATATCTTCTTTTCCAACTTCTCGTTAATACGAATCATTTTTATTTCTAAGCTATCACAATCAATTATAATTTTACTGGCTAGCTCTTCCCCATCCATAATTTTTCGAATTGGAAGGTTTCTTTCTTTTAATACTTCGAGGGCCTTGGCCTTATTCAACTTTCCAATATGATCGACATTTCTTTGTTTAAGTTGGGCCATCATATTTCCACCACCCGCAAGATAGATATCAAAATCTGTTTCAGCTCTTTCATTTAGATGTAATTTATCTAAAAGGTATGGAATTGCATCTACAACGTACTTTCCAGGCTGGTGTTCAGGAGATGATTCTTCTCCTTGTGGCAAGAAACAATGAGCTAGACCACATGTTCTTTTAACCTTATCGATGATAGCGATCCCTAAACATGAACCCAAAGTAGCCTGTAAGATAGCTCCAGCTTTACCGAATTTTATTTCGCCGATACGTACATGAATATACTCTCGCTCATTTCTTCTCATACCCTACTTCTTTTTATAAGTTTGAGGATGCACATACTCAAATTCACTAGAAAGTCCGTTCAAGCTTTCTGATTCTCCAAGAATTAGAATTGCTCCAGGCTTCATTGCTCTTGAAATATTATTAATTACTTGTTTTTGATCTTCTTGCTTAAAATAAATCAAAACATTTCTTAAAAAGACAATATCAAATTGAGCAATATTACCTTTAGGAATTGAAAATAAATTGTGACTTGAGAAAGACGTATTCTTCTTCAACTCGGGAACAACTTCTGCAAACTCATCATCTTCATTGAAGTAAGTTTGAAAGAGTTTTGTATGTCGTTCCTTAAAATTATTAATATTTCGACCACTATATCTTGCGTCTTGGGCATATTTTAAAACTTTTGTCGAAATATCTGTCCCAACGATTTCATATTGAAAGCTAGACTTAATCTTTTTATGCTCTTCACAAGACATCGCAATAGAATAAGCTTCTTCACCCGTAGAAGATGCTGCTGACCAAATTTTTACTGGTAAAGAATTTTTCCAATTAATCAAAAATTCTTCTTGAAAGTATTTCCATACTTTCTCAGTTCTAAAAAATGTTGTCTCATTAGTCGTTATAATATTGATGAATTCTTGCTTTTCATTAATATCAGTTTGTAGATAAGCAATATAATCATCATAACTTTCTAACTCCAGTGCCTTAAGCCTCTGTCTAATTCGACCTTGCAGCATACTTTTTTTTGATGGAGAAATAGTAATTCCTGTATGGAAGTGAACGAGGTCAATAATCTTTTCCATTTGATTACTATTTAGCTCCATTAAGTAAATCATTCGCAAAACCTTTCTCTTAATCTTGGATTAAGTCACTAAGTCTTTTTGCACCATCAGCTAGACTGCGAGTGGCCATGGCAATTGACTCAGATGCCGCAGCTGAGTTTTCTGTTTCAGATGCAACTTGTTGTACGGCCTCACTTACCTCTTTTGCTGCAAGAAGTTGTTCTTGCGTGGCACTAGAAATTTCAGCAATTGAGTGATTCGTATTATTAACCCCGTCGACAATTTTTGAAAATGCCTCACCGGCCTTCTTAGAGATTTGACTCCCCTCAGAAATTTTCTTAACAGAATCATTAATAAGCTTTGAGATCTCTTTCGTTGCTTGTGAAGAGCGCTCTGCTAACTTTCTAACCTCATCTGCAACAACAGAGAAGCCAGCACCATGCTCTCCAGCTCTTGCCGCTTCAATAGCAGCATTGAATGCTAAAAGATTTGTTTGACTTGCGATTTCACGAATAACTTCTACAATCTCACTAATCTCTTCCGATGATCTTGTTATAATTTCCATTGCTTCAACAGCTTCATGTATTGACTTCGCTCCCTCTTGTGCTTCTGTAGAAGTAAGCTCGGCAATTTCATTAGCAGATTTAGCGTTTTGAGCGATCGAATTAATCGATGCAGTTAACTCTTCAACTGAAGCGTTCATCTCCTCAGTTGTTGCACCAAGAGATACAGCACCTTCAGCAACATTCGATGATTTTGTCGAAATATCCTCTGTGCTATCTTTCATTTCCTTGGCCAGTTCATTGATGGCCTTTTTAATTCTTTCATCTTCTGTAATAACATCCCAAGTAACCATTGCTCCCTGGTAAGTATTATTCATATCCATTACTGGACTTACTAATAAGTTTAATATTTCATCTCCAACATGAATTTTTGTTTCATGAGGAAGATTAGATGGATCAGATAACATTTTTCTTTGGTGTGCAGGATTCTTATGAAAAACATCGATACTACTTCCAACAATCTCAGAAACCTTAATTGGCAGTAGTCCTTCAATTGAAGTAAGTGTTTGTCTCGATTTTGGATTAATATATGTGATATTAAAGTCTCGATCTGAAAGCATTACGTTGATTGGCATATTATCAAGCATTGAGCTGTATTGAGCATTGCGATTATCAGCGACTAACTTATCTGTAATGATATCCCATGTAACCATCGCACCTATGTAGTCATTACCATCCATAACAGCAACAACATTTAGTTCAAGTGATTCATCACCAATTCTAATCTGAGTCTTAATTGGTAAATTTTTAGGATTTGCTAAAAGCTTTTGTTGATGAATAGGATTCTCATGGAAGACATCGATTTTTGAACCAATAATTTCTGCAACAGGAATAGGCAGAAGAGATTCAATGGCCCTTAAACTCTCAAAACTTTTTGGATTAATGTATTTGATTACTAAATCAGTTCCGCAATACATAACATTAAACGGTAGCTTATCTAGCATATCGTAAATAGCTCCACTTCCTTCAAATACATTTCGACAATCAAGTTCTTGGTTTATTTTTGCCATGGTCATATAAGTCTCCTACATCCTCATAGAGAAAGTTATTTCTATTAAAGAAATTATATGACTCCATATATTTTAAACTACTCAGTTTTATCGAAACGTAAGTTGTTTATGTGACATGTGTAAAAACAATAAGTTAAGTATCTAAACTATAGAATTACATAAGAAAATTATACCTGAGCAATTCACTTACTCATTTTCACATTTAATGGGAATTAAGAACGACGACTAATAATTTTTAAACTTCAAAATCAAAGTAATCTGAAAGCTCACCATCACCTTCTTGAAGGTCGTCGATTTCTTCATGCGATTCTTCACCAAGGAAGCCAATATTGTAGAGAGCATCTCCGGCCATAACAACAGATGACTTGCTTATACCCAAAATAACTCCATCGTGCTCCATTGTGATTCGACTAATAAGCTCACCTGTAAGTTGGCGCAATTCTCCAACGATCTCGCCTTCTTTTACAATTTTTCCATGATGGGCCTTATTAATTAATAGTCCACCTTTGGCCGCTCTCATCCACTTCGTTTTTCTAATAATGAATTTTTCTTCTTTAAAACTCATTTTAGTTCTAATCATGCCATAGTGACTAAGAATACTCTTAACGAGGTTGACACCATACTTTGCAATTGTTTCATCAATGCGTAAGCCTTCTCCACCTTCAAAGACAATACAAGGCCTACCTAAATCATTAATGGCCTCTCTTAGAGAACCATCCCTAAGCGTGCTATTAACGACCAATGGAATACTAATATTGTTAACAAGCTCTAGCATTCCCTTTGTTTCTAAATCACAACGGATTTGTGGAATATTGAAACGGCCAGGACCTCCAGAATGGAGATCGACAAAGACATCACCATACTTCGTTATTTGCTTAAAGATAAAATTTGCAAAGCGAGCACCAAAGCTCCCCTTTGCTTTACCAGGAAAACAACGATTAAGATCCTTACGATCAGGAAGGTATCGTTGCTTATTCAAAAAGCCGTAAATATTTACAGCTGGAATGATTATTAAAGTCCCTTTTAAAAGTTTCAATTTACCTTTCATTAAAAGTTGGGCTGCTCTTAATCCATTGATTTCATCACCGTGCATACATGCAGTGACTACAACACAGGGAGAGATCTCCTTTGTTGCACGATAGATATAAATAGGAGCTTTTACTTTTTGAAGCCCGTAAAAAGAAGGGAAATTGACAAACTCAACGATTGGTCTGCCAATTTCAACTTCTTCAACTTTTAATTTAAATAATTGATCCGTCAATTAGTTATCCTTTATGACTTTTGTATAATTCTTCTCTACGTAATCGATGATTTGAACGGCAATATTCTTATTCGTACAACCTTCAATTCCCTCAAGCCCCGGAGAAGAATTAACCTCTAATATTTTAGGACCTGTACCAGAACGAATTATATCAACCCCGGCCATATTAAGCTTCATTGCCTTTGCGGCAGCAATAGCAACTTTTCTTTCTTCCGGTGTAATCTTCACAGGTGATCCAATTCCACCTCTATGAATATTTGAGCGGAACTCACCTTCTTTCGCTTGTCTCATCATTGTGCCAATAACCTTGCCTCCAACAACAAAACAACGAATATCTGCGCCATTTGCATCTTTAATAAATTCTTGAACAAGAAAATTTGCCTTTAAAATTCTAAAAGCATCAATCAAACTCTCTGCAGCTTTCTTCGTTTCGGCCAAAATAACACCTTTACCTTGAGAGCCTTCAATAAGTTTAACAACCATTGGCGCTCCACCAACAAGCTTGATTAAGCTCTCAGTTTGTTGAGTGTTATTTGCCATTCCTGTCTTTGGAAGGGGTAGATGCTTTTGAGATAGGATTTGGAGTGAGCGTAATTTATCTCTTGAGCGTCCAATTGCATTGGACGAGTTCAAGCAGTACACTCCCATCATCTCAAACTGACGAACAATCGCCATACCATAGGCACTTACGCTGGCCCCAATTCTTGGAATAACAATATCAACCTTGTCTAATTTTCTCTTGCGGTAGTAAACCATTGGAGAACCAGTTGCCACATCCATATAACATTTGTCTGGACGAGCGACTTCGACATGGTGACCTCTAAGTTTGGCTTCTTCTACTAGTCTCTTTGTAGAGTAAAGATTCTTATTAGAAGATAAAATCAAAATATTCATTTATGCTCCATAAAAATAGCAAACTAATCTTGCACCTATATAATATAGTCCAGAATCACTGAACAGTGAGGATAAAAGTCAACATAATTCATAAATTTTTAATTAAATTTTAATAACTTTTTTATTGATGGGGATAAGTCATATTTACAATAAACGTTCTAAGTATTACTCTTATGCCATGACAGAAGAAAATCAAACATGCCCAAAATGTAGCTCACCTTACGCTTATAGCGATGGCCAATTATGGATTTGCCCAGAATGCTTCAATGAATGGAGTCTGGATGCTAGCTCTGAAGAAGATAGTACTCCTCAATTTGTTGATGTTAACGGTGCACAATTACAAAATGGTGACTCTGTAACAGTTGTTAAAGACCTAAAGGCCGGAAAAGGTACGATTAAGTCAGGAACAAAAGTAAAGAATATCCGCCTACTAGAAGAGCCAGTAAATGGACACGACATTTCTTGTAAAGTCGATGGCCATGGTTCGATGTATCTTAAGTGCTCAGTTGTAAAAAAAGCTTAATATAAGACTATCTTTTTACAACTTGCCAAAGAGAATCGATAAATAACTCTTCTTTATCAATAAAGTGTTCTTTTAATTTGAAGCCCGTGTGCTGACACGTTCTTTCTATATCTTCTTTCGAGTACTTAAATGAGTATTCGAGATGTAGTGGCTCATAGGCTTCGAATTCAAAGAGGTGCTCTAACTCTTCGATATAAACTTCCTGCTTCTCTTTTGGAAGTAAGTAACTCTCCATTGCTCCTAACTTCGGATTAAAAACTCCGACATGCTGAAATTTCTCTTTATTGAAATTTCCACCTAGCTCACGATTAATTCTATCTAATAGATTTAAATTAAAGTCACGAGTATATCCACTTGAGTCATTATAAGCAGCATGTAGCTTTTCAACATCTTTCTTTAGATCAAAACCAATTAATAAATAGTCATCATTATCGAGGTGCTTCCAAAGTTGTCTAAGAAAGCTTTCACTCTGGGCCCTATCAAAGTTTCCGATATTAGAGCCGAGAAATAAGACAAGCTTACGTCGCTTTGACTTCTGCTTCAAAAATTTTAACCCCTCTAAATAATCTGCAACAATACCATGTACAGATAAATTAGACTTATGAGTTATATGGGCCTGCATTTGCTTTAAGGCTTGTGCTGAGATGTCGATTGGAAAATAATTAACTTTCCTATCTTCTTTTAAAAAGGCATCGATAACTAACTCACTCTTGTGGCCGTCACCTGCTCCTAATTCAATAATGTCGATTTCTTCATGACTTATTAAACTAGCTAGTTTAGAACCTGATTGAAGTAAAATTTCAAATTCTGTTCTAGTTAAATAATAATCACCATGTTGAGTAATCTTTTGAAAAAGGTCACTTCCTCGATCATCATAGAAGTATTTAGTTGATAACTTTTTTTCAGTCTTAGATAAGCCTGTTAAAACATCAATGGCAAACTCTTCTAAGAATTCTGATTCTTGATTCTCACTTACTTCTCTCAGTATAGACACTTCCATTATATATCCTTTGCAATCCTAATTCCTGCAAACATCCATCTCTGATGAGCGCGATAGAAATTACGATAAGTTTTACGATAATGCTCTTCAGGGGTTGCAAAACATCCTCCACGAAGAACAAATTGATTACACATAAATTTACTATTGTACTCACCTAGCTCCCCTTTATAGGACTCATAGGCTGGATACGGTGAGTAATGAGATGAGCTCCAACACCAAAGAGGTAATTTCTTATCCCCAAGGGCCAACTCTAACTCAAATTCAGTTGGTAGACGATGACCCGCCCATTTTGCAAATGCCTGAGCTTCATACAAACTAATATGAGAAACAGGTGCATACATATCTAATGGCACTAAGCCGTGTAAGGAAAACTCATACCACTGTCCATCAATAAGTCGCCAATAAAGAGGCGTAATTATTCTTTGCTCATTTATCCAATCCCATCCGTCACTAAGCCAGTATTGAAAGTTTTGATAGCCACCTGAATTAATAAATTCTAAGTACTCTCCATTTGAAATATAACTTTCACGAATCGCAAAAGAAGTAAGATACCTTTTATGAGCTGGACCTTCATTATCGTATGAAAATTCACTTTCATCTTGACCAAAAGTATAGAGCCCTTCTTTAAAGTGCCGCCATTTTAATGAGCCTGCGGAAAAGTTCTCAAGTCGCTTTTGGGAGTAGACTGAATCAATTGGCCCCAAACTTAAGATATGCTTTATATCCATTAGCAGAAGCTCTTGATGCTGTTGTTCATGATTAAGTCCAACCTCTAATAACGATTCGACTTCATCAATACTTTCCGTCAGCTCTAATAATGACAGCATTGCTCTATCGACGTAATTTCGATAGCTCAGAATTTCTTGAACAGTAGGTCGGGAAAGAAGCCCTCTGCTCTCCTGCTTCCAATGGGTGCCTACAGACTTATAATATGAATTAAATAAGAGACTATAATCGGCATTAAATCTTTTATAATTTGATAAATACTTAACGAGAATAAATTCCTCAAAAAACCAAGTTGTATGAGCAAGATGCCACTTAGGAGGACTTACCTCAGGAGCAGACTGCACTGTGAAGTCCTCGATCTTAAGACCAACACAAGTCTTTAAAGTGGCATCTCTTGTGAGTCGATACTTTTCGACACACCAAGACTTACGCTCAATCATATCTAATAATTTATCGCTAAATGCTTCGATACTTACTCCACAACATCATAAAATTTTAAAACTATAAATTTTTACCTTCTGCACTATTGGATAAAAACTTAAGAATATTAAAATTTTTTAAAGAATAATTTGGCATGCGTAACGAACTCAGCAATAATAATTGTTATTTAGAAAAGAAATAAAGGAATTGATATGAAACGTATTTTATCACTTGCAATTAGTTCACTACTTCTATGCTCATCGGCCCTAGCAAAGGAAGTTCAAGATATGTCTGATCCTTTAGCGGTCTATACTCAAGCAGGTCTTGGCGCAACAAATAAAGGCTTAAATGCTAAGATTGGAATTTCTTATGATACAGGCATTCAAAATGTAGCAGCGATGAATGTTATCGAATTCAAGGGTTTTCTTGGAGAAGAACTTGGATGGGATGGTACATCTAAAAGATCTAATCGACTTGATAGTTTTCGCTTCAGAAATTTTAGCGCAAATATAAAAACAGGTAGTGGCTCACAATTAGATATAAACTATAGTCTTAAAGAATCATTTCTAGCAGAAAGAACAGGAAATGCTTCCTACTCTATCCTACAAGCACTTCCAAAGTTTTGGATTGTTAACCTCTATCCTCTAGCAGGAGTTGGTGTTGAATTTGGAAAGAATACTGTAGAAGACGATAGCTCAATTGATAGTGGCTTCTCTGTTATTGGTATCAATAGTGTGGTTGGCTTCTACGGAAAATTTACGATCACTGATAAAATTTGGTTTAATTATAACCCTATCTGGGCAGCGGCCCTAGCAGGTTCTGACCTTTATGAGTCATCAGCATATGGTGGAAAAGATAATATTCTTCTTCACGAATTTGCAGCAAGCTACCAGTTTACTCCACGCTTTAACCTTCGCTACTTTGCGAATTGGAGTAACCTAGTAGACATTGCTGACGGTGACCACAGAATCGAATTTAATTATCAATTCTAATTAATCACTTTATCTTTTAAGGGGCGGCGATTCCAAATGTCGCTGACCCTCCTAAGAAAATCTCTGAAAATTTAATTCCTCGATCATAAAGTAGTGGTGTTTCAATTGAGCCCCAGAATGTATCTGGAAAGTTTCCAATCTCACCACCTTCACCGTAACCAAAACAGTACATATAACCAGTTACATTTTCGATTCCACAAGTGTGCCACATGCCAGAAACGAGCTTATTCCATGAGTGTCCTGCTATGATTGCAGGCTCAGGTCGGTTTGAAGAATCCCCTTGCCCAAGAGCTCCATTATTACCACCACCCCAACAATATCCATTACCACTGGCCTGAAGAGCGCACACGTGAGATGCCCCAACAGATAAACTCGTCCAAACTGCTCCACCAACAACTTCAACAGGTGTAGAAGAGCTTGTGTAAGATGTATCATTTCCTAACTGTCCTTGAGAATCGAGTCCCCAGCAATAGATTTTACTATCTGTTGCCAACCCGCAAGTAAAGTGATCTCCAACTCCAATATCAGTGAAGGTAAGGCCACCGTTGACAGCAGTAGGTGTTGTCGTAAGGGTAGTCGTATTTCCAGTGGCCACTCCATTTCCTAGACCACCGAAACGATTTGCTCCCCAGCAGTAAACAGCACCATCGGTACGCATTCCACAAGTATGATAATAACCCGCCGAAACTTTACTCCAACTATGACCACCAACAACTAAGTTAGGATCATGGAAGGAGCTTGTTGTATTTCCACTTCCAAGATTTCCATAACTATTATTACCCCAACAATAAGCATCGTTAGAAGTTGTTACACCACAAACTGAGCGCTCATTGACACTAAGAGCGTCCCACTTGTGACCACCTGTAACTATTGTCGATGGATGAGAATAAGTGGCCGTATCAGCTGCGCCGTTTCCAAGCGCCCCATCGAGGTCTCGTCCCATGCAATACGCATCGTCGGAGTCATCAATACCACAAAAAAGCATATAACCAGCGGCCATAGACTTCCAAGTTTTTGCCAAAGGAACTTTCTTAGGCATAAAAAGACCAGCGTTCCCCATTCCGGTTCCGGCCTGTCCCCAGTTCCAGTATTGTCCCCAGCAGTAGCCATCACCACTTGTTGTGACACCACAACTCATATAATCAGAACCTGATACCGAGGCCCAACTATGGCCACCAATTACCTGAGTAGGTGTCAGACGATTAAGGATATCTCCATCTCCAATTTCTCCATCTTCACCTTCACCCCAACAATACATTTGTTGAGTATTATCAATCCCACAAGAGTGCCTCCCTCTTGCTGTAAGATCAACCCATGTCTGGGCCCCTGCAACTTTTACGGGAACACTTGAAGTTGTCCCAAGGCCATCTCCTAAAGTTCCTTCTCCACCGAAGTCACTACCCCAGCAGTAAATTTCATTTGAAGTCGTAAGGCCGCAAGCATGAAACCAGAACATATCGATTTTATCAAAAACAAGTCCACCACTAATAGGTGTTGGAGAATAAGCATGGGCCGTAACACCATTTCCTAAAACATCATTTATTCCATAACCCCAACAATAACCAACTCCCGCTGTTGTTACGGCACAAGTTGACAACTCTCCGGCCGCAACCCACTTCCACTTTGTTCCTGGGCTGACTTGTGTTGGTCCAGTAATAACTGTCGTGTTATCTCCCATTCCAATTTGGCCGTAGTGATTTCTTCCCCAACAATAAAGATCATCATTGCTATCAATTCCACAGATATGAAAACTATGAGTTGAAACTGACTTCCACTTTAGTCCCCCGGGAATGAGCTTTGGTACAAAAGAGTCTGTTGTCGTTCCATCTGCAAAACGATTATAAGTATTATCACCCCAGCAATACATATCATCGCTTCCATCAATCCCACATGTGATTCGGTATCCAGGAGCAACATCTTTCCAAGTCTTTTCACCATCAACAATATGAGGAATATACTTTGGCTCATCAACACCATAACCAATTTCACCATACCAACCTTCACCCCAACAATAGAGCTTAGACTGAGTTGTAATTCCACATGAATGTTGTGAACCACCAACAATTTTTGACCAAGTTAAATTTCCAACTACTTTGTTGAGATCATTTGGATAAAGAGATTGAAATTTTTGTGGATCATAAACATCAATAGGCGCACCAACATCCCAAGAACCAAAGTAATATAAATTTCCAGCACTATAGCCTGTGGCCATTCCCTGCACACGATGTTCAGAGGAAACAATCGCTCCATCTGTAATATAAATATTGGCAAAATAATATCCATCCGCAGAAGCATTAATCGTCATATCAATAGTACAAGTTTCACCAGGATTTAAAGTTGTTCCAGTACAAGTATCGTTTGTAACTTGAAAATTCCCTGAACTTCCATAAATAAGGGGCGCCTGTAATAGACCAGTAGTTATTCCGCCTGAGTTTGTTAGTGTAATCGACTCAGTCTCACCAGGCCCTGCTCCTCCTGGTTGATATAACAGAGAGAACTCTGTTGCTCCTAATGTAAGCCCACCTGCAACATTTAAAGTTGTAAATGTATCAGAGACCACAACACTTGTATTTCCAGCTTCGTCTATGGCACGAATTTCGATTCGATAATCTTCTGCTCCATCTAAAGATAAACCACTGACAGAATCTCCTTTTGTGAAAGAAGTCCAATCCTGCTCAACAGAAGAGTCTGAAACTTTAATGACTCTTACCTGATAACCCACAAGAACTAAGTTATCAGTTGAGTCCGTTGTCCATGTCACCGTAGGAGTCATTGATAAACTGGCAGGAACTGCTCCAAGTGTTAATGCGGAAACAGCAGTCGGATCAGTCGTATCGAGGGTAATTGATTTTGTCACGGATTCAGAAGAAATTGCATTTGAATCATCTGCTCCAAAAATATAGACAGTCTTTAGTCCATCACCACCTGATAAAGCAAATGAAGCTGGAAATCCTGTGACCCAATTTCCTCCTCCACATGATCCTGCACTTGTATCGACTGGAGGAGTTGTTTGCGTTTCACTAATACAGTACTGAGTTAGATCGTCTCCACCACTTTTTGTCATATCAATACTATTAATATTTGAATGGGTTGTTGAACCAGAACTACTGTCACTTAAAATAACTTCTAGTGCCGCTACTTCAATTCCAAAATTAAAGCTAACCTCCGACTCTTTTAAACAACTGGTCAATAAAACAATAACCGACAATAATAGAATGTTTTGCATTCTCCCCCACTTTTTAAACTCAATATTTTTACTATCGGTAAATACTTTTAAGTTATTTAAACAAAATCATATGAGGGATAAAAAAAGTTTAGAAAAAACGAGCTTTTACATCAGATATCTTTTTATAGACTGCAGAAATCGCTCTATAGGATGAAGGATTATCTTCAACTAAAATAATTTAACTAAAGTAAATAAAAGTGAGAATTAATGAAACAAAAATTTTTAAAACTAACCTGCCTTTTCTTTTTATCATTTAATTATTTATATGCTGATTCAATAAACTTAGAGGAATCAAAGAGAAATTCTAAGCATCAATATCTTAGACTTTCATATCAATCAGTGAATAGTGAAAAACTTCAAACAATCTATGAACAACTTCTAATTGATTCTTATAACTATGAAGAAGAAGATTTCATGGCCAAGAAAACAAGACGTGAAAATGGGCATATCAAGGACTGGAATAATTTAAAAGATAAAAGCTTTAGACTCTATGTCGAGATTGAACTCATTGATATAAATAAGTTCATGAATATTCTAAACTTAACTGATGAGCAAATTAAGGCGTTATTTGGAGTCGTTAAATCAGATAGACCAACACCTAAAAAACAAAACGATTCTGGCCCACTAAAATTTTCAGTTTTTTACATGACTTCTCTTGGAGAATTTAACCAGAAAAGTGCACCAGGATCTGTTGAGTTCAAGCAAAACTCTTCCGTTTCCCTGGGCCTTACGTCAGTATATCAAGTGAATGCCAAGTATGGTGCTCAAGCAAGTCTTTACTACTCTCACCTAAATACTGCTTCTGCAAATCAGTATCTTGATAATGTTTCAGTTGATCCAGAGATTGGTTTTAACCTATACGGTACGTATAAATTTGCAGAATATGGACTAGAAGCATATGCTGGTCTAGATTTCGAGCGTTTTAATACTTTCAATTTTGATGGATTAACAGAAGCCGATCAAGTTAAATTTGATAAGAACCAAATCTTCTTTTTAACTGTTGGTGTACAAAAAAACTTTAAGTTATACAGAAGAAACTTCTTAGCAAAATTTAGCTACTCTCACTCACTACTTTCAAGTCGAGACATAGGTTACGCTAACACAAGTGATAAACAAGAGTTTACTGGAGGCAAGATTATGGCCTATGTAATGGGCGATATCACAAAGAAAATTTTTGCTCATGCAATTTTCAAAATGCACTTTATGGATGGCCCAACCGATTTATCAGTAAATCGACTGGGCCTTGGATTTGGTTATAAATTCTAACGATATGTAATATCCTTAGCGTCAAAGTCACTTTGGCCATGGCGCTCAAGGATTTGTTGATCTTCATCTCCCCAAGCTCGATTAACTAGCCTTCCTCTTAATACCGCCGGCCTCTTAATCAATTCATCTGCCCAACGAATAACATTCTTATATTCATGTACTGACAAGAACTCTGCTGCATCATAGAGCTTGCCTTTAACAAGTGCCCCATACCATGGAAAGATCGCTATATCTGCAATCGAGTATTCATCTCCTGCAATGTATTTATTATTTTCTAATTGCTTATCAAGTACATCTAGCTGTCTTTTTGTTTCCATCGCAAATCGATCAATCGGATACTCAAATTTCTCAGGAGCATAGGCATAGAAATGACCAAAGCCTCCCCCTAAATAAGGAGCACTTCCCATTTGCCAAAAAAGCCAATTAAATACCTCAGCTCTCTTGGCCGGATCCTTTGGTAAGAAGTGTCCAAACTTTTCTGCCAAGTGAACAAGAATTGATGCTGATTCGAATACTCGAATTGGTTGACCATTATTCTTATCAAGTAAAGCTGGAATCTTAGAGTTTGGATTAATAGCAACAAAGTCAGAACCAAACTGGTCTGCTTCTCCAATATTAATTAAGTAAGCATCATACTCGGCTTCTTTAATTCCAAGCTCTAATAGCTCCTCAAACATAATCGTAACCTTAACTCCATTTGGTGTACCTAGAGAGTACAGTTGAAACGGATGCTCTCCTTGAGGAAGTTCCTTTTCAAAGCGCGCTCCTGCAGTTGGGCGATTAATACTTGCAAACTGTCCCCCATTTCCTTCTGTAAATGTCCAAACCTTTGGTGGTATATATTTTTGATTCATAATCTTCTCCTAGTAATTTCTAGATTATAACAAGCATGAAGGTTAAAAAAAATCTAAACTTGATGAGGATCAAACTTACTCAATAGAGTTTATGGTAGGATATATATATGAAAAAGATAATCATTTCCCTACTATTTACATCAAGTTTATTTGCCTCTGAGCAGCAGGCCGTCCAAGCAATACAGAAAACAGCAATGGCACTTAAGAAAGAGCTTCAAGCAGCAATGAAAGTCTCTCCAGTTAACGCTGTATCGGTTTGTAATACAAAGGCCATGCCGATCACTAAGAAGTTTCATGAAGACGGAGTCGAAGTCGGCCGTGTCAGTCTTAAGAATAGAAATCCAAACAATACTGTAAAGGGTTGGATGAATGACACAATTATGAGTTATGAGTCAGGAAAAATTAAGAAGAAATATTCCGTTGTAAGAATCGACTCAGATAAGAATGGTATTATCATGCCAATCAAAACAATGCCTCTTTGTCTTAACTGCCATGGAGATAACCTAAAACCTGAAGTACAGTCAAAGATCACTCAGCTTTATCCGAGTGATAAGGCCACTGGATATAAGAGCGGTGATATTCGTGGATACTTTTGGGCAACATTTAAAGCAAATAAATAAGAGAAAATAATTATGAAAATTATTATTGTTGGTGGTGGAACGGCCGGTATTACAATGGCGGCACGCTTAAGAAATGAATTAAGCCCTTCATATACTATTTCTGTCATTGAACCTTCTGAGTATCATTACTACCAACCTTATTGGACTCTTAATGGCGCTGGTATCGGAAAAAAAGAAGATACAAGACGTACAACTGCTTCAGTCATGCCAGATGGTGTTGAATGGATCAAGGATCGTTGTCAACAAATCCGACCAGATAAGAAGGAAGTTGAAACTCTTGAGCATGGAACACTAAACTACGATATCCTGGTAGTTGCACCAGGAATTCAAATTAATTGGAATGAAATTGAAGGCCTAAAAGACTCCATCGGAAAGAAAGGTGTTTGTTCAAATTATAGCTATGACTATGTGGATTATACTTGGAAATTTCTCCAAGAGCTTAAAAATGGCAACGCGCTATTTACCTTTCCAAACTCCCCACTAAAATGTGGTGGTGCTCCTCAAAAGATCATGTACCTTGTTGAAGACTATGTACGTAAACATGGCAATAGAGACAATGTAACGATTGAGTTTGCAAGTCCAGGTCAGGCAATTTTTGGAATTCCAAAATATAAAGCTGCACTTGAAAAGATTATAAAAGAAAGAGATATCAAAACACACTTTCATATCAATTTAGAAAAACTAGATGGTGAAAATAACAAGGCCTATTTTAGAGATCTCCAAACAAATGAACTGATAGAAAAAGATTATTCTTTTATTCATATTGTTCCGCCGATGTCAGCGCCAGACTTCTTAAAGGATAGTGATCTACTTGATAGCACGGGCTGGATTGATGTTGATAAGCATACGTTTCAACATAAGAAATATTCCAATGTTTTTGCGATTGGCGATGCGACAAATGTCCCAACGGCCAAAACAGGTGCGGTAGTAAGAAAGCAGGCTCCAGTTCTTGTCGAAAATATTGTGAAATTCATTAATAATAAAACTAATTTCAATACAAGCTATAATGGTTATACCTCATGTCCGATTGTAACTGGCTACGGACAACTAATTCTTGCAGAATTTGATTACGACGGAAATCCATGTGAGACTTTCCCATTTGATCAAGCAAAGCCTCGCTGGAGCATGTACTTTCTAAAAGCACATATTTTGCCAATTGTTTACTGGCATGGAATGCTTAAAGGAAGAATGTAAGTTACTTCTTTGCAAGGTTTTTAATTTTAGGATGTAGAGTAAACTCACACTTCATTGACTTTGTAACAAGACAATTATCCTTGGCCTTGTAAAGAAGATCTAAATAAGGATCAACATCTGACTCACAACAAATTTCTAAATAAACGTGAATATCACATTTCGTAAATTCATAGCCCTTGGCCACTTTTTCGAGATGAGCATCTGCCTTTACTTCAATATTATTAAAAGCAAGTTTTTTAAAAGAAGCAAAAGACTTGAATGTTAGAATATAGCAACTAGAGATACTTGCACTAAAAAGATCTTCAGGGCTCCACTCACTCTCGACACCATTAAATTCAGGCGGCGGAGTAATTGTAATGGCCTGTTTTTTATCTGCCGTAAGGCTTAACTCGATACTTTCAGAGTTTCCCTTAGTAATCGTTGTATACGTACCCATAAATACTCCTAATTAAACATGTGCTTGAGCAGCATTTTCAGTATGACTTCTAATTTTTCGAAGGGCCACAATCATATCAGAATAAGTAAGTGCACCAAGTGCATCATACTCTCCACTTGAAACACGATCTAAGTGCTTCTTTCTTATTTGCTCGGCCTGGTCTCTTAATTCCTTAGACTTTCTTTCAGCAACACTATAATCAACCTTATCAAGAGAAATTTGATTTGAGACTGAATCATAGAATGCCTTTACATTAACAAATAAGTCATCAAAGTCTTTCTTTGCCTCATCTCTCATAAGTTTTGATATATCACCTCGATCACTATAAGCAATGAGCCTTTCGATATAATCAGCAATACTCTCTAACTCATCGACTTCCTTAATCATCGACTGAGAACGGCGTGACTCATCTTCACTTAAAGGATTAACCATAAGTTTAACGATAAAAATGGTAACTTCTTTTTGTATATTGTCTGTAATTCTCTCATAATCCTTGGCCTTAAGAGCAATCTTCTCCCTTTCGCCAAAGTTCTGTTTAATATAAATCTCTTCTGCTAAAGCATAAAGTCTAGAAACGATATCTTTCATTTTATTAACCTCGGCCTGTGCTTGTGCAAGCGCAGCCGCAGTTACCATTTGGCTTGGATCACCTAACATGACAAGGTGGTGTTGCTCTTTCTCTCCGGTAGCAGGAGTAATCCTTGTCACAAAATTTGCTAACTGAGTTAAGAAAGGAATAAAAATAATCGTGGCCGCGACATTGAAGATAGTATGTCCTGTAGCAATATGAACAGCAACATTGATAAAGTCACCATCTGCATTGACAGCATTTGCAGCACCTGGAACTAAGTAATCGATAAATTCAACATAGAATGGAAAGAATAAAAAGATAACAAGTACACCCAAGAGATTAAATATAGCGTGAGCTCGAGCTGCCCTTTTGGCGGTTATATTAGCCCCGACACTCGCTAAAAGAGCGGTAATGGTTGTTCCAATATTTTCCCCTAATACCAGAGCAGCGGCCGTATGAAATTGAATAACACCTGATCCAGCTAGGGCTATTGTAATACCCAACATTGCAGAAGAAGATTGAATTACGACAGTTAATATACAGCCGACAATAATACACGCAAAGTATGCTCCGTAATTCTGTTCAGAAAAATATGAAATCATACTTAAAAATTCAGGCATTGTTCTAAGTGGTTTAAATGCATTGGACATAATACTTAAACCAAAGAAGATCATACCAACTGAAAAAAGGATACGCCCAATTTGGCGATAGCGATTAGTTTTAGCAAATAGCAAAGGAAAGATTCCAAGACCGATAAAGAGAAGTCCATACTTCCCTACTTTTATTGAAATGATCCAACCAGTAACTGTTGTCCCGATATTGGCCCCTAGAATAACTCCAATGGCCTGTCCTAAATTCATTAAACCAGCATTAACGAAACCAACAGTCATAACAGTAGTTACAGATGAACTTTGAACAAAGATGGTAACAAGAGTTCCAACGATGACAGCAGAGAAGCGATTTGTTGTAATTTTATTAATCGTATTTTTAACGACGTCGCCAGCGACTGATTGTAGTGCCTCTGACATATTCTTCATTCCATAGAAGAAAATACCAAGCCCACCAAGGACAGAATAAATAAGTTTAAAAACTTCCACTGCTCTCCACTTCCTTTCGCCTATGAAACGACGTTATATTGATCGTGATAAATTTCAACAATCGTTAGAAATAGTATTCCAATAATTGGTCCATAGAAGATTCCTCCCATACCAAAAACACCCATTCCTCCTATAATCGAAAGAAGAACGAAAGTTGAATTAATTTGAATACGGTTGCCAATGAATTTTGGCTTAAACCAATTTTCCACAACAAGACCTACTAGCGCTGTGAAAATAAAAAGGATGACACCTGAAGTAGGACTTCCTGTAAGGACGAGATAAAGACTTGCAGGTATCGTAACAACAGAGATACCAACTAAAGGAACGAAGGCCAAGAAAATCATAAGAACAGTCCAAAGAACAACTGATTCAATTCCTGCCACCCAAAGAGCGAGTCCACCAAGAACTCCTTGAATCACTCCACCAACACCATTACAAACCAGTGTTACATAATTCATTTGATTAAACTTATCGAGGATTTTTTGTTCTTGGTCTGATGGAAGTGGTGAAAGATCAAATATATATGTCTTTAACCTCTTTCCTTCAACAAAAACACCAAAAACCACAATCATCATAATTGCGAGATCAAAAATGAATGTGATGATATTTCCTACAATTGAATTGATACTCGAAATAACAGTTCCCGATATTCCTTTAAGAGTACCAAATACTGTCGTCTTAACTTGTTCCATATCAATATCAACTCCAGTGATATCTGAAACACTTTTAATAAGAGCAGCGACTGGCCCATCACCAAATAAAAAGTCGTTAACTTCATGATGAGACATTGCCTTCATTATCGTTTGATAAAGGCTTAGAGCTTCTTTACTAAGAGCAATTGATAAGAAGATTAGAGGAATAAGAACAAGTAGAATAATTAAACAACTTGTTATCGATGCGGCCATATTGTCAGAGACTTTAAATTTTTCAATTATCTTAGTATTTAGAGGATTAAATACTCCAGCCAGAACAAAGCCAAAGATGATTGGAGCAATCATTTGCTTGGCCATCATCCATACAAGATAACAGACTAAAAGAAAGATAAAACCGAAGAATACGTACGTTACATTATATTTATTTTGCATATAAATATTGTATGTTTGAATTGGTTAATAGGCAATTTTAATTCCCCTACTTTATTAGTGCTCGACACTGTCTGAGTTCAATAAATAGTTTTAATAACTTCGTAAGATAATAGGCCCCAGGCATAACGCCTATGATGGCAGCATAAGTTAATGCTATTTTGAAATCTTTTAGAAAGTACATAATTACAATAAAAGTAATAATGAAAGATAAAATACCAAAGCAAAAGAAGATAGAAATGAAATTAACGATCATACTTACGAGAATTGGCGTAGTTGTCGCAACCTTAACAACCTTTGCTACCTTTGCCCTCGCAATATAGTAGTACTGTCCGACTTTGAAATATGCTAACTCTATCTCTTCATCACTATCGAAGAATTCCGCAATAGAAGCTGAAGTAATCACATTTTCAATTCTAGTTCCATCGCTGAACTCAACAAAACTAAATACGCGATCATTTCCACTTTGTGTTGAAGTTCCACAACCAATAACTGTCGATTTCAAATTCAAAACCATATTTGGGCCCTTAAAATTATTAGGCTATTATCGGCAATATACTGGACAACTTTACTTAGAGATTATTTGTTTGGAAGAGCTTAAAAATGAAAAGGCTCCGAAAGGAGCCTTTATTATATTAGAATTTGATTCTAGTAACAGTAGTAGTTACCCCAGTAATCACGGTAACAATCATAGTAGTAAGTATAGTGAAATGCATACCAGTAGTAATAAAATGCAACACCACCAAACACTACAAAGTATAGTCCATAGTCGTAGCTATAGTAACCAGAGTAGTTAGCACCTGTATTTTTCATACCATCAACATAGTCTTGAATTAGTGACTTTGATTCTTCAAGAGTCATATTTTCTACGTTGATTGAACCAACAAGATTAGAAAGTTCAGTAGCAACTTTCTTATCTTTAATATTTGCTTGTAGGTAATTTAAAACTTCAGATGGCTTAACACCTTCTTGAGCTAGATCACCTAATTGTTTTTCAAATGATTTAACAGTTTCATTGTAGAAGTTTTGATCTTTTTGATCCCATTCTACAGATAATTTAAACTCAACTTCTTCAAAGATTGGTGCGATTTTAGCTTCAACATTTGCAAGAGCCGAGAACGAAAAGCATACAAGTGCTACAGCAGCTAATTTTCTTAACATGAACATCTCCCTATTAATAACGTTATGGGTAACTACCCTATCTAAACATATTTTGTCAATTTAATAAAAGCCTACTTACTTTATAAACCCATCTCGTGATAGGCATTTAGAAGGTTTATACGATCCCTCAAAGGTGACTTACATGATTTACGACACTCTTTGAGAATCGACTTCAATAAATCTCCTCTAATATTTGAACTGCTCGTGATATTCTTACGAACATCATAAACAAGACCATGACTTGATTCTTTATCAAGTTCGCGTACTTGCCATAATACGCCCAAGACAAAATCAATATTGGCGTAAGCATTTGTTTCAAATCCTGCATTATAAACTTCATCGCGAAAGGCATCTTTTTCACGGACTCTTTTCGCATAATCTTTCACATTATCAGCAATCGTTGCGCTATCAGCGATTGATGCCGCAAAGAAGTCTGCCATACCTTCATTAACAGGAGAAGAATGACTAAGGCCAAGATGATCACTCAAAGCAACATGAGCAAACTCATGATAAACAACTTCTGGGATAAAGCTTGTATCTAAAAAGAACTTCTTTCCTTGAAGAAGTCCGTAAAGCTTTTTCATTGCATAAAAAGAAGCTTCAATAATTGCAGTCGATCCAAGAATATTTAAACCACTCTGCGCAAGAGCATCCCCAGAAAGTAAAAATAAGTCACTTATAAATTTTTGAAAACTTGCTAATCTTGATTGATTCCTAAACTCACTAAAGATAGCAGCAGTTTGTTCAAAGTCATTCTTTAACCCTTCCTGTGGAAGGTTGATTTCTTTTGCCGGACGAAACCAAATTTCATAATTCCAAGGCTTAATCCCAAACCTTTCTCTACCCTCTCCAGGTGGAATTGAAAGAGCATTATTATATTCAGGTGATAAATTATCGTGAGCGAAGTGACCAATTGAATTAAATTGATTTGTTATATTTAAGCGAACGATAAGTTGAGGTAACTCTTTTACGTAATCAGACTTAACGACATTAAGAAAATAACGTTTTGCCTTTGTTAAGTGATAAAAGACACTTGCGGCCCTTAGCTTTTCAACTTCGTCCGTTAAACTCTCAAGATTGATTGCTTCATTTGATTTCCCATAAACAATTTTAAAACTTTTGTTTTCTAGGATTGGAGCATTAACTAGATCAAGCTCAACTTCTTTCTTAATCAGATCCATGTCATTATCTCGCGTAATAACCTGGGCCTTGTGACTTGCAAAAGTAGTTACTGTAAGAAATGAAACAAGAAGCAACTTAGAAAATTGAGTGATCACGTGCTGGCTCCTGTTTTGTCTCTGTTAACATCTCAATTCCCACTAAAGATAAAACCTTCACAAAGTAGAAAGTAGTAGGAATTGCTGCAACAAAAATTGTTCCATATCTTCTAATAAATCTTTTTCTCTTTTCTGCTTTGGTTAGCTCTGGATTCCAAACATCATCGACAAGTGCAAGAGTAGTTAAATCATCTCCTGACACAAGTCCTGTTTCATAAGAAGCAGAGAGAATATCCTCAAAGGAAACATTAACACCTTCAAATAAATTCATCATTTGAAGATCTCCAAGTTCTTTTCTAACCATCTTTGCAGCAAATCTATACTGCTCCATTGGATCAAGAATAATCTCTTCAACACTTTCATCATCAATCATCACATTGATAATAACTTCATCTGCATTAAGTCGATTTAACAATCTTTGAGTCATTCCTCGAAGATAGATAATTTGAAATTGATTGTACTTTGCAAGTAATGCCTCTCTTCGAGAAACCTTACTCTTATCACGTCGACTTGAAATAAAGTTTGTACCTTTTATATCTAGTCGTTCGGGAAATTGTTTTGTTAAAAATGCCTGTTCTTTCAAATACTCGGCCAACGTCTGTGGCTCAAGATGATAGTCTTCTTGAGCTAGTCTTTTTAGCATCCAATATGTACGCTTACTTATAAGCTCCTCATGATATGCCTTCTTTAAAAATTTGATTGGCTTCTTTTGTGCAAGTTCTTTAAAAAGACTCATCGCTGCTAGATTAAAGCACAGTCCTCTCTCTTGTGCCCTTTGGAAGTTATCAAAAGGTTGTGATCTAAAATCTTTAACAATAGGATTAAGAGGTGCTAGAAATTTTTCTTTCTTCGACTTCTCAAATGACTTCATCGTTCTTAGCAATAGACGGTATTGTGTATCATCCATTTTCGAAGACGAGCGCAAGTATATTAACGCCTCATAAAGTTTATGATTCGCTACTTGATTAATCTCTTCTAGCACATCGTACTCGCAACTCTGCTTAGAAAGATCAACTTCTCCTAACAGAGACATTTCCTGAGAACTCAGACCTGCTTGGGCCTTTGCTATATCTTCCTTATCAAAGTACGCACTTTGCCCTGCGAGATTTAACCCACATGCTTGAAAGCTCATATTCAAAGACAGAATAAGGATAAGTAGACGATTTTGCATATGCCTATCTACCCTGAACACTCAACAAAGAAAATAAGTGGTGAAATTTATACACTAATTATTTAGTTGTAAATTTAATCCAACTAGTTAAGATAACTCCGTTAAGAAATCAATAATTTCAACAATTTATGACATAGATCATGTTTTGTTTAGTTTTTGTATTCTAAACAGAAAATATTCATCATTTTTTCAGAAAAGGGAGGACGCATGTCGAAGGAGAGAGAGAGTAACTTCGATTTTGATGAACTATTCTTTTCCAGGACCGATAAGCGAGGAGTTATCGCGTCTGGAAATTCAGTATTTCAACGAGTCAGTCAGTACGAGTGGGAGGAAATGCTTGGCAAGCCCCACAAGGTTGTAAGACATCCAGAGATGCCCCGAGGGGTTTTCTCACTTCTTTGGGACACTATTGCCAAAGATAAGATGATCGGCGCCTACGTAAACAATCAGGCCAAGGATGGAAGTAATTATTGGGTCTATGCCCTCGTCTCACCTATTGACGATGGCTATCTATCAGTAAGACTAAAGCCTAGTAGTCATTTCTTTGAGATCGTAAAAGAGAAGTACATTGAGCTAACTCTACTAGAGAAGCGCAAGAAGCTTACACCAGCACAATCTCAGGAGAAGCTTCTTGAAATGATTGGCGAATTAGGGTTTGAGTCTTACGAAAACTTTATGATTGAGGCGCTTATGCAAGAGCTTGAATCGAGACAGAAAGCACTTGGAGAAGAACCAATTGAGGAACTGAATCTTTTACGCAAGGCCTTAAAGTCAGGATCGTTTTTACAAGAGCAGTCAGAAGGTATTTTTGAGGAGTATCAAAAGACTTCGCTTGTCCCTATGAACTTAGAACTTCAGGCGGCAAAGATTGGAGAAGATGCAGCTTCGATCGCAACTATCTCAACACAATACGATAATCTTGCAAAAGAGATTCAAGAGGAAATTAATAAGTTTATGGTTTCGGGAAAGCTCGTTCAAGACAAAGTTAAAGACTGCCAGTTCTTCGTTTGTAACTCAATTTTGCAAAGAGAAATTTACAGCTTCTTTGAAAAGGAGACTAAACCCTCGCCTATTCAAAAAGAAAACGAAATGAGAATCTTAGCACACTTACAAAATCAACAGAATATGAACGCTAAATCGAGCCTAATTGATATTCAAAAAGAATTTAGTGAATTCAAAAGAGTCTGTAATGATGTGAAGAAGCTATCAATTGGATTAGAGATGGTAAGCATAAGTGGTAAGATTGAAGCGGCAAAGTTAAACCGAAATTCAGGAGAACTTTCAAGTCTACTCGATCAACTAACAAATTTTAAAGACTCACTCAAGCAATCACTAAAAGAGATAAACGATATCGGAAGCGATCTAGTTCATCAGGTGTCTCGCATGAATGAGTCCTTAGCTAGTCAAAATAATTAAGACTGATAACTTTCTTTAAAATCTCTAATTGATTTTGAGATTGTTGTCGTTGGGCGTCCAATGAGCTTTGATAATTGTCTTTGATTATCAAATAAGCCTCCATTGGATGCACCTTTTTCAGAGTCGGCCAAGAGCTGTGCAAAACCTTCAGGTAGTCCGGCCTGCATTAGAGCGGACTTAAACTCTACTTCACTTAAATTTTGATATTTAATCTCACGCTCAAATTCTTTTCCTACGACCTCTGCAAATTCAGAAAGTGTAAAGGCCTCATCTCCTGCTAGCTCATAAACCTTTCCAGTATGTCCTTCACTCGTTAATACCTTTGCTGCCGCTAAAGCATAGTCCTCTCGTGCAGCAGTTGATAGTTTTCCATCTCCAGCACAACCGATTACAGTAGAGTGCTCAATGATATTAGGTAGGCCCATTGTATAGTTTTCAGAATACCAACCATTACGAAGAATAGTTGTTGCAATATTGAGCTCATTAATAAGTTGTTCAGTTTCAACATGCTCCTTTGCAAGTCCCAAAGGCGACTTATCAGCGTGGAGTATACTTGTATAAGTAAGATGCTTAACTGAAGATCTTTTAACTGCTTCAATTACATTCTTATGTTGAGGTAATCGCTTCCCTACTTCACTAGCTGATATTAATAGCAATTTATCAACTCCTGCGAGTGCCTTATCAAGAGTATCTGGTTTTTCATAATCCCCAAATCTTACTTGTACACCTTGTTTTTCATAATCACTTAACTTATCTGTCGATCTTGCAATTGCAACAATCTCATTGGCCTTAACACCTTCATCTAATAACGCCTTAATTACTAACTGGCCGAGTTGTCCAGATGCTCCTGTTAATGCAATCATATAATTCTCCTTTTTATCTATAGCTAAAGCTTCTCATCGAAATGGAAGCGTTTTGAATCCCTTCAAAATCAAATTTCAACTGATCATCATTACTTGATGCTCCGATGATATATAAGAGCGGTAAGTAGTGTTCAATCGAAGGTACACTCATTTTACCAATGTCTGTTTTTTGAAATTTGTTTATTAAATAATCAAAATCTTTTTCAATAATTTTTTCTTTAATAAGCTCATCATATTCTTTTGCCCAATTTGAAACTTGGGCGTCTTGACTCCAGCTTATTGCTCTTAAGTTATGAACAATATTTCCACTTCCTATGATCAGAACACCTTTTTCTCTTAAAACGCTAAGCTTCTTACCTAAATCAAAATGATACTGAGGTGGCTTTCTCATATCCAGACTCAACTGAACAACTGGAATATCCGCCTTAGGGTACATAAATTTCAATAATGACCATGTGCCATGATCAAGGCCCCAATTTTCATTATCAAGCTTGATGCTTTCACCAATAAGATCAACTATTTCTCTGGCAAGTTCTTGAGAGCCTGGTGCAGGATATTCGATCTCATATAATTCTTTTGGAAAACCGTAGAAATCATGAATTGTTTTTGGTTTATCCATCGCCGTGACCCAAGTACCTTGAGTTTCCCAATGCGCAGATATCATGAGTATTGCTCTTGGTTTCGGAAGTTCCTCTCCTATGCTTCTAAGCTGCTCAGTAAAGTCATTACTTGCAACAGCATTCATAGGAGAGCCATGTCCTAAAAATAGTGTTGGTATTCTCTTTTTAGTCATGACTATCCCCTCAATTACTTTGTTACGACTTTAAATGTGAGAGTTACTGTATCTGAAATTACCTTATCACCAAGGTTCTTAAAAAAACTTCCAGAACCATAGACCATATCAAACTCTGTACGATCAAAAGCTAATACACCAGAGTAAACCTTACCTTTTTTA
This sequence comes from Halobacteriovorax sp. RT-2-4, assembly GCF_047085445.1. NCBI lineage: Bacteria > Pseudomonadati > Bdellovibrionota > Bacteriovoracia > Bacteriovoracales > Halobacteriovoraceae > Halobacteriovorax > Halobacteriovorax sp. RT-2-4. Next base: position 457,879 of record NZ_JBKIXY010000002.1, read on the forward strand.
GTTACAGGAACTGTAACGGCATTAGTCTTACCTTTTATTGTTAACTTCCCGTATAAATGGCCATTATCAATTTTATCAATCTTCAACTTTGCTGTTGGATACTTTTCAACATCAAAGAAATCGCTACTCTTAATATGCGATAAGAACTTAGACTTCCATTCCCCTTTAAGAGTTGTATCGTCAATTGAACTCATATCTGCGACAAAAGAACCTCTTCCATTATCTAAACTTGCACTTTTCATTTTAATTGGGCCAGAGTGAAAATCACCTGTGATCTTTGTTCCTTTCCACACAAAAGAGCTTCTAGCTAAGTCAATATTATCGGCCATTGCCGTAAAAGAAGTTAAAATTAGTCCTAGAATTATAAATTTAGCTTTCATTATTTTCTCCTGATTTGCTTTGTTATGTATTCTATTATGGGGAAAAAGGGAGTGTTGCAAAAGACCACAATATTGCAATATAATGTTCCATATAAGGAACACTCTATGGATCTAAATTTACTTAAGATATTTGAAAAAGTTGCAGAAGTTGGAAGTTTAACAAAGGCGTCAACAGTACTAGGACACCCCAAGTCTAAAATAAGTCGTGATCTCGTTAAGTTAGAGGATGAACTTGAACAGACTTTATTAATTCGCGGGCCAAGAGGAATTGTGCTTACAGAAAAAGGCTTAAGTCTTTTACAATTAATAAGAACACCACTTGAGTCATTAGATGCTTCCGTTTTAAAAATTAAAAATCAAACTAATGAAATGAAAGGACTCATAAAAATCACAGCGCCAGAAGACCTTTCCCAACTCATACTTACAGATATCGTCTGCGAATTTATGGATAAGTATCCAGGAATAAGAATTGAGTTGTACTCCACTAATATACTCATGGATTTCAAAGAACATAAACTTGATATGGCCCTTCGAATTGGAAAACTGAAGGATTCATCGTTAATACAAAAGAAAGTATGTGATATTGAAGTCGGACTCGTTGCCTCAGCACAATATTTAAAAACTTCGACAAAGGTTAATGAAGTAAATGATCTTCAAAAACATCCTGTAGCAATTTTAACTGATCTTTATGGTAATCCTTTAAATAAGTCATGTTTTAAAGAGGTTGTTCCACAATTTGCTAGTAACTCATTCCCCATATTAAAAGATTACGTTGCAAAGAATAAAGGCCCAGCGATGATTCCTAGCTTCTATTGTAAGAGGGAGCTTGTGGAAAATAGCTTCATCAAAGTTTTACCAGATTTAAAGTACCTTGCAAGAACTCTATTTCTACTATCTAAGCCTTCAAAGCATACGCCAAAGCATGTAAGAATATTTAAAGACTATCTTTATGAGAATCTAAAGCGTAGCTTAGAGAGCTAATCTTTAGATCGAAAGGAAGAAGGAATAATATCAACCCCTAGCCTTTGTCCAAGTTTTACAACAAAGGGAATAGTTAACGGAGCAAAAGGAAGAACAAGCAATGCACCGACTCCTAAGCCTTTGATAATTTCGAGAAATTGCTTATTTGCTTCTTTCATTTCTTCATTAGAAGCCCGCCCCTGAGTATATCGTCCATATATGACAAACATTTCTCTTGTTTCAGCACCTTCCTTTTCTAGGCCATCACGTAGAACGATCAAAGACTTCCTGATCTTTAAGAGCATCCCTTTCTTCTTTGAAGCAAAGTATACAAGAGAATCAAGATATAAATCTTCTAGTTTCCTTAGTAGACTCATGGAGCAATATGTCCTTCTTTAAGATGATGAAAATTCATTAACTTATCTTTTAGACGCTGAGAATAAGTTAAAAGATGCATAATTGCGCCAGCATCATTACGTTCCGGTTTGGCCATTAAAATAAAAACCTTCTTTCCAAAACCCTCAAGATCTCTTTGAAACTCTTGTGAGATCTTCTTTAAATCTTTATCCTTTTGGTCTTCACTAGTGATATTCTCAAAAACAGAAAGTGTCGTACTTGCTATTTCTCGGACAATCATAAGCACATCACTTTTAAGCTCAATATAATTATTGTCCATAGACTCTTTTACACCTGCAATATCTTTAACTGAGTCATGCATTTGGAAGATATACTCATACATTGCCATTACATTCACAATACGATCAATCTCGTCTTCATTGTTACATTTTGAAATAAACTTAGAAAAGAATCCTAAAAGTTCTGCTTTAAGAAAGTCCATATACTCGATACGCTTCTTTGCGGCTTCATAGATTCCTCGATAATTTGTTTCGATACTCAATGTTACTAAATTGTAATTTTCTTGAACAAATCGAAAAGTTTTTTCAAGATCCACCATCAGATTTTTTTCAATTTCATCAAATTGTGTTTCTTCTTTTAATCCCAGCTCAATACGTTCAAAGTCCATTTGCCCTTCTCCTAACATACGATCAATAAGACTCGAAAAAGGATTTAAGAAGACAATAAAGATTAAGCTCGTCGTCACATTGAAAATTAAATGAAAATTTGCAAGAGCAATAGCTGGTATATTTGACATTAATGGCAATCGATCTCCCCAAAAGATAATAATCGGAAGAAAGATTAAGACGCCCCCTAAATTGAAAAGGAAGTGCGCCAGGGCCGTCTTCTTTGCAGAAATATCCATATTGATAATTGAAATAAGCGCAGTAACAGTTGTTCCTAGATTTGAACCCATTAAAATGGGAATCGCATTATCGAGACTCATCAAACCTTGCTGAGTGAAAATGATTGCCAAACCAGTTGTCACCGAACTAGATTGAACAATTGCCGTAATAACGGCCCCTACCAATACTCCAAGTAAAGGATTATGGGCCTGTGTTAAAAACTCGATTAATCGAGAATCTGATTGAAGTGGAGCAAGTGCAGAAGAAATCAAATTTAAACTAAAGAAAACAAAACCAAAGTAAAAGAATGTTTTACCAAAAATAGCGTAACGTGATCTCGTAAATGAAAGTAGAAATCCCAAAATAATGAAGATCGGTGCAAAGGCAGTCAATTTAAACGCTACAAGCTGTGCCGTTACCGTCGTTCCGACATTAGCTCCAAAAATAATTCCAACACTATTTTTAAAAGACATGACCCCAGCGTTTACAAGACTGATTGCAATGACAGAGGTTGCAGAACTCGATTGAATTAAGGCAGTAATAATAGCACCAATTAATACCCCAACAACAGGATACATTGTTGCACTACCTAGAAATTTTCTAAATTTCTCTCCAGTAATATTTTGAACTTCTTTGGAAAAGTTCTCAAGGCCAAAGACAAAGAGTATTACACTCGATGTCGCGGCCAAGATAATTTGAAAATCCTTCATTAACTAACTCTCTACTAAGTATTATTTACGCTAACGTAAAGTGATATCTTTAAATGATAACAGTAAACAAGTTACCTAGCCCATCAAATTACTTATTAAGTTTGATGATTTTTGTTGCCGTACTTGCTGGCATTCTATTTTTCTTAGGATACTTAAGCGATTTAAAGACAGTCTTCATAGGTCTGGCCTTTAAAATTGTTGCTTTAAATTGCATTTCATCAGCTTCAATATCATTTTGAATATCGAATCTAACTTTCTTAGCATTCTCTTTTGCCTCATCTGCTATAATCGCCCCAGCAAATAGTCCACCAACAACATATTTGGCCGGATTACTATATTCTTCAGCAGAGGAAAAGAAAGTTGAGATATTTCCAACATAAGTTTTCTTTCCATTTCCAACATTTGAAAACTTCACTGTATTACTCTCTTCAAACATATAAATCTTTGTCGTCATTCCCGAAGTACAACCAATCTGACTTAGATAAGTATCTCCTTTTTGAAATTTACCGACAAAGAATCCAGACTCATCAGTTGTTAAGACAGTATCCTCATTCTTCGCCTTATCTGTAAAAATCAAGTTACAAGTGTTTGCAAACTTCGCACCATCAAAGTACAGGGAGAATTTTCCGAAAAATACTCCTTCATTATCTCCTAGTGCATCGGCCTTAAAGTCTTTTGGTGAGTTTGCACAACCAATAAATAGTGCAAAAAGGGCAAGTACTGAAATCTTTCTCATTTGATATTCCTCCATCTTGAATAAGTTCATTGAAGATTTATCGACTAATTCTCTTTAGAACATTAAGGAATTTCAACCACTTAGAGTCACTACAGATACCTCTTCTATATATCTAGAATTACTATGAATAAATGAATGAACATTGTACGGCCGCTTAATTTCTCGACATCGAAATTAGGCCAACTAAATGAATATACGAGAAAAATAATGGCACCCTCCTTGCAGATTATACATTTGAACTAAACTATGGAGTTGTTTGTAATGAAGAAATTCTTTTTTCTAGGCTTACTATTATCTTTTAATACTCAAGCAGATTTTAGCATTGGCTATCAAGGCTCGGGTGTTGAAGTAAATAAACGAAAGTATGAGACGAGACCGCTCATTCAAACAGACGAGTTCAATACCAAATCGTACTGGACCGATACCGTGCGAAGAACAGCTGTTGTAAAATCCATCGTAGGCTGCCTTAGAGAAAACTGTGCCTATTTTAATGAAATGGACATGTCAGATATCTTTAAAGAGTCTGTGGCACAATTTGGTAAAGAAGAAGGTGAAATGTACTTTACCAATGTAGTTGCCGGATTAATTATTGGCTCTCCTGAGGTAAGAAGGGATAATATCTATTCTTCAGCAAAGCTACTTTTAAGCTTCAACCAAAAGATCTACCTCGCCCATATCCTTGGTACCATTATGAACAATCACTACGATTTTCAACGTGATAAGGAAGGTGTTGTAACCACTGAAGATCTTTTCCAAGCAATTAGAGAAGGAAGCAAAGCGGGAGTTTGTCGTGACATTGCGGTAGCTCAAGCAAATGTTCTTAAAAAGCTTAATATAGATGACGTCTATGTTGTTGCATATAATACAAGAGATGTTGGTCACGCTACTGTTGTCGTACAAGACCCTGGTAATAAAGATCGTATTATCAATTTTAATTACGGTGAAACAAGAATCAACGAAAGCCAAAGTGCTCAGGGGTTAGCACAAGATACAACCCTAGCAGATTTTGGAATAAATTATAGAATCTTTAACGCTGATGGTGAGCCTGTTGATCGTGTACCAAGTGAAGTTGGTTACCTATTAAATCAAGCAGTAGGTCTGGACGTTGAGATGATTGCCCCAGGTGTAGAGTTTGATAATATCGATGTTATCTCAATGAATTATGAAAATGGCGCAATTCATGCAAAAAGCTACTACGCTGAATCATCAAGCGGCTTAACAGCATCTGGTGTTGCTGCAACTTTAAAAAACCAAGGTAATCGAATTAAGTTTGATGCGGGAATTGCTATTCAAAGAGAACAGAAGAAACTTGAACACAGAGATTTTATAAAGGATAGTACGAGTATTTATTTTGGAATGGATGCTCGCCTTAAGTCAGGAAAAGTAGACTTAGGAATTCTTCGAAATGTTTATGCTGACGTAAAATCCCACGTTAGTATCACTGTGGGGAATGGAAAGATAAAAGCAGATAATTTCCAAACAGAAGGTGATTTTAGTGACAGTCAAAATATGTTCTCATCTTCACTTTATGCTGATTCAGACTATCTGGGATTTGATTGGAAAGGAATTGTTACGGCCCATGCTTCAATTATGAAAGCAGACGTTAGAGAAGAAGGTAAATACACGATGGCCGTAATTGGTGGAACAATTAAAAACGAAATCAAAAAACAAATTATGAAAGAGTATGGAGTTGGAATTCAAAATATTATCTATATTCGACAAGAAGGTGCAACTGCAGACTATAGTATTACACTATACTCAGAGGATGGACGCCACTCTTTTGAAATAGGAATGAAAGCTCCTCTATATGGTCGAACAGGATTTTGGGTAAAAGGAAATCAAAAATCGACATACATTTCTGCTCAAACAAAAGTTTTAAAAGATAGTTTAAGTTTAGGTATTAAATATATAAAAAAGGATAATCAAGAAGCGACTTACAAATTTGAAGGTGAATACATTTTTTAATAAATATAATAGTCACCTCTTAGAGGTGACTATTACTATCTATATAATCAATAATCTCATCTAAATGAATATAAATATTACGCTTAGCCTTGTTTAAATTACCTTCTTTAAAATGAAAACCAGCAAGTCCAAGTTGTCTTGCCGCATCCACCTCTTTTAAAGACTCCGATATATAAAGACTTGGGTAGCGGCCAGTCTCATCGAGGGCCTTATTAAAAATATAAGGCGCAGGCTTTAATTCTTCATTACTCATAGGAATATAGATTTTTTCAAACACACTCCAATCAAACTCAACAGAATCATTCCAGTGTGCTCTTACATATTCCTTCAAAGTCGTAATTTTTTGTTCGTAAGTTTCACCAAACGACTCTGGAATATTTGAGATAATGGCAACATGAATCCCCATATCCTTTAGTGATTTAATATACTCAAGAGAGCCTTCGTAATAGTGATAATTACCACTTTTTTTAGTATTGATGATGGTATCTCCCAAATCAAAGAACACCCACCTTTCAACTTGTGTATCTTCATTTAGGTTATTTGCGTAATACGCAACACCTGCAAATGAAATTAAAGTGATAAGAACTAGAAGTACGATATTTTCTTTTTTCATACTTTATTTTAGCAAACAATTTTATTAGTTTAACCTGATTAAAATCAGTATTTTCAGTTATATTTTTCCACATCCATTGGAACTTCCATAACAAGAAATTCTGAGTCATTAAATGACCTTATCCCAATATTATTACCTGGATCGATACCAAGTCCATCTCGAGCAGAAAGAGTTAGATCATTTACTCTAACTTCACCACTAATCACAAAGATATAAACACCATTTGATTCCATAAACTTTTTATAGGTTAAGTTTTGACCTTCCTCTAAACTAGCTAATGAGAAAAAAGCATTTTGATTAATACTAACTGAATTACTTCGGCCATCAGGAGAGACAATTAATTGAAACTCTCCTCTACGATCTGATTCTTTGAAGTACTTTTGAGAATAAGTGGGTGTTATATTATGCTCTTTAGGCAATACCCAAATTTGTAGGAAGTGTACTTCTTCCCTGTCAGAGTTATTATACTCGCTATGAGAAATTCCTGAACCGGCCGACATAACCTGTATCTCACCTTTCTTAATGATAAAGTCATTTCCAATAGTATCTTTATGATGAAGGGAGCCTTTTAAAGGCACTGAGATAATTTCCATATTACGGTGAGGATGAGTTCCAAAGCCTTTTCCAGGTGCAACAACATCATCATTAATAACCCTTAGCGCTCCAAAATGGATTCTTTCAGGATCATAGTAATCGGCAAAACTAAAAGTATGATTGCTTTTCAGCCAACCGTGTTCTGCATGACCACGTGAATCAGCACGATGAAGTACGTTTGTCATCTTTCCTCCTACATTTTGGTTATTATAGCGATCTTCAATACTTCAATGTAGGTAAATTAAATTAAAATTTTAGTTGGGGGATCAAGTAAGAACTCTAAAAGTAATTCGATTTCTTTTACTAAATCAGGTTCTATATTAGTCCAATTTTTTTGACTAACCTGAATTCGATCATAAAGCTCATTTGCTTTCTTTTTAATTTTGAAGGTTGAGCCCTCTGAAATCGACTCAACCATTCTCCATTTTAATTCATCAAAAATATAGTAGTAAGTTTGTGGGCCATCATCTCTCCCCAGTTCTTGGTCAATGACGGCCACCAGATCCCACCAATCGTTTTTTCGGTATCTTCTTGAGCTAGAGTACATCTTAGCGAAGCTCTCGGCGAAGAACTTTCCCAACATTATTCTTCGGTAAATCGTCCACAAAAGCAATTTGCTTTGGAACTTTATAGCCAGCAAGATTTTTCTTCGCATAAGCCTTAATATCTTCTTCTGTTAAATTTGCTTTTGATTTAACAATAAAGACTTTTACAACTTGTCCTGACTTTTCACTTTCAATTCCAATAGCAGCAACATCCTGTACACCATCTAGCTCTAATAGAACTCCTTCAACTTCATTTGGATAAACATTAAATCCAGAAACAACAATCATGTCTTTCTTACGATCTAAAATTCTTAGGAAACCTTTTTCATCAACCGTGGCATAGTCTCCTGTTTTAAGCCAACCATCTTTAGTAAAGGTCTTACTTGTTTCCTCTGGTTGATTCCAATACCCTTTCATAACCTGAGGCCCTTTTACACAAAGCTCTCCTTCTTCATTAAAACCTAACTCATTCTCATCAGCATCAATGATTTTAATATCAGTTGAAGGAAGAGGAAGCCCAATAGAACCTATTTCATCCGTCCCATCTGTTGGATTACAACTGACAACAGGAGATGCTTCAGTAAGGCCATATCCTTCAATAACTCTTGTCTTTGTAATTTTCTCCCAGTCTTGCTTAACAGCTGGCTTAAGGGCCATTCCACCTGCAACACTAAACTCAATAAAGCTCAAATTCTGTTTTCTGAAATTTTCATTTGCAAGTAGCGCTTGCAGTAGAGTGTTGACAACAATTAGAACTTTCGGCTTGTGTGTATACACATCTTTGATAAGTGAATTTAAATCACGAGGATTTGTTACAAGAACGTTAGTCATCCCCATCTTAAAGAAACCAAAGATATTAACTGATAAAGTAAAGACATGATAGATAGGTAGTGGAGCGAGGATATTTGCAGGCTCTGTTCCAAGTCCTGCCTTAATCCAAACATCCATTTGTAGCATATTCGCGATAATATTTCGGTGAGTTAGGATGGCCGCTTTTGTTTTCCCCGTTGTTCCACCAGTATATTGAAAGAGCGCAGTATCCTCTCTTTCCACTTTTGGATAAGTTACACTCAGTCCTTGTCCTTTTTCGATTGCTTCATTAAGAGTTAAGTAACTACCTTTATAAGTAGGAATCATTTTCTTTACATGCTTAATAACAAAATTTGTTAGCTTCCTTTTTACTAATGGAAAAAAATCACCAATTTCTGTCGTAATAATATGCTCGATCTGACTTCCTTCAATGGCCTCTTCAAGATTAGCAACAAAGTTTGTACAGATAACAATTGCTTTTGCCCCACTATCTTCAAGTACCTTTTTTACTTCTCTCGTAGTGTAGAGAGGGTTTGTATTAACAACAATTAGCCCTGCTTTGAAAGCACCAAAAAGAGCAACCGGGTATTGCAGAAGGTTTGGCATCTGAATCATGATGACATCACCTTTTTTAAGTTTCAAATCATTGATAAGGTAATTAGCAAAGGCTTCTGACTTCTCTTTGACTTCACTATAAGTCATGCTTGCATTCATATTGATAAAAGCTTTTCTCGTCGAAAACTTTCCACAAGTTTCATCAATCATTTCAACAATATTATTATATTGATCAGGGTTAATTTCTGTGGCGGCGTTCTTTGGATAACTATCCAACCATACTCTATTCATTTATATATCCTTTTTTCTTATAGCTTTAATCTAATATTCACAATTCCCATTGTTTCAGTTTCAACGACAACGTCACCGCGACTCTTTAGCAGTCCAAGCACAGCATGATTTCCAGTGCTAGCAGTTCCATATATTTCTTTTATATCACGCTCTTTAGCTGCCTTGATTAAATGATCTATCAAGATCCCACCAAAGCCTTTTCGGTGATACTTATCTATTACTGTTACGGCAAACTCGGCCGTCGGAGAATTATCCGAGTCACGATAAAATCTTGTAGAACCTACAGGCTTTTCGCCGTCCTCACTTTCCTGCATTACAGTCAAGGCAACGTGATTAATATAATCAGGGCAAGTAAATAGCTCTAAGTCCTTCTTAGATAAGCTTTTCTTGGCCGCAAGAAAACGACTATTAAGTGTTCGGTGAGAGGCCATTTTAAATGCTTCAATCAACTTCTCTTGATCATTTTCACTGACACTTCTAATGACGTACTTTTCACCAAGATGCTCAAATTTTTCAAAGAACTTTTCGTTATACTTCACAGTTTCGCTCACAGTCTTTTTCAAGATCTTTCAATGACACATGCTCTATACAGCGTCTTTATAAATTGTTCTTTAATGACTTCAAATTCTTTCTTATCTCTACCTCGTCTTATCCAAGAATAAACAAGCTCTCTAGCAGCGCCAAATAACATGGCATCTAGTATTCGACGATCAACAATTCTAATATTTTCGACTTCAGCTTGCGTGGTAAGAACGTCATAAATTTTTGTCGATAAAATCTCATACTCACTAATTAGAAGTTCTCTAATTTCTTGATAGCCAGACATTGAAGCCTTCCAAAAAAAGTCGCTTTCTTTCACTTTCGACTCATGCCAGTCAAAATAAACACTAACTAAATCAATTAGAGTTTCTTCTACTGTCTTGGCCGCACTGGCCGCAATAAAAGCTTTATTTCTAATCTTAGTAGATAGTTTAATGAATAAGGATTTATAGATATCTTCTATTCCATTTGGAAAATGATAATAGAAAGTTCCAGTTGAAAGGCCGGTCTGTTTTTTAAGTTTTGATACGGAAATATCTAAGATGGCCTCTTCTTTCAGAAGCTCTAACACACCTTCAAAAATGGCCTCTTTTGAGTCCTGTTTCACCGCCACTCCATTTATAGACAACTTGTCTAGACGTAGACTCTAAAATATGCCACAAGACACGAGTAGACTCAAGTTAAATGATATAACTTATTGAAATTACATTTTAGTTTTTTGATTTTATAGACTTATTTTAGCAGTTGGCACTTTACAGCAAACTTAATTTTATCAAAACCTTCAGCACCAAACCACTCAACATATTGGCAATAGATTGATCTGTAGAGTTCCGTATCTTGATATTCTAGATACAGTTCTTCTCCAACTGGTGTGGAGAAGAACGGAACGAGAAAAATAAATGTTAGAATAACTGTAATTAGAATTCGAAACATCTATTGAACTTCCCAAATAGCCATTGCCCACTCAGGGTGATCAATGAAAGGATTACGATTCTTTTGATATTCGCATGCGATATCATTTCTTCTTCTTTCGTGCTCACTTACAGGATCTTGCTTGTGCCACTTCAAAAGAAGCTTAATAAACCAAGAGCTATAAGTTTGTTCACGAGAGCCATTTGTCATTGGATTATCTTTAAACCTAGGAATCTCAGCTTCATAACGAACAGCAAAGTAAAGCATTGCTCTAGCGATATCACCTTTAAATTCATCAATAGGTTCGAAAACTCTTCCACGATATCCACTTGTCGAGCTTGTACCAATCTTAGAACCATTTTTAGAAACCCATGAAGCTTTTCCAACTTCTCCAAATGGGTAAGAACCACGGTGGCCATTTACCTTTCCATCTGTTGGATAAACATGAAAGATATCTGTCTTCATTGGGCGTCTCTTGTTAAAAAGCCCTTGTGGAAATAGGTGTTCACGATTGTAGCAATCCCCTTCACCTTTATACTGGCCACAAGTACGACGGCCAGGTTGGTAGCGATATGGATCTTTTCCGTTTGGGTTCTCAGAATACATATCCATTATCGTGCGATCACCATCGTAAGTAGTATCGAGATCAGTGCTACGATACGCCTTAAGAAGGTCATCATACGAGATACCACGATGAGTTCTTCTTAAAAGAGAAGAAAGCTGTGACTTAAATACATATCCAGATGAAGCAGTTGAAAGTCCTGAGTAAAAAAATTCTTGATCACAAGATGAGCCTAAGGCCGCGCTTGAGATTAAAATAAGTAGTGTTGCGATGTGTGTGATTTTCATGCCAAGAGAGTATCTACTAAAATACATGAACACAATGAAAAATTTACTAAATCTTATAGGAGGTATTAGGGTTTCTTATAAACAAATGGACTTTATAAGAAGGTGTACCTTCTAAGAAGCTGAAATTCTTCGCTTTCTTAAAAGGTACGACGAGTCATTCTTAAGATTAAGAAAGAACGCTTACTGAAACAGCACAAGGACCTTTTTGTCCTTCACCTACTTCAAATTCAACAGCGTCATTTTCACTTAGAGTGTTACCGTTTACTGCTGAAATGTGTACGAAAAGATCTTTGCTTCCATCGTCTGGAACGATAAATCCAAAACCTTTCTCATCATTAAAAAACTTAACTTTACCTGTTTTCATACTTACTCCTTATGTTTAAGCTTCTTTAGGTCTACGTTAGAACTATATATTTTTAATTCGCCAGAGCTTAAGCGCCCATTGGCATTCCATAATTTTTTATATTTTCTCTCTAGTAAGAAATCGATTCGATCGCCTCTCGTTACCAGAAAAAAGCTGTAATCATCAACACGGGCCACAAGCTCGTCTAAAATCTTAGAAATATCCTCAATTTCACTAAAGTCATAGATAAAATAGATCTGTGCCTTTGGCAAAATAAAGTCATCTTCTAAAACATCTTCTAAGAGAATCTCACAATTGAGCAATTCTAATCTCTCAAAGAGGCGATTTCCCTCACTCTCTCTTTGTTTAAGAATCTCATATCCAATGAAGCGGGCCTCAGGAAAGACAGAGTTCATCACAATACCTACGCGTCCATAACCTGCACCAATATCCACCACTTTATTTACTTCAAAGTCTTTTAAAAGATAAAGGGCCTCAAAGATATCATTATACGGTGTTTGTAGAACTTGTGGATGCAGTCCAATCCAAGTCTGTGTCCCCTGAAAGTGCTGCTTTCCCTTTGTTCCATCATTTTGCTTATAATAAGCTTTGTATTTTTGTAGAAGTTTCCCCTCTATTCTTGGAATACGAAAACCAAGTGTTCGGTCTAAATCCTTTGCATGCTCCAGAGGATGATTATTGCTTCTCATAAATGTACGCGGATTTTTAATAAGATCTTTCAATGGTACTGAGTCTGCATTAAGCACTTCGTTCACTAAGGTATTCCCTGCAATTCTGTCGTTTCTAAATAATAAAAGATTAAAAATAGACAGAACCGAAATAAGGAAGTGAACTATAGGAAACCTAATTTGACACAAGATACTATGTCCAAAGCTCTAATACAAGCGAGATTCTTCTTACTGTATTTTATTCGCATGTTTTTTTAATTGTTTCGATCAAGCCAGGGTAATACTTTTTGATATTAGGGTTGAGAAATAGGTACTTCTTCACCCCTTCTGTTCTTTGGCAAATGATATGGGCCTCAATAAGAATCTTAATATGATGAGAAAAAGTGGCCTTATTTACGCAATAATCGAAGCCTCCACAAGTAATCTCCTTGTGACCATGCTCTTCTTCATATGCAATTAACTGCTTTATCACACTCATGCGAATGGGATCGCCTAGTGATTTAAAGATCTTATCTAATGGTATTTGTGTGCAATCATTCATAGTTAGATAAAATTCTAACAAAGGACTTGATTTTTATCAAGGGCAAGCCTATTGTTTGATAAACATCAAACTAAAGGAGTCTCAATTGAGTACGAATTTATTTACACCGATAAAGCTTGGAAGTGTTGAGCTAAAAAATAGAATTATTATGGCCCCTCTAACTCGTGCCAGAGCAGGAGCTGAACGAATTCCTAATGACCTCATGGTGAAATACTATGAACAACGAGCTGATGCAGGAATGATCCTTACAGAAGCAACGGCAATTACACCCTCTGCCGTTGGTTACGCAAATACACCAGGAATTTGGTCGAAGGATCAAATCGATGGCTGGCGTAAAGTAACAGATGCAGTTCACGCAAAAGGTTCAAAAATTTATATGCAACTTTGGCATGTGGGAAGGATCTCTCACTCAAGTTTTTTAAATGAGCAAAAGCCTGTTGCACCAAGTGCTATCCAGCCTGCGGGACATGTATCACTAGTACGACCAATTACTAACTACGAAGTACCTCGTGCACTTGAAACTGAAGAAGTGAAAGCAATTGTAAAAGACTATCGTCAAGCGGCCATCAATGCGATGGAAGCTGGCTTTGACGGAGTTGAAGTACACGCTGCCAATGGCTACCTAATTGACCAATTCTTACAAGACTCAACTAATAAGAGAGACGATATCTACGGAGGGACGATTGAAAACCGTACAAGATTCTTGCTTGAAATTACAGACCAACTCATTGAAGTATGGGGCGCTGATCGCGTCGGCGTTCATCTTGCTCCTCGCTGCGATAGCCACGACATGGGTGACTCTAATCCCCTGGAACTTTTTGGCCATGTGGTAGAAGAATTAAATAAGAGAAAGATTGCTTTCATATTTACTCGCGACCCACTAGATGAGCAAAGTCTCTTCCCAAAGTTAAAAGAAAAATTTGATGGTGTTCTAATTGCCAATCAAAAATTTACAAAGATAACAGCTGAAAAAGCATTGGAAGATAAAATTGCTGATGCCATCTCTTTTGGTGTTCCATTTATTGCAAACCCAGACTTAGTTGAAAGACTAAGAATTGATGCACCATTAAATGAGCCAATCTTTGATACATTCTATGGACCTGATCATGTTGGTTATACAGATTACCCGACATTGAAGGAGCTGTGATGACACCAAAACTATCGATACTAGACTTGGTCTTCGTTAATGAAGGCCAGGAAGTAAAAGATGCTTTTGATAATTCAGTTCGTAGCGCGCAAGCAGCAGAAGAATATGGCTACAATCGTATTTGGGTGGCCGAGCACCACAATATGCCTGCCATCGCAAGTGCAGCAACTTCAGTAGTTATTGGATTACTAGCAAGTCAAACAAAAACAATTCGTATTGGAGCTGGTGGAATAATGCTTCCAAATCACTCTCCTCTTGTTATTGCTGAGCAGTTTGGAACACTAGAAGCACTTTATCCTGGACGTATTGATTTAGGTCTTGGCCGCGCTCCAGGAACTGATCAAATGACCGTGCAGGCTTTAAGAACAACAGCTCAAAGTTCAAATAATTTCCCACAAGATATTGTTGAGCTTCAGCGTCTACTCTCAATGGAAAGTGCAAACGATCCAATAGTCGCCACTCCTGGGCTAGGATCACAAGTTCCCTTATGGATTCTAGGATCAAGTACTTTTGGAGCACAGCTTGCTGCACACCTTGGATTACCATATGCCTTTGCTTCGCACTTTGCCCCTGATGCAATTCAAGAAGCACTATCTCTTTATCATGCGGGCTTTGAACCATCGGCTCAACAAGACAAACCCTATGTTATGTTGGGTGTGAATATCATCATTGCAGATACTGATGAGGAAGCACAATTTCTCTCAACAAGCCAGAAACAATCATTTGCCAATCTTCGTCGTGGATTAAAGAAGAAATTCCAAGCTCCTATTGAAGATATGGATACCTATTGGGATATGCACGAGAAGATGA
The DNA here is from genome assembly GCF_047085445.1 of Halobacteriovorax sp. RT-2-4. Taxonomy (NCBI): domain Bacteria; kingdom Pseudomonadati; phylum Bdellovibrionota; class Bacteriovoracia; order Bacteriovoracales; family Halobacteriovoraceae; genus Halobacteriovorax; species Halobacteriovorax sp. RT-2-4. The sequence goes on from NZ_JBKIXY010000002.1 coordinate 473,110, forward strand.
TGGCCCAACATATGCTTCACTTCTCTTTTGTTGGTTCCAAAGAAACTGTTAAAAGAGGCCTTGATCAGTTTATCGAACGTTACCGTCCAGATGAGTTAATGGTTGTGACCTCAATTTTCGATAATGAGAAAAAGATAAAATCTCTAAAGCTTCTGTCTGAAATTTTTAAGCAGTAAGTTTTAGACCAATAATTGAAATAAGCAGTAGCGCTAGAAAAGCTGTACGTGCAAGAGTAATTGGCTCATTGAAGAGAACTATTCCTAAGATTGCAGCACCTAGCGCTCCTATTCCAACCCATACACCGTAGGCCGTTCCAATAGGAAGAGTTTGACTGGCCTTAGCAAGTAAGAACATGCTTGCAGCTAGAGTTACAAGAGTGAATATACTTGGAATCAGTTTCGTAAAGCCTTCAGTATATTTAAGTCCAATTGCCCAACATACTTCAAGAAGACCTGCAATAACAAGAATAACCCATGCAGTAGTTGTCGAGGCCATAAGAACTCCTATGAGAGTAGTTGAATAAACTCTGTTACAGATTCACTTCCAAGCTTATGAGCAAGATAGCCCAGTACAATAGCGGTAGCAAGTGACGAGATTCTTAAGTTCTTCTCTTTAGTTAAAATATGAGAGAACTTAGAAGAAAAAGTCACTAGAAAGTAAAACCATATAATTGAAAAAACACCGGCACCAAGTCCAAAAAGAAAACGATCTTGAACTAAATTAAAGCGTGTTGAGTATCCACCAATTAAGAAAAAGGCATCAATATAGACGTGAGGATTAAGCAGGGTAAAACTAAGCGTCGTTAAAATCACAAGACGACGCGAAAGCGCAAATTTCTTACTCTCTTCAACTTCCTTAACACCCTTCACAGAGTCAATAAATTTCATTACCGCATAGTAAAGCAGAAAAGAAGCTCCAAGAAGTCCGATACCGACTTTAAACTCAACAGTTTTTACAAGAACACCAGAAACACCGAGAACGGCCAATAGAATTAGCGCCATATCACACACTGAACAAATAGCTGCTGCTAGGTAGTGATTCTTTTTCTTAGTGCCAATATCAATAAGAAAAAGGTTCTGTGCACCCAGTGCTAGAATAAGACTTGCCTGCAATAAAAAACCTTGAGTAAAAAATTCCATAATACCTGCTCCTGAGGCGTAATTTAATGCAAATCATGATATAAGTTAAATTAATCTTTTTAATTATTAATTAGTAAAACTTATGAGAGTAAATAATGATTGATTACCATGCACTCAGGGCCTTACAGGCCGTCATCGAATATCAAAGTTTTGAACTTGCTTCTAAGGCCATAGGTATTTCCCAGTCTGCAGTAACTCAAAGAATACAAAACTTTGAGTCCTTTCTTGGGACAAAGTTATTAATTAGAAAGACACCCTACCGTGCAACTGAAAAAGGAAAGTCGTACCTAAATCTTTTGCGAAAAGTAACAAGCCTAGAAAATGAAATTCTAGAAGATGATGATATCAAAAAAGCAAAGCCTACTTTAAAGATTGCCATGAACCGAGATAGCCTCGACTTGTTTTTTCTCGATGTCCTTACTGATACAAAAGTATCTCAAGTTTTGACATTACAAATTATAGCTGACGACCAAGACAATACTTTAAAATATTTAAAAAGCGGTCAAGTTGATATGTGTATAAGTTCTGAGAAGAAGCCTCTTCCTAACCACACCTCGACTCATCTAGGAGATATGGTCTACTCACTAGTTTGTTCTAAGAAGTTTTATAAGGAATATTTCAATGAAGGTGTGAATAAAAAAACTCTCTCAGAGGCTCCTCTTGTCGTCTTTGATAAATATGACAAGGCCCAACACACTTATTTGAAAGAAAATTTTAAAGTCGATAAGCTTACTAAAATCAATCTTATGCCATCAGTCCAAAGTTTTAAAAAAGCAATCCTAGGAGGATACGGCTATGGACTCCTTCCCTTCATTGATATGGAAAAAGAGATGAAGAAGAGAAAATTCGTTCAATTAAATCCATCTAAGAATTTTAGTGTTTCACTCTTTCTGCACCAATGGGAATATCAAAGAGAACACATTAAGCTCTTTAATGAGAAACTAATCAAGGCCGCACAAAAATTATAGAAAATTAATTACAAGGTTCTCCGAAGATATCACCTGTACCAGGCGAGCCTCCTTGGTCACATGTTAAAACAAGAAAAGCATTTGAAGACGTCCACATATCAGTACTACTTGCTACACTTGTAAGATCCCACCCTGTCGCATCAACGGCCAAGACATCCGCATATCTAAACATCCAAGTCATCGATGTTACACTTGATGTATTAAGTCCTGCCATATTAATTGATGAAACTCCATTAGCGAAATAGAACATCCCTACAAAGCTAGTTGCACTTGAAGTATTAAAATGCGTTAGATCAATAACTGATAAAATAGTATCTCTAAACATATAAGCAAAATTTGTCACAGATGAAGTGTCAAATGTTGAAATATCAAGACTTGTTAAAGAGTCCATACCAGAAAACATATACGTCATTGTTGTAACGAGAGAAGTATCAAAACTTGTCAAATCAAGAGTTGCTAAAGAAGAGGTGCCATCAAACATCCTCTCCATTCTCGTCACACTATTAGTTTCAAAGCCTGTAAGATTTAAAGAAGTTAATGCAGTCATATTTGAAAAAGTAGCCGTCATATTCGTAACATTCGATGTATCGAGCATACTTAGGTCTAAAGTTGTAATAGTACTCATCCCACTAAACATTCGATCCATATTTTCAACAATGGCAGTATCAAAGTGGGCCACACTTAAACTTGGTAAAGAATTAAGATTGCTAAATAGATACTGCATATACCTAACCTTAGAAGTATTAAAGCTTGAAATATTTAGCGAAGTTAAACTAATGCCCGATGAAAACATATAAGACATATCAGTAACATTGGCAGTATTGAAACTTGAAAGATCTAATGTTGTTAGTGTATCAAGACCAGAGAACATACTCTTCATTGTCGTAACTTTTGTCGTGTCAAAATTAGAAACATTAAGACTAGATAAAAGAGTATTACTTGCAAACATTCTCTCCATCGTAGTGACATTTGCAGTATTAAATGAAGAGAGATTCATTGAAAGCATATTAGTGTTCCAGTAAAACATATCTCTCATATTAGTAACTTTACTCGTATCAAAACTTGATAAGTCTAATGTTGTGAGAGAATCCACATGGAAGAACATCCCCTCCATATTCGTTACATTTCCTGTATTAAAATTTGATAGGTTTAAAGTCGTTAAACTTTGAACATACTTAAACATCTCCTTCATATTCGTCACACTTGCAGTGTTAAAATTTGAGATATTAAGAGACGTAAGATTTCTCATGTCTTTAAACATCGCAGTCATATAAAGAGCACTAGAAGTATCAAAGTGAGACAAATCAAGAGAAGTCAGATTAGTAACTCCCTGAAACATACTAATGAAACTTAAAACATTACTTGTATCGAAATTAGAAATATTTAAACTAGTCAGACTCCCCATATTAGAAAAAACCTGTGTCATCGAATCAACATTTGAAGTATTAAATCCAGATAAATCAAGTGTAGTCAAAGCTGTCGCCCCATTAAACATATAGGACATTGTTACAACACTACTTGTATCAAGCCCGGTCATATCAACTGAAGTTAAAGACGTATTATTCATAAAAGTATATTCAAGCGACGTAATTCCAGTTGACGCCGTACCTGCAACAAAAGTCGTAAGTTGATTACAATTGTAAAATGCTCGAGATAAACTTACCCAACCAACTTCTCCAAGAGATTCGACTGAAATTAATTGATGTTGATTAGTATAAGCACCATTGAGAAAATCCATTCCCTCAAATGTACCAACAATCTTCACTTGATAGTCACCAGCACTTGCATAAGTATGGGCCTTATTTGCATCAGTATCTGATGTAATTGTCTGAACAGGTGTTCCGTCACCCCAATCAACTGTAAAATTATAATTATAAGTTGCTACAAGTGGTAAAGTGACAACTTCATTCACTGCTGTCGTTCTCCAAGTCGTCTTAAATGGATTGATTTGTTTACCAGATAGTGAAACAGCAGGTGTTGTATATGTTCCATCTGAAACAGTTAAACTACCTGTGTATGTTGTTGCGGCCGTCTCAACACCACGAACACTGATTGTACAACTTGCTCCTGCTCCTAAAGAGATTCCCGTACAATTATCGACAACGACTTCAAAATTACTTGTGTCTCCAGTAATAACTGGAGATTGAATTGAACCTGTTGAAATCGTTCCATTATTCGTCACAGTTAAAATAGACTCATCTCCAATTTCTCCGGGTTCAATATCAAGACTACTTAAAACCTCTGGAGAAATGTCAAATTGCTCAACCGTTTGATAATTAAATATTTCGTAAACGACCGAGTTTCCATCTGTAAGAGCAAGTGTAACAACGCTCGTATCTTTTACACCAGCATTTGGAGTTAGTGTAACTGTACAGTTAGGGGCCGTTCCACCAATAACAATATTTGCATTACTAAGTAGAGCAGTATTACTAGAACTTCCAGTTACTGAACCAGAACAAGTTATCGTCGAATCAGCATCACCAATAGTAAATGGAATCGGATTTGTTGCTGTACTAATTAACGAATTTTGATCGGCAACTGAAGAAATAACAGGAGGGATATCACATGGATGTCCTGCAGTAAGTCGAATATTATCTAAGGCCATATCTGAGGTATAGGTACTACCTGTCACTCCTCTAAAGCGAACCATTGTAGTTGTTGAACCTGGGAAAGATTCACATAAATTAATACTTTCAGAGAACCATGAATTTCCTTGATCTCCAGATTGGCCCCAAAGAATGCTTGGCTCCCATGTACTTCCACCATCAAGAGAATACTCTAAATTTAACTCTCCCATCGCGGCACCATACATATGCCAATCAAATTCAATCACATACTTATCAGTAACCGTATTGAAAACCGGACTTTCTATGACATGAGTATTATTATAATTACTCGATGATTCAATGAAAGCATAATAAGTACCATCAGTTGGAGAACTAGGACCAGTTCCAGAGCTTGGAGTAGTATCAGGATCGACAGACCAATTTCCATCATCAGTTACAGACTGAGTCCACGTCGTAACCCCTGTCGAAGCAAATGTTTCATTATAAGAAGGCCCAGGAAGGTCGGCCACAACGATTGCAAATATTTCGTTATCCGTTAGACTTCCATCAGAAGCGATAATTCTAAATTCGTATTCACCATCTTGAGTTAAATCAGGTGTCCAGTCCATAACACCTGTCGAGGTGTTAAAGCTGACTCCTGTTAAGCTCGTACAGCTTGAGCCTGAAACACTACCATCAATATTGATATCGTATGTACATGAATAAGTTAGCGCCTGACCATCGAGATCAAGATCGTCTCCCCCATCTGATGCATTAACAGTTGTAATAGGAGTATTTTCAATTGCACTATTTTGATCAGCGATTGCATCAAGAACAGGAGGAGCATTTACATTATTAACTGTTACACTAAAGATTTCATCATCACTTAAGCTTCCATCACTAGCGACAATTTTAAATTCATAATTACCAGATTGAGTATAATCAGGTGTCCAATCCATTACCCCGGTCGTCGCAGAGAATGAAACCCCTGACAACGATGTACAAGAAGTAGCACTTACAACAGCACCATCAACAACTGTGTCATATGTACATGAATATGAAATAGAATCTAAATCAGCATCTAAATCATCTCCCCCGTCAGCAGCATTTACACTCGACATCGCAGAGTTTTCAGAAGCAACGATATCTGCGATAGAATCAAGCACAGGAGCACAATTTGTATTTGTAACCGTGACACTAAAAATCTCAGAGTCACTTAAACTTCCATCTGATCCAGTAATTTGAAACTCATATGAACCAGACTGATCATAATTAGGAGTCCAATTTAAAACTCCTGTCGTACCATTAAAGCTAGCTCCAGTAAGAGACGCACAATTTGCACCACTGACGCTACCATTTACGACAGTGTCATAAATACATGTGTAAGAGATCGTATCAGAGTCATTATCTAAGTCGTCTCCACCATCACCGGCATTAATTGGAGTCATCACAGAGTTTTCCGCGATAGATTGATTTGAAATACTATCTAGGACAGGTGGCTGGTTGACGTTATTAACAGTAACGACAAATATTTCATTATCACTTAAGCTTCCATCACTACCATTAACTTGAAACTCATAGCTTCCGGCTTGACTATAGTTTGGCGTCCAATCAAGCTCCCCTGTTGAGGTATTAAATGTAACACCTGTTAGAGTCGAACAATTGGCACCTGCGACACTTCCATCAACAGTAGTATCGAAAGTACATGAATAAGTAATTGTATCTAAATCAATATCTAAATCATCAGCACCGTCAGCTGCATTAATCGTAGTTAAAGCTGAGTTCTCATTTACTGATGCATCGGAAATACTATCTAATACAGGGGCACGATTGGCATTGTTTACAGTGATTGAAAATATCTCATCATCACTTAAGCTTCCATCACTCCCAACAATCTTAAACTCATAAGTTCCTGCCTGAGAGAAATCAGGTGTCCAATTTAGAACCCCAGTTGAGGCAACAAAAGACACCCCTGTAAGTAAAGAACAATCAGTTCCACTTGATACAGATCCATTAATAGCAGTATCGTACTCACAGCTATAAGAAATAGTATCTAAATCAACATCTAAATCGTCCCCACCATCGGCAGCATTAACAGTAGTTATCGAAGAGTTTTCTGCAACTGTTTGATCACCAATTGAATCTAAGACTGGTGCACGATTAGTATTCGTTACATTGATAACAAATATTTCATCATCATCTAACGTACCATCACTACCTATAATTATAAATTCATAATTTCCAGATTGGTCATAATCAGGAGTCCAGTCTAGCTCCCCTGTTACCACATTAAAACTAACACCTGTTAATGAAGTACAGTTAGAGCCTATTGATACCGTACCATCAATAATAGTGTCATATAGACATGAGTATGAGATGGCCTCAAAGTCACCATCTAAATCATCACCGGAGTCGTTTGCATTAACAGTTGTTATTGCACTATTTTCAGCAACACTAAAGTCTGAAATATTATCAAGAACCGGTGGTTGATTAACATTATTAACAGTGATAACAAAGACCTCATCATCACTTAAGCTTGTGTCGCTACCATTGATTCTGAACTCGTACAATCCACTTTGTGTAAAATCAGGAGTCCAATTGAGTTCTCCTGTTGTAGAATTAAAACTTACCCCGGAAAGTCCTAGACAACTTGTTACACCGACGCTGCCATCAACTGTTGTATCATAAAAGCAAGTGTATGAAATTGTATCTAAATCAATATCACTATCATCGCCTCCATCACCTGCATCAACTGTAGTTATTGCAGAGTTTTCAGAGACACTAAAATCGGCAATAGCATCAAGCACAGGAGCACGATTAGTATTTGTAACAGTAACCACAAAGATTTCATCATCACTTAAGCTGCCATCACCTCCCGTGATCCTAAACTCGTAACTCCCCTCTTGGTCAAAATTAGGAGTCCAATCTAACTCACCAGTAACAGAATTAAACGATACTCCTGTTAATGTTGAACAGTCAGCTCCTATAACACTTCCATCAATTGTCGTATCAAATGAACACGAATAAGAAATCGTATTTAAGTCAAAATCGAGATCGTCCCCTCCATCTCCCGCATCAACAGTTGTGATAGCATTATTTTCACTTACGATAATGTCTGAAATAGCATCTAATACAGGAGCAACATTTACATCATTTACAACAATCGAAAAGATTTCATCATCACTAAGGCCACCATCTGTTCCCGTAATCTTAAATTCATAATCACCTGATTGAGAGTAACTTGGTGTCCAGTCAAACTCTCCAGAGTTAATATCAAACGAAATCCCTGTTAATGTTGAACAGTCAGCTCCAGTAACACTCCCATCAATTGTAGTATCAAATGAACAAGAATAAGTAATTGTTTCGAGATCAATATCAAAATCATCACCACCATCACCAGCATTAACTGTTGCTATGGCACTATTTTCAGCAACTATGATATTTGAGATAGTATCCAGTACTGGTGCACGATTCACATTGTTAACAGTGACTGTAAATATCTCTTCATCACTAAGACTTCCATCACTCGCAATGATCTTAAATTCATAACCACCGGCCTGGATAAAACTAGGCGTCCAGTTAACAATTCCAGTCGCTGGATCGAGATTAAACCCAGAAAGTGTTGAACAACTTGTCCCTGAAACACTTCCATCGACAACAGTATCAAATTCACACGAATAAGTGATGGCCTCAAGATCAATATCAAGATCATCCCCACCATCAGCTACGTCAATCGTTGTCATTGCCGAATTTTCATTTACAGTTAGGTTTGCAATACTATCAATGACAGGTGCACGATTATTATTGGCAACATTTATAACGAAAATCTCATCATCTACAAGGTTTCCATCTGAGGCGACAACCATAAACTCGTAACTTCCACTTTGAAAGTAATTTGGCGTCCAATCGAAAACACCAGAAGAAGGATTTAATGAAACTCCGGCTATCGTAGTACAATCAATTCCCGAATTCACATTTCCGTCAGCAATCATGTCATAAGTACATGTATAAGTAAGAGGCTCACCTCCACTATCAAAATCGTCTCCACCATCACCGGCATCAATAGTTGCAATTGGACTTCCTTCCGCAATTGGCCCTTGATCAGCAATAACATCAACAACAGGAGGAACAAAGCCTGAAAGCGTACCACTTACTGTGGCAATATCAGAACTCTCCTTAGAGTCACTTGTATACATTGAAACACTATAACTTCCATTATTTGAGGCAACAGGCCTTATATCGAAAGTACATGTATCATTAGGAGCTAAGACAACTCCCTCACAATTATCATTGATAACTTCAATATGCTCAGCATCCGCACCAACGATAACTGGTGCCATCAGCGCAGCACTCTTAACAGTTCCTGAATTTTTTAACGTTAGCGTTTCACTAGGACCAGGAGAAGCTCCTCCTGAAATATTTAAGTTACTAATAGAGTTCGTTGAAAGAGTTAGATTCACTCTTCCGATAAAAGTATTTGAGCTTCCAGAAGAATTACTTGAACTTTCTTCACTACTGTCTGCTTCAGAATCTTCAGAAGGATTGAAGACACTTGTCACTTTAATCCCAAGTTCTTTCTCTTCTTTATTTTTATTACTTGGAGCAAAACTTGGCGAATCAAAATCTTGCGGCGGAGTTTCAAAAAAACGTTCATCCGATGAAGAGACTTTTTTTACAGGATCACTACTTAATGCAGAACTATAGCCGCCCTGCTTTTGTCCAATCGAATAGTATCCGACATTTTCCTCTTCGTTATACTGCTCGGCCACTAATGTACTGGCCACATTACGATCTTGCTCTTTCTTGAATTCATCCTGTGAAGATTGAGAGATATCCTTGAATGGATAGCTTTGATTTTTTTGCTCGTTCTTTAAGGAAAGCTTTGAGTTATTTGTTACTTCTTGATTAACTTCTTCTTTAGATTTTACAGATTGATTTTCGTTGAATGAAAATGAGAAATAATAAACTAAGAAAATAGCCGATGCGATAAATGAGAATTTGAATAATCTTGAATTATTCCTCAATTTAAAGATCCCCCACCTACTGCACTAAATTTTCTATGCTAAAGAAAATTTAATGTGCACTATAAAAATAATAACTTAAGGCTAAAAATCAAACTAATTTTGTAGCTAAGTAATTAAAATCATTCGCTCTCTAAAAAAAAAGCGCGCCTAAAATTTAGGCCAAGTGCAATGATGAAAACCCCTAAATTAATCAACATCTACCAACTCACCCTAAGGCAAATTAATTAAATAACTTATCGGTAGTATTTATTGAATTATGAACAAATTCTCTTTGCTTTGATAAATTTTTTAAAATGAGCCTAACTATCTGAAACTAAAGAAGACACTCATCAAGCAGGGCACGTACATCAAATTGAGCACCTAGTTTGTGAAGAACAAAGAAAACACCACCTATCTTTCGATCTAGAAAAACGGTATGTCTTGAAGGATTTCCTACGGCGACCTCCTTCATTAGCTGAGGGGCCATTTCCATAACCTTATCTGCAACGTTGGAGCGACCCCAATCATAGACCCCACCCTGAAAAGGTGCAGCTATAATTTTGGCATACTCCCAGAAGAAGTCTTCATTTGTTTTTTTATTCTTAGATAGGTATTCCATCTCATAGAGGTTTGAGAAGAATAACTCGCGATCAAGATTAGCGCAGGCGATGATTAGAGTTTGATAGCCCTTCAAGAAATTGTCTGGTGGAGTTTTTGAAGCACCAAAATCAATTAAACCCCAGCGGTTATTTGGTAATAAAATATAATTACCCATATGAACATCTGTCTGAACTTTTTTAAACTGGAAAAGCTCTAAGAACATAAGTCTCATGAAGTCTCTACCAAGCTCGTTTCGATCTTCTTGAGATAGATTTAATTGGTCAAGATCTCTTAGGCTATGGCCATCAAGATATTCCATCGTTAAAACCTGCTCATTACTAAAATCCTCTAAGACTTCAGGTATTTTGTATTGCGGGTATTCACTTAATAATTTTCGAAACTCATTTATAGACTTAGCCTCTGCTTGATAATCAGTTTCAAGAAAGAGCATCTCTTCAATTTCACTATAGATTTCTTTTAAGTCTACTTCTTTTGGTATGACATTGAGTAACTTCATTAAGATTTTTAGGGCCTTCACATCATTCTTGATTGCCTTTCTGACACCCTTGTACTGAATCTTCATGGCGTAATCAACACCGTTATAGTGAGCAAGATGAACTTGGCCAAGACTTGCAGCCGCGATTGGTTTCTCTTCTATCTCAAGTTGTTCTAAAAAACTTTTAGGAACTTGATCTTTAATTTGTTCCCACTCTAGATAGTAAGACTGACTCTCTAACTGCTTTAATACTTTTTGCGCTTCAGGCGGTAGAAACGCACTTGCATAAGTCGATAGTAATTGACCAGCTTTCATGAGAGAGCCCTTCATCACACCGAGCTCATTTACAATGAGTTCCACGTGAGGACCAATACCACCACTCAATTTATTTTTTAAATCTTCATTACGTTTAGACCAAACGTCTTTTCCCATTTTTAAAGCGAGTTTTGCAACCCCTACTTGTCTTGAGATGAACTTATTTTTTATTTTATTTATTTTCTTCATTAGCATTCTTATTCTAACATTAACTAAAGGAGAATGGATGTATTTTCGACTCAATAACTGTAAGCATGCCCTAATAATTGGTGCCGGTCATGGAATTGGACTTGGGATAGTGCAAAATTTATTAGAGAATTACTCAGGTATGCACGTCACAGCAACCTATCGAAAAAGAGAAAGTGCCTTAGATTTATTAAGCCTAAAAAAGTTATTTCCTAATAACTTACATGTATACCAGATAGATCCTACTAAAGAAGAGCAGATAAAAAACATGGCCATAGAACTTGTTGATAGCTCTTTTGAGCTGATAATTAATAGCGTCGGAATGCTCCATGACAAAGAACTCAATCCAGAAAAATCTCTTAAAGAATTTGATCCTGAGAATTTTATTAGAATTATACAAGTGAACGCAATGGTTACACCACTCATTGGAAAGTATTTTGAAAAGAATCTAAGTAATACTCCTAGCCTTTTTGCAAGCATTTCAGCAAAAGTAGGAAGTATCGAAGATAATAAGATTGGTGGTTGGTACAGCTACCGAACTTCAAAAGCGGCACTGAATATGCTTATAAAAAATATCTCTATCGAATTCGAAAGAAAGAGAAAAAAATGTGTAGTTCTTGCTATTCATCCAGGAACGACTAAAACAAAGTTATCCGAACCATTTATAGGTAGAACTTCCTACATAATTCACGAGACACACGAAACAGCTTCTAATATACTTAATACCATTAATAATAGAGAACTTAGTGAAACTGGAAAGTTTCTATCTTGGGACGGCGGAGAAATTCCATGGTAACGACAACAATTAATGATACTGATTTTAAAAACTTTGATGAGAGAAAGAGAATAAAATTCATAAATGCTTTATCAGGATTTAAGTCAGCAAATCTTGTCGGTACAATCAATAATGAAGGACAAACTAATCTTTCAATTATCAGTTCTGTCGTTCATCTAGGTGCGTCTCCAGCTCTTATTGGCCTCGTGATTAGACCTGATACGGCCAGAAGAGATACACTAGAAAATATTCGTGAAAATGGCTTTTTTACGATTAACCATGTTAATGAAACAATTGTAGAAAAGGCCCATCAAACAAGTGCCCGCTATCCTCAAGATCAAAGTGAATTTGATGCCTGTGGCCTAACTGAAGAGTACAAAGATAAATTTCTTGCACCATTTGTTTTAGAAGCAAAAATTAAAATGGCGATAAAATTTGTGCGTGAAATTAAAATCGAGGAAAATGGTACACATTTTTTAATTGGTGAAATTAAAAGTGTTCACTTACCACAAGATTGCCTTGAGGAAGATGGCCATATCGATATTCATAAAGCCTCTACAATCTGTGTGTCAGGTCTAGATGCTTACTTTACGACGAGTGCTCTAGGTCGCCTCAGCTATGCAAAGGCCGATCGCCCACCAAGTTGGCTTTAGAGAAAAATACAAAAATTTTCCTAGCTAGCATTGACACTATTTTTTTTGCTACCATTTTTTTATTACGAGAGGTAAATAACTAATTTTTCGACCTCTAAAGAATCTTTTTTACTACAAACCGTATCAAGGAGACTTTATGTTAAAGAAAACTAATTTATGTGATTTTTCAAAACCTTTATTTTCTGACTTCGGTATTGAGCTGACATATAAACAGCATCAGAAAATAAAAGCACGACTCGATAGGCTTATGGACCGATGCCCTAATCATGGCCACTATCAGCTTGAATTTAAGAAGCATGAGTCGAATTATATAGCTCAGCTCAGTATTAAGTCCTATTCGAAAAACTTCTATGCAAAAAAAGTTGCACATACCCCATATCAGGCATTTCTCCTTTTAGAGGAGGAAATCGATGAGCAATTATTAAAATGGAAAAGAGAAAGATTTAGTAATAGCTTAGCAAGTAATTTACGTGGACCGCAAGTCGCGTAATTTATCCCTTGGCAAAACTCCTGACATCTCCAGGAACCAATTATGGTTCCTGGAACTTAATTAGATCTATTCTTTTGAACGAGGATTACGGCGAGCTTGTTTTGCCATAATTTCTAAATAGAATGACTCAGCTTTTTCACTTACGAGTAAATCAATCTTTTTGTTGATTTCTTTTTCATGAATCGCTTGAGCAGATTCTGCACTTTCACCAATACGACAGTCGAAATCCCAAAAGTCAGAACCTTCAGGCAACTCTTTTCGACGCTCTCTTTTAATATACTTCTTTACTTCAAATTTAATTTTATCTGCGACTCTTTCAGCTGAGCGCTTTTCATCCACTAATTTAAATGTTTTCTTCACTTTAATCTCACTATTTATATGTAATAGAAGCTTTTAGCATGGAAAATCTCGGAACACACCCTATTAATCACAACCTAGTTCACTTTACTTAAATTAAGGACAGGAATAGAATAAGACTATGAAGAAAAAAACAATTGCCCTCGTGGCACACGATAGTAGAAAGAATGACCTAATCCAATGGACTTTAGATCACAAAGATAAACTAACTAATCATAATCTTTGTGCAACGGGAACAACTGGAAGACTTTTAGAAGAAAAATTAGGCATTAATATTCATAAGTACCTAAGTGGGCCTATTGGCGGAGACTTTCAAATTGGAAGTGCAATTGTTGAAGATCAAGTTGATATGCTTATTTTCTTTTGGGACCCATTAGAGTCAATGGCACACGATCCAGATATCAAGGCCTTGCTAAGAATTGCTACACTTTACAATATCCCAATGGCCTGCAATCAAACAAGCGCTGACTATTTCATCAACTCAAGTTTAATGGACTCTGAATATGAGAGAAAACTTTCTGTGCTCAATAATTACAATCAAGCACGAAAAGGAATTAATTAAAAAAGTCCATATACACCTTAAACCAAGGAGTATCTCCAAAGCGCTCAACTACTTTATCAAAGAAGACTTCAACACCTTCTTCAGTTAGGCCCATTTGGTCATATGAAAGCTGCTCATAAAGATTCATGATAAGACTTGGTGTAAATGAATCCATAAGTTTTTCTAGATAAGCTAAGCCTTGTTGAGGATTGCGTGTAAGAAGATAATCATAGATTGATAATCTTTTAATATCACATGCCTCTGCAGAGCGTTTTTGAATACTAAGTCCATTATCAAAGTGATGCCATTGAGGAGTTTTATCATTTACTGTTCGAATACAAAGGGTAACGGTTGGGTTTTGCTCGTGAAGTACACGATGTGAGAACTCCAGCCCTCTTTTAATCTCACGGATATCACCCTTAACCAAAGTTTCATCGATTACACATTCGATTTCACTTGTGTAGATATCAGGAAAGAATTCTTCTTTCATATGAACCTTAAATACTTCATGTCTTGACTCTCCGGCCACAACTTGAAAAGCTCCACAAAAAGAATGTGAATGGATTGAAGTATCTAAAGTCTGCCAGAAATATAGATCAACAACAAAGTGTCCATTATTGAAGATTGTAACAGGTGGCTGACCAAATCCGTTATAAACATTAACTTGCTCAGGAAGAGTCTCTTGCTCTAAACTCCACTGCGCAATAAATGATTCAATCTCTTCAAGTTCAAAATCAAACTTAGACTTCAAAAGATAATCAGTACATACTCTTGAAAAGTCTTCTTCACTTGGCCTCAAGGCTTCTATTTCTTTTCCAATATTCAAAAGGTCTTTTATATTCATTTAAATTCTCATTTTTAAATTCGTGTAAAATTACACATTCTTGTTTTCTTAAAATACTGGCCATCACGACTTCTTCCACTATAGATTCTTGAATAGCTCATTTCCTCACCATCGACTTTAAGAAATCCCACTCCCTGTGCATTGGAAGTTTGATTACGATCTTTCATCCATTGAACACGATCGACATTAAAGTAAAGACTCTGCCCATCTCTGCCCCAGTATAGGTTGTGAACATTAAATGTCTTTTCATATTTATTCTCATATTGTTCACTATAAGGCTTACCTATCTTATAATCCATCCCATAAAAATTTATGTGCTCACAGCTCTCCTGCTTAATGTAGAGTTTTTCAACTTTAACTGATCCATCTCGATCACAAAGCCCTTCCCATGTACCAGTAAGTGCTGGGCAATTGGCAAACGAGCTAAGAGAAATTAGGCTTAAAATTGAGAATTTTAAATTGCGATGATTCATTAGTCTTCCTTAAGTATATTTAACTTCATTTATAGATAAGTTTAGCTGTTTTTTCTCTATAATGAAAAGTGGAGTTTTATCATGCTGGCCTTACTTACGTTAACGATCATTTTATTTACTTCAATAACCATTGTGAAAGTTGCCACAAAAATACTGGTATTGACGGGATTAAGTGATGAGGTAGCAAGATTTCAGGCAAAGTCAGCTCTTACTGGAACAGGATACACGACCAGTGAGTCTGAAAGTCTTGTTAATCATCCTTTGAGAAGGCGCGTTCTCAGTTTTCTGATGACTATTAGTAATGTAGGTATAATCTCTGTTATATCAACCGCTATTTTATCATTTGTTAATATCGATACAACAGTTGAAGGACTTAGTCGTTTTGCAGTTGCGATCACTCTTTTTTCAATAATTATATACATCACACAAAGCAATTTCTTTAATAAGTGGCTTAATAAGAAACTTAAAGTTTACTTAGGAAAACTATCAAATGTGGAACTCGTGGATTACGCAAATCTCCTACATCTTGGAGATAGTTTTGGTATTGGAGAAGTGTATGTTTCAGATAATCACTGGTTTGCTAATAAAACTGTAAGAGAGCTCTCACTTCCGAGAGAGGGACTTATTGTCCTCGGAGTGCAAGTAGCTAACGGAGAATACTTAGGACTTCCTTCAAAAGACTATGTCATAACGACTGGTGATACGGCCATTTTATACGGAAGAGCAGATATGCTTAGTGAGATAAGTACGAGAACAGTTGATATTGGTGATACAGAACGAAAAGAGGCCATCGAAAAATTAGCAGAAATTCGAAAAGAAGAAAAAGTTAGAGAAGAGGAAATTGTTGAAACCCGTGAAGCAAGCTAATACTCTCTTCCATCTGGTCTTGGTGCTATTAGAATTTTAAAGTACTTAAGAAGAAAAATAGCAAACCCACCACACCAAAATAATACGGCCACATACAAACTAGTAAAATAATACTGTGACGATATGATTGGAATTAACGAACGTGTTAGTGCACCAATTATGATTAGTAGATAAGATAACTTCGTCCAAGTATCTGCTTGAATTGATCGACCAGTATGTCCTAGCGAAACACGTGTCATTATCCCTATTGCAACGACTGCTAGCCCCCCAGCAAGAAGTAAATGTAAGGCTGCATTTGTCTCATTAACACGCATATTAAAAATACCTACAAATCGTAGAATTAACTCAAGATTAATTAGTGCAATTCCTATGTGCAGAATAAAGAGGATCGGAATGCTTATAGTTGCTAAAGGACGCCATAAATATTGTCTAAAGCAATTTGAGACAATAGCAATAATAAGAATTGCGAGGTTAATAGATGAAAGATTGTCTTGATTCCATAAAACGGCCAGCATCAAAACAGAACCTAAGCTAAGAAGGTTTAGCCAATTAGGAACAACAATACTAATATTTGATATTTTACTTCTGGAAAAGAAAGGTATTACCCTTCCAGCGATCAACAAAATAATAAAACGTATTAGCCCAATCGCAAGGTCTCTTCCATAATCTGCCACGACAGCTTCTTGAAATAAATTTCCCCACGTGTGCAAAAAACTACTCAAAGAAAAGCCTAATAGTAGAGGAATAAAAACAAATTTCTGCTTTGGAAAATGCCATAGTTTAACTAAAAGCATTATTAATAATATAGGGAAAAAAAGATTTAAGTTAATAAGCAAGCTAGAGGGACCAAGAGGAATAAAATAGGCCAACCTTTCAAGGCCCCAAATGAGAAGTAAGAAAGCCAACCACTTTCCTTGATAAGGCCTAGAACCAGTCCAATTAGCACTTGCTGTTAACAAAAATCCAGCGATCAAGGCACCACAAAAACCAAAGAGCATTTCATGCGAGTGCCAAAATATCGTATCAAGCGAGTTCAGTGGTACATCGATGTGCCCAAGATAAGAAAGAACCCAAATAATGGGATTAAGGGCCGCCATTAATCCGGCCATAAGAAAAAATGGCCTAAAACTGATTGAAAATAGTGCTCTTAATCCCATCACTCTCTCTGCTTACTTAAGAAGAACGTCGGCCCTAGTCGACTCAGCAATTGCTGCAGCTTCTTTAATTAGCTCATCTGCCACACCCAGCTCTTGTAAAGTAGCGCCAAGATTTTCAACAACGGCATTGAAATGCTCATCATTTAATCCTTGAGCAACAAGGGCCTCGTGAGCTTCTCTCATTCCCTTTCCATCATATGTATTTGGACCACCAAAGGCATAAGTTAAAAACATAATTTGCTTTCTTCTTTGAGCGGCCATATCGATTCCTTCAAAAAAGTGCCTAATGCGCTCATCAGCTAGAACCTTATTATAAAAAACATCGACAGCTGCGTTAACAGCTTCTCTACCGCCAATTCTTTCAAATAACTTTGTCATTTCATCTCCTTAATATATATCTGAAATACATATTATGTATGCTAGACTTAAATGGTATTAAAGTAAACAGGAAAATTAATATGCGTTTGGCCAGTTTTACAGATTATAGTTTACGAGTACTTATATATATCGCTCTAAAGGGCGATGAACGCTCTACTGTAGCAGAGATAGCCGACAAGTATAAAATCTCAAGAAATCATCTTGTGAAAGTCGTTCACAATCTTTCCTCAATGGGAATCATTGACTCCTATAAAGGAAAAGGTGGAGGCATCACGCTTTCCACTGCACCTGGCCAAATAGTAATTGGAAACTTAGTACGCCAATTAGAAGAGGACTCTCCACTTGTTGAGTGCTTTGGTAATTCAGGAAATTGTATAATTAATCCAACTTGTAAGTTAAAGAGTGCACTGATAATTGCTCAAAATAAATTCTATGAAGCACTCAATGAATACACATTGGACGATCTTATTTCTAATAAAGCAAAATTAGTCGAAATCTTTACAGCGGACAATTAGACTCTAACAGTCCCCTAATATTCTTTTGAAATTTTCTGATAACTTTTATTTGCTCATCTAGTTGAGTTAATTTTTCTTCAAGTTGTTTTCGAAGTCTACCATTTGGATTTTTAGAGGCGAGTACTTTTGCCATTGACTTAATTTCAGAAAGTGAAAAACCAAGCTCTTTTGCCTGCACAATTAGTTTTAAAAGTTCGACAGCTTCAACAGGATAAACTCGATAGCCATTATCACCTCTTTTAGGAACAAGAAGCTCCATCTTTTCATAATAACGAATGGCCGATGAAGGTATTCCCGTCTGCTTAGATAAATCACCTATTTTCATTTTTTTACTCCAGAGCTTGACCTTAAAGTATGGTTTAAGGTTTATACTAATCTAAACTAATCATAAAAAGGAAAACAAGTGAAATATTTTTTTACAGTACTATTAGCATTTAATATTCTAGCGGCAAGTGAAGCTCCTCGCTTTTCAATTATTCAAACAGGCACAGCAAAGACATTAGAGGCCCTAATTTATGAAGAAGGTAGTCTTTTTAAAACAATGATGGTGAATCATGCCGGTTTTCTCATAGAAAATAAAGGTAAGTACATTCTTTTTGAAACTGGCCTAGGCGATGATGTGCATGATCAATTTGCACTCGATATGTCTTGGTGGGCAAAGCCTATATTTGCTTACCATAAGCTTGATTCAATTAAAGATCAAATCAAGGATCACTATAAGATTGAAAATATTATTCTTTCTCATGCTCATTGGGACCATGCTAGTGGCCTTATCGATTATCCAGAAATTACAACACTTGTAAGCGAAGAAGAAATGCATGAAGTAATTCACCCTACTCCAAATCGTACATTTCCTTCTCAATTTAAAAATATCAAAACAAAAGCTTTTAAATGGAAAGAAGAAGAATACCTTAGTTTTCACAAATACTATGATGTATTTGGGGACAGGAATGTCATAATTGTACCTCTTTTTGGACATACCCATGGCTCACTTGGAATTATTCTCAATAATGCTAAAGATGGTAAGAAGTATTTCTTTGTCGGCGATGCTATTTGGACAACAAGACAACTTAGTCCACTTCAAAACAAGCCCTATCTTTCTTCTAAGTTAGTTGATACAGACAAGGCGATGGCACGTAAGAAAATTGAGATCGTAAAACTAATGCAACAAAAAGGCTACATCATTGTACCAACACACGACTTCTACGTGCATGAATCACTTGGCTATTATCCAAAATGGAATTGAGCTATTCTTTCATCGTTGGGAGCTTCAAGCCAAATTTAATAGCACCATACCTTAAAACAAATGTTGTGATCATTACTGCCAGCGCTGGGTATAGAGGATCAAAATCAATTTGAGAAAGAATGATGAAGACAACAGACGAAATCGCAGCTACTGTCGCATATAGTTCCTTCTGATAGAGAATTGATAATTCTCCGCTGAATGCCGATCGTAAGATCCCTCCTAGCACTGCAGTCACAACTCCCATCAATAATGACGTTTCATTATTAAATCCCAAAAGCAAAGTCTTTTGAGTTCCAATTACAACGAAGAAACCAAGTCCTAGTGTATCCAGAAATAATAGTAATGAACTTTGGCGCTCATAAAACTTTCTCATGAAAAAAGTCGAGAGAGTTGCAATGATAATGATATAAAGATAAATTGGGTTCTTAGTCCAAAAAACAGGCTCAGCTATAATAAGGTCTCTTACCGTACCTCCCCCAACAGCAGTTAGGAAGGCCAAGAATAGCATTCCAAATAGATCAAGCTTTGATTTTCCACCAACTGAAGCACCTGTAACAGCGAAGGCAAAGGTACCAAGGTAGTCAATATAGA
The DNA here is from genome assembly GCF_047085445.1 of Halobacteriovorax sp. RT-2-4. Lineage (NCBI taxonomy): Bacteria > Pseudomonadati > Bdellovibrionota > Bacteriovoracia > Bacteriovoracales > Halobacteriovoraceae > Halobacteriovorax > Halobacteriovorax sp. RT-2-4. The sequence continues at coordinate 493,250 of NZ_JBKIXY010000002.1, forward strand.
TAAATTCATTTGTCATATTTTCCTCTATAAAAGAGTTTAGCATATATTTCAATAAAATTTACTTTTAGAATTTACCAAGTAATTACTATTATCCAGTTATAATGAATAAAGAAAACTTTTAACCATGGATGTGTTAAGTGCTTATTTTTATCATTTGTCTTTTGATGCTTGCTTTTGCTTATAAATTCTATAGCCCATTTGTTGAAAAACAAGCAGGTATCGACTCTCAGAATCTAACACCAGTTAAAAAATTTGAAGATGGTGTTGATTATGTTGAAGTATCACCTACAAAGGCGTTCCTAATTCAATTTCTAAATATCGCGGGAGTTGGCCCTATTTTTGGACCAATACTAGGTGCTATTTATGGACCTATCGCACTCGTTTGGATTGTATTGGGAAATATCATTGGAGGCTCTGTCCATGACTTCTACTCGGGAGTACTTAGTATTAAGGAGGATGGAAAAAGTTTACCTGAAATAGCAGGTCACTATTTAAACACATACTTCAAAGCGATCATGCTACTTTTTACAGCAATGCTCCTCTTCTTTGTTGGTGTTGTATTTATCATGAGCCCCGCCGGCCTAATCAGCAATCTCGATGCCTTTAAAGACACGATGTTTGCCAGTAATAACTTCTGGGTACTAGTCATTCTCGCTTACTATCTATTAGCGACATTACTTCCTATCGATAAAATTATTACAAAATTTTATCCATTATTTGGTCTATTAATGGTTGTAATGACCGTCTTGATAGCAATTTCATTAATTCTTCACGCACCAATGTTACCAAAAATAGAGAATATCTTTGCATACATATCGCATTCACATATTAACTATGAATTATTAAACAGAGATCCTAATGGACCCCCTGTATGGCCACTCTTATTCGTGACAATCACTTGTGGTGCAATTAGTGGATTTCATTCAACACAAGCTCCAATCATTGCAAGATGTCTTGGAAATGAAAAATATGTAAGGCCAGTTTACTATGGAGCGATGTTAGCTGAAGGTGTTGTGGCATGTGTTTGGGCCCTTGCCGGAATATCTGCGTTTCCAGAAGGTTACGTACAACTAAAGGCCGTTATTGCACAAGGTGGTCCAGGGCTAGTCGTGAAACAGATCTCCTCAACATACCTAGGTGCTCTTGGTGGTGTTATGGCCGTTTTGGCGGTTGCAGTCTTCCCTATAACTTCAGGAGATACTGCATTTCGCTCATTAAGATTAACGATTATTGATGCATTTAATATTCATCAAAGCATAAGGAATCGACTATTGGTTTCAATACCAATTCTAACTGTCGCCTACTTTATGACAAAAATCGACTTCTCTCTTATTTGGCGCTACTTTGCCTTTTCAAATATGCTCTTATCAACAAGTGTTCTCTGGCTTGCAACGAAGTATTTATTTGATCGCAAAGCAATACACTGGATAGTTAGCCTACCAGCAATTGTTGGAACGGCAGTTACAATTTCATATATTCTGACTGCTCCTATAGGAGTTAATCTTTCAAAAGAGCAGGCCCAGCCAATTGGAGTTATAGTTGGAATCATTTGCTTAATTATCCTTATCGTTTTTCATCGTAAGAAATACTCACTTAAGGCCCAAGTATGATCACGTAGGTCCTTTAATAGAGGACCTATGCTAACTTGCTTTTTTCAAATGAAATGAATCCATTTTGCTTTTATCTACTGTTAAATTAAAAATGTCTGGTCGAGAATAATGACCTCCAATATCAAGAGATCTTCTTGCATCAATAACTTCCTCTAAATCATATTCTGCATAAAGAATTCCTTTTTCCCGTGACATTGGACCAGCAACGGCACCTCCAAATGGTTTAAATAAAACAGCATCACCATCAGATAACCAATCATCTGGCTCTGGGAAAACATCATCTTTAAAAGGTACATCATCAGGAATATCACAACATTGAATAGCTGTAGAACATCCTGCGACCCAGCAGCCTCCCTCTCTAGCTATATGCTTAAGAGTTCCAAGCCAAGATTCCCCACAGTCCCAAGTTGGGGCCAAGTAAACCTCGACCCCTTGGGCATATAAACTAAAGCGAGAAAGTGGCATATAATTTTCCCAACATATGAGGCTTCCAATTTTTCCGGCCGGAGTATCCACAACATTTAGGCCACGAGCATCTCCCCAGCCCCAAACCATGCGTTCAGGGTTAGTTGGAATTAACTTTCGATGTAGATTTAGAATTTCACCATCTGGGCCAATAATGGCATATGAATTAAATAGTGTTGAGCCACTTGCTTCAGAGTTAATTTCATTAAAGCCAATTGCAACGGTTACGTTTTTCTTCTTAGCTGTTTCTTGAATATCTGATAGTTGATTTTTAGAGAGATCAATTGAGTTTTTAAAAAGAACATGGTGAAGTTCTTTAAACATCAGCATATCTCCACCAGGTCGAAGCCGCCATACCCAAGAAGGATAACCTGGTAAATATGCCTCAGGGAACATGACTAGCTGAGCGCCTTCTCTAGCTGCTTCAGTGATAGAATCACAAGCTATTTCGATTGATTTTGTTAAATTTAAAAATACAGGTGGAAGCTGAACGATTGCAAGTTTTTTCACTTTCATCTCCTTAAGTCAGCACCTCTCAGAGTATTTTAATTTAAACATATAATTGAATAGAAAGATATTTAACCTCTCTTAAATTTGGATGTTAAACCTCCAAATTATTTTCCAAAAAACTCACTTCGATATTCTTTAATTCCAGCTTTATTGTGACTTTTACAATCTTTTGATGAATCTTTGTTAACCTTTTCTTTTTTTACTTCTTTTACCTTCTCCTGCGAAGCAATAGAAGTCATTGATAAAAGTACAGCACAACACAGTATAAGTTTCTTCATATCTATTCCCTTGTTAAGTCTCTTTCAAAAAGATAACACTTGAAACCACTTATATATAGGAACCTTACGAAGATTTCACACTACGATAAAAGATTTAACAAAAATAACTAAAGTCAATAAATAGAGATAAGACGAGGTAATCAGAGAATAAAAAGAAGGGCCATTACCTGACCCTTTTGTTTTACAATTTTATAACCATTACGCTGCACTAAGCGGCCATAATTTTTTCAATTTCACTATCAGGCAAGTTTCCGAGGTCCTTATTTAAATAATTGCTAACCTGCTTATTCAACTTGCTATTCAAGTTATTTCTTATCACTCCTAAAAAAGAGTTCTCCGCTACTATCACAAGCTCATCAAAATTATGCTTATCATGATTTTGATTTAAGAACTGATTAATCTCTTTTGCAAATAATTCTTCACGATGCTGCTTATTTGTTTTCTTAGGTGTAAAAGATTGATAACCGTGAGCACTACTATTGGCCATTGAGCCATGGCGGTCCGAATTCACCTCTCCCTCTTTTAATTTAATCCTAGGATTTTCAAGGGATTTAATTAGCTTTAAGGTATTTCTTTTTTTTCGCTCATAAATACGTGCATTAGACTTGCTTGCAACAACAACCCATGATCGATGCATATCTACCTCCACGAGATATTTTTTTTATCATCGCCCTAATTCAAAAATAATTCCAACAAATAAATAGTAAATATTTCTTATCACAACTCCATGTGAACTGTTCCTAATTTCAGAGCAGGTTCTTTTTTCTTATAAACTGTTAAAAGTATGTTAAAAATATTGAATGAAAACAGATAACAAAGAACTACATCCAAGAAATCTTCACAATAAGAGCTATGATTTTAATGCTTTAATAAAGAGCTTTCCGACTCTTGAAAGTTATGTAAAAGCAAATCAATACGGAAATCAAAGTGTAAACTTCTCGGATGCTGGAGCACTTTTATGTCTTAATCAGGCACTTTTAGCTCATTACTATAAAGTGACTAATTGGAGTGTTCCCCAAGGAAATCTTGTACCGCCTATTCCAGGACGAGTCGACTATATTCATTATATTGCCGACCTTTTAGCAGAGAACAATAATGGAAAAGTTCCAGTTGGTCCAAAAATAAAAGGACTAGATATTGGAACTGGAACGAGTTGTATCTACCCTATTCTTGGTAATAGTATCTATGGTTGGAAATTTGTTGGAAGTGATATTAGCTCTGAAGCAATTAATCATGCCAATACAATTCTTAAAGCAAATTCATCTTTAAAAAAGAATATTAAGGCACGCTTTCAAAAATCACCTCAACATATCTTTAAAGAACTAATTAAAAGTGATGAGAAGTTTGATTTCACGATGTGTAATCCACCTTTTTATTCATCACAAGAAGAAGCCGATAAAGAGAGAGCTAAAAAGCTTAAAAATCTGAATGCAAACAAAATCAAGAAAGGACATAACCCCACGGCAAAATCGAATTTTGGGGGAGTAAAAAATGAGCTCTGGTGTGAAGGTGGAGAGAAAGCATTTGTCACAAATATGATTCAAGAAAGTGTTGAATTTAAGCAACAATGTCACTGGTTTACGACTCTTATTTCTCAAAAAGAGAATCTAGTTGATTTAAATAAAGAGCTTAAGAGACAAGGTGTAAGTGATAGTCGAGTTATTGAAATGATTCATGGACACAAGATTGCTCATATTCTTGCTTGGAAATTTTAGAAGTCCATACCTTGACCTTAGGGAAATCAAGGTATGGACATATGTATTAAAGAAGGATGATTGTGTGAACAGCACCTTCTCTAACAACTTCAAATTCAAACATTTCAAGAGCAAGAGCTTTACGATCAGATCTCTTAGCATTTGATAGGATTTCTAAGTCAGAGCTTGATAGCTTATCTAGAGAGATATTGAAAGCTACAAATTCAGTTCTTTTTCCGTTATTTACTTCACCGTGACGATCAGCTGTACCAAATGGCTTGAAGCTAAGAATAACTTGAGCAACTTGAACTTTTGAAAGAGTTACTTCGCTACAAAGACCAGTTTGAGCTCTATCTCTAACTGGACCATTTGAGTTACAGTTAGTAACAACAACATTCTTTGATTCAACAACTTCAGTTAGTTTGAAGTCAAATACGTTTACGTTTACTTTTCTAGAAGATTCAACAGTTTTCTCAGTTGCGAATACATCGTATGAGATTGTTTTTGCTTGAGTTGAAAGTCCAGCGATTAGTGTAAGTGCGATTAATAAGTTTTTCATAAATCCTCCAAGAATTGGTTAGCAATGTTTTCTATGGGGGTAATTTGAACTAAGCACGACAAAAAATATATATTCTTCAAATTTTGTCCAAATTTTCAAAGACATTTGTCCAATATCGTAATTTCAAGGCCCTAGAACGGACAAATCCTATGTTTTTGTCCAAAATTTTCATAGTTTCACAACAATTATTGATTAAATGAATAGTGAACGATAGTTATATATCCATGCAAAATAGCATTTCTACTTCCCATTCAAAGCTTGGCCTTAGGGCACAAGTACAAGCCGATATCAATCGCTACCTTGTGAACTTCAAGGATGCTAAGATTGGGCAAAGAAAGCTTGCTGAAAGTGCTGATATTCATCCAAAGACGATCCAAAGAATTTGTCGCCAAGAGAATACTCCTGGGCATATTACAATTCTAAAAATTTACCGCGTTCTTCTTGGAGAAAGTAATACTTCAAAACTACTTCCCCTACTTCCAACTGCAATCAAAGAAGTTGTACTTAAAGATGGAATCGATCTACCTGAAACTGACGTTGATTACTCAGCAGTTATTAAAAGTGAAATCCTAAAGAATGATGTCTTTTGCGAGATTTACTTTCTAATTGATACAGCACCTGTTACTCGTGATCTCATCATGTTCAAATACGGAGAGCATGGACTACATATTCTTGATAATATGTTTTCTCTTAATGCTATTAAATACCTCGATGATGGAGCGATCGCTCTTGGAACATCTAGGGTGCAGCTAGATGCTGAAATAATTAAGAAGGCCGGCTTAACTCTATCGCAGAAGTATTCTAAACACCAAAACTGTGAAATTACTGGTGATAACTTCATCGGACTTTATGTTGATTCGCTACCAGAGGAAGCTTATCAGAAATGGCTTGAGATCGATAAAGAAGCATTTATAAAGAAAGCTGAAATAGCGAAGCAGTATCGCACTAATGTAAAAGGCAAGAGGGTCTTTACTTATATGACGACTGATACATTTACAAAGAGTGAATTATGAAAGTTTTAAAATGGATAATCCTAGCAAGTTTAGCAACGACTATATTAGCTGGTGGAGACTATGGTGGTGGCCCTAAAGTTGTAGCACTAAACAAACTCGACCACTCTGTTCAGCTCGGAGACATCAAGCTCTCTAGGAATAAAGATAAGATTGAACTGACAGTTATCTATCAAAAACGAGTTACAAAATTTGATCCTTTCTTAAGTGAAAAGGATGCTAATAAACTGATGTATGGAAAATACGCTGAAGTTAGAGTTAATTACGACAAAGAATTATTCAATCAAGACTTAATTGATGAATTAAAAGGTCGTGGTCCAATTACCATCTTTAAGTCTAAGTATAAAAAGCTTGTGAATGAATACTTCACAATTAATGAAGTTACAGATCAAGTAAATATTGATCCAGATAAAAAGTACTTTGAAGTAAACTTAAAATAAAAATAAGCTTAGAGCTCAGTATATTTCTTTGCTGAGCCCTTAGCTTTTTCAATTGGATATTTCTTGGCATTCTTTTGTATTTTTCTAAGAGTCACCTCTTCAATATCAATATCGGCCTTAATTGCAATTCTCATCAGGTAAACAAAGATATCAGCAATCTCATCCTCTAACTTTTCTTTTAGAATTGAATTAGAAGCAATATCATTGGATTCGCATTCCTTTAGCCATTGAAAGATTTCCACAAGTTCAGAAGTCTCCACACTAAGTGCCATTGCTAAATTTTTAATTGAGTGAAATTGATCCCAATCTCTCTCACTTATAAATTTACTTACTTCAGAGTTTATCTTTTCAACATTAATCGATTTCATATAGGCCTTTTCTTCAAGTCTTCTATTCGATTATAGTAATTTTCCCATTAGCAAAGCAAGTAAATGTCGATTTCACAGTAACATCACCACTACATCCACCAGGAAATGGCGATTCATTGTGAACAACGACCTCTAGATCATTACTATTCAGGCGGCTTAGCTCTCCATTTAAGCTATCACACCATTTCTGAGCATCATGTAGAATCATATCCACAGCACCGCTTAGCGCCCCGATACTATCTGTGTAACAAGCATAGTTTTGAATCTCAAAATCTTTGCGAGCGATACTCCCATCACTTGCGAGCAGACTTGCAGACGTAAAAACTGTAAGTGTGATTAGTAGAAAATTCTTCATCTCTCCTCCCTTCGGTTAAGAGTAAGATAGAGAATCATACTTAATAAATACAATAAATTTATGAGTAATATCTAATAAGATAATTTTATAACAAGGAGAAATCTTCACTAAACACCTAATAATACAGTTTAAAGTTAACCATCTTAACCATATTAAGTTTTACACAGATCAATTTCCCCTTATAATTAAACTAATACCTTAAGGAGAAGTTATGAAAAGAAAATACGTAGATCACTATAGTAGTTTCAACATTAATGAGTTTAATAAGTTCTTCGATGGAGATATCAATAACTCAATCAATGCTGCTGTCGAGTGTTGTGATCGCTATGCGGCTACAGATAAGGTTGCACTCTACTGGGAGGGAGTTAATGGTGAGGAAGAAGTCATCACATTTAAGAAGTTAAAAGAAGAAACTTCCAGACTTGCAAACTTTCTTGTGGCCCAAGGAGTAAAACCAGGAGACGTCATTTCAGGACTTCTGCCACGAACTCCAGAGCTTCTTTATACAATCCTAGGTGCGTGGAAAGCTGGTGTTGTCTATCAACCACTCTTTACAGCTTTTGGTCCGAAGGCAATTGAGCAAAGACTAAATTCAAGTCAGGCCAAAATCGTTTTTACCGATGATACCAATCGTGCAAAATTAGATGAACTACCGATGAATCCTAAGAAGTGTGTGCTTGTTCGATCTGATGATTACCAATTGGCACAAGACGATATTAATTTTAAGAAGGCCATGGATGAGCAAAGTACAAATTTTGCACCAGTCATGAGAAAGGGCGAAGATACTTTCTGTCTTCTTTCAACTTCTGGAACCACAGGACTGCCAAAGGCCGTACCTGTTCCACTATTTGCCCTCTCTTCGTTTAAGCAATATATGGATCTTGCAGTTGACCTAAAACCAACTGATCGCTTTTGGAACCTGGCCGATCCAGGCTGGGCCTATGGACTTTATTATTCAGTTATTGGTCCACTTGTAAATGGAAATGCACTGCTTTTTTATGAAGGTGGGTTTAGTGCTGAAAGTACAGTTAGAGTAATTCAAAAATATAAGATAACAAATTTAGCAGGCTCTCCAACGGCCTTTAGGTTATTAATCGGAAATGGAGAAGAAGTATCAAAGGCGATAAAGGGACAGTTAAGAGCTGTCAGTAGTGCTGGAGAACCTCTTAACCCAGAAGTTATAAACTGGTTTAAAGATAAGCTTGATGTTGTTATTAACGATCACTACGGCCAAACTGAAACTGGAATGACGGTAAATAATCACCATGAACTCGAGCATGAAATTAAGCCAGGAAGTATGGGCTATGCTATGCCTGGCTATACCGTTGTCATTCTTGATGAGAACGGAAAAGTTGCACCACCAAATACTCCAGGAGTCATTGCTGTTGATATCGCAAACTCTCCCATTATGTGGTTTAAAGGTTATCTAAAGGCCGACACTCCGGCCATCGCAAATGGTTTTTACACAACTGGTGATACGGCAGAACAAACAGAAGATGGACGTATAACTTATGTCGGTCGAAACGATGATGTTATCACTTCATCAGGTTATCGAATTGGGCCATTTGATGTTGAAAGTGTTCTTCTTGAGCATCCTTGTGTTTTAGAGACGGCCGTCATTGGAAAGCCTGATCCAAAAAGAACTGAAATCGTTAAAGCATTTGTTGTCTTAAACAAAGGCTTTGTCGCGTCAAAAGAATTAGAAGATGAATTAAGTCAATTTGTAAAACAAGGACTAGCTGCCCATGCCTACCCACGTGAAATAGAGTTCATTGACGAACTTCCAAAAACTCCAAGTGGGAAGATTCAGCGCTTTCTTTTAAAAAGACGTGAAGATTAAAACTTTAAATTAGTTACGGGGCAGATGAATTCTTCAAGACGCTTCTTGTAGTCTGCCTCAAACTCTTCACGAGATAATTTAGCGAGTTCGCTAAACTCTGACTTCTTCATTTCTGCCACAAGATCAAATGGAAGATACATCTCTAAAGCAGCAAGTCCTCCATCGATAGAATCAACAAGATTCTTATACCCGCGAATATAACCAAAGGCTTCATCTTGTCTCTTATAACCATCATAGAAAGCCGTTACAATCTCGGCCTTCTCTTCCATCGAAAGAAGATCACTCTCCCCAAGAATTCTTCCCCAGTCATCCATAAATGGCCCAACTGGAATTAAAAACTTAGAAGATTTTCTTAAACACTTAGGCTGTCTCATTGCCATGTGACGGTGGTTTTCTTTTGAAGAAAACTCTTTATTCACCTTTCCTGTATACACAAGAATTGGATCGTAATTTTCATTTAGTTGATGACCTAATTTAAAGATACGCTTATAGAAAGCATCTTCAGGGTTCATATTCCACTGAACCATCACTCGGTCCAGATCCCCAAAATTATGGGCCATTAGAGGAGCAGCTCTTAGAAAATTGATATGATCTCTTTCCTCACGAAGCTTTTGCATAATTAGCTCTTCTTTTTTAATCTCTTCTAAGATGACATCGGCCATCTCCTGAGCAAGCTCAGTCTTACGATTTTTAACAAGAGCACAGTAAGCACCAATAGCAACACTTAACCATGTTCCTTCGTGGGTACTCATGACAGTATTATTATCGTTATTATAGGCCTTGCGACTCGTTACCTGAGAGTAGTCCCAAGTCCAAGACTCAATTGTAAGCCTGGCCATCTTATCAATATGCTTTGAGATGTGCCCATGCTTCCACAAAGACTCTCTAATCTGATTGTCCACATCTGTAGGAACAAATGTTCCCGCCGTTGCCCAGTGAGCACTGATACAAATATGAAAGTATTCTGCTAGATTGATATTATTTAGCTGTTTAAGGTTCTTCTTATAAAACCTTAGCTTCTCAAGGAATGCACGTTTGTCCCCTGTCGTATCAAGCTCTCCCTGGAATAAGAAAGGAGCTGTATTTTCAACATGTTGGAGAAGAATATTTGGTGCAATACCTACACCTTGTAATGCCATTGTTGTCTTTTTCTTTTTACTCATAAGCTCTTAATAACATATTGATCACAAAAAGAGAGAATTATTTCAAGATGCTATATTTATGACATAAAAATGTGATAGATTGGCCCACAATTATTTACTTAGATAAGGTTTATTCAGCAATGAGAATCAATAAATACATTAGCCAAAGTGGTATCTGCTCTCGTCGTGAAGTTGACGATTTAATTGAACAACAAGTTGTAAAAATCAACGGTGTTCTGGCAGGAATCGGTGCTACAGTTAATGAAGGAGATATTGTTGAAGTTCGTGGCCAGGTCGTTAAACCAAAGGTTGCTGAAAAAGAAATTATTATTGCTCTAAATAAGCCTCGCGGTATTGTCTCAACAACTGAAAGTAGTGAGAAAGACAATATTGTCGACTACGTTAATCACGTGGAAAGAATCTTTCCTATTGGACGCCTAGACAAGGACTCACAAGGACTCATCTTTCTAACAAATAACGGTGACATCGTTAACAAAATCTTACGTGCTGGAAATAATCACGAAAAAGAGTATGTCGTCACAGTTGATAAACCAATCAATGATAACTTCATTAATGGTATGGGCGCAGGTGTTCCAATTCTAGGAACGATGACGAAGAAATGTAAAGTTGAACAAATGAGTTTAATGGTTTTTAAAATTACTCTTGTTCAGGGGCTAAATCGTCAGATTCGTCGTATGTGTGAATACTTTGGCTACAATGTCACTAAGCTTGATCGTGTTCGTATCATGAATGTAAGTCTTGATGGCCTTGGAGTTGGAGACTGGCGTGAGTTAAATGAGAGAGAAATTGCGACTCTCTACAAGTTAATTGAGGGTTCTTCATCAGAAGATGCAAAAGCTATTAAAAAAGCTCCTGCTAAGAAACCGCAACAGCCACAGAAAAAGAAAAAAAGTAAGTATGACAAACTCTTTAAAGATTTAGATAAGGAGTTTAACTTCAGTGGTAAGACAACAAAACGTGAAGAGAAGCGCAAGCAAAATGCTAAAGGCAAACACCGTCGTCGCTAAACCAAGTGCTTGCCCGCATAAATTACTTAGTAATTCCGTACTCTGCTAAAATTGTATTCTTTAGGTATCGATAGATATCAGACTTCTTTGCAAGTCTCTTTCTAAGAGGTGCTCCAAACTTCTTTGCACTCTTTGACCTTCTAAGCTCTCCAGTACAAAACAATGATTTTTGATCTGCCTCAATAAGTAGATCAGAGATTCTTTCTGGTGCAATCTCAATTTCTTCAAGTCCTTCTTTTTTTAGAACGCGATTTACTCTTCTATTAACCTTAGCAACAAGTTTATCAAACTTCTTTCCACCGCCAATATAACCAGCAAATGACATTTTAGCGGCATTCTTAGCAGCAATAATTTTAGAGCTAATAACACCAAACTTTACGACGTTATATACAAGAACAATACCAATAGCACCAATCCCTGCACCAGCTCCAGTTTGAATTGCTTCAATTGGCTTAATTCCAAAATCATCCATAATCTTTTGGGCCGTTTCAGCGTCAATCGTCTCTGTTAAATCAATATCAAGTAGTTCTAGAATTTTTTCACCGAACTCAGTAATTGGACCACCATCTGCAATACCACCAAGAACAAATCCACCGATTGTCGCAACAATTGGAAGTTGAACTAGCCCTAGTGTAAGCTTCACTGGTTGCATAAGTAGATCTTTTCTAAGCTTCCTAACTCTTTGATGATATTCATCCATACACGTTGTATTTGCGGCGAAGTTATTTTGCGCATAATTCTTCATTTCTCTGTAAGTGTTAATCTTTTCAAACTCAGCTGGTACTTGAGTTTGTGCAACAACAGATGATGCAAAGGCAATAGTAATCATAATCGTTAATAAGCTACGAAACATTTTTCTCTCCGATAAATTTCTCTGTAAATAAATATAGATGACACCAATACTGGCCGGTAAGAAGCTTTGTCAACCGTCTTAAAATGCATAAGAGACAGAATAAGACGTGATTCTTTAGGTTATCTAAAGATTAAAATGATGAATGTGCATGAATACTTATAAGAACTAATAAAACTTAAAAAGAAAAAAAATATATTAAAATGCAGCGTCGAGAAGAAGATCGGCTGTTCCATCCAATAACCTCTCAAGAGCATTAGGTTTCGTCTCTTTGTGAAGAAATGGTCCATCGGAATAAACTGCAGACTCTAGAACAAGGCCAGAAGAAACAAGTTTTGATTCGCCGTTAATAGTTGTTCCACCAATAAAATTGAATCCAACTGCTTCCCCATTCGTAATATCACAAGTAATCCTAGGATTCCTGCGATTTAAAAACATTTGAGTATAATAATTTTCGACCTCAGCATCATCGGCAAAGCAATGTGTACAGCCTTCATAATTTGGTCGTGGAGTATTCACAACCTTATCCAAGGGAATAACACATTTATCTTTTCCATAGGTTTCTATAACGATGACACGCCCACTATCTGCTGAAAGCCTAGTCTTAACAATTTTTTTAATCTTATAAGTCTTACTCTTTTCGCTAGAGGTGCGAATTGTTAATGTATTCATTTCGGTCTCATCAGCAAGACCAAAGAATACAAATTGAAATATGAGAAGTGCTTTAATTAATCTCATACCTACTTATCGTAATAATTATTGCTAAGCTTTAATCAACAATTGCATCAGGAACTGTAACATAGCGAATTCTATGTTGTAGATCTTGAGAGATATTATTTTTAATCCATTTCTTTAGGTCACTTACATTTCTCTGTCTCATATAAGAGAGATCCACAAGAATGTGGATATTGCCTACGGCCTCAAGCTTATGCTTAATACTGTTGCCAGCATTTTCAATATTAAAGCGCCATGAATGAGTTAGAAGTGGAGAAATTGGAGTTTTGACATCCCAGAAGATGCCATTACCATCAACAAACTCCGTTCCCTCAGGACCTCTTTCAATTCCTGCAGCAATAATTCCCCTCTCTTGAGCATAAAGACCACTTACGGCCTCTAGCTGACTCGTCTGAGTTTGCTTAAAGTTATGGTCCGGATCTGATGCGAGAGAATCAAAGTCTTCATGTGAAAGATACTTTGGGTTCACAGATGCTCCCTGCTCTTTAAAGATATGCCATAGCATAATATTCTCTTCAATATTTAAGGGAGAAAGAAAAGTTCGAAGAGCACTTGAACAACTTATTTCAGAAACTGATCTTGAAGTTGAGTAAGAGCTTATTGATCGCTGGCCTTCTTTAATATTAGAAGAATAAAAACCTAGGCCAACAAGGCAAAAAAGAACTATAGATTGAATTGATAGTACAAAGAGCTTTAAACGCATATGAACGTTTATCGACAATCTTTAATAATAGTTGAGCTTATTCTTTAGGTAAAAAGCTAAAATTATCAAGAGCACTCGGGAAACGCTTGATCTTATCTAAATTAGCGACAAGATATTTTGATTCTTTACTAATTTGTAAATCAGCAACCACACCTTTAATTTTACTCACTTGATTTTGTAAATTAGCAAGGCGCTCTCCAGTAAGCTTAGGAGTTGCGATCATTCTTTTATTTAAAGGATTCAGCCATCTACCTCTCGAATCTTTAAATCCAAAATGTAGGTGTGGTCCAGTAACTCTTCCAGTAGCTCCTACTGTTCCAATCACTTCATGAGACCTAACCCATGCACCTACTTTCACATTACGGCGGTGAAGGTGATAGTAAAGTGAAGTTGACCCGTCTCTGTGTCTAATCCCAATCTTATTTCCCGCAAATTCATTGTAAGTAGACATGATTACTTTTCCAGCTGCAACGGCATGAACCCTCTCTCCAGTTCTTCCTCTTAAATCAATTCCTCTGTGCATAGCTCGCTTACCCGTTACAGGGTGCATACGCCAGCCATAGCTTGAACGAATGTGAAGTCTTGGAAGTGGATAGCGAAGCCCAGAATTAATTAAGGCCTGCCCATTTGGTGTATAATGTGCAGTATAAGTCGAACTTTTCTCTTGGTCTTCATAGAAATAAGCTTCATGACTGCCAGCTTTTACTCCACTATAAGAAGTAAAAAGAACTTTCGTTTGAACTGTTTTTTTAGAATGTTTTCTTTCACTAAGAAGAACTCTGTAATTGTCTCCCGCACGAGCATTCATTCTAAAGTTAACCTTGCAAAGTAAAACGTTAACAACTTCATTAACAACTGATCTTTCTAGCCCCATGGCCAAAAGATCATCTTGTAGTGTCGAGCCAGAGTTTAGTTGTCCCTCGATCATACGAGGTTGCCAATACGTATCTAACTCACTTAATGAGTAATCCCACTTACCAGTATCTTCATTTAAAGAAACCAAGTGAGTTTCATAGTCATTTTGAGCAAAAGAAAATTTAATAAGTTTGTTGTATTCGTCGAATGTTGCTTCTAATCGATCCCCTACTTTCAGCTTTGAAAACTCAACTTCATCTCTAAGTTGATTGATTAGATTAAGGGCCTGCTTATTATCGATATTAATATTTTGTAGTGCCTGATATAGACCTTGGCCTCTTTTGATCTCACCCTTCTTAACAATAGTTGTATGAATAAGAGGACTCTTAGGAATCATAGTAGTAGAGCTAGATGCTTCTACATTTTGAGACACATAAACTTGTTGGCAGCCAGTAAGGCCACTTAATAGAATTAAGCTAATAAATAATTTCGACATCTTACTAATAAGCATAGCAAACTTATCGGAATTTACCAAAAAATCTTAACCAACTCTTAACTTAAAAACTCAATAATTTCTAACTGATCTTAGATAATACGGCCTCAATAAATCTTGTCTTCATTTCTTCATAAAGAGCAATATCATTTGAGTGATTTTGTATGAGATTCAACTTTGCATTCTTATACTCAGTCGCAATCATAGGCTCTGCATTTAAATAATCTCTAAAGTCTAAGATATCACTGATACTTTCATCACCTTTTTTAAGAATACGCACACTTGTCAGCACTCTATTGCCTTCAGGTGCTTTACGCTCAAATAAGAAATGTTTTGAATCATTTGAAGTTAGGGAAAATCCTTGGGCCTTGAATTCATTTCGAAACATTTCAATGCCATCAAGAGTATGGACAACACATAGAATATCAAGGGTTGGACGAGCAACAACTTTTGGCATAGCAGTCGAGCCAATATGCTCACAACCCATTAAATTATTTCTCAAAAGCTTTGCCAGAGACTGACTCTCTTTTTCAAATACTTTTAACCAAAAATCATTATATTCTACTAATTCTATCTTATTTTCCATGAAGCGAACTTAGCATAATCATAAAAAGAGTGCGATAGTAAAGTTATGAAAAATCAAAGCGTAAAGAAATTACTATTCATCGTCCTCTCTATCCTATGTTTAAGTCCGTGGGTGTCTTCAGCAACGGCCCTTTTTGCAGGAATCATATTCTCACTATTTATAGGAAATCCATTTCAAGAATGGACTACTAAAGCAGTAAAGAAGTTATTGGCCCTAGCTGTAATTGGTCTAGGAGCGGGAATGGATTTGAATGTAGTGACAAAAGTTGGATTGCAGTCAGTTGGGTTTACGGCACTTAGTATACTGGCAGTATTTGTTGTAGGAACTTTACTAGGAAAACTTTTTAAAACACCGCTAAATACAACACTTTTAATAAACTCCGGAACGGCCATATGTGGAGGTAGTGCAATTGCAGCTGTCGCTCCTGTTATCAAAGCAAAGAATCATGAGGTAACAGTCTCATTGGCCGTGGTATTTACATTAAACGCCGTTGCTCTCTTTGTTTTTCCATGGGTTGGTCACTTATTAAAAATAGATCAGACATCATTTGGACTTTGGTCGGCTTTGGCCATTCACGATACAAGCTCAGTTGTTGGAGCATCACTGAGTTATGGACCACAGGCACTTGAGGTTGGAACAATTGTCAAATTAGTTCGTGCACTTTGGATTATTCCATTAGCACTTATCTTTAGTGTTACAACTGCCATGCAACTTAAAAAGCAAGGTGCATCTGTTCAAACAAAAACAAAGAAGCCTTGGTTTATTTTAGGATTCATCACGGCAGCAGCACTTGTCACTTTTATCCCAGAACTAAAATCACCTGGAATGATGATTTACGCCGGAGCAAAAAAGCTTATGGTTTTAACTCTCTTTTATATCGGTTCGAGTATTACATTAGATCATATTAAAGAGGCAGGAATTAAGCCTATGCTTCAAGGTGTGATACTTTGGTGTTTCACAGCAATCTCAACACTTACTTTAATCATGACTAATATTATATATTTCAAATAAGAAAGGAGATCTATCTTGTAGCTAAGATAATATACTCTTTCTTATGTGATGGAACTTGGCGGCTAATAATATTGTTAAATCCCCAATCATAGAATTGATCTTCAAACGATTCGATATTCTCAATATATTCCATCTTCACAACCTGTACGGTGAAAATAACACCTTTTAGTGTGCGGTTATACTTCTTAGCAAGACGTAAAACCTCTTTGATGGATTGTTTTGGATTTATATTAATATCTGCATGAATCCAACGAACCTCCTCTGGCAGGTCTTCATGAGAAAGGTCTTGAACCGATCTTTTCATATGTGAGAAGTTTTTATTATTAGCTAAACTTGGATCAATTTTTGCAGGATCAATTCCCACAACCTTGCAGCCTTCATTCAAAAGAAACTGTGACGCTCCACCAGGGGCACAACCAAAGTCTAGCCATAAATCACCTTTGAATAATTTAACGGCATAGAGTTTTACAATTTGAGCAAGTTTTAAATATCCTTTAGAAACTGCATTCTCAGGAACATCAACTTCCACCATTGAATTAGGATAGCGAGTACAACCACTTGCAACAGAGTGGGCACCAAACCAAATTTCATCAGGGCCAAGACTAATTAAATCAATAACAGTCTTTCCTTCAGCACTGTAAGCATTCACCTCTCGTCCAAAAGCCGCCTCAGCATCAAAGTCAGTTTCGCATCCAATTGCAAAGCTATGAATCATGAAATTTTCGATATCAAGGCCGCTACTCTTTACATCTTCAACGATCGTCTCCGGTTTCGACTTTCCATAAAAAATCCCACAACGTGTAGCAAAAGTAAGCTGTAGTTGAGAGATGGTTTTTAAGTCATAAACGACACCAGTATTTTTAAATGTAACAAAGCCCTTCTTTGAAAAGCTAAAGGTAAATTCTGGATAGAAGTTTTTAACTTCTTCTTTTAAAAGAATTTCATTACCTGGGTTCGTACAAATAAAAATAAATTGTTGCTGACTCATATGTCTCCTGGACACTTATCGGATGATATACATTTAAAGACCAATCTTATCACATATCTAATTTCATTTATGTATATATTTATACTACTCAATCCAATATTTATTCTTGTTCTCACTGATATTCCTTACCGGCCCAACCTAGTCTTTATTATTTTTAAAAATCTTCCTATGGGATTATTGAAATCAAAGATCGTTTAAACTTTCTTCAAATATACAGAAAATGACACCCCGGCCTTCGTGATTATAACAACTTAAATCATAACCGTTGGCATTTAAGTTGCTCTATAAATCTCATGTTTATAAGACTATTTAGATATTTACTACTAGCGACTTTCTTCGCAACGTCCAGCATTGCCTCTGATATAAGTCTTAATGACCTAATTGAATCCCGTGGTAAAGACCTAGCTTCAGGACAAATCATTGAACTTATGAATGGTGAAAAGGTCGAGTTTATCAAAATCCTTGGTGCTGGAAATACAACAACCATCCATGAAGTAAAATCAGGGAATAATATCTACGCCCTAAGAGTTCCAAAATATCACGGAGCATTTAACACGTTTTCAAAATATTCGAATTATATCGATGCCTTCTATCTAGGACATGCGAGTCTTGAAAGCCAAGGAGTTTCAATTCCTGAGATCTATGCATATGAGAAAGAGAATTACCTACTCGTTGAAAAATTGAATCTCAAAGATTCTTTTGATCTTGATGCATTCTTCTTAAACAAAGAAGCGATAAATCCAGAAGATTTTGCAAAGGCCTTAGATAAACTTCCAGACTTTTTCGAATCGATTGCGGCCTACACATTAGTGAAAGATTTCCACCTCGGTCAACTCGTCTACTCTCCTCATGATGGAAGGTGGATTCTCATGGACTGGACCCACTCACATGAACTATTTAAAGATGGCCAAGACAAGCTTCCATTCACAGTTGATTCGGTAAAAGTTCAAGCTGAAAAATATGAGAAGACATTTAAATTAACTGAGGAGTTTAAAGATCTTTTTAAAAGAATTGAATCACGTATGCAAAATAAACGAAATACTATTTTGGATAATGATAAGCTTTTCCTCGAAAGTCTAAGTTCACTTAGTACAGAAGAATTTATGAGTGCAATTCAAAATCCTCCCAAAGGTTACTCAAATAACCTGACACTAGGGATAATCGATCGTCTCTCATTAATGAACGTACCAAATGAATTACCCGAATATCTTATTGCCAACCATGGAGACTTTAAATACCTCTTGGAGAGATTTCTTGAGCGCACAGACTCAATTGATGATCTTGTGACACTTCTAAATTTAAAAGACAGCCTCGGCATGAAGATTGATTGGAATCTTGAAATGAAAATTCAAAAAATAATCACAAATAGTGACTCCAACACACCAATCAATCTTTATAGGAAGCTTCTTGATCATAACTTTGTTACAAGCTATGCAAAGGCGTGGATAAAGCGCGAACGATTGGACATTGAGACAAGCAATAATTGCGTTGATGTACTTCGCCAACTGGTAAGCAATCCCCTGTGAAAAGGGCGCGGGTACAAATGGAAATTTTAGGTACTTACACGTAATCCCGACCCATTTCACGACAATTATCCATTGAAACTTTAGTAATCTAGCTAATATGGGCCCTCAAATGACTTTTAAAGGCATATATAACTCTTCGTAATCTCGAAAAGTACCCGCGCCCCTTTTAGGAGCGCTCCTTGCTTTTCATTTTACCTAAGAAACCTAAATTGATGACTGTAGACAGGTACATATTTGGGTTTTCGTTCATTCTCTTTTTGAGAAGATCAATCATATACGGAATATGACCCTGAGAAGGATACTTAGCATATACTTCAGAATAATTTTTTTCATTCAAGCGATGACTCCACAAATCTGCAACGTCCACACCAGCCCCATAGTGCAGATATTTAAGTTCGTTACTTTTATTCTCTGCATGCCCTATCGCTCCGTGAAGAAGAATCATTTCATGAATAATATCAAGCTGCCTTGGTGTTAAGATATCCTTACAATGAGCACATGCATCATCTGCACCAACAAGCTCAAAAGTCGTACCAGTACAATCCTTGATTAGCCCCAGATCATGCAGAAGCGATCCAATAAAGAAAACTTCGTTATCAACCTTTTCATCATTTAAACTCATTAAAATCTTTCCAAAGGCGTAACTTCTTATTCCATGATTGAAGAGCGGTCCATCATAGAGCTTATCAGCAAGAGCAATAATATTTTGTACCTTTTCGCTCTTTGGAATACTCCACTCAACGGAATTTATATAGCTCGCACTTCTTCTCGTTAACGCCATCTTGCTACGATAAATAGTTTCTTTTAAGTCATATTTGATTAAGCTCTTGATTACCCCACACTTGTGAGGAGGTTTAATTGTGTTCATAGTAACTCCTTAAGTAAACTATACCTAAGTCTTGACTTAAACTACATTGTCACTTATGACATAAACTATGCAAAATACGACAACATTAAATATTCATATTCTAGATTGTAAAGATTCTTTAAAAAGCACAACACAAAACTTTATCGATTACTTTGAAATACTAAGATATATAAATGATAAGGTTATATTTAATATCACTAACCAAATGAACACAAAAATAACAGCAGGAAAAGTAGCGGACTACCTTATCCTTCCCCCTTGCTACAAGCCTCAAAAGGCCACAAAAGAGGAAGCTAGAATAATAAGTGCCCATATATCATCAGAAAAATCAAAAATAGTAGCATGCTGTGGTGGAGCACTTAAACTAGCATCCACAGGAGCACTTGATAGAAGAAAAGCAACAACACATTGGCTATTTGAAAAGAAGTTAAAAACAGAGTATCCAAAAGTTAATGTCGAGGCCCACAGAACAATCATTGAATCAGGAAAGATTATTACGGCAGGCGGAGTTCTTAGTTACCTTGATGTCATTTGCCTAATAATAAAGAAAGAGCTGGGGAAAAAGACGGCCAGAAAGTATAACGAAATTATCCAAGGGCCAGGGATTCGTGAGTATCAAATACCAAAGCAGAAAAGAGATGGTAACCCTGAGTTAAATAATTTGTTTGCAATATACGACAAGCTAAAAGGCGAAGATATTTCCTTAACAAATATTGCACAAGACATGGGTATGTCACCTCGAGGTTTTCAACGCCATCTTAATGAGAAGTACGGAATAACTTTTCGCGACAGCCTAAAAAAATATCGTCTAAAGAAAGTTCAAGAATATATTCTAAAAAATATTCCTATAAAAGAAATCTCTTTCAGACTTGGTTTTATAGATGATATGAGCTTTAGGCGTTTCTTTAAGAAAGAAATGAAAATGCCAATTTCTCAATACAGAGACCTTCTCTTATTGAACATATAGATTCTGTTCTACCTAAAACATACTTTTTATAATTGTATAAATATTTTTGTAGAAATTTGCACTGAATAAGAAGTCATAAATAGACTTATCAGTATTCTCCATTGAGAAATAGATAATGATTGGTAATATATAAAATATATTCGTACTTATAATCCTTATCGTTTCGAACTGTGCAGATCCATTTTTCTGCAAATACTTTCCCAAAATGTAGTGAAAACTTAAGTAAACAATAACATAGGGCCACACGAAGTTAGCAAATGTCGATAAATAGAAGAAGTTATAAAAACCAATCAAATACAAGATAATTTTCAAAACTTTAATTAGTCGATTACTAATAGACATAAACTTCCTTTTATCAAATAAGAACTGTCACCTTTATTTAGAACTACAGAAGGATTTAACTCTACTGTACTAATCTTCACATCTAGACTTTCGGAAACTTTTTCAGTTATTTGAGATTTACTATAATTACAAACATTCAGAATCTTCAAACTTCTATTTATAATATAAACTGAACCATTGAAATTGGATGTTAACAACATTTCTAATGCTTTGAATTTGAGTCCGGCCTTCACTATTTCAGTTTCACCATTGAATGATACTCCACTATCGTAAAAATGATAAGAAGATACAATGTTCTTAAACACATTACCATTTTCAACAAACAGTTTTTCATTTAAATCAGAAACAGCTAAACCAAAGATGCCTTCAAAAAGAATCTCTATTGATTTAACTGAAAATAACTTATCAGCACCAGTTCCAAAAATGGTTTTTGTTAAATTAACTAATAGCTTAGATGGGATTACATCATCAAAAAAACTTGATAGTTGCCCCTTAAACTGTTTACTAAAAGGAATCGATAATATCACGTCACTCAAACATGAAACGATTCGCGTACCATCTTCAAGAGATGAAGTGTGTATCCCTAAGCGAATGCGGTTGAAATACTCATAACTACATTTAAGCATACCAAGACTTTTTGCAACAACTGGCCCACCTGGAACAGCATGAAGAATAGGATTAGCAATAACAAATATTACATCAATTATCTCTTCAGCTCTTTTTGCATCGTTAATCTGATCGGCCATTTTTAACAGAGAAACAATAATTGAAAGATTTTGATTTTGCTTTAAATCCTCCATTTTAGCATCAGGGTAGATCTTACGAAATCTTGAAATTACTTCTAAAATACGCTCTCTTACGATACCTGTTGAAGTAAGTTCAAAATCTAGTGGAGACTTATCCTCTTCATCTACAGAAATTGGCATTCCCGATTCATCTACAACAAAATCACCATAGCTAGTAAGGATCTTAACTGAAGTAAGTTCACCATCTGTTACCTTTTCAATTGTCACCTTATCCTTTAAAGAACGAATAAATAAATCACGACCTTCAATAGTATAAAGACCCTGAGAGTCCTTCATATTTGTAGCTAGAATATCGAACCACTGACCTAATAATGAAGGAATATTTTCTTTAGAATAAGATTCAAGCGTTTCTAAATTCTCGAAGTTAAGAGATATTGAATTTATTACTAAAGGGGCATATTTATGCTCTTCTTTAACGATCAAAGACTCAACAGTGAGCTCTCTATCGATTCCTAACTCATCTTTTAATTCACTTCGCTCACTAGCATTAACTTCTACCGTCGTTTTTAGAAATTGATTCTTAAAAACTAGTTCCTCAATTGAAATTAGCTCATTTAATACTTGATTATCAGGAGACTTAATCTCTTTTAATTCTTTTGATTTTAAAACTATATCATTACTTATTATTCTGGCACTATCTAATAAAGAAGCTTCTTGTGTCTTAAGGTTTTCAATTTCAAGCGCCATTTTATCAAGATTATTAACTTGATAACGATATGTATGTTGTGAATCATAAACCGAAGAATAACTTGCATATTTCAATGAAAGGGACATAACTTTATCATTGAAATCTTTTGCGAGCTTAGTACCATTATCAGGAAGTAAAATGCTTGGAGCACACCCCAACATCCCACACCTCATAGCATCCTTTAAAGATGCTATTGAGTTTAGTTTCTGCACAGAAGAATAAAGATTATTCCAAGTATTTTCAACACTAGAAATATCCCCAAAACGCTTCTCTATTTCATTCTTTAAGCCTTCGACTTCTATCCTTACATCATCAAACTCTAGGTCTCTCCCATATTCAAGAGCAGCAAGTTCATTTCTAACATTATTTTCTTTTAATTTGATTTCATTATTAATTTTTGTTCTAAACTCTTGTATTTTCTGACTAGAAAATGCTTTAAATTTTGCATATTCATTCTTTGTAAAATTATAATTCTTTAACATATCGTTAAATATTCGGTTTGATCTTCTACGCTTCTCATTTAAATTTTCAATTTGTTTATCTAATTCTTCAATTCGCTTAACCATTGCCCTACGTTTTGTCGTCCACTGGCAAGTATTTGGGTCATGCCCCGGATGATTTTCTCTTCTCTTATAATCTTCTTTACTCCAAACAGCAGAAGCTATGTTCGCATTCGCCTGTCGTATTAGCTTGTCATCTTCATCCAGATTTGATTTAGCATGATCTAGCTTACCTTTTTCATGTCGTACATTAGATTCAAGAGATAATAATTCACCACTATAGTAAAACTTAGTTTCTTCAATAGAAGCTAAAAGTTGCTTCTTAGTTTGAGTAAATTCTTGTCTAACGATATCAATTTCAAGAGAGATTTTATCTTTGCCCTCTTTAAATTGCTTAAGAACACCTTCTAGCTCATTACGATGAGAGCTAAACTCTTTCAATTCAAAATTAACATCATTTACAAAGTTGATGATATAACTGAGTTCCTCTTTTAACTGAGAAACACTAGAATTAATCGTTCGATTAAAACCCTCACTATCAAAACCATCTAAACTGGCCTTAAGCTTTTGATAAGATGCGACTGTTTCAATCTTCTTTAGTTTTATAGCATTTAAAGAATTCTGTGTATTTCTCAAATTCGATTTAAGATCTTCAATTTCTTTTAATGCAAAAGAAAAGTCTTCATCTTCAACTGATTTTAATTTTAGGATATGTGATTTAAAATTAGATACTGATTTTGCAATATATGCATCAACGTTATCATTAACAAATCTGTCAAATAAACGATCGCCGATATAAGAGTCGATACTGTTTAAGTCCTTAGCAACTTGGTCAACAGTTTTAATATCAGCATTTAGATTAGGTGTATTTAATTGTGCTGAATCAACACTAGGTAATTCATTTAAAGTCGCTCCAACCTCTGCAGGATTTGCACGTGGAGTTGTTACGTCTGCTAAGATAACGGCACGGTTTCCGAATTTGTCCACATGTGTGAAATCATACTTTCCTTTCAATTCTTTTAGAATAGAATTTAATAGCTCAGGCTTATACTTTGCAAGTTTAATAACAGCATCAGTACCATCATTATTTTGGATATTGATTAAATCAAGATTGTTCTTTATATAATTTTCGGCATTAGCATTATCAAAATTATCAATTATAAGCATTAATGCTGTATCACCATTTCTATTACGAAGGCTAAGTTTAAGTCCTCTTTTAATCAAAGAATCTACGATTAATGGACGATTTTTGATAATTGCTAGATGTAGGTATGAGTTACCTTCAATATCTTTAATCTTAAGATCTTTTTGTTTCTTAATAATATTTAATAAAATATCATCTGGAGCATCATTTTTAAGCGCAATCTCAAGAAGACTCTCCCCTTTTGGACCACTTATGATATTTGTACGATAATTCGATAATTCTTTATAAGCCTCGAAATTTTTTGTAATAATAAGCTGATAGATAAATCCTGTTTCAAATACATCCAAACCAAGTGATGCAAGATAAGACATTGACCACTTATTAAGAGAATTTGATTTAATCAGAAAATCTAAAACAGAAGTATTATTTATTTTAATATTAATCGTACGGTACTTACTTAGGTACTGCTCAAGTTTTTTTGACTCTCCATTAACAAGAGAACTCTTCAACTCATCTATTTGACTAATTGAAACATCTTGAATTTTTTTATACTCGGCCTTAATAAACTTTTTTATTGATTCATTACTATTCTTTTCTAGATAATAGAAAATATCACGCTGATGCTTATCTTTAACTTTTAGATCAACACCATTTGCCATAAACAGTTCAATTAATTCGAGATCATCAAACTTACTAAGAGCAATCGTTATAGGTGACCTACTAATATAATCTTTTGCATTAACACCTAATTTTCTCGTGATTAAATACTTCGCTACATTTAGTTTTCTTTTATGGAGAGCATAAATTAATGGTGTTTGTCCGGCCCTATCTCTTGAACTACTTGATAGTTCTTCATACTTATGTTTTGCAAGTTTTTCAACACTATCAATATCAATAGCACTTTTAACACTATCAGATATAGCAAGAATATTCAGAGAAAATAAAAATAAAATTAATAATTTACTCATAGAACACCACTTAAGACTTTATTGAGATCCGTGATAGAAGCTATATTATCTTTTAACATTCTTCTTTCACTCTTACTCAAGTGAAAATATTCTTTTTCTAAAGCTGTCTTTACAAGATAGCTAAAATATTCAATATTTTCCTTTTGAGTAACTTGACTCTGATATTCATAGTCATCAAATGTTCTCTCAAACTGGTCATTGAGATTGAATGACTTTGAACTACTTAGTGTTGCACCATTTTCAAGTAATAATCTGATCATCTTCAAGTCTCTTTTATAGACCGCGTAGTCTATTGGAAGCTTTCCTCTAATATCCTTTTCATCGACTCGTGCACCATTTGCGATTAACTTTAATGCTTCACTATAATTTGAACTTCTCACTCTCATCGTCAATAGTGTTTTACCTTGATAAAGAGTATTAATGTCAGCGTTTTTGAAGAGATACTTCTTATCTGAAAAAATCAGCTGTGGACGACATGTCCCTGCGACTTCAATACTCTTTTGATCGAATGATAATTTAAGCGAATCATTACGTGCGCTGATATTGTAGTCCCCATATCTTAATACACGACTAGAAGGTGCAGCTTTTTTATACATACCTTCTGAAATCTCATTTTGAACCTTATCAAAGCTAATATTTAAATCTTTTAAAATTCTAAACTCCTGTCCGAGGTCTAATACATACTTTTTAAAGCCAATATTACTATCACTAAAAACATCACTTACATCATATTTATACTTAGTGAACTGATTTTCAGTTAGAGAATAACTAGTTTGTAACATTCTTGTTTTTGGAAAACGGTATGAAATCAAAATTTCAAGAGACTCAAATGACATCTCTTCTTTAATATAGACACTAATTGTTTTACTGATTCTTTCGGCTTGTTTAAAGAGTTTATATTTGGCATCTTCTACATTTATTAATTTTTCGTTAGCTTCATTAAATCTTAATGTTCCAACACTCGTTACGATTTCTTTAACAGATTCAAATTTATCATTATATTTTATAACAAGATTTAGTTTCATTCCTTCTCTATCATAAGATACAATGACAAACTTATCTTTAGATATCCCAAAAGCAGAAATAAAGTACTGATCCGCTAGATCAAATGAAACAGGAGTAACAGAATTATCTTTAGTATCTAGTACTTGAAAGTTTCCCTTATCTAAAACAAGAATTGCATCAACTACATTTAATTTTGTATAAATGCTATCTTTAGTGAAGTTTATTTCCTTTTCTTCAATACTAATTAAATTCCTATTTCCATTATCTAAAACATACTTCTTTAATGAAAGACCTGTCCCACATTGAGAACCATCATCAAGTACAAAGATATTATTCATACGAACACTCTTAACTTCACAGTCATGACTGTAAGTCATATTTGTATGACTGACCGTTAAGTCTGGAAATAGATCAACCATATCGATAAGATCTTGTGATAAACCTTGATCAACTTCAACTGAGCTCTTAGCATTGATTAACTTATTTTGAATCTTATCGTCTAAGGAATAAACGAACTCTCCATCTGATGAATAATCGATACCATAAAGATAAATATTTCGACAATAATAGCTTGATGTCCCCTGATTCTCTAAAGTATAAACAGATCTGAATAAGTCGCTATTTGCTGGCTTTCCAGTTACAGCAATTGATTTTCCAAAAGAAAGGTTCGAATAGAGAAGAATTAATAAAGATATCATTCTCATTGCATATCCTTATTGATGATAGAGACATCTCCAACTCGGCCAAAAAAGATATAATCGCCACCACCTCTTAAAGATGTTCCGATTCGTCCTGGCTCACCTGGATTACCACCACTTCGTTTCCACAGTCCGCATCTTACAGAGTCACCACCAGAGCCACCTGCTCCACCATTTCCAGGATTGCCAGCAAGTCCCGCGTATTGTCTTACATTTAATCCAAATGGTATTTGTCCTGTTGTAATAAGAGGTAAGTCACTTTGCCATGTGATATTTATTGCACCGACACTTCCAGGGAACCCACCTTGTCCACCATTTCCGCCATGTCCACCGTTGGCACCGCGATTTCTATCACACTCAGCATGGCTACCACCTTGACCGTCTGATCCATTTCCACCATGACCTCCACTTTCTCCAACTAAGACGACATCAAGCTGTCCGAATGAGGCAATATTAATATCTAAATTTAACTCTTTAATTCCACTGATTCCGCTTCGACCATTTTTTCCATCTTTTCCATCACGTCCTTTATCTCCATCACCACTTTTAGCACGCTCATGATTTACACGCTCCCCATCTTTCCCTTTCTCTGCCCTTGGAATTAAATCTTCGAAATACTCTTTTAATCCAACTTCTCCCTTATGACGTACAATATTCACATTGCTTCTTACTGACTGAGCAATATAGCCTTTGCCATGAATATGGAGTTCATCAATAGTTAATTTTGCTATTTTGTTAGAGAGATCTCTTGGAAGGAATAAAACAGACTCGTTGTTTAGAGTAAGTTTTTTGATGTAGAGAGAGTAAACAGAGTCACTTTCTTTCTTAAATTTTTTTAGATTCAAATAGACTGTTTGATTAGGTTTTACAAAAAGCTCTTCTGCAAAAACAAAAGAGCTTAATAAACAAAAAAATATAGTTATAGTTTTAAATTTTCCCATACTGGCGTCAAATGCTTTTGCGTTTCCTTTAGTTGGTCTAGTGCCATTTGTATTTCAAGTGGCGTGTCTCTTAAGTCTTGTCCGTAGTCAAATAGATACTCTTTCAATTCCTTTACTTCATCAATGCTGTCATATCCGAATTTAGCTTTAACCAATTCAACATCACCTTCTAGGTGTGGAACAAATTTTTCAAGTAATGCTCCCGTTGCTCGCATATTATCAATTTCATTAATGAAGTTTCTTTCCTTTACTGCAATATCTTGGCTAATATTGATTAACTTTTGGAAATAGAAGTTTTTCTTATTTTGAAAGACGTTATTTCCAATATCAATGATCATCATATCTTCAATTTCTTTAGCTTCCTTCATTTTTGACTTTTTAAAATCTTTCGCACTCTTTTCAAGATTTTCTAACTTATCAAATTGCTTTTGAAGGTTTTGAGCAAAGATCGATAAAGCACTCTTTACATATTTTGGGTTACCTTCTAAACAGCTATATTCTATAAATGGAGCAAAACCAGAATTATTTGATAGAAATTCATCCATCTGTTTTAGGCTTATATCACAATAATTTTGGGCAAAGCTGTTATTACTAAACAAAGCAAGTAGTATGCCAATTACTATTGTTGTTCTCATTCTAAACTCCTGGAATTACTAGTATTTAACTTTGATATAGTTAAGGTCTTTATCAAAAATGTATATTGATTTATCTTCATGTTTACTTGTTAGACACTCTGGGTGCAGGCCTTTTTTAAAGGCCATTGTATATAAAACGCCATTTTCGATTCTCTTTGAAATCATCCCGGTTTTATAATTCATCTCAACGCACTTGTGGCTTAATCCTGTAATAGGGTTTGATGTAACAAAGGCCCCTTTATCAGTTTCGTTAATTACTTTAAACGAAATTTTATTATAATCCTTGTCTAATTCTTCAATATTAAAATCGATTTTAAAGTTTTCACTAAGAGCATTATCAATATTAATAGACTCAATGATTTCAAATTCTTTTCTAGAAATATTGTCACTTGAAACTTCTCTAACCATCTTCAATTCATTATCAAACCAAAACTCATAGGTTCCATTTTGATCGAGATTTCCGACTCGGCGTGCAGCGAGATACTGAATAGGTGCATCTGAAATATGAGCAACATAGTTTTTAAGGTTTTCACTATCATCCCTTCTCTTCAAGATGATTGTCCCATTTTCTAATGATTTTGAATTCGGTGTACTGTCATAAAAGCTATGACGAAGAATACTTTCAGCTTCAATTACATCGAATACTTCAAGAATAAGTTCTTTGTTAGAGCCTTTTTTTCTAAAGACTGGATTAGTCCCAGAGATATCTAGTTCTTCAATATTAGATAAATCAGAAACACTTAACTGTGCAACAACCTTGGATGTATCACGATTCTTTAAAATTATATTGCCCTCGCTAAATTCACTAACTAGATTTACAGGACTGTAAGATATCGATACATCTTCGTATTTTACTCGCTTCAAAATATCAATATTTTCCAAATTGAATTTGCTTGTATTCGCAACAGAAGAGACTTCTGTAGAGTTACTTTCATGATTTATACGACTATTTGTCTTATCTTTACATGCAATTAAAAGTGAAGGTAAGACTAATGATAAAACGAAAAAATGCTTCATTCTAACTCCTAATAGTTTACTATTGCTTAAAGTTAGCATGAATAAATTTTAGTTTGTGTGTTACATGATTATTTACACAGGGTGAATAATGATTAATCAATATACTTCATTTTCTCTATCCAAGACCTCGTCTTGTTTTCATCGAAATTGCGTACAGGCCCTACCAAAACCGTTCTCTTAGTATTTATCCCTGAAAAGCTAAGAATTAAACTTTTAAGCAGCTTTGGCCCTAAATTCCCTTGAACATACTTGTAGTAAAATGGTGGCGTATCCATTGTCGTAACAATTGTCGCAGTCTTACCACTCAGAAGTTTTGTTTGAAAGCTCTGCCCTGGCTCAAACTTAAAGGCAAATCCTGGCAAGAAAACACGATCAAAGAAACCCTTTAATTTGGAAGGTAGACTCCCCCACCATGTTGGGTAGAAGATAGCGATATGACTGGCCTCTTGTATTGATGCCTGTGCAGAAATAAGCACATCTTCAAGAGGAACTATTTCTTTATATCCTTTGTCTAAAATAGGATTGAATTCAATTTCAGATAGATCAATTAAGCTCACACGATTTCCCTTGGCCTCCTGTGCCTCAAGATAAGACTTAGCAAGAGAATATGTGAGAGATGTTGAATCAGAATGACCTTGGATAACTAATATATTTTTCATATGCTCCTCAGATGTTAACACTTGTTTACATAATATAAGTTAACACTTGTTTACTTTCAAGACAAAAGAAGGCAAAATGAAGAAATGAGAAAAAAATCGGATACTTATCATCATGGCGCACTTAAAGAATCAATCCTATTGAATGCAAGTCAAATCATTGCAGAGAATGGAAGTGTCGATTTCTCAATCAGAGATATTAGCAATGCTTGCAAAGTATCTCCTGCTGCAATTTATAAGCACTTTAAATCAAGAAATGAAATTGCAGTGAAACTTGCTCTTCAAGGAGTTAGTCTTCTTAAAGAAGAGTTTGATCTTATTTCAAACTCAAAGTCCCCTGGCCTTTTGAAATACTGTAAAGCTTATATTAATTTTGCAAAAGAAAACGAGGGACACTTTAGGGCCATTTATTTTAAGAAAATTTGTTCAATGGATGAGTTTCAAGAAGTTGAAAGCATTACAGATCAACTCTATGCATACCTTTTAGAATCAATCGATACAAAGACATCGCTTAAGAAAGATGATTATAAAATAAAGAAAATACTCGCCTGTATCCACGGCGTTTCGTTTCTTATCATAGATAATTGTGCAGAATTTTCTGAAAAGGAAATTGATAAAATCCTGAAAGATGTCATCTAAGCCGATAGCTATATTATATTTCAAATTTAAGTTGATCTAAGAAGGCATGAAAGAAAGCAAGCCTTCTCATTCCTTCTTCTTTTCCTGCTTGCGTGTTAAGACGATCATTTAGTTTTAATAACTTTTTTTCAAAATGATCTAGAGAATAGCTCTTGTCATCTAAAGTGCGCTCTTGAGCCCAAGGATCCTCGAGATGATAATACTTAGACTTCATCTTAGTTCCACAACTGGCCCATCTCATCACTCCGATTGCACCCATTGCATCGAGCTTGTCCGCATCTTGTAAGATTTCAGATTCTATAGAGCTGGCCTTTAAGTTGGCACTATAAGAATGCTCTAAGATAACTTGTGCAATATGCTCTACTTCATTATCAGTATAATTATATTCACTAAGTAAGGACTTAGCCTTTTGTGCAGCAAGAGAGCTGGCCTTACTACGATGTTCACTATTTTTAGGAATATTAATAATATCGTGTAAATAGGCCGAAGTATTTAAGACTCTTAAATTGACTTCCTGGCCATGAGAAAGTTTTTCACATAAATTTGCAACTCTAATAACATGAGACCAGTCGTGACTCGGATCATCGTGGTCATAGTATGACCTAATCTTATCTAGCAATTCTTTTTTAAACATCTAAGACTCTCCCATCAAATACTATCGAGAAACGGAAAATCACTTCCCTCTTTGATACAATCGATAAGATAAAGAGCAAGTCCCATCTCTCCTGTAAAAAGAGTAGCACGGCCATTTCTTTGAGTTAGTGCATGCATGGCAAATGAACGAGCGCGATCAAGCCATTTCTTATCACCAGTTCTTTTATAGAGTTGTAAGAAAGCATAACCATTTCCATCTGTTCCATGACAAAGAGAAACCCCTTTATTAAGTGGCCCAGCTTGCCAGATAACCTCAGCTGATTTTAAAAGGCAGTCATCAACAAATTCATCGCGAGGATAATTTACAAGTGAAGTCACTACCCCAGGAGCTCCATGACACCATTGTGTTAACTGCTTTATTTTCGGCATTGGTGGATAGACAACTTCATAATTCATCATCACACCTTCTTCCTTACTAACAGCTTTCATAACTTTTTTAACGTGAGCAAGGAGATAATCCCTATCACCTTGAGAGAGAAGATTAATCTCTTTTAAGATTCCAAAAATATTTCCAAAGTAGCCATGGCCTGCTCCAATATAGCGAACCTTCTTGCCATACATATCTTGTTCCCAAACAAGCTCACCTTTGGCCTCTTCTTCTTTCAGTTTTTTAATTAAAAAATCGACATTTTTTAGGAAAAGTTTCGCCCAACGCTCTTCTTTTGTTTCTCGATAAAGAAAAGAAGCTGCAAGCATAGTTCCAGGAGCACCCCATAGGGCTTCAATAGTTGCATTTTCGATATTAGACTCAACTAACTCAAATATTTTATCTTGAGTCACTTTTGCAGGAGAAAACTGGTTTTGAACGAGAAGTATCCCGACTTCTCCAAGAAAAAGAGAAGGAACTACATTTTCAGTATCTGGGCGACGAAGATAGTCCTCATGAATTTGATTTAATAATTCTACTTTATTGAAAGGGAGCTCACGATTAAGAAATCCTGAAACTTTATTCAACGCCCAAACAGTACCTGCAGCGCCATAATAAATCGTCTTATTACTTTCGATTTGCGCATCTTCATTCTTGTCTGCAATCCAATACTTTTTAGCATCAAAATTTCTCAGAGTGTCATTAAAGATTAACTCAATAACTTCGTTTACTTTCTCTAAATTCCATCCAGTATCGATCAAAGTTTCGTGCTTTGTTGGTTCAAACAACATAATTATCCCTATCACTGTATTATTAGGATAATTTTAACATTGTATTCAAAAAAAATCGTCTGCCAAAGGCCGACATCTGATATTTTATATCGTAGAATCTCACTAAATATTGAATCAATTACGGAGTTCCTTATGGAAGTAAATATAAAAGAAAGACTAACGCAAATCGTAAATAATATGCCGACAGACTGGCTGCGCTTAACGACACACAGACTTGATATCTATAATGAGTCACTTGCCAAAGTTGAATTTCTTCAAAAACTAGAAGCTGGAGTTGAGCTAGAAGAACTTCCAACTGCATATGATTATATTCGTCTTGGTCATCCACTTTCATGTGTTCTTGAGTGGGCCATTGCAAAAGAAGCGGGACTAAATGCTGAAAGTGTTATTTCATTTTCATCTGAAATAATGCCAATCCTCGCCGTTCTTCGCGCAAATAAGTTTCTAGGAAAGCGCACTCTAATCGTTAGTGAAAGGCCATTATCAGAATTATTTCAATCAGTTTATCAGTACGACTTTATTCAATCACAACAACTGGATAAGGATTTTGACGGTACTACAATTGTAATCGATGGAAGTGAAAAAGCTGATATCAATGTTGCTCGTTATCCAAAGCTAGGAAGTATCATAACTGTAAATAGTAATGATGAAGCATATATTAAAGAGATTCAACACGTAAGACGTCGTGAATCGATTGCCATGACTCCGCAAAACTGTCTTACAGTTATTAAGGCAATGCTTGGAGAAAGTCCAAGTGAGATGAATACTGTTGATACAACAGAGCTAACAAAAACAATTCAAGATATCACAAACTCTAAGACACAAGTTGCATTTAGTAACTGCGGTCTATCCGCACAATATGCAATCATGATGGGACAAGTGCACTTTGCTAATGTAAACCATCCTGGAAAAGATATTAAGTTCATTGTACCGCCGAATTGTTACGGTGGAACAAATGACCAAGCAAGACGTGTAGCTGCTTGTATTGATAACGTCGAAATTATTGACCTTCCAGTTGATAGTGGAAAAGATATGGTAACAGAACTTGAGCGTATTCTAACAGACGTTGCTCATGCGGATGGTGTTCCATATATTATTGGTGAGATTCCAACTAACCCACGTGTTGAAATCCCAGACTTAATTAAACTGCGTGAAACTCTTAAGAAGCCAAGATTTACTGATGATGGAGCAACTGCAGTTGGTGCAGTTTTCAATCTCGATCAAACTTTTTGCCCAAATGTAAAATTCTTTGGGGATCACGGCTACCTAAATGACGTGAAAGTTATTTCATATGTAAGTGGATCAAAATTTCCAAGTGGTGGCCTTTGTACTGCAGGCTATGCAGTTGCAAGTGATAGTGCTGCTGAGTATATGAGCTATATTGAAAATCATCTGAAACTTTGTGATAACGTAGCAACTAATCTACAACTTCAAATTTTAACTCGTGAAATGCCAGGTATGAATGAAAGGATCGCTAAGGCCTATGCAAATACACGTGGGCTTGTTGACTATATTCAGAAACATCTTCCAAAGGCAAAGATCAATTTTGTTTCGCATGAACTTGCAGATGCAACTTTTACTCCTTCTGTTTTCTCACTAGACCTTCCAGCGACTAGTGAAGAGCATAAACGTGAACTTAACCACAAACTTATCCGAATGATGATTGAAGCAATCCCTGAAGAAAGTAAGCATTGTGTAAGCTACGGCCAATTAAAAGGCTGTTACTGGACAGTTCCTGCAACTTCAACTCAAGGGACGACAAAAGAGAGCGACAAAGACTATATCGTTCGCGTCTCTGTTGCTGCTGACTTTGATCTAAAAAAACACCAGGAAGTCTTTAAGAGATTTGTAAAAGAAGCTTACTAATAGTACGCGCCTAGCGCGTACTTCTCCTATAAGGCATCCTTCAATAACTTTTGAAAATTTGCACACTCAAAATGATCTTTTTCCTTACAATTATTCAAGTGTTCTAGGCTATTCTTCATTTTCTTTAGTTTTTCAATCTGCTCATCAATTTCATTAATCTTCTTTGTAAAAAGTGATCGTCTAACTTTAAACTTTCCGTTAGCTGTAAGCATTGAGGAAATCTCCTCTAGACTTAGGCCACAAGATTGTGCCAATGAAATAAATGAGAGATTATGAATAACACCCTTTGGAAACACTCGCTTTAGGCCATGCCTACCTATCGACTTTATTAGACCAATCTTCTCGTAATAACGAATCTTAGATGAAGCAAGAGATGTAACTTTTGATAATTCACTTATATCCATATTAATCCTTGATAACACTACTTGACTTGAAGTTAACTTTAACTTGTAGAGTGAATATAACAAAGGAATATTTTATGAAAATTATAATACTAGGAATTCTCGCTACTTTATTTATGGATTTATGGGCATATATGATGAAAATTACCTTTAATATTAAAGGACTTGATTACAAGCTCGTTGGCCGTTGGGCATATTATATAACCCAAGGTACTTTTTTCCACCAAACAATTATTCAAACAAAGCCTGCTCCAAATGAATCACTCATTGGTTGGAGTATTCACTATTTAATCGGAATATTTTTTGCAATTGTCTTAATTATAATTTTCGGAAGTGATTGGCTTCTTGCCCCTCAATTAATTCCTGCTCTTATCGTTGGTTTAATTACATTACTGGCACCTTTTTATATCATGCAACCAGCATTTGGATTTGGTGTCGCAGCATCTCTAACCCCGGCTCCTTTTCAGACACGAGTAAAGAGCATTATGGCACATACCTCATATGGAGTAGGTTTATACTTAGCAGGACTTACTTTATCTCTTTAAAAATTTAAGGAAGCTTAAAAGCAAGAGCAGACACACTTTCAGGATATTTTCAACAGAACGAATTTCGCACCTATCCTAGTTTAATTATTACTTAGAATAGGTGCGAATGTATTAAAATTCTCTTTCACAACCAACTTCTCGAGCACCAGAGAAACTAACTTTGTTACTAGTAACCTCTTCAGAGCCTTCAATTACGTATTGTGTTTCCAGTACAAATCGAGAGTAATTTGCACGTTCTTCAAAGCGAACTTCAAACATTAAATTTTTTAGATTAACGACTTCAACCTTATCTGTTTCATGAGGTTGGCCAAATAGTGGATTAGTACGTGTCACAGTAATATTCTCAATATTTCGACAACTGATTAGAAGCCTATCTTCACTGAAACGACATTTAGACTTATCTAGACTAAAGCTTGTAAGAGCTCGAGCTTCCCAGTGATTAAAAAGCTTAAAGACTGTTGCACCTGTTAGACTAATATTTAGACTATTTTCAGTTTCAAGAACTGACATCTTATTATAAGCGAAACTCGAGTCGCGACAATCAAGGTCACTATGAATAACGCCTGCTTGAGTAGTTGCTGCAATTAATAGACCTAATAATAACTTCTTCATCTCTCTCTCCTTGGTTAGGTTCTAGAGAGAATCTATAATTCATATTAAAATAAATAAAATGATTATTATTAATCACGGCAATAAGATTATTTTATACCTAGAGATTATGATTTCAATGAAGTATAAGAGAAAATTAAAAAAAGTAGCACTAAGTTTTTAAAACTTAATGCTACCTACTACTCTTTTTCCCCACTTATCATAACCATCCATGTTCTTCTCTTCATCTTGTAAGCATCAAAAAATACTCCCCCTAAATGAAGTAGAGACAGGAAAATAAGAATATTAGAAAATACTTCGTGAATATCCTCTAATAAGTCATTTCCAAAGAATCGATCAAGTCCCATTAGAAATCCCGTCGTGGCCAATCCTATGATTGCTGTCCACATCAGCCAATAAACATACTTGGCCTTTGGATTATAATGAGTGATTGGATTCTTCTTATGAATTAATAATCTTAGCAAGACGAATGAGACCGCAATGTAGCCGAGATAACGGTGAGCTTGCTTACCTTCTTCAAGAATAAAAGCATTGAGGATGACCGCAATGGCCACCCCCCAATGTAAGACTCTAAAAATAAGTGGGAGTCTTATCTCACCCATTAATGCATCTCTTTCTTAACGATCGATCCATCAATTGGACTAAAGTAAATTTCAACTTTATTTTGCTCTTTATCCCATCCGTAAATCTCGTAGCAATTTCCCTCGGTTACTTTAAATTTATTAATTTTGTAACCTTCGGCAACTAACTTTGCTTGAAAATCTTCTTCATTTTGCCATTTACTCTTATCTTCAGTTGTACACTGAGTTTTCTTTGACGAGCATGAAACAAGAGTTAAACCAACTGTTGCTAATAGTAATAATTTTTTCATCTAATACTCCTTTCTAGATTGATATTAATGAAAACATAACTATATAAACCAATAATATATCGGCATATAGAAGACGTTTTCGGATTAAATTGAATTTAAATTTTTGAATTTTATCCTCACTACATGAATTGCAGTGAGTCCTATAGATGGGTACGAGACAACACAGCAATTACAATTAATTACTAGTGCTAGTCTCGTCAACAAGATAATTTCTTGCAGTTACACCGGGGTTTCCCCATTATGTCGACGTAACTTTTGCCTTTTTGGGTGGCAACTGACTACTCCCTAACTATAAAAATTTTAAAGTGATAATTTTATACAGTCAAGGTTCATAAATGAATTCTGGAAAAAAAATTAAGATATTTTAAGCTAATGATAAATCACATTAGCTTCTTGTATAATAAAGATGCTTATAACAAAATAATTGAATTAGAGTAAATACGTATCTCTTCACTTGCTCTCATAATAAAGAATTTTTTGAAATTATTTCTCTCGAATTGAACCTCAAAATAATCAAACACTCCATCATATAGCTTAAATATACTTATAACTTTACCTACTCCAAATTCGTGAGAATATACTTCAGTTTTATTTTCAATATGTTTTTCAAAATCTATAATCATAAGTTTCTCCTAGTAAAATTGTAAAGGCGCCAAAAAATGACGCCCGATTTATTCAGAAACTAGTAGCGATCGTGCGATTTTTTCTTTGTAGTTTTGGCCATGTTCACAATTAACGATCTTCCCATAAAGTTTTTATCGTTAAGGTTACTGATCGCCTTTTCAGCATCACTTGCTGTTTCCATTTCAACAAATCCAAACCCTCTTGCTCTGCCTGACTCTTGGTCTCTAATAACATTAACTGCTACAACGTTTCCAACATCAGCAAAAAGCTTTTCAAGATCAGAATTTTCGATATCATATGATAAATTTCCTACATAAATATTAGATTTCATTTTTACCTCCAAGGTAAATCGCTCTTAACAAGATAGGATCCATGCTAAGAGTATAAAGAGACGACTGTCCCTGCTACACAAGATTGTGTAAGTACATTTTCTTAATAAAATTATTTAAACTGTTGCTAATAGAGAAAATAACCTAGGATCATTTTTATATTAATCCTATAGTCAAAAAGATATTTATTATTCAGTGATTGCCAGCTACATGGCAATAAAGAACATCTCGACTTTATAAGTATAGCCTATCAATGCGTTATTAGCAAATAGAGTAATCTTTGTGTAAATACACAGGCTTAAATGATAATTATTAGAAAATAATAAAATAACTCAAGTAATAAAAATTAATTTACATACTTTTAATAGAATGATAGTTAACCAAAAATAATTTTAACAATAATTCATAGGTATTTTTAATGAAACAACTAGCTATCATTTTCTCGTTACTATTCTCTTTAAACTCATTTTCATCTGTTAGTTATAATCAATTCTACGAACTATACGATCAGTTAGACTATTATACACCAACAGGCTTTAGAAATAATGACGATAACTACAGCAATACAGTGAATGATATTGATGTATGTGTAATTCAACTTAAAAGCTCACAAGAGTTATATTACTGGACTTCAAAACAAGAAGTAACGATCTACCTAGGAAATGGCGGATATAGAACTGAAGTACAAGACAGTGGCTATGGTTACTACGGACTAGCAATTTATTTCGATTCAAATGAAGTTACGTACACAAAATACGAAGATGGTGATGTCGATACAAAGAAACGTTCTCACTACATCCTATGGTACAGAAGCTCATCAAGTGCAAAGACAGCGAAGAGAACGCTGAGAGAGCTAGAAAACC
Organism: Halobacteriovorax sp. RT-2-4; assembly: GCF_047085445.1. NCBI lineage: Bacteria > Pseudomonadati > Bdellovibrionota > Bacteriovoracia > Bacteriovoracales > Halobacteriovoraceae > Halobacteriovorax > Halobacteriovorax sp. RT-2-4. The sequence continues at coordinate 532,090 of NZ_JBKIXY010000002.1, forward strand.
TTTGCAAATAAAATAATAAATTCTAATCATATTGGGGAAGTCTAAGTACTGATACCAAGGCTTCCCTAAATTTCTTTGATAACTTTATTTTCTATTGTCGTACAACTCTTTTCATCTCTTCTCCTCCAAAACATCTCATATATAAGTGATAAGATGCACCGTTGTGAACTTTTGGCGAGAAGTGAAGTTGGTAGCGAATCGTTACACTACGCTTTGTATGATCTGTTGTTAGGCCAACAAAACTTCTGTCATTAACAAGATAACTATAATTATCAATCCCTGTATCTCTTGCGTATAGCTTATCAAAATCAACATATGACTCGAAGTAATCGACATCATCCAAAGGAGCACTATATTCTTCGTCAACAAGTGATTTGATAAGAGAAACTAATAGCTGCTTGCCTTCACTCTCTGAGTAAGGTTTTTTAAAGTTACTTAAAGGAAGTCCTGCAAAGAATGTATATAGACTTGGAGCAGTTTGATAGACAAAACGTTGATATAAATATTTATAATCAGCAAGAGGAAGCTCCACATTCTCAGGAGTAAAGCCTCTGTCTAAGTGAAGAACTTCAACAGGCCCTAGTCTAGTTTTAGTGTATACGAAATTATTACGAAAAGAGAGTTTCTTATCCTTAAAAAGAGTCTCGTAAGTAAAGATATCTTGGTAAGAAGCAGTGAATTCACATCCACCTTTATATCTCTTGTAGTCCATTGCATAAGTATTAAGACCAAGAGCTAGCAATAAAATTGAAAGTGTTAATTTTCTCATAATAATCCCTAAATAAATAATGTCTTGAAAGTTTTGTCTTTATAGCAGATCTAATATTAAAGACATCCAAATTGTAAAATCTTTAGGATAATGCACTTTTCAAAGCGTGTCATTATTACCACCTAGCTTGTTCCAAGTAATTAAAAATACTATAAATCGGCTTGAATTCAATTTAGAAGCGACAAGGAATATCAATGAAGAAAATTTCAATTCTTCTTACTCTTTTCACATTAAATACCGCTCTTGCAAATGACCCACTAGAAAAAGATCAGTGGCATCTGAAATATAACGCTAAAAATAAGGGTGCAAATATTGAAAAGGCCTGGAAAATTCTCGAGTCAAATTATCAACCCGTTATTGCAATTATCGATGCTGGATTTGATATTGATCATGAAGATTTAAAAGACAGTATTCTTATTAATAAAGAGGAAATTCCAAACAATGGGATTGATGACGATAATAACGGCTATACAGACGATTATTATGGTTATAATGCGAATAAGAAAAATGGTGATCTTTCAGGAGATTATGACTTTCAAACAAAACACGGCACTGCCGTAGCAGGCGTCATTGCAGCAAAGCATGACAATGGCCTCGGTATCAAGGGCGTTGCAAAAGGTATAAAGATCATTCCTATCGTTAAACCAGAGCCTATGGCAAAGAGAAAGGATAAGCTTCCACACCTTATAGAGGCAATGAGATACGCAATGGAGAGAGGAGCAGATATTATAAGCTTTTCTGCGAGGCTTAAAGTAACGTCACCGGCATTTAAGAAAGTACTCAGAGAACTAAATGACAAAGGGATTCTCGTCATTGCCTCTTCTGGAAATGTTGGAGTTGAAAACTCGACGAATCGATACCCAGGTGCTTATGCAGAGGAATTTTCAAATATTATTGTCGTGGGCTCAAATGATAAGAATGGTAATAGAGTAAAGTCTTCTAATTATGGAGATCAATCAGTTCACCTCTTTGCACCTGGTGATAAAATTCTAACAACACACCTATCAAATACCTATGGTCCATCGAGTGGTACAAGCTTTTCAACACCACTAGTTGCAGCAGTTGCGGCCATGGTTTTGGCAACACATGGGCCGCAGTCGAGATGGACAATGAGAGAGCAACTAATTAAGACAAGTCGTCCACTAAAAAGCCTTGAAGGCCTGAGTGTATCTGGTGGAATTGTAGATGCCTATGAGGCACTTAAATAACAAATTATGAAGTTTCATTTTTCTTAGTATAAGCATAGGCCATTGCATGTGTTGCAATCGGTGTCGTAATCAATAAGAATATAAAAAGAAAGAAGTTAGTTATTACGATATTAAGATTAGCAAATATCATTGCTGTTCCTAACAAGATTAAACCTGCTCCAAATGCACTGGCCTTACTTGCGGCCTGAAGCTTCATATAAAAGTCTGGCATTTTCATAAATCCCACGACAGCAAGGAAAACAAAGATAGATCCTAAAAAGATTAAAACTTCACCGATAAGATTTATCATTAATTCTCCTTACTCATATCAGATAAATAAACTGCAAATACAAATGCTGTTACAAAGCCAACGACAGCAAATAACAAGGCAATATTATAAAAAAAGAGATCTCCGTATAATGTATAAAGAATTAGAAAAAGGCTAACACCAGAGATTCCAATTAAGTCAAAAGCAAGGACCTTAACAAGGACTTCCTTTTCTCTTTTTGCTTCTAGAGTGAGAAGAAAGAAGGTCAAGACAACAAGGCCAATAGAGATCATTAGCAGAACACTCATTTAACTCCTCCATTTGAAGCTCCCCTTAGAATTCTTAAAACACGATTCTCAATAACTTCTTTGAATTCCTTAATGGCTTCCTCTTCATTTTCTAAAAACATCATGTGAATTAAGAGATGTTTTTTATCTGCATCTAAATCAATAACCATGGTCCCAGGAGAGAAAGTAATGAGATTTGATAACAAAGCAATTTCAAAATCACTCTGTACTTCTAGTGGAAATTTTATAATTCCTGGAGTTGATAAGTTCTGAGGTGTCACTACATCTTGAGCGACTCTAAGAGCACCTAGAGTAAGATCCCATAAATAGAGAATAATAAATTCTAAGATATACCATAATCTCATAGGAGAACCTCGTTAATAAATTAGTCCGATCTTACCGACTTCCTGGGCAAGCTCATAAATTAGTAGTGGGTTAAAACTAATAATTAAAGTAAAAATACAAAGCAAGATACATGAGATATAAGAACGAATTATTGAAACCTTTGGAAAAGACACAATAAACTCATGATACTCACCCCAAAACACTCCACTCCATATTTTCACCATACTATATAAAGTAAAGAAGCTTCCTATAATCATGGGAATAATGATCCAAATAAGACGGCTCTCAGTTGCTATTTTAAAGAGACCAAGTTTCGCCCAAAATCCAGAAAATGGTGGTATTCCAATCAGGCTAGCAGCAGGAATCAAAAAAAGAATCGCAATAATGGGAGAAGTCTTAAGTAAACCTCCAAGCCTTGATATTTTCTCAGTATATGCAAAATTTCTTATTAAGCCAGAAACGAAGAATAGATTTGTTTTAACTAAAATGTGATGAAAGATATAAAAAAGAGAACAAGAGAAACCAAGCTTCTTTATTGCTAAATCAGGATGAAGACAAAAACTTACACCTACTCCAATAAAACCAACCTGACTAATAATATGATAACTTAAGATCTCTCTTAATTTGTTTTGAACAACTGCAAACCATACACCGACAAGAAGAGTAAGAATCGCTAAAATTAGAATTGTCCAAAACAGTTGAAGATCAGAAGGAAAAACCTGACCGAAGACTCTAATCATTGCATAGAGGCCAAGTTTTGTCAGAAGTCCCGCCAAGACTCCGCTAAGTCCAGCTGAAAGTTTTGGATAACTTTCTGGTAGCCAGAAAAATAATGGAAAAAATGCTGACTTAATTGCGAAAGCACCAAAGAGACAGATCGCAAGAGAGCGAACAAGGCCGGGGTCACTAGCGTATAATTGTGCCAATCTTTCGCTTAAAACCTTAAAGTCTAATGTATTTGTAAACTTATAAATGAGTGCAATTGAAATCAAGAAGATAAGTCCACTAATGAAATTTAGGAGTATATACTTAAGACCGCTTTTAAGTCTTTTACGAGATGAATCAAGGACAACAAGTACGTAACTACTCATTAGCGTAATTTCAAACCACACAAATAAATTAAAAAGATCGCGAGTAAGAAAGGCACCAGTCAATCCCAGAAAGAGTGTATTGTACAAGAAATGATAAATGCTTTTTTTCTCAACAGTAACACCAGGATAAGCGTAAAGCACACCAGTGAAGTATATTGCGCCGACAACGAAAATCATAACTCCTGAAAAAATATCATAACTTAAAGATATTCCAATTCCACTTTCCCAGCTTCCTACTACAAATGTTGATGTTTGTTTAAATGAAAAAAGGAATAATCCAGAAATTATAAAATATAGAAGTGCAAATAAATTTGAAAAGAATAAGATCAATTTGTCTGACTCCTTAAACAAAAGAGAAAAGGCAGCTGAAACAAGAGGTAGTATAAGAAAGACGATAAAAAAGTTCTGATGTATCACTACGCCTTCCCCTTTTCTCTTGAATCATTGATTTTCTTTATAACTGAGATGACAAAGCAAAGTGTTGCAAAAGAAATAACAATCGCAGTTAAGATGAGTGCTTGAGTTAATGGATCGGCAATACTAGACTCAAACTTCGCTCCGACTTTAGCAAATGGATAACCATGGGAGACGACTTTTCCAATTGAGAAGATAATTAGATTAGCACCATTACCTAAAGTAATAATCGCAAAGATACTATTGACCCAAGTATTCTTTAATAAAAAAAGAAAACCGATAATTAAAAATATACAACCAACTAAGAACGTCATCTAGTTACCATTTTCCTTTGAAAAGCTAATAAACTTCACATAGGCCATCGTTGTACTCAAAGAAACAATAATATAAACGAGGGTATCAAAAACAAGAACAGAACTAATTTTTCCAGCTATGGGGAAAGGAATACTTGACCACATTGAACTAAGTGGTGCCTTTCCTAAAAAAACAGGAAATGAGAAGATAAAAACAAGAGCTAAAATGCTCAATCCTATAATATAAGTGTAATTATCGTAAATCCATTTTCTTAGACTTGAGTCATGGTGGGATATAAAGTGCAGAATCATGGCCAAAGATAAAAGTAAGCCTCCTATGAATCCTCCACCTGACAAATCATGTCCTCTTAAAAGTAACAAGACAGATAAAATGACCAGAAGTGGACAAACAAGCTTAAAGCTACCTCGAATTAGTGCTTCATTCACGCTCACCTCTTTTAGAAAAAATAGCTAATACACCAACAATAGCGATAGCAACAACAAGAACTTCACCAAAAGTATCCATTGCCCGATAGTCCACGAGAATCACATTGACAACATTTTCTCCTTTTGCCAAAAATTTTGAGTTTTCAAAAAAATAGCGACTAGCACTCATATCAAAATCCAATTTCTTTGTTAGAGAAAAAATCATAATTGAGAGGCCATAAAGAAAAGCAATGATAAAGTTTATAGGCTTAATATTGATTCTTAGATCACGTCCATCTATTGGAACGGCCTTTATAAGGAAGAAAACAAAAAATAAAGAAAGTGTCTCAACCATAAGTTGAGTCATGCTAACATCTGCAGCACTATGATAACCAAAGAAGAGCACTAGGAAGAAACCAGAAAGTACAAAATATAGAATAGCCTTAAGATTTGACTTACTTATATATGCAAATACTAATCCAGTTAGAATTCCTGACAAACTTAAGAATTTTGAAAGAGTAAATTCTATTTTTGGAAAGACAAAATTTGTTATACCAAATTGAGAAAGAATAGTAAGTAAGGTTAAAAAGCTTAATGTTATGCGTATATAGTGTGCAAAACTTCCATTTTGCATCAACAAATTCATTTTTTTAAAATAGTCCAAAATCAAATAAAGTATTTTTTCTAAGTGAGGCCACAGACTAAACTCTGAATACTTCTTTGAAAATTCATCAAGCTTAATAAAATATTTATCGAGAAAGAAACTTCCTCCAACACTACCTAGAATAGTCAAAACACTCAGAAGAAGAACAAGATTATATGGATATTGAATACCGTGCCATAACTTAATATGAACACTTTGCTCTCTTAAACCAATTTCTCCTAATGCTTTTTCAGCAATAAGGCCGACACCAGTTAGATTAGGTACTAGTGCAATAACGAGGGCCAAGACTGAATAAATGAAGGGAGATATAAGGAGTCCCTTATAATTTATCACATAACTCTTTCTTGTAGGCCACGATACCCGAAGAAGATTCACCGCTTGTATTCCCATAAATAGATTACCGATAAAAAAAGTAGGAATGATAATCCAAGGTAAGTATGTCTTGATACTTGTTAAATAGATATACTCCTTTGCATAAAAGCCAATACTTAAGGGAAATCCAATCATACTCATGGTACTAAGAAGTGCAATAATGAAAGCTAATATTCCAACTCGATCACCATTTAAGAGCTCTTTTCGTTCCATCGTTTTTAAGGCCTTTGCAAAATAGCCAACATATTGAAAGAGACTTGCTTTATAAAACGCGTGAGCAATAACTAATAAGACGAAACTTATAATTGAATATTCGTTAGCAATTCCTAAAAGGATGGCCAACATACCAAGAATACAAATAGTAGAATATGCTAGCATTGTCTTAAAATTACTTTGAAGTAAGCACTGAAAACCACCAAGAAGAACTGTAATGACACCAACACTAATAAAGAGCATCTGCCAAAGTGAGTCTTGTGCGTATAATGGAAATACCTTTAATCCTAAGATCAGGCCCGCCTTTACCATTGTTGCAGAATGAAGAAAGCTGCTCACTGGAGTGGGCCCCGCCATGGCCAAAGGAAGCCAAAAAGAGAATGGAAAAAGAGCTGATTTAGAACAAATACCTATAAAGAGTGCGATTAAAGAGATTCTGAAATAAATATGATTTTCAAAGTTCTTCAATTCCATCAACTTAGTTAAATTAAATGAGTCATAAAATGACAGGCCAAAATCAGCACCTATTTGAGAAATAAGTAATATTCCAAAAAGAAGAAAAAGCCCTCCTCCAACGGTTGTATAGAGTGCCCATTTTGCTTTTTCTCTAACTTGCGAATCTTCATTTTTTAGGCCGATAAGAAAAAAGGATGTAACACTAGTCATCTCCCAAAACAGATAGAAAAATAAGAGATTTGAAGAGTATATTATCCCAAACATCGATATTGAAAAAAGAATTAGAGAAAGATAGTAGATTAGCTTATCTTTAGAACTAAAGCTCTTCATATAGATGAGACTATAAATAAAGACACCTATACCTATGATGGCGACAAGAGCACCAAATAGATTATTCACACTTGAAAACGAAAATATACCTTCCACTAGTATCTTCAAAACAATCCTTCGTATAAATTACGAGTTTAATTTTCAGTGAGTGTGTGTTTGAAATATGAGGTCATACAAAATCTAGTATGACCTCAAAAAATGAATCTTTCTTTTTCTAAGCACTTTTCTTAGCCGATAATTGACTTTTCTTTTTCATGGCAACCAAGTGATCAGTTGTAACCTTTGCGCTACGATTCTTTGAATCACTCAATTTACTTGCATTAGTATAATATTCTCTTTTTGAAGATTTTATTTTGATAAACTTCTCAATCGTAATATACACTCCAATCAATGCGAGGCATGAAATTAGGAAAATGATTTCATTGACATTCATGCAATGCTCCTTCGTTAACACTTCCTATAACTATACCGGATTTTTAGACATCAATAATATATATATTGACAATAGATTGTATTAATTTATTCAAAACTAAATCTTAACTTTTTTTACTAATGTGTGATTTTGAGGAGCTAAAAAAATGATCAATTATTACCTTCATACACCATCATTGTTGAATCCCCTTCATCAATGATCTGTGATTGTGCGAGACTACGTAATTGCCTTATTTGATTTGGATTTGGTAAATCATAATTTTCACCGAGAACTTCATTCTTATAATAATATTCACTAAGAACTGCTCGTCCACCAAACTCTTCCATTAAAATATCCTTGTCTTGATACGACAATTGGTAGAAGTCTTCAGGCTCTATATTCTTCAAAATAATATATGCCCTCTCTGCATTTGAAAGCTTATCCAAAGTATCAACCTCGACTCCAGAACTTTCTTTTAGACTTAAAATAGTTTTACTAAGATCATTAGCAATTGCACTTGAAAGATCATCTGACTCATAAATTTTTATCTCGATCTTTTCGATCCTATCTTCAATATTAACAATTTCTACTTCTTCGAAAGAATTATGATCATCACTCAAGATTATTTCATTTGAAAATGCCTCTTCATTAGCTCTTTCAACAACTGATACATTTGCCGTTTCAACATCAGTGTCGATAAGCATAACTCCTGAAAATGTGATTATAAAAAAGGTTACAACTTTTTTCATCATTACCTACAAGTTATATCCATAGTTCTATAAAACGAGTTACTAAGTGGAGCTTTAGCATGCCATGGGTGTACAATAGTAGCTTTCATTCTAAGATACATAGAATTAGCAGAGACATAATATCCATTTCCATTATGGCCTCTTAGGGCAGATAAGCTTTGTAACTTTGTTGCTCCAATGAGATCACAATTATTTCCACCAACGATTTGTACAACAGCACTTGTGGCCTGATTACTTTCAGCTTGGTAGTTAATTTTAAACTGTTTATCTAGAGAAGGAACCGATTCAAAATCAACTTGATAAATATCATTTGTCCCTACAATAGTATTAAATTTATTACTCCAATTACTAGAAGCAATTGAAGTTAGAACCTTAGCTTGTGCTCCTCTTTTTAAAGTAAAGTATATCTTATTATTATCTTCTACGCCGTTTCTCCCCTTAACAGAACGAAAAGTAAAAAGACCAAGATTATAGTTACAAACGTAAGCATTCCAATTCGTTCTTGCGCTACAGCCATTATTATTGAAACTATTATAAGGAACAACGACTGAACCACTAACACCAGTCAGGGAACCATCAAGGTCTCTAACCGACATTGAATAAGGCGAATCAATCCAGTTTTGATTATTCGTTTCATAGTAAAATCTTTTCCAAGGTGTTGTGGCAAATTTCAGACCGCGTACCTTATTTTCAAATCGATTCGCTCCTCCAATATTAGTGATTGGAATTGGAGTAATATTTTTACCATTGTAACTTTGTTGTGTATTTGGGTAATCAAAGAAAGTTACATTATCTAATTCAAAAGGCCCATCATAGACAACGATTCCGGAAACAAAAGAATTACCAGGTAGAGCACTTGCGAGAATCCCTTTATCTTTATTAGAGTTATTTGCTGATTGCCCAACAATTGCCGAATTAGTAAAACGCTGAGAGTAAGCAGTAAAGATTGCCCAACGATTATCTGCTAGTACAGCATTATCAAATTGAGCGGCCCTTCCTCTAAAATAGATTCCACTCTCTGTATTCTTGAAAGCAACCAGGTTTTTAAACACAGGATAAGTAGAAGGCCCATAATGAGCACTTACAAGCTCTCTATCTTCGGGATTATTTGGATTATTTCTTAAGGCCCCATCAGGTGCCCCATCCCATGTGTGACCAACCTTACTTGAGTGGGCCGTATTATTGTCATATCTTAGAGTATTATTCGTTATCGGAGTCGAACATAATCCGTCAGGAGAACAAATTCTATTTTTTTCAAAAGCCATCCAGAATCCAGTACCTTCAGATCCGGCCGCTACGTTGTATGCTACAGTATTATCTGGGTTAGAAATCCAAAATGTTGATGGACTAGGAAATCTTGCTGCAACACCTCTTACATCTGAAATTAATAAAGCACGAGATTCTGGAACTTTCTTTGAAACCAGACCGATATTATGACTAAGCGTATTCTTTACTTCATTACCATCTTCTAAAAAGTAACCATGTCCGAAGTGATTATAACAAACATTACCAATAACGCTTACGTAGTTAGTTGCGTGAACGGTGATACATCTTTGATAACTATCTGTTACAGACGAGTTTTTAATGTATTGTCCACTTGCATTTCCAACCATATGCCAATGGAATGGATATCTTGCCATCTCCCCCATTCTTCCTAATTTTGAAAATTGGACAGAGTCAACATATGCCTTAGCATTTCCCATCACCATAACATGACCACCAAGATATGATGACTCATGTCCGCCACCATATGAAGTAATCAAAATATTACGAGTTAGGTTTGCAACAGTTGCTCTATTATCAAGCGTCCAACTTTTCCCACTATGACTAAGAGTACGATTAACACCCCAGTGTTTGTGATAGAGAGCTCGATTAAGTACGACGACATTATTATTTACTGAAACAACTTTTACTCTTTCAGCTTCATTCATATCAAATGAAGTCGAAGAAATAATAATCTCATCATTTTTCTTCCAGTTAACATTTGTTGAAAGTGTAATTGATGTATCACCAGGATTAGCGTGACTTGCTAACTTGATGATTCCACTATTCTTATAAGCTCCATGCAGGTGTAATTGTCCTTGACCATGAACAGCAAAGGCCCTCTTTCCCATTGAGTGGTTTCCACTATTTAACTCTAGTCCATCAGCAAGCTCAATTCTTAAATTTCCTTGAAATCTTTTAGAACTTGTTCCACATATAAACTTACCATTCACTAAAATACCTTTGGCTATAATTTGATAGCTTGATGTATTATCTGGGCACCTGAACTCTCCATCAACTTGCAATAAACCGACGTTAATATCACGATCAAGAGTAGCAGTAATCCCATTTGGTATCGTTAAATTTTGTCCACTCGTTGTATAGAAGTCACTAATCTTTCTATCAGTAACATAGGTTGGAATTCGAAAGTAACCACTTTTTCCAATCTGAAGATTCGCTCCACCAGTTAGAGAGATACCGAATCCAAAAACAAGCTTTCCAGCATTTGCTTTCCATTGATCGTCAGAAAATACGTGAGCAAAACGATGTTTATTAAATGTATTTTGGCAAACATTTGAAACAGCGGCTTCACTTGGATTACTTGCTTTAAAGTTTGAAAGTATTTTCTTGCTGCTTAATGAATCACCGGCGTAAATATGAACATTAATGGATTGATTTACTGTCTGATCACAGGCCCAACCACTTACCACCAATTTATTATTTACAAGCTTTACAGCATCAATATGACCTTTAATCTCAGCATATACATTATTTAAACTTAGTATTCCAAAACTAATAACCACAAACGTTCTAAATAAATCTCTCATTTAATTCCCTTATAATAAAACCAGTTAGAATAGATCCTTTGGTATTTTAATCGTGGAACAAAAGTGATTTTAACTTTTCTAAAGAACATTTAATTAAAGACAGTAATTTCAGCAGTTTAGATATTGCAATAGAGCAAATAATCAAGAAAGTAATATGCACAAAAATGTGCAAACAAAAGTAGGTTCATGTTTTAATAGGTAATACTTCAGTATATTTAACCATTCAAATTGTGAGGCTTTTTTTAAACTAATACTAAATTAGGAATGTTGTGAGATGAGAGTTTTTGTGGCAATTGATTTACCTAAAGATATCAAAGAGCATATAGATCAAATAAGCTTTGCACATCAATATTTCAATCGCTACCCTGCTGCCAACTTACATCTAACTTTAAAATATATTGGTGAAGTCTCTGATGCATTATTAGCTCAAATTAACAAATTAATGGTAACGATTAAGTTTTCACCTTTTCCCCTTACGTTTCAATCTTTAGGGTATTTTCATCCGCACCGTAGAGGAACACCGTTATGGATTGGAGTCGAACATAATCCACAGCTCGAAAAGCTACAAACTCAGATTGAACAAAAGCTACAAACATTAGATTTAAAATTGGATAATATGAAGTACACTCCTCATCTCACCATAGGCAGAATGGATAAAGGTATTGGTGAAGAAGAGATAAGAAGCTTCCTTAAGACGGTAGAAATACATGACTTCAACATTCTAGTTAATGAGTTTACTTTATTTCATAGTCATTCAACCAAAAATGGTGTTGAATACATTCCTCTAGCAACTTTTTGAGGAATTGGAGTATATATGCCTATTGAGAAGTACTTTAAATACTATCCAGAACATATCAAACAACAAATTGAAGACCTAATTGCTAGTGGAAATCTCAAATCTTACCTGCAAAAAAAATATCCAAACAAGCATGAAATAAATTCTGATAAATTACTTTATAAATATGCAAATGAGCTTAAAGATAAGTATATGCGTAATGTTCCTCAGCTTAGTAAGGTTATTTACGAAAAACAGAAAGATCTTGTAAATGATGCACTTGGTACACATACCTACATTAGTCGAAACCACGGAGGAAAGTTAAAAAAGAAGCATGAAATGAGAATCTCACGAGTTCTTAAAGACGCACCAAAAGAGATGCTCGAAATGCTTGTGGTACACGAACTTGCCCATTTTAAAGAAAAAGATCATAACAAAGCATTCTATAAACTTTGTGAATATATGCAACCAAACTATCACCAAGTTGAGTTCGATTTAAGACTCTATCTTGTGCTACTTGATCAGGGAGAAGTTCTTTTTTAAAGGACTATCCAAAAGAAATAAAATCAAGACAAATACAAAAGCGATGAAAATCACCCTAATCCAATCCATGAGATGAAGTGGAGATAAGTGCAACGCATTTGCCATTAAGTTATATTGTGTGAGAACGAGAGATAATAAGATTGTGCACAGTATGATCAAATTAGCGGCAGTTGTTCGACACTTTGTTAATGCTATAACTATGCCAGCACTCCAAAGAGAAAGCAGTGCCATCGCTTTAGCACGCCCGTGAGCGACATCTTGACTCTCAGAGACCGCACTAATATAAGAGATAATGAGTATTGCAGTCAAACTCAATCCCAATGTTAAAATAGTCATTAACTCTTTTTTATTAAAAAATGATCTTCGATGTGAAAGATCCTTTTGCGTATCTAAATTAATATTTTGTTGAAAAGCAAAAAGAGCAGTAGGATGAATAACTAATTCAAGCCATACTACATGAATTGGCAAATAAAGAAGTTTATAGCCAAGTAGTGGTATTAAGGCAGCTGATAGAACAAATGGTATATGAATAAGTAGTAAGTATTTAAAACTCATTCTGAGATTTTCAAATAATTGCTTGCCCTCACGAATTGCATTTACAATTGTGCTAAAATTATCGTCACTCAAAATGATTGAAGATACCTCTCTGGCACTTCTCGTCCCACGAAGCCCCATTGCAACACCAATATCAGCGGCCTTAAGTGCTGGAACATCATTTACTCCATCACCAGTGACGACAACGAGCTCCCCGGCCTTCTTTAGACTCTCAACAATCTTAAATTTCTGTACAGGATTACATCTTGCAACAACATCAACACATTTAAAGAACCCTGGATTATCTTGTAACCACTCTTCTTCAAGTTTATGAGGCTCACTCTCGGCAGAAATAATGACAGCTGATTCTTGTATTAGGCCAATATCTTTCGCTATTGCGCGGGCGGTATCGGGATGATCTCCCGTAATCATTAAAACTTTAATTTCATTTTTCATGCAATACTTTAAGGCTTCTTTTACTTCGGGACGGGCAGGATCTTCAAATGCCAAAAGCCCATAAAAGTGAAATCCTTCTTCAGGCTCTAAACAAGACTCCACAAGCTCGTCATTAACCACAAGAGCTGCAACGGCCAAGACCTTGTGACCACCTTTGGCCAATGTCTCAATTTCTTTTCCCCACATCTTCTTTTCTTCGTCATTAAGAGATGATTTAGATAAAACAATTTCAGGGGCCCCCTTGATGACACACCTTAAGGTATTTTCATATTCAATAAATGCCGTCTCTCTCTTTCTATCCTCTGTAAAAGGAATTACCGACAAACGATTAAGTATTGTCGTATTTCTATTCTTCGCTTCATTAATAATTGCAATATCAACAGGATCGGCCCCCTGCCTATTAGATGCCGCAAGTGCCATTGTAAGAAGATGAGACTCTGAAGTATCAGATGCATTCACAAAGTGGGTCAACTCTAAATTACCAACCGTTATCGTGCCTGTTTTATCCGTACAAATTTGAGTGACTCGACCAATATTTTCGACCGATACCGCTCTTCGAACAAGTGCATTGTGTTTCGCTAAACGATAGACACCGACTCCTAAGAAAAAGGAGAAGACTACTGGAAACTCTTCAGGGATAGCAGCAACCGCCAATACTGCTGCACTTAAGAGAGCATCAAGCCAACCATGACCTTGGTAGAGCCTAACCGCTGCAATGATAAAACAGAGCATGACAGCAGCATATATTAGAAATCGTGTGAGCTCTAATATCGCAGACTGTAAAGGAGTTCTTTCGTGAGCGATCTGAGCGACAGACTGAACGATCTCTCCATATGAAGTATTCCTACCAGTCGATAGTATTCTAAGATTTCCCTTTCCAGCTAAAACTCGTGTTCCAGCAAAGCCTAATATATTTGTTTCAACTAAAGTATCAGCTGTATTTTTAAATGGATCAAAATGTATGGGATTTTTCTTTATCGGGAAGGCTTCCCCTGTTAGTACAGATTCATCTACTTGAAGTGAATCTGTCTCCTCCCAAAAACCATCTGCAGGCAAGTAGGCTCCTTCAGAGGAGAGAACCACAAGATCGCCAGGTACAATTTCATATGAATCAACTTCTACTTTTTTACCATTACGAATTAATATAACTTTTGACGATAATTGACTCCGTAGAGCTGCCGTTGAGACTTGTGTACGCAAATGTAAAAAGGCATCCATAAAGATTAACGGTAGTGTTGCAAGCATTAGAATGAGAGACTCAGTATAATCACCAACAAGATAAAATACAGCAGATATCCCAACGAGAAACCATACCATAGGGTCCTTGAGCGTATCAATAATGATATCAATCCATGGATTTCCTATGCGTTCGACAATCTCATTTGGTCCAAACTTTAAACGTTGCTTGTTAACTTCTTTTTCATCTAATCCATTAGGTGTTCCAGTAAGACCGACTAAACTACTAAATGAGACTTTCTTTTGCATACTGACGTTCACCAATCATTAAAGTTGATCATATTCTAGCAAGAGTAGCATGCGTAAAAATACTTAAGAGGACTAAAGTTTATCTGTTCAATTTGCACAGAAGGCTTTTAACGAAGGGTCCTGAGTTTCTCTAAGACAACAAGAAATAGAACGCGCAATATCAAAAGAGTTCTTTTTCAAATATTCCTGAGCTTTGCTAATAGCATTTCTGTAAACATTATTTAAACTATTAGACTTTATCTCATATTTATTCTTACATAGATTCTTTGTACCATTTTGAACACTAAAACAGGCCTTCTCAATTTCCCCATTAGGATCAAATTCTAAATTACTAAGAACGGGTATCGTAACTCCCATACGTCCGTATTTTCTTTCATAAAACTGGACTTTATCAATCTTATTATCTTCACTAGTTACGAGAATATTTCTTTTATCGAGGCCATTAAGTTTTACCTTTCCATCCCTAAGGCATGATTTCCTATTAACACGATTCGATTGAAGATCATTATATATGCCATCAACAACACTGCACATATGCTGGCCATGCTGCAAGGCCATTTCTTGTCTCAGCCAAGGCTCATCTAAAAATTTGATTACATTAGGACCTAAGCCAATTAATGGCCCACAATTAGGATCCTGTACCCAGTCGTGATAACCGATTTCCTGACATCCAGTCTTTATCGAAGTTAACATTAAATCAACACCTGTAACTCCTTTAATAAATTTCGTGTTAGATAAAAGTCCAGCAATTCGACTTCCTAAAGATTTCGCATGACTCTTAATTTGTGAAGCTAGTGCGGCCCTACTAATTGCAAACACCCCAGCTTTCTTTTCATTGACAAGCTCACCATACTTTAGCTTAACATCTAACCTAGACTTAAGTTTTGCCTTTTCGAGAACACTCAATTTCTTATAATGAAGGTCCTTATTGATATCTTGATAATTATCTTCCAGATACTTCGCTAAATTTCTATCCATCTTATCTTTAAGAAAAAAGTCACTTTGACTTGCCAGAGTTGTCTTCCTTCCAAATTCCTCAGTTGCAACAGGACTCATACCTCTATCAACAAAGTCTGCGATTTTTTCAATACGTAGTATTTTTTCACGTGTCGAATCATTAAGATTAAACTGATCAAAGACTTCTTTAACAAATTTTTCATCCTGATTATTTAAAGCATCAACAATTTTACGATCTAGTTTTTTTCCATATCCTTCATTATAGAGCACTTCATAAAAAGGACGTCCGTTATAGCGACTAGTGGTTCTTACTTTGGCATTATCATGTACGGACAAAACACTCTTTAAAATATTTTCATCCAAGCCTTTAAATTCGTCAGGAAATTCCTTAAGTAGTCTCATTCCCATCTCGACAACACGCTTCTTATGAGCTTGCATATGTTGATAAAAATCAAGTGCATCATTTACATACTTTCTAGGAGCAAGTTTTTCTGAGATGACTTGCATCGAAGATTTTTGAAGAGCAAGAAAAGTAGATGTAACAACAGGATAGCCAGTAACAGGTAGAGAGCAAACAAGAGCTGAATCCTCTTTAATAGCGGCATCAATTAAATGAGAATGCTCAATATCTCTTAACTGCACAAGTTCAAGACAATCATTTAACGATGAAGAGTTTGCGCAAATAACACTTGTTCTTAAGTAACTTATTTTATCTTTGACCACTTCAGAATTGGCCAAACAACTGCCGGTCTCAGCAAATGATCTACTAGAGAAAGTAAGTAGAAATATGATAAGAATATACTTATAGATTTAACGCTCCTTGTCGAGTGGTCATAGAAATATATTCGGTATTAAACGATAAAAGTTGAACAAAATCATCAACTTGAGTTTCTGAAAAGCTTACAATTATAGATTACTAGAATTAGGGAGAATTAGCCTTGAAAGTTAGCACTAAAGCTTACACTATCATTAGTTAAATGATACTCACTTGTGCATAATCAAGGCTTTTATTATCAAGAGAATTTTTTCGTTAACATTTTGAAAGGTTCTTTAAAGGGAACGTACGAATACTTCTCTTCTAATACCTCTGCGGCCTTTCTAAGAACAGATCTCTTTAGCCCTCTTTGAATTATATAAGAAGCAAGATCATTACAAAGAATAAAAATTGCAGAAATTAAAGTTATTTTCTTTCCACGAAGACCAACAGGAAAACCACTTCCATCAGGCTGTTCATGATGCTGATGAAGAATAAAATCAACCTCTGGGTATTTAGTAAATAAACTTGCTAACTCACCTTCTCTCACAGGGTGAATCTTAAACTCTTCCTGTTCATCTTCAGAAAACATTCTTAGATTTGGATCTTTAACTGAATTTATCTTACACAAGTCATCATTTTCTAATGTTGAATCACACAAGAGTGCACTGAGTATAATTTTAGATCTTGTCCCACTTGCCTTATAATTGATGGATTCTAGGATACTACATCCAAATAGTGATGTAAGAATGCTCTTTTCAGCAACGTCTCCCGCGCTGAATGGAAACTTTCCTAGCAGGGCCAATAAATCCGGCTCCTTTTCAATTACGTACTCACATTTTTCAATCACCTTATCAACTAGAGATAAAACTGCATCCCCAGTACCAATCCATCTTAAGTACGAATGGATGATACCAACTGATCGAATAAGGTTCTCAAGCAATACTTTTGTATCCTTATACTTATCAAGCGTAATATACATCTCTGTAATAGCATCTTCTAGAACTTGTAGCTGATCACTTTTATAGAGATATACAAACTTAACTTTTCTTTTAACAAAACTTTGAATTAAAGCTTCAGTGATAAGAGTATTTTTCTTAATCACTTTCATAAATTTATTTGAAGAAAATTTAATATATGCATCCGCTGGTATTGATTTAAATAAATATAAACTTCGAAGCTTTAATGGAGCAAATTCAGATTCATCGATTTCAATCAAGGCCGCACTTTCTTCAATTCTTTTATATTTTAATATGATATCCATAAACACATTTTCTAGTGCATCTTCATTAAAAGGATATTCAAGGTGATGGGCCACGGCCATCATCTCTTCATCGAGTTGGGATTCTACATTTCCAGCATATAGCGATGAGTTTCCAAAGAATACAAAATCAATACTATCGACAAGTTCACTATATGCAGTCATTAGATCAAGCGCTTCTATATCCTTATTTTCAACATCAATTAAAGCAATATGAAATGGACCTTTACTCAATACTTGATCGATAGCCTCATCTTTAGAGTTCACCTTTACTATCTCGATTTCTTTAGGAAGGTTACTTCTTAGATAATTGTCTTTATTGATATCTTCATCAGTAATATATAATGCTCTTATCATTTCTGATCTCCTAACAACTTTAGCTTAATTAAATTAAATAATAGTATATAATACATATGAATTATTACGATGGGAATTATATGCGATCTAGAGTTTTGATTATTTCTGATGAAAATATCTTAAGTTCCGTTTATGCTGCGAACTTAAGTGCATACGTCGGTTTAAAAGTAATCGTTGCAAAAACAAAAAGTGAAATTCAAAACTACTTAGGTCGTAGAGATTACGTAAATCTAATTGTTTGTGCAAACTTTCTTGAAGATTTCCCAAATATTTCTGATGAAATATTAAACCTCATTTCTTCTGTGAAATTGAAGTCTAATATTATTATGTTTAATAATTTAACTGAACAAAATTCAACAGTCGCAATCCCACCATCTGTTATTTACATTCCTAATCGATATGATATTAAATCAATCGTTAGATCATCAGCAAAGCTAATGAATGTTACGGCAAAGGATATGGTTGCATTAGATGTTGGAGATTTTTACCCACTTCCACTAGATCTACTTAAATTAACTGATCAGGCCTTCTGTGATATTTATCTTCGAAAAGAACAAAAAGATGAATTTGAATTAGTATATTCAAAGGATGATAAGATTAATGAAAAAGACATAAGTGCAGAAGATGATCAAGTCTATGTGAGATCAGAAAAAAGACTTCAGTGTATCAACTTTTTAACGATGCAATTAATCATGCACTTAAAAACAACAGCTACGCCAGAAGAAAAGCTTAAGGCCGTTGAAGTCTCATTAGAATCTCTTGCTTCTGTACTCTTAAGCGATGAAGCAAACCTCGAAGAGGTATCAAAAGTAAGCCAAACTTGTATAAAAATCATCAAGGAAGTTATTGAAGAATCGAGTGAACTTGAAAAATTATTAGCATATCTTCTTGCAAATAAATCATCATATCTTTATACCCACTCTATTCTTGCAACATATGTAAGTCAGTTTATCTTAAAACAAGTTTCGTGGGGTAACTCTGCTCAAGAAGAGAAGATGGCCTGCGCTTTCTTCTTTCATGATATTTACCTAGCACCAGTCTACAAAGAACATCCTGATGCATTTGAAGTTGAAGATCTTGCATATAAACTTGATGTTAGTGAACAGAACTTAAATTATATTTTAATGCATGCCAAGCTAGCAGCAGAGCAAGTCTCAAAGCTTAAGAAGCTTCCTAATGGTGTTGATCAGATTATCCTGCAACACCACGGTACACGAAATGGAGAAGGCTTTGCTATGGATCCAGGAGATGATATCTCCCCTCTTTCAAAAGTTATGATGATCTCAGAGTCATTTGTGAACTTCTTCTTTGAAACAAAGGATAAGGGACAAAACTTTTCAAATGAACAATTAATTACTTTTCTCAACCAACAATATACTAATAAAAGTTATCGTAAGCTTATTGCTATCTTAAAAGACCTAAAATAAATAAAATATACCAGAGGATCCATGAAAAGATCCTCCGGTATTTATATCTATGATTCAACTTCTTCTAAAATTTTTCTTCGAGGTCTTGCTATTAGTGAATAAAAGCAAGGAACAACAACTAGAGTAAAAATAGTTGAAAGAAAAACCCCACCAATAATAACTAGGGCCATAGGTCTTCTTGTTTCAGAGCCCGCTCCCACAATGACTGCCGCTGGAACAGCAGATGCAAGAGTTGTGAAAGTAGTCATAATGATAGGTCTAAAGCGTGTTTCACATGCCTCTAAGATGGCATTCTTTAACTCTTTGCCTTCATCTCTTAGTTGATTTGAAAATTCAACAATAAGAATAGAAGTTTTCTTAACAATCCCCATTGTGAGTAAGATACCAATCATCGAGTAGATATTTAGAGTACTTCCAGACAACCATAGTGCGATGAATGAGCCAGCTAATCCAAAAGGTATCGCCAGAAAGACAGTTAGTGGATCTGAAAAAGAATTAAACTGACTGGCCAGAACCATATAGGCAATAACAAGTCCTAAAACCATGATCATTAAAACACTAAAGAGTGATTCATTTAGATCCTTCGAAAACTTTAAGTAATAACCCTTTGGCAATACTTTCTCACCAAGTTCTTTGATATAATCAATTGCCCTACTTTGAGCAACACCAGTTTTTAAATTGGCATCAACTCGAATCCCTCTGGCCCTATTTTCACGATAAATAGACTGTGGTCCAAATGCATCTTCGATCTTTACAACATCATTTAGAGTTACAAATTCTCCGCGATTATTTTGAAGTAGTAGTGACGAGATATTTTCGCGTGTACGATCTTCCTCTGCTAATTGAACAAATACATCGTAACGTCTACCACGCTCCGTATACTTTGTTGCGGCCGAACCAGCAACTCCGACATTAAGAGCAGTTGCAATAGTATTAACTTCAACACCACGTTGTTGTGCTTTAATTCGATCAGGAATAATGTGAACTTCAGGAAGCTGTCCGATGTCATCGGAGCGAATTCCAACCATTAGATCAGATTCTTTCATCCCCTTTTCAAGTTGTTCATATAATTGTGCTTGAATTGCGGCATCTGGCCCCGTAATTGTAAACTCAATTGGACTTCCTCTTCGGCCACCAATGGCAGATCCCATACGATCTCTAATGATAATCTTTAGACCTTTTATAACAGATAATTCTTTTCTCAACTGAGCTGCAACTTCAAATTGAGTGAGCTTTCTCTGATCGCGGTCTTTAAGAATTAAAACACCAAAACCACGGTTTCCAGAAGTAGCACCTCGTCCACCACCAACTGCAACAATCATTCTTTGAATATTTTCATTTTTAGAAACGATTTCTTCGTACTCTTTAACTTTCTCATTTGTGTAATCTAAGCTCTTTCCATCTGGAGCGATGAAAATTACAAACATGAAGCTACGATCAGACTCAGGTGCAAATTCCTTATCGATATGATTAAGAGATAAGAAAGCGACAAGAATCAGTGCAGTCGATACAAGGAGAACTTTAATTCTATGACCTAGTGCGAACTTAAGAATTCCCATGTAAACTTTATTTCCAAACTCTACGGCCCTATCAACCCAAACGTGAACAAAGATTCCTTTTGAAGCAACATTTAAGAATTGTGAACATCTCATTGGTGCTAGAGTCAGGGCCTCTAGAGAAGATAGAGATACAGCAATACAGATTGTTAAAGCAAACTCTTTAAAGAACCTTCCTTCAATTCCAGGCATTAGTGTAATAGGTGCAAAGATTGCAACAAGAACAGCGGTCGTGGCAAGAACAGCAAATGCAATCTCACGACTTCCTTTAAAAGCTGCCTGTACCTTATCATGTCCCTTCTTGGCGTAGCGAACAATATTTTCCAACATAACAATAGCATCATCAACGACAATACCGATTGCTAAGGTTAGTCCAAGAAGCGAGAATGTATTTAATGAGAATCCCATTAAGTACATAAAAGAAAACGTTCCAATAATGGCAGTAGGAATGGCTAGAAGAATATTTATCGTTGCCGACATTGAGTTCAAAAACAGCCAACACACTAAAGAAGTTAAGATTACTGATAGCACAAGGTTTTGAAGAAGTTCATCAATTGATAACCTAATAAAAGAAGTTCTATCGAAGTTTACAGAAAGATTTGTCCCCTCAGGCAAGTTCTTAGAAATCTCTTCAACTCTCGCCTTAACTCTATCCGCAACATCAACTGCGTTAACACCTCTTTGCTTGTAAATTGGCATCGATAGCGATGGTTTTTGGTTAACACGTGAGATACGCGTACGATTTTCAACACCAGCGTAAATATTTGCAACTTCAGAAAGTCTTATCGGTACGTAATTAGCTTGGCCACCACGTCGATTAATAATCATATTCTTGAAGTCTTCAACTGTTCGTCCTTCACCTAAGACTCTTAAACTCTTCTCATTTGAAACCGTTTCAAACTTACCAGCAGGTAGCTCAACACTTTCTCGTTGGAGTGTAAGAACAATATCAGAGAGAGTTAATTGATACGCTTCTAGCTTATCAGCGATAACATCAATTCTCATCATAGGCTCTCTCGCACCAAAAGCACGAACTTCAGAGACCCCCTCGATTGTAGTCAGCTGATCAATAACACCATCTTTAAACAAAATATTAAGTTCTCTTTCAGACAAAGTATCTGAAACAAGAGCTAAATAGAGAATTGGATCATCAGCTGCGTTGGACTTTGTCACTGTTGGAGTTTCGACATCGTCAGGAAGCTGTCTTTGAGCACGTCCTAGAAGAGTTTGAACTTCCTGAAGTGCGAAATCAATATCTTTATCAAGTGTAAACTCTAAATCAATTCGCCCTTGCCCACGTCCAGCAGTAGATGTCATATCTTTAATCCCTTGCATTGAAACAAGAATAGATTCGGCCGGCTCTAATACGTCTTTTTCCACAACTTCTGGAGTTGCCCCTTCATATTGGTAGGCGATTGAAATTGATGGGTAATCAACATCTGGGTTTTCATTAATTCCTAATTCTCTAAATCCTAAGATTCCAAAGAGAATGAGAGAGAACATTAACATCCATGCAAATACAGGATTTCTTATCGATAATGATGATAAACTCATATATAACCTTCTTAATTTTTAGGGATATTACCTAAGTAAGCATTCGCTTGATAATATAAAGACTTAACTTCAAGAGACGATCTAATCGCTAACTTCTCAAGATCAATGACATCATCTAGTGACCTAATAACTTCAATCTGTGTAACAAGGCCTTTATTAAGATCTTTCAACTGCTCTTGATACGAAGCACGACTTCGAAACAATGCTTTTCTAAGTGTTTTTAATTCATTTTTCTTATATTCAAAATTTTGAACAAATGCATTCCAACGATTTTTCGTATTACGTCTACTGAAATCAATTTGGGCCTTGTTGATTTGTGAAGCGATTCTCTTACTTACAACTCGAGACTTTCTTTCACCAAAGTCTAATAAGTTTAAAGAGACATTGAGACTTACACCCCAATCACGCTCTCCAATCTCGTTCTTATCAATATTGTAATTGGCCCTAAGATCAACCTGGGGATAATATGCGGCCTTTTCGATCTTTGCTTCTGCAATAGAAGCTTCATAATCATACTTCAAACTTTTAAGTTCAGGTGTGTTCTCAAGATCGACATTTAATGAAAGCGTTAACTTCAATGGATCAACACTATCTTTCACTTCAGCAATATTATCGAGTCCAGAAAAATTCATAAGATCAGTCATCGAAGTCTTTACCTGTGCCTTACTTTGTACAAGTCCTGCTTCGAGGCGGTGAAGTTGGGACTCTAGAGCAAATAGATCGGCCTTGCGATCTCGTCCAATTTTTGTTCTACCTCTAACAATACTAACCCTCTTTCTTAGGTTCTCTAATAATGCATCGACTCTTTCTTTTTCTTCAATAGCGGAAGACATTTGAAAGAATAGCGACGTGAATTGAGAGTAGTACTCTGCAAGACTTCTATCAGTAAGAGCTTTAGCTTGCTTTGGTACAATTTTATTATAGTCATATAGAGCAAACTCAGCTCCACCTTGAAATAGTTTCTGATTTAAAGAAAGGAAAACTTCTGAATCAACTTCATTATTACGAGTTGTAACATTGCGATACTCTTCACTATAAGTGTTAGTATTTACAATATCAACTGACGGATAAAGTGTTGACTCTACAGTTTCAAGGTCTGAAATAGTCTTCTTCTCTGTAAGATCGAATACTTCAACTTGTTTTGACTTTTTTAAAGATTTTAAATAAAGATCCTCAACTGAAGCGCTGCTTAAGCAAGGAACAAGTGTAAAAAACAATAATCCAATTTTATAAAACTTCAAGAATTAGTCTCCTGTATATTTTTAACAAATTTTTCAATTACCAGTAGTGCATCTGTTACTTTTTTAACCTCAGATGAATCAATATCATCTAGGTTTTCTAAAAAGCGACAGCTAGCAGCACTTCTGACTTTTTCAAATTTCTTTTTGCCTTTTGATGTAATTTTTAGATTCGTGATTCTTCGATCTGTTTTACAAGTCTCACGAGATATGTATTTATCGTTGACCAAAGTATCTACTAATTTTGAAATGGCCGCACAAGATACACACATGACTTCAGCTAGGTCACTTACTGAACATGTGCCATTATCAACTCTTGCAAGGATTCGATATTTTGGAAAGCTAAGCTCTGACTCACTAGCACTTTTAATATACGATCTAATAATGCCCATAGATGATGGGATGACTTCGATAAATTTACGAGATAATGAATCTTTAATAATACGTAACCTTGTTAATATTTAACTTTGTTAAGTATTCTACAAAGATATCTTAAGATTTCAAATATAATTCATTAGAAAGATTTCAGCTTATTTAATCGAATTAACTAAAAAATCCATGCCACCAATAATTGCGGCTACTTGTGCATCCACACAATTTTCAGCACTAACCCTTGGGCTATCTGGATACACCTCTGTTGTCGTACAAAATTTTGCATCAGGAAAAGATGCACAAAGATGAAGCTTCTTCAAAGGATAATTAATCACACCCTCTTGTTCTAGCTTCTCTCCAATAATATTCCCATTTATATCAGCTGGTGCGATATGTGTAACTTTACGAACAGATTCAATAATTGCTTTTTGAAATTCAGGTGTTGGATTCTCACTATCTCCCACCAGATAGAAACCATCTGGAATATCCCAAATATCTTGAGGTATTCCATCTCTTTTTTCGAGGGCCGGCCTAAAGACAGTATTATCAGTATCCGTTGTCTCATGAAGATCGAAATGAGCAAAAATCTCAAGATTTAATTCAGAAATGGCCTTCATGAAAAGGTTGCATTCGGGCGCAGGACCATCATTGAAGAATGAACGATTAGGATCGACGGTCATTGGGTTCCAACGATTAATTGTTTCATAACCCCAAGGACTAATACATGGAGCAACAATAATATTAAAATCGTTTGTGTAGTTTAAAGCTTGTGTTTCTAAAAAAGCGAGAGCTCCATGAACACCACTAGTTTCATAACCATGAACACCACCAGTAATTAGAATCGTTTTATTCTCAGGTAAGAAATTCTTGCTTTTTATTAAGAACAGCGGATACCTATTCTCATCATACGGAAGTGCTCCATACTGAGAGATATCAAAAAGATTTTCTAGATTCTTAATCTTTGTTACGACTTCTTCACGATACGATCTTTTTATCTCTTGTTCTTCAAACCAGATATTCTTTTGTTCGTCATTCCACATAAGTGCCTCATACTAAACTTCACAACAAAAAGATTTTGGCACTATTTTTTTATTTCTTCAATATTTTGAATCTCAATTAGAATTTTACCAACTGTCTTTGGTTACACGTATCGAGGATTTGTTGTCTGGGCAACTTCGCTTATTTTCATATAACCAACTCCTTGCATACATATCATTTCTATCGGATTTGAAGAAAACTTCCAAGCGCCGAGGAACAAGACTCCGGCGCAAAACGTATTCCAAAGGTATGAACTCGATCTTTTAAACTCTCAAGGCTTCCAGATCTTTGCTCATCTAGATGCTTGAGATGAATTCTCATTGATTCCACAAAGACTTCATCGTTATCCAAAGCCTCTTCAATGGCGCTTCCAACAAGGGCAAGTTTATTGCGATTCATCCACCAGTCTTTATATGATGGAGGAAGTCTGAAGCCCTTAGCATCTCCAATTCTTTTCCTGTAATCTTCCACATCTGAATAGCTTTCAAAATTATTAAACCACTCTCCTAACCATGCTGTATTGTTTTTTTGACCTTGATAGTAGAAGTCTTTATGGTCATCCACGAGAATGATCGAATCAAGATCATCACTAACAAGGGAGATATCTTTCTTCCACTTATGAACAAAGCGAGAATCTTCAGGGACATTTTTTCTATTATCGTAAAGGTGGCGCTTTGAAAGAATGCGATAAGAAATATCATGAAAACTTTTATCACTTCCGTCTGAAAGTTTGAGCGATTTTAACAATTCTAGATTTCGATCCTCGCTCCCACCACTAAAAAAAGAAATTGAAACATCTTCTCGTTTTGATAACTCAGTGATGAGTTCCTGGGCGTATGGAATAATCCTATAGTGAATGCCTTGGATGGTAATAGTTCTTTTCGGATTAAATGTTTCACCCTCTTCTATTTCGGCCACGAGCGTGTGGTCCAGATCAAAGACAATATGCTTCTGCTTTAGCTGAGCTGGGCCCCTAAGAACTTTAGAGCATGAAATGAATATTAGGATGAAAATAAGATATCTCACTGATATCTTATCGACCATTTTAGTCAAATACTTAAAAAATTACTGAAACCTCTTCTAGAAGGGCCGCATGCTTATTTCGAAGCTCAATCGGATCATCAAAACTCATAGACGTTGTCTTTTCAAAGAGAATTAAATTCTCTCCATTTGGCAGTAAGCACGTGATATGAGCAGAGCATTCATTCTTATGCTCCCCTAGCATTTTCGTCTCTAAACTTAGATTAACTCTAAGCTCTTTAGAGGCTTTTCCTGGATACTTCTTACATAAATCGATAAGGGATTTCTTAAGCTCTGGATTATCCCACTTAAGGGCCTCAATGATTGATGGCTCAGTTGATTTGACTTGATAGAGCTCACCATCAACAACACACTTAATTCCTTTATCAGTCGATGTTTCAAGGTAGCGATAAGCGAAGTTTTCGAGATTATGAATGAAGAGCGCTGAAACACCATCAGACTCAATTAGCCATTCACGATTCTTAGAATTCATTTCTTCTGTTAGCTTTTCTTTATCAATTTTCGTCATATATACATAATACTTGCTAAATCTAAGCAGTAAAGTAATTCTATAATTATAACTAAATAATAACTGGAGAAAGTTTATGAGTAATGCTAACGAACCATCGTTAAAATCGAAAAGAGCTGGAATTGTCTTCGGCTTCGTCATCTCCTTTGTTCTCGGATCAGCATTTGTCTTTTCAGCACTAAAGGCTGGAATTACACCGGGGATCAGTCCCCTCGTCGTTTTGTTTGGCTGGGTCGCAATGGGTACCTTCTTTAAAGACGATATGAAAGGCTTTCTTGCCATGGCCCAAGTAACAGGCTCAGCAGGAGTTGCCGTAACAGCAGGTGTCGCATTTGTTGCTCCAATCGTTCAAATCTTAGCAGCAGAACTTGGAGTAGCTGTTCCACCAGTCGATATTTTATCTCTCATTTTAGCTTCAGCTGCAGGATGTTTCCTAGGTTGGGGATTTGTTGGTCTTGCAACACAGAGATTCTTAACTGATCCAAAACTTCCAGCGCCAGAGGCCGTTGCCTGTGACCGTCTAATTCAGACAGCAGCAGAAAATCCTCAGGCACGACCACCTTTAAAATTTTCACTTATTCCAGGGCTAGCATTTGGATTTGTCATGGCCTTCCTAAGTCAAATTAAAGTTTTAAAGGCAAGTATATATGACCTAAAGTTCACACTAAGTGGCGTTGAAACAAAACTTCCACTTCCAATTAACCCACTATACTTTGGTATTGGAGCACTTCTAACTGTTCCTACTGCAATCCTAATCTTCTTTGGAGGACTTTTAAATGCAGTTGTTAAAGGAATGTCGGCCGCTCAAAATATGCCAGGAACAACTTTTCGTTGGGTTGGTGGAGCAGCTATGGTTGTTGCAGTTGTTTACTCATTAATTGCTTATATTATAGAAGGTAGAAAAACTCGCAATGCTCTAGCTAATAAAGAAGCAGACTTTGATGCTGAACAATTAGAAATTCCAGCAAGCGTAAGAAAGCAACTTCTAGCATCGATTGGGTTTGGTGCATTCTTACTAATTGCGATGATGTTGTATTCAGGAGCAACACTCGTAGGTCTTGTTGCACTTGGAATTGTTGCCCTACTACTCATCTTTTTCCTAAGTGGTCTAGGTGCACTTTTATCACTTCAAGTTGGATCATCTGCTTCACCTGTTAGTGGAACTGTTTTTATGGGAATGCTAGTTCTAAGTTTGGTTGGACTTGCAATTGGTCTTGAAGGTATCCAAGGTGTTTACTTTCTAGTTCCAATTATTGTTGCAGCTTGTGTTGCCATCTGTGCATCTAATGACTCATCTCAAGATTATAAGACAATGCAATTTAATGGCCTTAAGGTTTCAAGCTCTTTCATCGGACAACTTGTTGGTCTTCTTGGTGGTGCAATCTCTGTACCACTAGCGGTTTACGTTGCTCATGAAACAGGAACACTTGGAAGCGAGGCCCTTCCTGCACCACAGGCGGCCTTCTTTGCAACAGTTCTAAAATCACTATTTATTCAAAGTGATATTCCAATGATGCCAGTACTTGCCGGAGCAGGCCTTGGACTTTTAGCTGTGATCATTGAAATCATCGGAAAGCGTAAAGGTATTATTCTAAGCTCACTTGCTTTTGCAGTTGGAATCTATCTTCCTTCATATATCGGTACAGGAATTCTTCTGGGATCGCTTGCAAGACTTTCTGGAACAAAGTCTGTGACAAAGATCACTCACCGAGGAATCTTAACTGCCGCAGGACTTATCACAGGAGACGCTTTATTTGCTCTTCTTTTTGGAATCCTTGCCATTGGTGGAATGGAGATTGCCGGAGTTAAAGACTTTAATTTCCAAACAAGTCTAAGCGTCTTATTCTTTGTAGGTCTTCTGCTTACGACAGCGATTAACTACGCTAAGACATCTTCAATCGAAAAGAACTAAGATAAGATCTAATAATTCCGGGAACTTCTAACGAGGTTCCTGGATTCTTCCTTTTCAAACCTTGTTAAAAGTACAATCTCTGACTCAATATATTGAATTTGGTGTATAAAGTAGAAATATTAAGGAGATTTTATGAAATTAATCAGTCTAGCTGTATTACTACAACTTTCTGCGATGGCCTTTCACCACTCTAATGACGGTGCCCTTTACTGCGGGAAACACGAGTCTCACATTAAGATCTATTACAAAGAAAGTTCTAAACTTTACTACTATATCGACAATACTGACTTGAGAAATCTAAAAGAATACAAATGTGTTGAATTCACGCCAGATCTTCCATTCTACGATGAAGTTCAAAGCGCCTATCTTGAGGCACAAAAAGATGTTGAACAATTTAGCTCAGCATCTACTGCTGTTTATCGACTCGAACACGACAAGCGCTACTATTGTGGAAATCCACAATCAGGTGGACTCTACGTTGCTTACACAAAGAGATATTCGGAAGCACTCTATCTTTACGATATCGAGTCTCAAACTTTTGATACTTACCGTTGTATACACTTATAAAAAATTTAGATGCTTACTTCTTATGATTCTACTTCACCACAAGTAAGCATCTTCTTTCCGTAATATGGATTCTTAACAGAAGATCCTTTTTGAATCCAACGGGCCTTTGCCATTGGGCATTTCACGATCTTCAGGTCGCTATTTTCAAGTGATTTTCCATTCTTGATGTAAATTTCAGAAAGAAGCTTAAATGAATCTCTTAAAGCACTGACACTTTTTATATTCTTATCACAGTCACCGTATTTATAATCTTTAGCATAGTGGCCAAGTTCTTTCTTACACATCGTTTTCCAAGACTTTAGGCCCTGGTCGAGATTTCCCTCAACTAATGACTTCTGAAGACTTAGGTAATTTTGATATTCTAGCTCATGGCAAAAAACGTTAAAAGATAATATAAAAGCTATAAATAATTTCATAATTTCTCCTATGGGTAGCATGATATTACACATACCCCCCTAGGGTATATCGTAAAAACTATAAAATCAAATTAATACTTATTATCTCTAGAACTAGTAAGCTTCAATTAAGGCACCTCTCTCAAGTAGCTTTTTATGTCGCTGTTTTAGTTTCTGAATTTCATTTAAAAATTGAAGGCGCTCCTTCACTTGATAGAACTCATAAGGAATCTTACCACTTTCAATATAATCAATTATTAAGCTCTCACTTATTGTTTCTAGACTGATTATTGAGTTCATTGATCGAATAGCATCCGTTAACTCTAAGGCAGGCTTTGAAGCTTTTACACGAAGTTGACTAGTAATGACTTCGTGAATGCCACTAGAGAGATCAAGTAAGAGATTTGCCTTCTTATCTTCAAATGTTACTTCATAAAGTTTATCAAGGGCCGTTACGCTCTCCATTAGAACACTAGAGTTATCAATATTATCGATGCTATTTTGAATAATAGAAAGGAGCTCAGGATCGTTAGTTAATCTCTCATCTAAAATAAGATTTCTTAGTCTTTCTTTGCTTTGAGCAAGCTTATCCTTACTCTTATAATGTAGCGCCGTAATTGAGTCTTCATGATAATAGGCCCTAGAGTCTAGGGTTTCACCTTCGATAGGTTCAGTAAGGGTAATTCGGTAAGTGATATCATGGATTACTTCTTCACTTAACTTATCACCATAGCTAATACTCATATGTCTTAAAGCTTCATGAATAAGAAGCCCTATTTTTGAAAAGTCACCGACACTATTCCAAACAGGAGTAGAAATCCAGGCGCCTTTATCTCCAGAATAAAAAACTGCACCTTGAAAAATCTCTCCCTCATAAAAGCTGCTAACTCGATGTGGAGTAAATCTCCAATCAGCTCCCTTTAGGGCGGACTTAATCCCATGAGTAATCAAAGGACTACTCTCTTGCCACTTCTCGATTCTCTCTTCTAAAAGTGGATATATTTCCATTTCTTTAATACGGTCAAAAGTGAATTTCTCATAACCAAGAACACTGGCATGTTTTTTCAAGACAACTGATGAACCTTGAGAATAATTAAATTCATCAACAAAGTTTTGATCATAAACAGCAATGTCTAATAAGATAGGTGCACCGACTCCTGTTTTAACAATCGTTCCTCCACCAGAACTCTCAAAGCCACCCTCATCTGAATTGTCCTGCACACTCTTTTTTAAAAATGAATTTAAATCGAGTTGCTGAGGCTTTTCCTTATGAAGATTAAACTTCTTAATATCAAGAAGTGTCTTATACTTTGATAAATCCACTTGAACTTTATGCTTAATATCCAAACTTTCCACACCAAAGGCCTGGTGATTCAAGCATAAGCATAGTCCAATTAGTGAAATAAGTTTTTGTGTCTTCATGGTTTCAATATAGACCAAAAGCAATTTAGCAAAGGGGAAAGTGTTTAATTTATAGGCCCTGTATTTAATAAATACACAACTATGCCGAAGCTAACTAAAAATATGCTAAAGTATTAACTAATACTACGAAGAAGAGAACACAAGCTAATAATAACAGGACCTTATGGATATTTTCAGTTATCAAAATTACAAAGATTTCACTATTGATGCTCTTGAAGAGCTTGGAAAACGGGTGCGCGGAACAAGGTCAAGGCTTGCTGAAAAGCTGGCCTGCCAAACGGCCTATATCTCACAAGTCCTAAACAAAGATGCTCACTTTAGTCTTGAGCAGGCGCTGCTCACAGCAGATTTTCTGTCTCTATCAAATAAGCAGACGGAATTCTATTTAACGCTAGTTAATTATCAGCGCGCTGGAAATAAGAGATTAAGTGATTATTACAAGCTCAAGATAGATGAGCTTGTCAAAGACTCAAAAGATCTCAGTAAACGCCTAACTGATAAGAAAGAGCTAACAAAAGAGCAGCAATACGAATACTACTCAAGCTGGCATTATCTTGCGATCCACGCCTACCTCTCAATCACAAAGCAGTATGACAGAGAAGTGATCGCTGCAACTTTTTCAATTTCCACAGAGACTGTGGCAAAGGTTATCGACTTCCTTTTGGATGCGGGGCTCATTACTAATGAGGGCGATAAAATAAAGCTTACATCAAAAAGTTTTCACCTTGGAAAGAACTCTCCAATGATTGCAAAACATCACTCAAATTGGCGTCTGCGTGCGATGGAAAGTATGGACCGAGCAACTGAAGATGAGCTTCACTATTCCTCTGTTATCACTCTTTCTAAGGAAGATTTGCCGAAGGTTAATGGCATCATGGTAAAGGCCATTGAAGAGATACGTGAGGTAGTAAAGAAGACAACCCAAGAGGATGTCTTCTGTTACACGATGGATCTCTTTAAAGTTTAGTTAAGGTCTAGCCGCTAGCATCACTTCATGAAGTAGTGCTGAAAAAATCGCTAACTTATTGGCGAATTCATCATCCATTGTTACTTCAAATCTCTCATCAAGTTCGAGGATATTTGAAAGAATAACTTTCGAATCATCTAAATTATTTAAACTCTCTTCAAAGATTAGCTTAATCTGAGAATCGGCCATAAGCTCACTATCTTCACCAATAAACGTCTCAAGTTGAGTAACGATTTTAACAAGTCTTGAGTTTTCAACCTCTGTAGAAGCAAAAGTGTTTAGTGAAAGAATTAAGCTACTAAGTAAAATCATCATTGTCTTTTTCATTTGTATTCTCCTTTTCTTTTTGTTTTGTTGAAGGAGTTATAGACCAACGGATGACGCACCGATAGATTAAATTAATTAAAAAAATCAGTCTTTCTTAAGCTCAGCTATGAAAAACCACTTAAAATAATATAATTACAATAACTTACGATAGATCATTTTTAAAACCCTAGCTCACATCTCGTTAGCTGTTGATCTCTATAGTAGCCATCAGATATTAATCTTGCAGCACTCTTACACTCGTATACGGTGTATTCGCCCTCATAAATGTCTTTGCAATTTTCGAGTTGAGTGTACTTGTCCATGCTCTTAGGAATCGATCTAATGAGACTGCTACATTGAGAGAAGTTAGATTGCCCCTTAAGCTCTTTAAAGCAACTAGCAACCTTATCCATATAGATAATATCAAAAAGCGTTGCATGAGATAGACACTCTTGAAGCGTGTAGCTACCCTTAAATTTATCAAAACATTTTTGCTTGTCAGGATTAGGGCCTATTTTTGATGCTTCAGAACAGTCTTTGAATGTTTCTACATAAGCGGGAAAAGTGAGCTTATTAAAGGTATAGTCAATATTTTCATCTTCTTTATCACTTACTTTATTAACAAGAGTGAATAGGTAGAGCTCTTCTTTTAGCTTTTTGAGTTTATGTCTTACGTTTTTAAAACTTACTTCTTTAATTTCATCTAAATCTAGATTTCCAGAATCATCTGTTGTTGCATAGTGAAACAACGTAGCAAACCTTTCATCAAGTGTAATGATTTTTGGCTCACCGGCTTCATCAATTCTTACAATTGCAAACTTAATTTTAAACTGTGTTTTTGGTAAGTACTCTACCCTTCCATTGATTTTTATATTTATGTCACTACCATCAAAATCAATATCTGACTTCACTGATACTTTAGGAGATATAGTTGCTGGAACTTTCGGCTTAATAAGCTTCAATTTTTTCTTTAGCTCGACGGCCATAATTTCAGGGGCCCCATAGAGTTTATTAATATACTCAATGGAAATTGTTCCATACCCATTACTTCCCCAGCTTTTTCCATAGCTATTTTTGAACTTAAAAGTTTTATCTTTTAGGTTATAACCTGTAATGACGATGGAGTGAGCAAAACAATGATTAGAAATATTGCATTCATCTCTTAGCCTCGTATTATATTTGATTTCTCCATTTTTCGAACTAAGCATTATGTCATCGTTAATTACGATATTAACAGATACTGGCCGTTTATTTTTAGCGAGGTATGAAATAATTAGATCAGATCTTTGATTTTCATAATCGTCTATATCAGTGATTTCTAAATTATTACCTAATGAGATAATTCTATTTTTATCGACAACGCTATTATGGTGGTAGCATTCATAACCAGATGATCTAACAGGGGCGTCTTCCGAGCATGGCATGCCTGGGGAGAACCAGCTTTGCTGGTAAGGTAGATCCTGCTCAAAAGTGATCCCATACTTTTTTGCTGCATAAAGATTCCTAATGACACTCGAGCCCTCTTCTAATTCTCCATAACGAGCATAGTTCTTGGTAGCATAAATCATAAATTGTTCTGAGATATTTATCTCAATATTATGTTGTTTGATGATTTCACTTTCTAATAAAGAGGTAGCACTAAAGAATGTACATGCCCCTCGATTTCCTTGATTTTTAACTGAAGACTGAATGCTACTTAAATCCAGTGAAGCCGGAATTACAGACTCACCCGCTATTGCGAAATTACAAACAGATAACTGCAAGAGCAAAACTTTGAATAAAAATAATGAGTGCTTCATAATTCCAAACTTTTAAAAGAGTTGTATCAGTAATTAGATATAGCAAGACAGAAGCCAGTTTTTGCAAAGAAGTAGGCTTTTGAGGTGTGGATAATCAGTTAGTTATGGGTTGTTGGTTAGGAAAAGTGTTGAAAGAATTGTGAGTGTACAAAAATTGGCCAGCATTAAGCTTTTACGCGGTAGATGCCAGCCTTTCTCTCCATTAGCTTCTCTGCAATGAACTCACGTCTAATGGTACAAAAGTCTTCGTTATACTTTTCAATCCTTTCGTTAACTTCAGCTTCTGTGTAATCACGGCCCTTTTTAAATTCTTGTAAGAGATGCTTTAAAATAACGAGTCGTTTTTTACGTTGTACAGGGATCGACTTAAGCACACCATTTTTAAAAAATGACTTGATGATCTTCTGTTCATATTGAACTTCATTTTCATCTTCGTTTGAAATTGAAACCTCTAAAATTGAACTTAGGATATTCTTATCAAGCATCTTCTTTTGTAGTGAGAAGACTTTGTAGTACTGCTCCTTGCGCGACTTAATAAGTCCTACAGCTTCAAGCTTTTTCAAGTGATGCGTAATCGTTCCAGGAGACAGAGAAAGTCTTTCTGCAAGAACTTCTGCATAGAGATCTTTCTCTGCCAGGCTTCTGATAATACTTAATCTCGCCTCATCACCTAAAACTTTAAATACGTTCGCAAGACTCATCTCTTAACCTTCGCCAAGGGATGCGCGCATTTCTTGCACAGATGGAAGAGATACGATCCACTCAAATGTACTAAGCTTAACCATCGCCTTATCTGCATCTTCATCACGTCCAAATCTGATGTCTTCGCTATAGCTCTGTGACCAATCACGGTACATAAGTTTTGTCGTCTTGATGAAATTAGCAGTCGTAGCATTTCCATAAAGCTCTTCCATAATTTCAAAAACATTCTCTCTAATCTTTCTTTCAACGTTGATATCGATTTTTCCTCTTGAAAGGTTCGATGCCTGCTTTGAAAGTTCTTTCAATTCATCCAAAAAATTCATTTTTACCTCCTGAATCTGTTTTGATACTTGTCAAAATAGACTCAAGAAATAGAAAGGTCAACATTTATTTTGATATTTATCAAATTAGATTTAAAACCAGTATATTAAAACATATGCTATTATACCTAAATGAAACTAACTTTCTTCTCAGACACGCATAATCGCCATAGCGAAGTTCCCTTCGAATCAGGGGATTTCCTCTTTCACACAGGAGACTTCACTCGCCGAGGCTCGCTGGAAGATACGAGAGCATTTGCAGAATTTGTAGCAGGCCTTGATTTTAAACACAAGATTGTCATCGCTGGCAACCACGACTTCTGCTTTGATGATGAAAGAAAGGAAGAGGCCGAAGCAATCTTAAAAGACAACGGCATCATCTACTTAAATGATTCAGGAATTGAAATTGAAGGATTTAAAATCTGGGGCTCACCGATTCAGCCGTGGTTTCACGACTGGGCATTTAACAGACACCGAGGCCCTGAGATTCAAGAACATTGGGACTTAATCCCAAATGATACAGACATCCTCCTCACCCACGGGCCACCTCGCGCCGTGATGGACTTATGTGCAAATGGCGAACGTGTCGGATGCACAGACCTGCTCAAAACTATTCAACGAGTACAGCCTCGCGTGCATGCCTTTGGCCATATCCATGAAGGTTACGGTACTGATATTTTTGGTGGAATCATATTTGTAAACTCTTGTAGCTTGGATGAGAGTTACAAGTATAAGAATGCACCGATTACGTTGGAGTTAAGCTAACAAGAGATGCTAAAGAATTTCTTTTACGCGTCCAACCTCTCCGCTTTCAAGACGAACCTTGATCCCATGCGGATGATAATCTGACTTCGTTAGAATATCTTTTACGATACCTTCAGTAAGGTTTCCTGTTCGCTGATCTTTTTTAAGAACGATGCGTACCTTCTCACCGATTTCAATATGGTCTCTTACGTTGCCTTCCATTTTATTCCTTTTATAGTCTAGCCTTAGCTTCCTTAAAAGTGATTTTAACAGGTTGTACACATAAAAACCTTAATTTATTGGAAAATTTATTAAGTGTTAACTTTCTAACGGCCTATAAAAATTCTTCAATATGAATGAAACTAATCATAAAAGCAGGGATAATCAATACAAATATTTGTCATTAAACATTACATAGATGATAGGAGAATATAATGAGAATGTTATTAGTTACACTTCTTGTCCTTGGAAACTTTTTAAGCTTTGCTGGTGAGTTTACTCCAATGTCTACGTATGACGTTTGTGACTCTCAAGATAGCTCTTGGACAAGTCAATCTAGTGACGGTTATGAAAAGTGCATGGAGATCGTAGATGTTGGATTCTTTGATCGAAATGCTGTGGCAGTATGTTATGCCATTTCTGAAAGTTGGAGCTCTCAAATTGGAGAAGCTAATGATTGCCTTTCATTTATAAAAAATAAAGAATTTGAAAATTCAAGACAGCTTGAATCTTGTTACAAGAAGGTCAGCTGGTCATCTAGAGCAGGTAGTGCCTTAAAATGCTTAAAAGAAAGTAAGTATATAAATTTGTAAAATGTAAAAGGTTCCTGGCCAGATTCTAATTGCTAGCGCAACTCCGGCGACTTGAAAATAGGACACTCTTGTTCTATTCATCATGTACTTTATGAATAATAAATCCGAGAATTAAAATAGTGAATACAACTGAAGCTATTGTTGAACTATATAATATAAAAATAAGGGATTCATATTTTATCTTTTGTGGATCATTTAATTGGCTTAATAAGTAATGAGCTAAACCATAAACTGTTGGTGACATAAGAAAAAGACTCAACCTCTTAAATACTCCAGGTAGTTCTTTTATTTTTTTTATCCAATTATTTTCTTGAGGCAAGTTACTTAAAATAAACCCTGCAGCAAGCGTAGATATAGACCAGGAGACAGTAAAGCTCGTGTCATTAAATTTAAATTTAGTAGGTAAACTAGTCCAGAACCAAAGGACAATACTTAATAGTAAGGGTGAGAAATATGTTAATGTATTCCAAAATTTTTTCATTATTCTTGGTCCTCAAACAATTCTAGCAAATACTCTTCAACTCCAGCAAGTACAGTTGTGTCATCTAGTCCAGTCAATGACACTACTTTATGGTGTAAATTATTAATTAGATCAATTGGCTTGGATTTTCTATTGTTTACAACTTTCTTTCCTGAAAACTTCTGAATTGAACTTTCGTATTTGTCTATAAAATTAACAAAGTCTGAAGTCATCTCTGGTAAAAAAGCCTGTCCTCGCTTAGCTTTCACAGCTATTGATACTACAAGGTTTTTATCTTTCTTAAACATATCTCTAATATCTGAATCAAAAAATGATTCATTTTCACTCAACACTTCAGAGGACAATGCAAATTCTACCATACCAACTGCTCCTCCACTAAAAAAACTTGAGGGAGTATCACCAGTTAAATAAGGTTCAACTTTTATCGACTTGAATCCCCTTGTACCTTTCTGAGACCATTTATGAGCCCAGCTTGTAAAAAAATCGGATAGCTTTTTGTCATAACCAGTCCCCTTCCTTTCTATTACAACAATCCCCTCCTCTGGTAAGACTCCCATTCTCCATCTTTGAAATTTAAATATCAATTTAGGAGAACCCCCTTCATCCTCACTATCTTCAACATTTGTTTCATCGTCTTCAAACTTTATTTCAGCACTTTCAATTTTACCAGTCATATCCATAATCTCAATTTGACGTGTAATATTCGTAGCCTCAACAAACAAACCTGTTAATACTGATGCCCCTTCCCTGTTTCTTAATGTCGCTTCAATTAAATTCTTAACTGTACTTCCAGGAGTTGGTGATAAGTTATCCCATGTTTCAATTGTATCCGCTGCAACTAACTCACTAAAGAAACTGGATGGTATTTGAGTACCATCTTCAAATCTTACTCTATATGCATAAAGTTCTAAATTAGTTGTTGTTAGTGCTGTAGTTGAATCTGACATTATTAATCCTTAATTACAATAATTGTTCTAGGTAGTTTTTCGTTGCCACGCATAGACCTATTTAAGTTTATGTTAACTATTATTCGACAATTTAAAGAAGAAAGTTGAACAAAATCATCAACTTGAGATAGATAAAAGTTTCAGGGACTAAGTGCTAGTTTTTACAGAGATGGTTTATCAAAGAGTGGTTCCTGGAACCTTTTCGGGATGCGCTCCAGCATCCCTCCTAAAGCAGAAAGTCCAAGAAATACACAAGTGGCATTGAGAGATAGAATTTTAGTTTTTCCATCGCTCCTGCTCCCTTTGTAATCAAATCAACGCCAAAAGGCACCTTCTTAAGCTCACGAGAGTGATTCATGCGAAGCTTAATATCATCACGTACGGCCTTTGCTAGCTCAGGATTATCGCGGCAGATGATAACCATCTCAGAATTTAAATTTGCCGAGCGAGGATCGATATTATAAGTTCCAACGATTGTGTGCTTACCATCAATAACAGCGCGCTTTGAATGGACGCCCCATTTGCTATGTTCATTGGAATTTAGAAGTTTATATGAATCATATGAGTTAGTTCCATTGTAGACAAAGGTCTTAAGCCCTAGATCATGAATCGTTCTAAGATTTAGTGCAAGTGCAGCTGCCGTATAATAGGCATCTGTGGAATATAAACTATTTGTAAGCACAGAGAATTCAACACCATTATCAATTGCACTCTTAATGAGATTGGCCCCATCAGTGCGTAGAACCAAATAAGGTGATTCTACAATGAATTCATTCTTTGCAGTTTGCACAAGCTTTTCTAGACGACGATAAACCTGACGATTGCTCACGAGCACACCAGGAGAATCTGTAATAAAAGTAATATCCTGACACTCAAACTTATTCTCATATGAAAGCTTACTCTTAAGACTTGCGAGATACTTCATCACCCTCGCACTCTCCTCTCCAACTCGAAAGAAATCACTCTCAAACTTTTCACTTGGAAGCTCAGGCACACTTGCATAATCTGACTCCCAGTAATTAAAGAAGCTCTGGCGAATATCTTTTACGACCTCTCCTTCAACCGTAATATCAAAATCGTGAAAGTTATAATGTTCGCCTAAATCAAAGTAGTCATTGGCAATATTGCGTCCACCAGTCATGGCAATCTTTCCATCAATGATTAAAAGCTTGCGATGGTTTCGATGTTGAACAGCAATGAAATTTGTATTTGAGATGGTATTGTAATAGCGAACCTCAATTCCCTTCTCTTTTAGAAAATTTGTATACTCTGGTGCAAGCTTAAAAACGGCGATAGAGAAGTCCACAAGAATGCGAACCTTCACTCCTCGCTCACTTGCCTTAATAAGTTCATTCGTCACAATCTTACTGGCTAGATCAAGATCATAAATAAAGAATTCAAGTTCAATTGATTCGTCCGCATTTTGAATCATCTCAATGCGTTTAATAAAACTATCAACACCGTAAGGTATAACTTCAATCTGATGAGGTGTCTTCATTCGTGAATAGATTGACTTAATATTAGAGACCACTTTAACTTCTTTATTATCCGTATAATAGATATAGGCCAAGAGTACGGCGTACATGGCGATAATAAGTAAGATGAAGCCCGTTATGATCTTTAGGCTTAGTTTGTAAACTTTATTCAACTTATATTTTCCTTCTCATTAACACCCCCTAAGAGGCTCAACGCTACTGTCTTTAATCCAGATATCTTTTATGACTTCACATTTATTCTCATTATCATCTCCACAAAGATCACTACCATAATCTATATTTAGCCATACTTGATTATCTATTATAGTAGTCTCTCTTAAATTATAACCAGAGCAGTGATTCTTCTTAGTATCAATTTTCACTACTTTCTTATCTCCGGCTTTTATATAATACTCTTTTAAACGAGGTATATATCCGAATTCATCCTCCCAACGAGTACTAAGTGCAATAAACTTGTTAAAGTATATAATATTAACCCATGACTCTTCATCGTCATACAAAACCTTAAACCATGAATCTTTTATTTCAAAAACTCTTAAAACGTAATTTTCATAATGAATCTCAATAGTATCAACCTTCTCAGAAGAGTAATTGTTATTTGTAATATATCCTTTTACTACGCTTTTCCAATTTGGGCTCTTCATCACAGGTACTGCTCTTTTAAAATCAACCATCGAACTCATGTCATAATGAGGTTCTAAATAACCCATAATTCCTGTCTTTACACTAGAGGCCTTCTCTACTTCTCCTTTAAAATTATTCAACTTACTTCTAGTACCTAAGTTATAGTTCTTAAAAAACTTATCACGATCTATTTTCTTATCTTAAATAATGGTTCCAGGTGCTTTTTAGTTAAATATAATTAAATGAAAGTCACTTGAAACACTGAGTAATACTAAAACCTATACTTTATCTTAGTTTTTTTATAGCTTCTTTCATTTTCTCCGCTGAAATTTCAATTTCCCCCCTCATAAAAGCCATAGACTTTTCTTCTTTATTGAATGATGTAAAGGCTTCAAATCGTCTGCTATAAGATTCTTTCAAGATCTCAACAGTATTAGGTTTACGAAAGTAATTCTCAACTTTCCTGGCTGCTTCTTCCAAATTATTGTGAAAAACGACCTTTAAACTAGGAGTAAATTTTCTTGTCTTAGGATCTGCAATAGAAAAATGTTCCTGAAACCCATCAATATAGCGATCAATAATGTTTAAATCAACAACAGAAATATTTTGACATATATACCCACTAGCGAGAGGCATATTTGTCACTACAATTGGAACTATTTTAAAATTAGAACTACAAGATAAACCAAAGTCTTTTATAAACGCTTCTCTATTTTCATTTACTACTTTAATCTTTCTATCAAGTTGCCTACAACCTCCTTCTAGAGTTTGTAAATAGTTATGCTTCTCAATAGCTTCACAAGCATATAAAATACATTTTAATTCACCTATAACTACAGTATCACCAATTTGCCATACTAAGTCTAATTCTTCGAAATTCTTATTTGTGTAATAAAAGTTTCTAGATCCAACAACTCTATTCTCTGACATATATTTTGAATTACTCAGACTACTTTTTATGAAGTCTACAACATAGATTTCAAATAAATCACCTCTTTTTCCAAGGTCTAGTCCTCCAATACTCATCCATTTTTCAATAAGCCTAATGTTATTATTATCTAAGATAGCAGGAATAATAAGACCGATACTGCCATTTCCAACATCTATAAAAGGAGTTAACCATATATCATCCTTGTGCTTTCCTTCGAAAAACAAGCTATCTACGAACTTCTTTACGCTTCGAACTGGTTTTGAGTACTTCTCTGCCAATCCCTTAATAAGAGAGTTTTTATTTATTCTAGGACAAAGGGTCAATAAGTCATCAATATCATTAATTATGATATTTTTATCAAGCTTATTAACGATAAGTTCAACTATACTTTGTATCCCTTGCCATAGACTCTGTAAGTCTCTAATACAAAGGCCTTCAAATTCATCTAATGGTTCAATAAGTAAATCTTGCCAGTAAATTGTTTCTGCCGCTAACGAGTGCCCCAAACCACGTGGGGGGAACTGTAATTCTTCGGGAGGAGTAATATTCCTTAAAGTAAATACTCCATTCTTCCTTTTTATACTTGAAAATTCTCTCTTTCTAATGATCTCTCTAAATTGTTTAGGAAGATCTTCCCACATCATAATATTACGTTGAATATTCTCTCCCAAAATAGCATAAAAGCGATGAAGTCCTACTGTATAAGACTTAAACCATTCAACATTTGAAGGAAAAAAATACGTACAGTCTTCATGTTCCTCATATAACCAACTTTCCCAAACCATATTATTCCATAG
The DNA here is from genome assembly GCF_047085445.1 of Halobacteriovorax sp. RT-2-4. Classification (NCBI taxonomy): domain Bacteria; kingdom Pseudomonadati; phylum Bdellovibrionota; class Bacteriovoracia; order Bacteriovoracales; family Halobacteriovoraceae; genus Halobacteriovorax; species Halobacteriovorax sp. RT-2-4. The sequence continues at coordinate 574,254 of NZ_JBKIXY010000002.1, forward strand.
TGAATTATGTAAATTATACGACGCTGCTAAGTTACTTCTTTTACGAATAAAATCTAAAACATCCTTTGAGGAGGAATTCTTTGGTTTATTTTCAATTTTTAACACTTCAGATAATGTAAACTTCAAGGTTTCGACAATACCAGAAACAAATCCTTCTGCATCAACGGAGTGACCATCAATCCCAGTAGTTAAACGAGCTTCAATTGCTTTATTCGCGACATATGTATTATCATCAATCCGAGCATATTCTTGGACTTGTTTTTTTGCAATTATATAGTCCCTATTAACACTCCCTATAAATGCCATAATTAAATCCGAACGTGCATATTCTGGAACCATAACTTGAGAGAATTCATTTCTCAAAAAATTAAAATTTCCGTGGAACCATATTCCTGCCTTATAGAGAGACTCATCCTCACGAGAAGTATTTTCGCACCCCTCAAAACATTCTTTCCATTTTTTTAAACTGAATCCTACCTGATTAGGTTGCTTTACTTTATTTTTAATAACTAATTTTCGAAAAGACATTACCTAATTTTCCTTTTTTATGTGCTTATAATAATATTACCCTAGATGCTTTTTCGTTGATCTTGCAAAAAGAATGAAAAAACGAAACCTTTACTTTACTTTAATTTTATTGCACTTTATTTATTTTTCGTATTCTGCACTAACTGATAGACCTCATTAGCTTTAGATACATCAAAGAACCTAGGTACATTCCCTTGATTGAAACCAGAAAAGAAGTCCATTCCTGTATTATCATACATAGATGTCATCATATTAATATTTCCAAATGTTAGTGTTCCAATTCCATCGTTACGAATTGTTTTAGAAATAGTAGGAATCGTATCAATACTACTTGAAACAATGCTTCGACCAAAAAGTTTTTTTAAAATAATAACTCTCTTATTTGTAACGAAATAAAACGTTTTTGATTTAATAATTCGTTTCATAATAAATCGTCCGAACAAAATGTAGAATCCAACGACGACAAATGGAACTCCAAATAGTGGAAATACAGCTAAATTGAAATCCTTATTTTCTTGTGTAAAAAATGAGAGTAGAGCTGCTCCTTCCCAAACGAAGGCAAAGCCAGCCCAAAATATTGAAAATGGAACAAGAAACCAATCTTGATTTGTGAAAATTACTGATGGGTCCGGCTGGCCTTGCCATAATACTTCTTCCCCACTCATTAACTCATCCTGTATCTCTACACTTGTATACATATCTTCTCCTACATCAATTTATTTAAGTACTAATCGGCTAAAGTGAATTAACAAATAAACAAAATAAGGAACTTATGAATAAAACAAGTTATAGAATATAACTAACCGAAATGTTTATAGAGCTGTTTAGAGACCTAATTCTCCGACGCAATCTCGCGATTCGTCTTACACCAATCCACCTTCTTCTTCGTGCCGCCATCATAAGCATAGGCAAGGCCATTTTTAAGAAGATAGTATGACAGGGACTGGCCATCGATTTTCACATCGGCCACCACGCGAAAGTACTTACCTCTTTGCACATTCTCTAGATCAATGCGCTTGGCGTGCTTTAAAAGATTCGTCACAATCTTCTTCGCATCTCGCCCCTTGCTCTTCTCGCACGCATTCTTCGTTCGAATCTCCGGCGTATCCACCCCGCTCACTCGCACATTGATTCGACTTCCAATCAGCGGATGCACATTTGGAATATCAAATGTCACCGTGTCCGCGTCGTAGTTCTTCACATACTTTACGCAGCGAAAGTTCTTGGCGTCGTGGGTGCAGTCTGATGTTGCGAATGTTGTTAGTTGGAAAAGTGAGATGAGGAGTGTGAGGGTTATGTATTTCATACATAGCGTATCGGTTTATTTCAACTAATAGATTAATTTACAATATAAGAGTTCCCGTCAGTAACTTTTTGTAGAATGATCTGGCTTGGATAGCCTGCAGGATAACGTTTTGTTTGTTCTGTAGAGGTTACTTTGACATAAATTGCAAAGACTACAACAGCTATAACAAAAAGCCATTCTTTCTTAGAGCGTTTTTCACAACCCTTGAATTTAAATATATTCTTTAAACTCATTCATCTATTTTAACACAAGTTCAAACGTCAATAATCTTGAGGAGTTACATCTTTTATGTATAAACCTTGAGAAAAGGATCCTGATACCTTTTCGAGATGCCAAAGCTTCTCTTTGACGGCGCGTGGTTTATAACAGGACTCTCTTATACAATTAGTGGAGTCCATAAGCTTACAACTATCAGCTGGCAAAGCGGCGAGGCGCTCTATCACCTACTTGATAATCCTCTTGTTCGAAATAATATGCTCGTCGAAACTCTACTTGAAGTTCCTATGCCACTTCTAAAACTTGCCACGTGGTCAGTGCTTCTTCTTGAGATCCTGGCCATTGTCTTTGTGATGATTCCAAAGCTTAGAAAGTATCTAGGAATTCTGACTACTGTTAATTTCGCGGACTTAACTCTTGGAATGCTTGTCTTTCAACTCTTCATCTTTGATACGGATTGGCTCAAATCAAAGTCTAAACTAAGCGAGAAAATTACACTCTTCTACGATAGCGATTGTGGTGTTTGCAATGGCTTTATTCGCTTCATTATGGACAATAACTCAAAAGAGAATATCTACTTTGCACCACTTCAATCTGAGCTTGGTGAAAAGGTCATCCGCGAGCATGGCCTAGAGAATAAAGACACCATGATTGTGAAAAAAGAAGATGGTGTCTTGATTGAGTCACAGGCCGTGCTTGAAATTTTTAGAGAACTTGATTCATTTTATCCGATTGTTAGCTGGCTTAGGTTTATGCTTGGGTTTGTAAGAAATACTGGATATAGGATCTTTGCGAAGTATAGGCATCGTGTCTTTAAGATGGAGACGTGTGCTCTGTTGGGGGAACGAGAGAGAGGAAGGTTTTTGGGGTGAGGATTACTCACCCTAATTTATAAAAACGAGGGAAATACTAGATTATCCATAACAAACTTAAAGATTAGATATGCGCGTCACGGCGAGAAACAATTTACAACTAAAGTAACTTGATAATATCTGTGGGGCTTAATTCTTTCCATTCCTTTCTATTGAAAACATATGAGGTCGCATTTCCAACTGCTCCTCTTCTTGATACTATATGCTTCAAGGTACCTACAGAAGTTTTTGGTATATCCTGTAGTGCTTGGGGAAACTCTCTTTTAAAATCCAATAAATAATCTTCATCCAAATACTTAAGAGATTCTCTAGATGCTAGGTTCCGGTTCCATAAAAATTCCCTATAGTCTCCAAGTTCTTCATTATTTAAATATTCCTGTAAAGACCTTAACAGAGACCCCTCAACTAGCAATGACTCATATGTAGCTATTTCTTTTTGAACTTCATCATACAGCCCTGATTTCTTATATTTGTTCATTTTCTTCTGGATTTTTTTCACCATATGTTTTTTTAAGTATTTAGGCTTGAAGTAGTGATCGTCAGAAAAGTTTGTATTTACCAACAAAGACAAGCATATCTCCCCGTTATTAGTTAACTCATTGTTAATTTCATTCCACTTTCTCCCTGTTCTACTTCCTCCTGATCTTAAATCGTTATGCTGCATAAATCGAACAGAGAAATTATTTGTATGACCGATATACAACAGAGCATTATTCTGCCCTCCAATATCAGTAGAAACAGCACTGTGATAAATATAGTTTCCCACACATCGTAGTAACTTTTCACCTTTCTTAATTGGGAAAACGCCCTTTAAAAGTTCTGCTAACTCGATTCGATCTTCTAATCCGTATATGAATGTTAAGCCAACCGTAATAGGACGATCAGGAATATGTTGCGAATTCATTGATGTAGTATTCATAAAAAATCCCCCTTTTTGAAGTAATTCCAAAATTATGTTTTCGTTCGTTCAGAAATTGTAAACTTTTATTCGGTACGCAGTAATTACTTCTTAAGAGTTCTCTTTTCAAGATTGGTTCCAGGTGCTTTTTCTCTGACACCGCGTGAAAAACAAGCACTAGGATCCATTATTCGTTTACAGATCACTATTAATAAGACCTTTTTTCGATTCATCATTAAGCTTTGAATCAATTCTTTTTAATAGCTCGATAATCTCATTAATTCTTAACATCCAAGCCCCAAGCCATCGCGTGATAAGAATGACAAATACAGTAATTACAAGAAATATAATTAAAGCTGTTAATACTTCCATGTTTCTCCCTCAAATTGTTTAATTTTGATATAGAGATAATCGACAATAAGAGGAAAAAGTTGAACAAAATCAAAAACTTATGAAAACATTATAGTTCTAAAGGTAAGTACTTAAAATAACGAGTTTAAACTAAAGTTAGTGTTTAAACAGAAAAAGATTTAGCCACCCCTCATCATGATCTGGCTTCTTGTATTCAGTAACCCAATTCTTTGAGATCCTAAGACTCTCAAGAAGAAAGTCCCTAATGGTCTCAAATGTTTGATCATTGAAGAAGCGTCCGTTGCGCTCACCTTCAAACTCTCCGTACTTGAAAGAACAATAGAAAACAGCATCTTCATACATAAGATCTGCAATTTTTGAAAAGACATCCTTAAGTTCATTTGATGGCACATGCAAAAGAGAAGTGCATGCCCAGATGCCATCAAACTTTCCTCCAATACTCACGTCTTGAAGTAAGCCTTCATGTACGACACAACCACTATGCTCACGAGCAAAGCCTTCAAGCTTCGAGCTCGGCTCCACCTACTTTCACTTCATCAATTCTTGATCAGACTTATATTCTCCTATCCCATAACCATTAATCATTTTTCTCTTCAACAATAGTAAACTTCTCGAATGAACAAATTTTTGTCGGATTCTTTGAATATTGAGACCTCATTCCTGTCCCCCCTTCTACTTCACTCTCACCAACAACATCTTCCACAAAATCACTAATCGCAATACATAACCAATTCAAAAGCTTTCTATCTTTTTGGTTGTTTACATGCCTTACGAAAAGCCTGTAATTCAATCCTGTTAATTTTTCTATTTGCTGAAAGTCTCTAATTCTTGGAGTATCTAACCCAAACCCCTTTCTATTTACTTTTGGTAAATCCTTTTCTTTTATCTCAATCAACTCAATCGTACCATCATCAAGTATGCCTATTGCATCTATATCAGAAGGCTTCCCTTTTTTAATTGAGAATCCCAAAAAACCGTCAAAAACCAATCTCTCAACATACAACTGAATAAGATCACTTTTTTCATAATGATTTAAACTGGAAATTAGCATCCTCTGATAGTCGACCCCTATTGGAAAAGTATTCCTGCCTCTAACACTTACTTTTTCGAACTCAGAAATAAAAACTTCTAAATCATCACATACCTCAAAAAGATTCTCTTCATAATTGAAACTCATAACTTTAAAGGAAGGACATTTTAAACTAACCTTTTTGTCTTCAAAGATCATCACTTCTTTATCTTCAAAGGGCTCACTATATATCAACAAATACATTGTCTTAAAATTCAATTTCTTTAACTCTATATAAACTTTTTGATAATCTGATATATCTGCCATATTTGGAACACAAGTAAAGTAAATGGAGTTATTTAAAGATGACTCCGAGCTATCCAAAGATATTATATATCCACCAGACAGCACTTTACTGTAATATGTGCAGAGAATACTCTTAGAGTCTAATTCAGCTCTAAATCCAAGATATCGGGGCCTCAACTGTTTTTCACCAATAACATTATGAGAGACAAGCTCATGTAAGTCTGTTAGAATCCCCATTTTTTCTATTTCTCCTCGAATAATAAACTTTATTCTTTCTCGTTAGCACAGCGTAACTATGACTCAAGTTTTATTAATTATTATTCGTCAATACTCCTAAGAAGTTTAATAAAACTAACAGCTTAATAACGCCACAAACTTTTCTTCGTACATAATTGAATTTAATGAAAAAATATTATTCGGGTAAGGCAAAAAATAACATAAATGACCAAGCTAATGGCCATAGAGTCACCATTTATCATATTACACTAAAGTCTTTCTGAGCTTTTCTATAAGAACTAAATATAAAAACCAGATAAAGTAGAGATGAAGAATGTTTTTTTATATAATTCTAAAATTCCAAATAAAATCAAAAGATAAATATATAGGAACAAGTACACTCATCACTCTTTATGAATACACGACCTCTCAAGTAGACCTACTATTTGAACTTTTTGTAAAACAAATTGATGATAAATTTCATAGTCATAAAAACTGGAGTTTCTCACCTCTCCTACTGACAGTATTATTTTACAGCATTTTAAATGATCTTAAATTTCAAGTAGAATTCAATAGCGACGGTTATTCTTTACAAACTGATGCATGTCAAAACAAGCTTGATGAATATGTATAAGATTCAGAGGCACAAAGTATATCTATCCTTCATGACTAATTGATTCAACTAAGCAATGGGATAGAACCTGTTGAATATGATTTCATTGGAAAGATCGCTCTTGATGAAATAAAAAAAGAAATGATATCGATACTCCATATTTTTCAAAAATACATTTATTCATAGCCATTTGCAAGAAGAGGTAAAGGAGAGGTAAAGGAGAGCTAGCACAATTTTCAAACTTTCAAAGATAAAAGGTCTACTTACAGCATTCAACTAATCAAAAATCCTTAAAATATATGCTTTATGACTTGATGCAAGTTTATATTTAGTATTCATTAGAGAGTTCAATCCTCTTAGAATGCCCAGTCTAGTATGACCTTCAAATAGAACGACAGTTCTATCATTGGACCTTAAGTCAGTTTTTTCAAAGATCATAACCGGAACCATCCAAGTTCCATAGTTCTCCCAACTCTCAACAACACCGAAGCGGGATTTATTTATTTCTATCTTACCTTCTGCCATCTTACTAATATTCTCGACATAATCGCTAAACACACTACGAATATTCAATAGCTCGACAGTCGAAATATAATCGATTTCGACTTTTATCTTTGAAAAATCAACAGAGACAAACAAATCATAAATCTCATCATAAGGTGATATATTCCAAAAAAACTTTAAGATAGGTTCTGGTATATTAGGAAAAAGAATTTTCATTCTTATTAAGTAATCATCCTCAGGCTCTTTCTCATAATCAGTAAATATAGGATTTTTAAATCTATTCATTATATCTTGAAACAAGTTATCGTATAATTTGCTAGACTTCTCCTGAAAAGTCTCTTCTGTCAGTAATCAGAGAGTCCCAAAAGTTATTATTTGATCTCCAAGTAGAATATGGTCGACTATTTCCTTGATACATTCCTGAGTCAAATATAACTACTCCCTGCTCTACTAATGCAACCCATGTTTCATAATTTATTGCTTGACCGAATGCTATTGCAAAATATCCTTTACACTTATCATATTCACACTTAAACCAACCGAGTTGATTAAACTTGGCCTCAAGCTTTGCTTTAATTGATGAAGACTCCCAATGAGCCAAGACTAAGTCTTCAATTTGAAAATCTATTGGTACTATAAATTCTTTATTTTCTCTCTGATCTTCAGAATAAGAATATATAGCACGAATATGCTTTGACTCTGTGACAACCAATTTTTGACCAAACCGATTAAACTTGCCAATCTTCGGAGCAGGTTCACCTGACCATGAAACTCTCCCCTCTTTCTCTTCATTCGGCTTTCCAAAAACTTCTAAAAACTGATCTCTAGAAAAGGCCGTAGCCTTATTATTTCTAGACTTAAAGATATACCAATCAGCGCTCCAATCACCAAAGCTGGTCTTAGATCTTGTTTGATTTTTCATCTCATAGCCTAAAATATCAGCTTTGTTATCAGCGTTTGGCTCTATGCCCATTGCCCTTTCAAGCCAATGACCTTTACTACCGCAATGCTTACTATTCGCTTTTAAAGTATCCGGATGCTTACCTAATACATTATTTTTAAATATTTCAATAATTTTTTCTTTATTCTTACAATACAAAATACTTACTCCGATATGCTTTTTTATAAAGCTTATCGGAGCAACTGTATCAATATTTAAAGTTTATCTGAGAAAATTATTTAAATCATTTTTGCTTTTTCTAGAGTCTTGACCATATTAGCAGCTATTTTTTCAATTACTGGAGTAGCAACAGAATTTCCAAACTGCTTATACGCTTGCATATCAGAAACAGGAACTATGAAATCTTCAGGAAACCCTTGCAACCTAGCACATTCACGAGGAGTTAATTTACGCGGTATTTTATTTAAGTCACTTTGATCGACTAGTACTTCACTACCATCTTTATAATAACGGGCACTAATTGTATTTGTGTAAGATGATTCTTTATTAAAAAGACAGAATCCAAAACCATTTCCTTTCTTTTTATGTTCTTCTTTTCTTCTTAAATGACCACTCCACAGTTTTTCAGACAAAGTATATTTTTCATGAACATTTTTATTATCGAATAGAATATCTCCTACTTTTGGCTTGACCTTAACTGGTTCTGGATATGAAAAGTGTGCTTCGAAATCAAAACCTTCAGGTGCTTGATTTTTATCAAAACCTACAATATATACTCTCTCTCTATTTTGAGGAACACCATATTCATTTGCATTTAATACTTTATAAAAAACATGATAGTTTAATTTTTCAGATAAAGCCTTAAACGCATCATCAGACAACGATTCTCTTAGCTCCTTCAAATCTTCTTTTGATAATTCATTATTACCCTGAAGAACATTAAGAATAGTTTTTAAAGTCCTACCTTTATCATGCCCTTTCAGCTGTTTAACATTCTCTAGCAAGAAAGCCTTTGGTCTCTTTTCTACAAGAATTCTTTGAACATCGAAAAACAATGTTCCTCTAGGGTCTGAAAATCCTTTTTTCAAGCCTGCTTGAGAGAATGCTTGGCACGGAAAACCACCAAGTAGAATATCATGATCTGGGATACTACTCGAAGGTATTTTAGTAATATCACCATCTGGCCACTCACCAAAATTTGCATGATAAGTTTTCTGTGCGAACTTGTCCCACTCAGATGTAAAAACACATTTACCATTATTTTTCTGGAAGCCAAGTCTAATGCCTCCGACTCCTGCAAATAAGTCTATAAATTTAAATTTATATTCTTGATCTTCGGGCTGATAATAAGGCTTTCCTTCCGAAAGATTTTCAATTTTTTCGTGATATTCGTACGGAACTTCAAAAGCTCCCTCTTCCCATTCTTTTACAATTTTTTGCCCATCTTTTCCTAAGCCTAGGTAGTCTGAAATTTCTTTTCTTGTAAGTTTATATGTATCCCTATTCTTAGAAATTTGAACTCTAATTTCTTCCATTTGTGTGCCTCCATGAAGCTTTATTCTATAAAAATGTAATAATCATGGCTAGGACAACACACAGCAGAAAAACACAAAACTAAGTATTTATAAGTACTTGTATTTTTCATAATTTTTTTTTTCAATTTACCGATTAATAAATATGAAAATTTCTAAAAGAAACTTAATAGATAGCTTACATAAAGTACTGTGTACTTGTATCTCAAGAAGATCAGACTCAAAAGTTGAGAATAATGACTATTTCAAAAGAAGGGTACTTGGTTTTCGAGCAGAAATTGAACTTGAAGAGATTATTAACAATCATCCCAACTATGAATTTCTTGAAGGCGGACAATTTATAACAAAGAAAAGTAATGAAAAAGAGAATCAAGATATAATATATACTACAATATCTTATGATCCCTCTGACAAATATAAGGATATATACAAAATAATATGTAGATGGGATCAGGTGTCAAACTTATATTTTTTACAAATCAAAACAGATAACTTTTGGCGAAAAACTAACTTATCTACAAAAATAGATGGACTCATTAAGGAATCACAAATTTTAATGCCTGAATATAATATATTTAAGTATATTATAGAGGAAAATAAATTTGAAAGAATAGGAACGGACCTCTCCTCTTTAACAAGTAATTTTGAAAAATCACTAAAAACACCATCTCGTCATCCTCTTCGAAAAAGAGAACAGTTTGAGTACTTCAATGAATACTCAATTCAAGATATAAAAAAAATATATGCTAACAGATATTTCATTGATGTATTTCTTAGAGGATTCAGAAAAGAAGGACTAATTGATATCGATGGTTTTTTATCTTTTAATAAAAAATATAAGATTTTAGAAATAAAAGAGAAGTCTCCAATTAAAAATAAAAAAAATGAAAAAGATATTCTTTGTTGGGAGTACGGCTGGGACTCTAGAAGAGTGATGTGGTTCTATTATCTTAAAAATACTATAAAATTAGACATTCTATATTGTATAAGAAGAATTAATAATCGAGAGGATAGAATATTTGAAGATTGGGATTCAATTTCACTTGAGAACTTTTTACAAAGTGTAAACTGGTCGAAAAGTGTTAGTGGTGGAGGCGGGGAATCGACTCAAACAGTAAGTTATCAAAAGTTTTCACGTTTAATATTTTTAGAACCTAACAATTATCTCAATAAATAATACAGTAACCGCCCTCTCTCACTCGCATCCTGCTCGCTCGTCAGGGATGCTCGGCCTCAATTAGCATCATGCTAATTGCCGCGTTAACACCCCGAGCCACCTTCCATTCATACGATCTTCAAAATCCTGAGCTTTTGTGGACTTTATACCTTGAAAAAGACCTTTCCAGTTATCAAATACACAGGACAACTAAATCAAGATGTTCACGAGCTGCCATTAGTGATGCCATAAGACTTGTTGGAATCAAAAAAGAAGTTCGTAAACCTCCGATTCTAAGATTTGGATGGAAACAGACTCATTCCCCACAAGGATGAGCTGGCTACACTACAACTCATGCTCAAATTTCGCGCCGAAGGATGGGGATATGCAAATATCGCCAATTATTTAAATGATAAAAAACGATAAACCAGAACCAAAGGTAAATGGCATGGGCCTTCTGTCCGTGCCATAATCTTAAGAGAACTAAAAAAAGAGAAATAGCATGCGTGCAATAATAGTAAAATGTAGTTCCAAGTGCTTTTTCATTGACCTTGCGTAAAAGAAAAGCACCTAGAACCTTTATTTACTTAGAGTGTCTTAACTGTCTTAACCCTGTATAATCTAGAAATAAAGAATGGTCAGCCTTTCCAATATTTCCATCTGAATATGTTCGATGAGATGTACTTATTAAAATACAAGCTTCGATTGCTCTAGTAATACCTACGTAATGCAAGTTCAAGTCTTGAGACAAAGAATATTTATGCCCTTGAGTTCCTTGATAACCAGGAATTACATAGTTAACTAAATCACAATGTATGACTATTTTAAACTCTAACCCTTTAGACTTGTGTAATGTAAGTATCTGAGCTTCTGATTTACTAGCCGGGATAAATGCATTTAGCAGCTCTTCATCGTTCAAAACATCTTTTAGAAGTTTAATAACATTCTTATTTTCCTCAAGTGGCAATATCAATTTAGCTACATTAATAAATAGCTCTAACTTTTCTTTCAAATAAATACTCTCAGTAGTTTTTAATTCATCCAGAATTTGTGAAATAGCAGCAAGATCTCTTTTCTTAATATCCGCTATATGATCTAAGACAATATTACCTTTCGTCTCTCCAGTTAAAAACTTATAATAAAGAATATCTCTAAAAATATTAGCCCAAGGAGAAGAGTCTTTTTCCAATATGGTAGTTTTTAAATATTTATGCTTAATTCCTAAACTTTGAGAAACGGTACTAGCAGTTCGATCATTACGTACTAGAATTGCAACATCATTCAAATTTGAGAGATGAAACATTTTCATTACTTTATCTATATTTGAATCTATCCACTTTGCTATCTCTTTTTCAGCTCCATGAACATGCCGATGAAATACTCGGATCTCATTTGAAGGTGTTATATTCAAATTTGAAGAAATTAATTTTAAAGAGTAATCTGAAATTGACTTATGACACCTCATGTTTCTAGTTAAAGAAAAAACTTCAAAACTTTTATCTACTAACAAGCTTGCTAGATACTCAGAACCTTTACCTGCAAACCCATAAATTGATTGATTTACGTCTCCTACAGCGATTGAGCAAAGTCCTAATTTTTTTAGTTTTAAAAACATTTCGTGCTGATCCAATCCAGAGTCTTGATATTCATCTACGATAACATGACTATACCTCGCTTTCAGATACTTTTTGCATGCCTTTGACTTATCAAATACATAATTACCTAAAACTCCTACAGTCTCAATTAATACAATCCCATTTTTGAAAAGAAATTTAAGAACTTCGCTATATTCGTCAATTGAATATTTATCATTGTCAGAAATCTTTGAACATAGATCCTTAAATAAACTCTCCAACTCTTGGTCTAACTCAATCTCTAATTCATCTCTATATGAATAAATTTTCAATTCATCTTGTTCTTCCCAGAAGTGTGGCAAATAAGGAAATATAATTTCAGAAATAAAAAAAGAATCTATAGTTTTAAAAAATGATCTCTTTTTATCTGTACCATCACCAAGACACCGGTCTTTTAGCTCCTTACTGGCTTTATTTGTATATGAAATTGCGATAACTCCCTTGTAGCTCGGTAGATTATTTAAAACTCCTTTGATGATATGAGATAAAGTAAATGTTTTTCCACTCCCAGGATTGGCAGTAACAACTCTATGACCACTACAATCGATAATTAATTTCTGTTCTTCTGTAGGCTCTAAATTAATCATTTTTTTTCTGCTTGTTCCTTACATTTGATCAAAGGACGAGAAATTAACTCTCCTTCTAGTTCTTTAAGTATATCTATATTTTCAACTAAAAAACTGAACATATTAACACCCTTACTACTTTTCATTTTGTATACTAGCGACTCTTGTTCACAGTCATAGTATTCTAGTAAAGCACTCTGAATTGGACTATTTGCCAAATCGTCTTCCAGATCGACTTCAGCTAAATAAACTGAATATCCTTCCAATTCATCAGCCAATTTATTTAATTCATCTGTATCTTCTTTAGGTATCTCTTTTTCAGTATACCTTTTCTCTAGCAATGATTGATCTTCAAAGGGGTTTTCTTTAGTTAGATCGAAATACTCTTCTACAATTTTAATCCCTCTTGATAAACCAGAAAGCCAATACTCACCTTTATTATTCTTTACAATGTCATTATCTGTTCTAACAACAACTGGAATTTCAAATGATGAAAAAACGTCTATATAAGATTTAAAATCAACACCATTCACAGATAAAATACTAATACCCAATCGATCTATATCGATAGACAACGCTTTTGAAAGCGCTTTATAGAACAGTACTTCACTTGGCCCTTCAACTAACAAGACAGAATTTGCAAAGAATGCCTCCGCAGGTAATAAATTTAAGCGATAACTAAAATCTTCAAACGCTTGACTGATAATTTCCGAGCATCCTTCTGAGGCAGCTACGGAAGTATATTTCGTTCGTTTAAGTAACTTGATCATTGAGTTTGGAGAAAATTCACTAGCAATTTGTGGTGAATGAGAGGTAATAATAACTTGCCCATTTAGCTTTTGAGACAAGTAAAATGCTAGGTTTCTTTGATTATGAGGGTGTAAATGAGCCTCTGGTTCTTCAACACAATATATAGTCACTTCGTCCATATCGACTTTATCTTTCCTCGAACTCCACATGGATAAAAAAATTTGATTATTTCTACCATCTCCTCCGACATCAACTTTTTCCCCATTTGACTCTGAAACTAGATCTACTCCATCCACATACTCTTCTGGGTTTAAAGCACCTGAATCAAAACCTAAATTTACATCTTCATTGCTAGGGGTAAGATTGTTAAGCTCTGAATTGATATGACTCAGAGATTTTTTTATATATGACAAGTTTTTGACTTTGGTGTTAATCTCCTCCAAGGACAAAGAAATTTCATTTATCAAGCCTGCATCAGTATTTTTTTCTAGTTCTGTTCTATCTTCTTTAAACTCTTCAAATATTTTTCTTTTCTCTTTTTTCACATAGGATAGTAAGTTTCGAGAGCTCTGAACGTACTCTAGATTCAACGCTCTTAGATAATGCCTTCCCTTTTGCTCCTTTAAAGATTTAAGGTCTTTTCCAGCTTTAATAACGTAATCTTTTTTCCCTGAACTATCTCTTGTTGCAAAGTATCCTAGAACCAACTCACCATCATCTGTTATACTCCCCTTAAAAGCAGACAAAATGCAATCTTCAGTGATGTTTGAGATGTAAATAAGAATTCTTATCTCATTAGAACTTGATTCAACATTAAAGTCTGTATCCCTAGGCTCTATATCACCTGCACTTAAACTCTTATCAAGTAATATCCGTAAAGCATGAATCAAATTAGTTTTTCCAACATCATTTGGTCCAATCACAAGTGTTTTTTCATTAAACTTAATTGATACTTTTTTAAAATTTCTAAAATTCTGTAATCTCACTTTTTCTATAAACATTTATCATTCCATCTCATAAAAATTAAAAATCGCTATATCTAATCAATTTACTTCTTGCTTTAAACAATGGTTACAAGTGCTTTTTCATTGACACCGTGTAATCAAATTTAAAATCGTAATAACTATTAATCGACAATTGAATGAAGAAAATTGAACAAAACCAACAACTTAATAAAACAATATGTTTAGGAATAGAAGTATCTAGAAATACTGATAAATGGTTATTCATGTAACGAAGAAAAAGCTAAACAAATATATGATAAAATAGTTTTATGAAATTATTTTCGGAATTATTAGAAAGATACAGGCATTATATTATAGGTATATCTTTTATATTTCTTGGTCTTATTGCATACATTTTCTCATTAAGTAATGAAGTTAGATCTGCTCACATATTCATTGTAGCAATAGGATTAGGTAATATTTTTAAAGTAGAGATTATTAGAAAAACTTCTGTGTTCTTAGTTGTTTTTATAATGATCTATATTCCATATCTATACTTTCCAATGTTTCAACTAAATTATGAAACTTCGTTTACCACGTTAGAGCAAACTACCTACACAATACTTACCGAAACTATAGCAATAGCCTTCCTGTTACTGTTAAAAAATAAATATATAAAGCCAGAAAACAATTAGCCTATTAGAGAGTAAAAAAGATATCCTGCCACAATTTTGCCACATTTGAATGGAGTCATTAAGAGAGCTGGTCTCAGCCCATGCATCGCCGACGTTGTAACGTCGCGAATGCACAACGATAAAGCTGCGTCGTAACAAACAGCCGAAAGCCCTTTCCACACTTCCATTAGCGAACCGTCGTGCATAAATGCACTCCTCTCGGCATAGCTCAAATTTCCAAATGTTGGGGAGGTAGCGGCTCGTTAAAACTCCTTAGGAGTTTTAACGCGCGAGCGCTGGTGGAGGTGGTGGGAATCGAACCCACGTCCGAAATGACGTCTTGATAGCGGCCTACGTGCGTAGTCTTCATTTATCGTCAGAAGACAAGACTGTCCGTGATACGTGACCTCGGCGAACCCCGGTGAGTGATTAACGAGATGCCCCGGCAGGCTCGAAACCTAGTTAACCAGCAGATTCAACTGGATTGCTACATTCTGTTTCTTGGCAGTAGCGCCTCACAAGACTAATCCTAATTAATTAGGCAGCCATTGGCATTGCATAATCGTCTGCAATTAACGGTGGACTCCTTTTTACCAGGACCGTGGAGACCAACCTGGACACGCCCGGATACCTGTCAACCATCCCGTCGAAACCAGGGCACCCCCATTAGATTTTGACTTGCGGATATTTGGAACAAATATACGTAAGCGGCAGTATAGCACAGCATTTCAAAAGTGGAAAGAAAACGGTTCATCGTTTACGCAACGCTTCTGCGATTAGATTCACTTAGTGATTTAGCACCGCCAAAATCACCTCAAGCGCCTCAACCTGATCACTGAGCCCCATGGTCTCAAAGCTTGGAAGATGAACGAAGCCGGCCTTGGCGCGCATCTTTTTTTCTTCAATAATGTGGCGAATGCCATAGAAGACGTGATTGCACACGAAGCGTCCGCAGTCGCGAGAAATGGCCACGGGGATTTGCGCCGCAAGAAGGGCGTCTTCAATCTCCCCTATGGGAAGAGTGGAATCGAGGGTCGCAGCTGCTCCCTCAAAGATCACTTCGTTTACAGGGCAATTGCCTTCGTTGTCTGGGATGCTTGCATCATTTAGGTTGTGAGCGAGGACTTCGAGGTTTACTTCCTGGGCCTTTTCGTTAAGGCCAAAGCAGATGATATAGTCGGGATTTAAAAAGAAGGCCTCCTTCTTTAAGATGGCCAAGCTCTTTTCAAAAACTGTGGGTAGAATTAATTTGTGAACCTCAAGGTGGGAGAAGTTGGCCGTGGTTGCCTCCACCACTTCCCCACTAGGGTTAATGAGATTATTTCCAAAGGCATCAAAGCCTGTGATTAAAACTTTCTTTGCTCTCATATCATAAATCTCAGTATGCCACGTATTCTAACTTAAATCCCCACGCCTCTTCGTCAATATTTGTGCGTGGATAGATTGAGTTATTCTTTTCACTATACGAAGTCTCACAGCTTCCCTCACTCACCTCATCCATCGTCAGGAAGTTTGTGCGAATGACACTTCCATCCTTTGTCGATATAGCAAGTTCAGCTGCGCCGTAATGAAAGACTATTTCAGAATCTTTATAATTAATCTCAAGAAGGTTTTGCGTCACATACTTTTTGCCAAGGACCTTCACATCAGTGCGGTAAATAGAATACTGATCCATCACAAAGAAATTATCCGCAGATAGGATCATCTTGCGAAATGAATCTTCCTCTGTCGTGTAAGCACCATGGCACTTAAAAAGTGTATTAAGATCAAATTTTCCACCAAGGTTTTTTAGCACGACTTTGCCTTCTCGATTTCGAGTCATGGTATGCCCAAGATAGAGATAGGCCATACAATCACCATCAGTAGAGATCGCTCCGGTATAACTTGTGGTTAGACCTCCAGGGTGGCGTGACTTTAGAAGATCTGCTGAAAGGCCACAATCATAAACCTCATCTTTCATTTGATAATCTTGATAACAGACATCCACTTGATGCTTTAGGGCCTTTAAGTAGTTAAGCTTCTGGCCAACACTTGTGCGAAACTTGGCCTGGCCTTCGGCGTCTTCGGGATAAAATGTCTTTTGAAGCTCGGCCTTAAGATCACTTTTGTAAGTGTCTGCGATGGCCTCAAGATTTGAGCAGTTATTTGCGTAAGAGCTAAGACTTAAAATTGCGATTAGGATTAGTTTTTTCATAGGAATATCCTCCCAAATTCTGGTCCCATCGCCTAATAAAAACTTATGACATCTAATGACATATCAAGTACTTACCCTATCAATATATTCGAACAGATTCCGATAAGAAGTCTGTGAAGAAATATGTAATTTCAATACTTTTACTCCTCTTAATGCTACTTAATGCCACGGCCTCTGCATTAGATGCTGCCCTATTAAGTAGTGCCCAAGAAATTATAAAAAAGCACGGTATTGAAGATGGCCTAACGAGCGAAGAAAAGTTTAATGCCTATATCGTCTTAGCATTTGAGCTTGAAACCTACGGCCACTTAGGCAAGGCCATAAGCTTCTATGAAAAGGCCCAAAAGCTTAAACCTAAAAAAGTTGACCCATTAGAGTTAGAAACATCCTACCTCTTTGCGCTTTATAAATTCGATCAGGCCAAGGCCAAAAGCTATTTTCAGACATATCAAAAAGCGATTGCTTCCTCTAATGATTCCGATAAAGACGAGATCCTGCGTTTTTGGAAGAATGTCTTTTCTAATTCAAAACAAATTCAAAGTGGATTCTATGGCCAATTCTTTAAAGATAAGAATGTCAAAGAACTCATGGCCAAGAAGAAATACTCAAAGGCCCTAGCTCTTAGAAATCCTTCAGGACTAGAACATGCAAATATAAATGCCAAGCTTGAATACGACACTCTTTCACGTCTAAAGGGTAAAAAGCATGGCTTCTACTGTGAGCAAATGCTTAAAGAGTTTCCAAATTCCTACGCAGTCTCGATGGAGATCTGTCGCTATTTAAAATCAGGAAAGCTAAAGCATAAGGGATTAAATGAGTTAATTGAAAGAGCAAAGAAAGAAGCTCCTGCTCTGGTGCATATAGCCTCTGCTCTTAAGGATATTAAGTAATGAAGTTACTGGTATCCGCTTTCTTTCTCATTTCTTTACTAGCTCTCGGCTCGTGTAACCAAGCAGGACTAGGAGCTGTTACGGCGGTAAAAAATCTTATCACAACTCCTTATCGTGGAGCGAAGTCGGCCATTAGTAATTATCAATACAATCAAATTAAAAGCGCTGAGGAAACCAAGAGACTTTCATTTCAGCAACATGTACAACTTCTGTCATCTGAACAAGTGGATTGTCAGCGTCCAACAAGAGAAACAGCTTTTGAAGACTTTGGAAATATCCTTAAAGAAGTTCGCCAGCAGGTTTGTTCGTGTAAGAGTTGGGGAAGCTGCACAAGTGAGACTTGCTCATGTGAAACCCTATGTCCAAATAACTTTGATATTTTCAAAAGACGCGATCCCATAATTGAAAATAGCAAAGTAAATAATTCAATGGCCTTTAGAAATTACGATTCCATCACATTATCAGATATTGAAGGGACTCAGGGGTATTGCTGGGGACATGCTTCTCTAACATCAAAGTTTAATCGCCTTGCCTTCTTTGATGGCAGTAAGAAAGAAGCTCGCACTAACTTGGATGCTGCTCCAGATTCAAAAGAGCGCAAAGAATCCCTTGAATACTACAAGAAGATTATTGATGATATTGCCGATAATAAAGTTCGAAAAATCCCTGGTTTTAATAACCTTTTTGAGCTCTCATATCACCCAGACCTTCAATCATATCTTGCGACGAAAATGTCAAAAGAGTGGGCCAACAAGGCCATGACTTTTCAAGGCCTAAAGACAACTTTGTCAACGTCACCAATGAAGCGTGAAGATTCTCAAAAGCTACTTGAGGATATAAAGAAGAAAATTGACAATAACCAACAGCCACAACTTGTCTTCACAAGAAAAGAAAGCGCTGGTTTTACTCATACAACCCTAATTTCTGATTATCGAATCGTCGACGGAAATATCGAACTTTGCGTACGAGACAACGACAACGAACCTTTTTTAAATCACATGTGTCACAATAGAATTAAAATCAATGAGAATGGCGGCCTTTACTACAACTTTCCAAATTGGGGAGAGCTTGGAGGAGCGACAATCGCTCACAATGATAATGCTGATGCTGCTGTTCAATTTCATGAGTTAAGAAGTCATTGTGCAAGTGAAAAAGATTGTCCACTAAATGAATAAAAAAAGACCCCTTGGACGAGGGGTCTAATTTTAATTATAAATTTCTTTGATTCTTATTTTGCTTTTACATCGATTACTTTACTTTGTAGTAATTCGCCTTTATAAGAAACATCGACTTTAAACTTAAGTTTGTCGTCTTTTGTCTTTTTCTTAAACTTGTAAGTTAGGGCACCAGTTGCTGTTACACCGCGACCTGGAGCTGCAACCTTAGTTGATCCTTTCTTAAGTTCAACAAACTTATCCCCTTCTAGTACACTGATTGCAACATCGTAGCTTCCAGGAACAAAGTCACGTAGACCTGTTAGCTTAACTTTTACATCGTGGCTTCTAAACTTACAGTTAAATAGACCTAGCGCACACTTGCGATCCTTAACCTTATCTTCAAAATCAAGGGCAACTTGAACCTCTGGGTTAACGACAACATTTGCATTGAATGTTGCAATCTCAGTATAGCTTCCACTTAGCTCATCACCTGGGTAAGTTAACTCGATCTTCATTTCGATATCTGAACCTGGACGAGCGTTATTGGCAACTTTCGCTTGGATAACATCTGTTAGCTCAATTTGTGCTTGTGCTGGTAGAACTCTTAAGTTTGTACGAGAGTTTACGATTTCAACATTTGAAGTTGCTGCAACTACTTTTGCACTAATCGCACCGCGGTTTGAAGCAAGTTTTCCAAAGTTTACAAGCCCAAGACCTACAGAGAATTTTCCATCTTGAGTTAGACCTTTTGCATCTTCAGTTTTTACACTTGTTTGTGCTGCTTGGTTAAGGCGAACAACAGCGTTACTAGCAAATAGCTTCTTTGCTTGAGCCTTACCAAGAGCAAGCATTTCTTCTTTTGCTGCTTGGATATTTTCATCAAATCCAGCTTCCTCACCATCTGCAACACCATTTTTGAAGGCAACACCTTCACCTTCTAGGCGAGCCTCAGCAAAGGCAGTCTTGTATGCCTTGTCGAAACCTTTTTGCGTTTCTTCTTCAAAATTACCAGCGGCAGCTTCATCACGAGAACTCTCAAAGAAGTCCACGTAGCCTGCGAAGTAAGTATCTTTGTGACTAACACTAAATTCAGCTTTATAAGCGGCATCGTAAGAAGCACCACACGCTTTCTTGAACTCATTAACACCTTTGTAAACATCAAAGCAATTTTTGAAGTCTTCATCGATATCGATACGAGTTGGCGCAGTGTAGGCATACTGAGGAAGCGCTTTTGTTTTTGCACTATCATTTTCATATGACTCGATCTCTCTTTGTGTTTTGGCGATCTCTTGATCTACTTTTGAAGTAAATCTTGAACCTAATGATTCAGTAGTCGCTGTGTATTCAGGAGCGACAAAATCTAATGCTTCAAAAGCTGGAGAAACAAATTCTTGTGCCATTGAGAATGCTTTCTCTAAGAAAAGGCTTCCGTTAACACTATTTGATAACATCACTCTATTTGTTGGTTTATTAGAGAAAGTCTCGCTCTTAACTTGCTCATATCCTTTTGGAAATTCTTGTGACTTTGCTAAGCTCTTAGCTTTTGCAACACCAGCTTCATACCCTTTTGCAAAACCTTCATCATAGCTTGCTTGAGAATTAACACCGGCCTCATACCCCTTTGTAAGACCATCTTCTTTTCCATCCACAAGTCCCGCAAGGTAGCCACGTAACTCACCTAGCTTCTTCCCGTTGGCACCCCCAAAGAAACTTGCATCTTCTTGTACATCAGCACTTGCCTTGTACTCACCTGCAGTTGCTCCAGCGGCTTCACCTTGAGATGCTCCAAGAGCTTTTGCATCTCTTTCATATTGAACATAAAGGTTGCTGCGGCCTTGGTATGCTTGGTACTTATTATTTGTGATATTTTCAAGATCACTTGCAACAGTGTCTGCTCTTGCAAACTCTTGCTCTTTAACTAGCTTATCTTCAAGAAGACGACTTCTTTCAACTTCAAGATCTGCGATACGGTCTTCGTTACTTGCCATCTGTGATCTTTTCGAAGCGATAACACTTGAGTTTTGCATGATTCGTTGTGATGAATCAGCGATGATATTTTGGTTGGCAACAAGTCTTTCACTTCTTGCTTGAGACTGCTCTTCTAACTCTAAGCGAGTTACATGAAGTGAATCAAGACGATCAACAAGTAATTTAATGTCTGACTCAACTACTGATAGTCTTCTTTCATATGAATCACGTTCTGCCACGAGTGCATTTTGAGTATTTCTTAGTGAGCCAACTTCACGGCGCTGACTATCAAACTGATTCTTCTCACGGTTTAGTTCATTCCTAAATTTCTTTAAATCTGAATCAATGAGTGCAACTCTTTGTGATGCTTTTTGCTTTTGATCTTGAAGTGAAGCGATATCACCTTCAAGACGCTTTATATCAGATTTAACTAGGGCAAGCTTAGCTTGTGCCTTATCAAGATCAGACTTGGCCGATGCTTGAGCTGTCTTTGCACTATTTAAACTATTTTGAGCTGCAACTAGTCTTTGCTTTAGCTTTTCAAGCTGAGGTGCCGCTTGTGCGATCTCAGCTTCAACATCTTTAATATCTTGGCGAAGGCTTCTAACCTCACCCTTTTTCGTATTTACTTCAGACTCAAGGATAGCAATCTGATTGCTACCACCACTGATTGTACTTTCGGCCTTAGCAATCTTTTTAGCAAGTTGCTCAAGCTCTGTAGTCACTTGAGTTAGGCGTGTTTTTGTTTCTTGGATTTTATCTCTTAAAATTTTACGACGCTCTCTAAGATTTTTGATTTGATTAGCATTACCTCGATCGTTGCGATCACCGGCCATTAGAGTTTTAAGGGCCTCCTCAACTTGTACCATTTCAGCTTCTAGTACCGATCTCTTATTATCAAGATTAGTCTTTTGAGAAGCAAGAGGACCTCTTTGTGATTTAAGTCCATCGATTTGTGACTTTGCACTCTCAAGTTCCCTCTTCGCTTTTTCAAGTTCGCTTGTTTTAGCAGATAATGCTGTTTGAGCAGTACTTAATTGAGACTGTAAATTACTTCTTTTTTGAACTAGTGGCTTAACTGCTTGTTCTTGTTTACTGATCTTATTTTCGATTTGAGTTACTTGCGCTTGTGCTTCACTAACTTCAGAATTTGCCGTTTGAAGTTTTGTGCGAGCATTTACGACTTGTGACTCAAAAGTAGAAACCTTAGAAGTTGCTTGCGCAAGATCTTGTTTCTTTGATTTTATTTCTTCTTGGATTTTTGGAAGTTTGATATTTAAGCGGTCGCGCTCATCTATTGCTTTAGAGATATTTGATTCTAGTGATTTGATCTGATCTCTTGTGCGGTCTAATTTCTTTTGTGCTTTATCGAGTCGATCTCCATTAGTTCTTAGACTTGAGAGAACAGAGTCTAGAGCACGCTTAAGGTTGCGGGCCGTATTGCGAGGGCCTGAAAGATCAGATTCAGTGCGATTAATTTCTCCGTTTACATCGCTTAGTGAGTCAGCAAGTCTTTGAAGTTCTTGTTCTAGGCCTTGGTTTTCAAAGCTTAGCTCTGAAATTGTCGTTTCAAGATTCATATTTTGTGTACTTAAATCAGAAACAAGAAGGATGGCCTCTTCGATCTCTCTTTTTGAGATTGAGATCTCACTTCCATTGGCCTCAAGCCTAGCAACGATTTCAAGGATAAGATCACTGATTTGAGTGGCAGACATTCTAGCAGCATCACTTTGAGACTTAGCTGAGTTGTATGCGGAAAGATAGGTACGGTAATCAATCTCGTCTGGAAGTCCCGCATGTGCATTGGCGGCCATGGCCATAACAGCTAATAAAACAACATTTCTCTTCTTTGCTACTTCAGCAATTGATCTCATCATGATTCCCTCTCCTTTTGATCACTTTGATAAGAATTGTTTTATAATTCCCTTTTGAGAATGTTGAGGGCACATCAAAAAGAAATTAATTTATCGAGGCAATTGTAAGTTTTTATCAGAATATGACATTGTGATTTGAAATATTTACAGGATCTAAAGGCCAAAAAGGCCCACCTATTTACTAAGTGGGCCCTTTTGACATTACTTTACTTTAACATTGAAAACTTTGGTATGCAGTACGCTCCCCTTATAGAGGACTTCAAATTTGAATTTTAACTCTTTTCCAGAAGCCTTCTCTTTAAATTTGTAAGAAAGTTTTCCTGACTCAATTTTACCTTGCCCAGGAACCCCAAGAGTAAGTGCTGATTCTTTTAAATCTATATACTTACCACCTTCTAGAACCTCTAATCTAACATTAAATTCACCAGGGATATTGTCACGTACTCCCTTAAGTTGGAACTTAACATCGTGAGTTTTATACTTACATCCTAGCCAACACTTCCCGTACTCGACAGTTTCATCGAATGAAACCGCATATCTAATGTCAGGATTAGGAAGAACAACAGATTTGAAAGTTGTCACTTCAGTATACTTATCTTTTAAGCTATCACCTGGATAAGTAAGTTCAATATCCATAATTACTTCAGAACCTGGTTGAGCATTATTTGCAATTTTCGCAAAAATCACATCTTTTAGATCCATCTTAGTTTCTGCTGGAAGATCAATAAGGTTTACCTTCTTATCGAAAACTTCAACGTTATCAGTTGTAGAAATAACCTTTGCAGAGATAGCGCCTTTCTCACTTGCCATCTTTCCGAAGTTTACAAGTCCAAGTCCAACTCCAAAGTTACTATCTTGAGCAAGTCCTCTAGGATCTCCACTTGTTAAAATGGCCCCTCTCGACTTATCAACTCTTACAACAGCTTGTTCTTCAAAAAGAGCGTTTCCTTTCTCTTTTCCTTCCATTGCCATTTGTTCGCGTAGCTCTCCAAGATTTTCCTCTTCAGCTAAAAGTGCTCCATCTTTCTTTCCATTTTCGAAGGCCACGTTCTTACCTTCAACCATCGCATCACCAAATCCATAACGGTGTCCACGATCAAAACCAATCTTACGAGTGTCAGCATGATCGTTAGTTCTCGCTTCTTCTCTGGCATCGACAAAGAGTTGATCGTACTCTTCAAAGTATACCTTTCGATGTGAAGCTAGGAACTCTTGCCCGTAAAGCTCATGATAAGAAGATTCACAAATGGCCCTTAGCTCAGCAACCGCTTTATATACTTTTTGACAACGAAGCTCTGCCTTACCTTCTGCAATCTTAGCTGGCGCTGTATATACGTATTCAGCACTTCCTTTGATCTCTTCAATATTACTTGTAAGAGATTCTATTTCAGCTTGGATACGAGTAACTTCTTCCTCATAAGTATCTTTTGAATTTCCAAGATCAAATGGAACATGATCTGAATGAGTATCATCAGATGTGTTCTCATCAAGGCTAGCAAGATATGGCATTTCCACAGCACCCATAAAGAAAGCTTTTTCTTGTACTTTATTAACAAGAACAACATGACTGTCAGGAAGAACTGACATCTTAAGCTCTTTTGCTTGCGTAAACGCAGTGTGAAAGTCTTCTTCCATAGCAATATTTTTGGCATTTTGAAGCCCTATTGCATAACCTTCATTATGTCCTAGGTCGTAATCTTCTTTTGAATTAATACCTTGCTCATAGCCATCAGTCTTCCCTTGCTCAAGTCCTTCTTCAAGACCAACAAGGTAGCTATCTAACTCTCCTACGCTTTGACCATTTAGACCACCGTACTTATTAGCATCCGCTGTTGCATCTGCAGATGCTGTTTCAGAACCAATACTTGCACCATCAGTAATAGCATCAACTTGTCCAAGAACCTTAGACTCACTTACATACTCATTGAATAGGTTTTGACGAGTTTCAAACTTAATTCGAGCATCTTGAGTTTTTTGCTCTAATTCTTCTGCTCTTGCTTCAGAGACAATTAGAGTTTCTTCACTCTTAGTCTTACGCATAAGAAGTTCTGTACTTTCTTTTTCTAGCTTGGCCAAGAAATCCTGACCGGCCTTAAGTTCCGCTTGATTTTCAACGATAGCAGAAGAATTTGTTCTAAGACGAGAACGTGTTGTTATGATTTCATCTGTAAGCTCAGATTTTCTCTTAGTCTTTTCAGAAACAATGATATTTAACTCTTCTGTTCTCTTAGCAGTATCTTCAGACATTTTTTTAGTTTCAAAAATCTTGTCATTAAGACTTGAAATTTTCTTCTGATGTAAGTCACGATTTGATTCAAGAGTCGTTTGATTTCTTGAGATCTTTCCTGAATTCACTTCAGTTTCAACGAGTTTATTTTGAGTATTTACATGCTCTTCTTTAAGTTCTTTAAGAGACACTTGAGCAACTCTTAGCTTATCCTTTGCAAGAAGCTCTTTCTTTCTAAGATCAGCACCTTCTTCACTAAGCACTTTAATCTCACCATTTAAAACAGTAAGTTTATGCTTCACTTCTTCATAATCATTGATCGATGCACCAAGATCATCTTGAGAACGTTTTAACTCTAACTTAGCTTCTTCTAGAGCAGCTTCGACTTGTTTAAATCGTGGAGCAGTTCTAATAATCCTCTCATCAACAGAGACAAGTAGTGACTCTTGATATCTTAGTTTCTTCTCAGCACTAATATATTGTTTTTCAAGGAACATTAGCTTTAAATCGCCTTCTTTAATCCTGTACTCAACTACTGAAAGTTTCTTTTTAACAGCTTGGAAATCATCATTTAATGCTTTAATTTCACCTTCAACGAGTAACTTTCTAGCTAGTAAATCTTTTCTTTGAGAAGTCTGATCATCACCTAACTGTAGTAAGTCGATTTCGATCTTTTCTAATTCATGTTTTTTAATCGTTTGATCTGCTTCAATTCTTTCAATCTCAGCTTCAAGAGCAGTTGCTTCTTCTTTAACAGTATCCATAATTTCTTGGTACTTAATGAGGGCAACATGAGTTTTAGAATATTCTTTCTTTTCAACACTAAGATTTGCAAGAATTGTATCTCTCTTTCTTAAAAGAGGACGAATATTACTTGTTTGCTCGTTATAGTCGATATTAATTTCTTCGGCCTTAAGTTTTGCTGAACGAAAGATTTCTCTTTTTCGGGCAACAAAATTATCAAGCTTTTCCATTTCTAATTCTAATGGTCTAACTTTTGGTAAAAGAGTATCGAGCTGCTTCTTATTCTTAGAGACTTTACTAAGTACACTACTGTACTCATTCGTTAAGCTCTTCACTTCAACAGACTTATTATCAGTTTGCTTACTTAAAAGAGTAACTCTTGCCTTTAAAGAGATAAGTTGATCTTCATTCTCTTTAGCTAAACGACTATTAGCATCAAGTTGTGCAATTGTTTCTTTTAGAATTGACTGCTCAAGTTCAACACTCTTTTTAAGAGATGTAAGCATGGCCTCATTATTACTAATGATGACTTGACCTTCACTCAGTTCCTTTTTTACAGAAACTAAGAGCTCTTCTACTTGCCCCTGTTCTCTAACTAGCTCATTTAAGTTAACTTCGAGAATTTCGCTTTCCCCGCTTAATTGATCAATCATAGCAGTCGCATCAGCAACGATTTTCTGAGTTAATTCAACATCGTGAGTATTAACTTCAAGAAGCTCAGCGATTTTCATAATTTCAGCTTTTAGCTCTTCTACTTTAAACATCGCTGAATGGCTTTGGGCCTTCGAAGTATCATAAAGCTTCGAATACTTTTGATAATCAATTTCATCAGGTAATGTTGCATGTGAAGCAACGGCCATAAGTGATAAAATAACTAATTTTTTACTAATTCCAATTGTATTCATATTTCTCCCCTTCTTCTAAAAGTTCAAAAGACTAACTTTATGCACAAAAAACCGCCCATTGGTATTACCAACAGTCTCAGTGCATCTAAATTTTGTGAGGAGTATTAAAGCAACTTGAGATTTAATTATAAATTTGAGGATTGAAAAATGCCTGGCCGCAACTTAAGCAGAGACAGGAAAAGACGGCGGCCAGGCTTTTACACACAAGATAAGGACTTTTCAATAACCTCAAATAAACATTATTTTGAGCGAATCACATTGTAAATAGCTCTTGTTAAACTTTACTTTTTCTTTACTTAAATACTTGGCAATTATTTGAAGATTTCCTTATTTTGGAAAAAGACATTTTTCAAAAGATAAAGTCAATCAAGTATGGGTTTTTAATAACCCGAGCAAATTACTCTAGTGAAATCTCCTTTTCTGCCGGTATCTAAACACCTAAATTTATTATATACTTTATAGGTATAGCTATTTTCCAGATAACAATAAAATCTCTACATAAAATGGAAAGGGGGAACAAATGAAAAAGCTTTTTACACTATTACTTTTAGGTTCTGCACTAGTTATGACTTCATGTGGTTCATCATCAAAAACTGATGACACAACTTCTGTAGAATCTGTTGATTACAGCAATGCTTCTCTTGAAGTGAATGGTGACTCAGATTCAGGTAAAGCTGGTGCACTAAGAACTGTTTATTTTGCATTTAATTCATCAGGACTTAGCTCATCAACTAAAGCAACTCTTGAAGCAAACGCTGACTTCCTTAAAGGAAATACTTCTGTTGAAGTACAAGTAGAAGGTCACGCTGATGAAAGAGGTGGACGTGAGTACAACATGGCACTTGGTGAAAACCGTGCACGTGCAATTAAGAACTACCTAGTAGCTCTTGGTGTTGATGCTTCAAGAATCTCTACTACTTCTTACGGTAAAGAAAGACCAATTTCATTTGGTCACAATGAAGATTCTTGGTCACAAAACAGAAGAGGAAACTTCGTAATTATTGCTAAGTAATCTTTAAAAAATGAAAGAATTAAAAAATAAAATCACATTTTTAATTTTACTTCTATCTTTGGGTAGCTGCGGTCTAACGACCGTACGCCCGAAGTTAGAAATGACTTATGCACAGGTTGCTTTCCTTGCGGCCAAGGAAGCTGGCGGACAAACACTCGCCCCTAACCTTTACCGAAAAGCCGAATTCTACTACTTAAAAGCAAAATCAAGCTACAAGAGAAAATTCTTTAACAAAGCTAAGAAGTACGCCATTCTATCTAAGCAATTCTCAGAAAAGGCCGAGTTCAAGGCATATCGTAAGAAAACTCTCGATAGCATTTAATATATCTTATTCGGAGAATTTCTCATGAAGAAACCTTCCCTACTTACAACGATTACATTAACAATTTTAATGGGTGCTTCAATGACATCTTGTAAAACACAAGAACAAATTGAGCGCGAACAAAAGATCAATACGATGTCTGTGCAAATGCAACAGAATCAAAAGCTTAATGCTGATTCACTCTCAAAAGTACAAGAGCTACAAGATAGCGTTCTTCAATTTCAAGGACAACTTGAAGAGTACACAAACGGTAAGGATCAAAAGCTAGAAACAGTTGATCAAAAACTTCTAAAACTAGAAGAACAGAATACTGTCTTAACTGATGAGGTAACAAAGCTTACAGCTAAGATTGAAGAACAAGATAAGTTCATCAAGGAAGTATTAGCACTCCTAAAAAAAAAAGAAACTGAAAGAAAAGAGATAGCGAAAGCAAAAAGTCGCTCACCTTATGATCAGGCCATGTTTCTTTATGGAAAAGGTAAATACAGCGAAGCTCGTCCTATTCTTGAAAAACTCTATAATGAAAATAAAATCAAAGGTAAAAGAAGAGGTCGTATCATTCACAATCTAGGAATGATCTCGTATATCCAAAAAAGAAATGACGATGCTGTCACATACTTTTCAACTCTTTATACATCAATGCCTTCGTCTGCTTACAATGCTAATGGACTAGTTTATTTGGCCAGAACTTTTAAAAGACAAGGCCAAGCCGAACAAGCAGTTGTGACACTTGAGGAGATGCTTAAGTCATTCCCAAAAAGTCGCCACGTCCCTACTGCTAAAAAGTTATTAGCAAGCTACAAAAAATAAGGAATAGCATGAAAAAAATTTTAGGACTCCTAAGCTTAACTTTCGCACTTTCGTGTCAAAGTATTATTGACCTGGATCGCGATAGTGAAGAGTTAAAAATTGAAGGACCAAAATTTTCAATCCTCTTCTCTCACTCAATTTCAGGAGAGACTCACCCATGTGGATGCCGCCAATTTCCATTAGGAGGTCTTCCGCAAGTTGCAGGCTTTATGAGTGATTTTAAAAAGGATCATCAATACCTCTATATTGACACTGGTGATATGCTCTTTCCTTCATCAGTTGTTCCTGGCCATATTGAAAAGTCTCAGAAATTTGCGGCCTTATCACTTGCAAAAGGATTAGATAAACTTGGGCTTAAATACACAATCCCAGGAGATCAGGATCTAGCTGCTGGACTTGATTTCTACAAAGAAGTACTTTCACAAGTAAGTTTTAAAGTTCTCGTTTCAAACCTTGCTGATAAGAAGTCCCTACCCCACCAAGAATATGCAAAGATTCAATTTGGAAAGAGCACAATCTTTCTAACAGGAATCGTGGCGGCCGGAAGCTTGCAATCAGAGTTTAGAGATCTATTTATCAATCCAGTTAAAAACTTTAAAAATACATTAACAACGCTTAAAGAAGCTGGCTTTGATGATAAAAACCCACTCCATAAACTAGTTCTTATGTCCCATGCTGGACTTGATTACGATAAGAAATTTGCTGAAACATACCCGATGATCGATTGGATTATTGGTTCACACTCACAAAGTTTTACAAATTACTCTATTGACGTTGGTACAACACAAATCGTTCAAGTTCTCTCAAAGAACCACTATATCGGAGAAGTCGCCTTCTCTGCAGGGACTGAAAAAATTGAAAAAGAATTCTCTTACCATGAAATGCGTGAGCAGTTGGGAGAGAGGATTCCAAATAACCCTTTTACAAGCTACATCAATAATCACAAACAAGAGCTTGATAGCATTCGCGATAAAGAACAAAAAAGCCTAAGCTTTGCTGATAGTGGTATTAAAAAGCTTGCCGATACTAAGAGCTGTCTTGAATGTCACTCAGATCAAGGTGATCACTGGGCCAAGACACCTCACGCGATTTCTTTTGGAACTCTTATGATTGCCAAAGAAGAGAATAAAACGAGCTGTATGCAGTGTCACTCTCTTGGAATGAATGAAGAAGGTGGCTATATCAACCACAACGATATCGTGCACTTTAAAGATTTAAAAACAAGTGATGCCAAATTTAATGCTCACAAACAAAAGTACTGGCAGGATGTATCAAAGGCCTTTAGTGGTGTTGCTTCTGTTCGCAAGCTTGATCCTAAAAAAATAAAATCAATTCGCGTTGCATGGGATAAGGCCAATGAGAAACACAATGTGGAGCACTCATTTGCTAATGTTCAGTGTCTAAACTGCCACTCGATGGTAACAGATCACCCATTTGCCATTGAAGATGAGACACAAAAAAAGGCTCATACAAAAGCGGCCATTAAGAATAAATGTCTTGGTTGTCACACTAGTGACCAATCACCAGAGTGGTATAAGAAAGATCGCGATGGAATTTATTCTGGAGTAAATGACGAGTACTTCGATAAAATGTATCAAAAAATGACACACTAAAAATACGACGGGGACTTCAGTTTCTTACTGATAGTCCCCTTTTCTTAGCTTCTTCTCAACATCTTTTTTCTGCTGATCAGATCTCTTATCATGAAGCTTCTTCCCTTTTGCAAGAGCAATTTCAAGCTTAACACGTGAGCCTTTAAAATAGATGATCGTTGGAACAATCGTAAGCCTTTCGGCCTTCACACGGTGAGCGATTTCAGCAATTTCCTTTTCATTTAAAAGAAGTTTTCTCTTTCTCGCCTCTTCGTGATTGAATTGATTTCCAAATTCGTATTCAGGGATTTTGATATTATTGGCCCAAACTTCGCCGTTCTTATCAATTGTAATATGGGACTCACCAATTGAGACTTTTCCAGCGCGCAAAGACTTAACCTCAGTTCCCACTAACATCATTCCTGCTTCGTAAAGTTCAAGTATTTGATAGTCGAACTTTGCTCTTTTATTTTTGGCGATTATTTTCTTTCCCATTATTTACTCATTTAGATACTTATATAAATTTTGAAGGTCATCTAATTTTAGCGCTTCTGCTCTAACTGTCAAAGGCTGATTGATTTTGGCCAGGGCCTCGGCAATCTTATCTGCTGGAGCATAAGTTTTAAGAACTTTTCCAAGCTGTTTTCTCTTAAATTGAAAGACAGCTCTTAAGAATTTCTCAAATTTACTAAATTCAGACAGAGGAATCACTGGACTCTCCAGGCGCTCAAAGCTAATTACAGCAGAGTCAACCTTTGGCGGAGGTGTAAAGGCACCTGGAGGCGCTTTTACAAGCAAAGATGTCTTAAAATATGTTTGTGATAGGGCCATTAAAGACCCCATGAAATTCTTCTTTGAAGCAAAGGCAAAAACCTTATCAGCAACTTCTTTTTGAAACATCAGCGTCATATACTTAATTGCTGGTGTTTGAAGAAATTTTAAAAGAAGTGGTGTCGAGATATTGTATGGTAGGTTTGAAACCAGCCATAACTCGTCACTAATATTCTTATCGCTAATAAATTGATCAAAATCTAGCGCAAGGGCATCTGTGAAAAGAATATTTTCTTCTTTAACGATTGGTCCAAGATATTCGATCATACGAGTATCCATTTCAACAACGTTAAGATTGCCATCATGAGCAGCAAGATGCTTTGTTAGGATTCCAGGACCAGGTCCAACTTCGATGATATTCTTTGCAACATCTGCATAATCATCTGTAATTTTAGTAATGATATTTTGATTATTTAAAAAGTGCTGACCGAGTTCTTTATTGGCCCAAGGTAGTTTTGATTTTGATTCTTCCATGATTAGGCCTTCCTATGTTCTTTCTTATTAATAAATCGTGATCTGGCATCGATACTCAGTGTATCAGGATACTGGATACGACTATTATAGTTTCTAAAAGCATAATTAGCGATCATTGCACCATTGTCGGTACAAAATTTCGGCTGTACAAAATGTACCTGCTTATACTTTTCTTGCAACACTTTTCTAAGATAGCTATTACAAGCAACTCCACCACCAACAACAATTGGAAGATTATTAAATCCCTTCTCTTTTGCAGCTTCAAGTGCATAACGTAGCTTAAGTTTAAGAGCTGAAACGATAGCATGCTGATAAGAAGCACAAATATCTTTTGTATCTTGATTAATATCTTCTGGCGACTTTACAAGGTACTGAGGATTCTTATCGAGGAAGGTTCTTAAAGATGTCTTCACACCAGAGAAGCTTAGGTTGCAATCTTTTGATGTCTTAAGCCCAATTGGAAACTCAAAGCGATTAATATCACCTTCTTTTGCAAGATCATCAATAATGCGACCAGCAGGATAGCCTAGCCCCATTAGCTTTCCACCTTTGTCATATGCTTCACCAGCGGCGTCATCAATTGTTGAGCCAAGAACTTCAATCTCATCACTTGCGCTCACAAGTGTGTAGAGGCTGTGTCCTCCACTTACGAGAAGTCCTAAGTATGGATATGAGACTTTTTCTGTTAAGTGGATTGCTTCCAGGTGAGCAAAGAGATGGTTTACTGCAAAGAGATCAACTTTCTTTAAAAGAGAAATTGTCTTAGCAGCATTAAGTCCTGTAAGTAATGGGCCTAGCAGTCCAGGGAAAGTCGTCACACCAACAAGATCAATATCAGAAAGGTTTACACCGGCCTTACCAATTGTTTGCTTGATAAGAGGTGCTAATTTTTCAAGATGATTTCGAGAGGCAATTTCTGGAACAACTCCACCCCATTGGGCGAGCATTTGTTCTTGAGAAAATAGCTCAAAGGCCAACACCTCAGGCACTTCACCTTGAGAAATCTTATCAGGATCTCCCTTTAGAACTGCTACTGATGTATCATCACAACTTGTTTCAATACCTAAAATATATTTAGTGGCCACGAAATATTCCGTTCTTACGATTAAATAATAAGATGCACCCTATCATTATTTTAAGATTTTATCGACAATTTTGATGATTTTTTCAAAGTGATCGCGCCCGAAATTATCCGCTAAGTACTGATAAATAGTACGGCTTTCGTCGAGATTGTAGTTTCGAAGCTCAATTTGCTTAGCAAGTTCATGGGCAACAATAAAGACGGCCGTTAGTGGCTTAATCTGATTCGCATAAAGTCCACGAGGAAATCCGGACCCATCTGGCCTTTCGTGGTGGTTAATCAGAATCTCATACATATTCTGATCTGCCAGCCCTTCCTTCTCAAGCATCTCACTAATTAAGCGCCCGTGCCCAAGGACAAGGTTCTTATCATAATCTGTAAGCTCGGCCTTAAGTAATTCTTCTTGTGACGAAATACGAGCAAGGGCCTCATCTTCAAGTAGAAGATCATGAAAGACAGCTGTTCGAATAAGAGTTTCAATATTATCTTTCTTCCCCCACTCAAGTTGCTTTGAAATTTCAACGGCAAAGAGGCTTGTTAGATAACAATGATCGTAGAGATAATTTGTCATATTCTCGCGCTCTTTTAAAAGGTTTCGAAGTTTTGGACTTCCCTGCGCAAGTTTTGAAATATTTGAAACATAGCTATCAACAACAGTAGATGTTCCTGTGCTAATTCCATAGCGGCCAACGAGGCGCTTTAGAGTCATCATGGACTTTTGAGCTATATCAAGATGCTCTGCTGGAGTTGAAGGATCATACTTTAAAAATGAAACCTCTCCTGCTTTCTTAACGTACTCATCGATATCGTCTTTGTTGATATAGAGGTAGTTTATATCGCGATCAAGATAGCTCTCAATTTGTGAAATCGTAAATGTGTCTCCGCGGTGAATAACCTTTACGAATTTAGAGTCACTAAGCTTTACGTATGTATCACAAATGGCCAGAGTTCCTCTTAAGAAGTACTCTGTATTAATTTTCTTATATGCACTACTTGATTGAACAAAAGTAGAAACACCACCTAATTGAGTTAGAAGCTTTTCAAATTTAACAAATGAAAATGGCTTTGGTAGATGTTCTCTTTTCTTATGATAAGTTACATCTCTTTCAAAGTTAACAAACTCTGCTTCAGTGTATGAAGTAATGACAAGAGATGGGATATTACAATCAATTGAATCATAGAATGAGAAGATATCATCATCACCTTCTCTAAAATAGTCTGTGACAATTAATTTATAATCTTTTGATGATTGAAGCTTTAATTTTAATTCGCGAAAGTTTGAAACACGAATGACATTTACACCTTGAAATGCATTTTCAATACCCAAGACATAAATATCACTTAGTTCAAAATCTGGTTCGGCCACTAGTACGTTAAAGCTCATAGGAGTTATTTTAACACTTCCATGTTTATAAACTAGAAGGAACTTTGTGCTTTAACGAACCCAGTATAGGACCATGGCAATATAGCAGGCCAGGAAAACTCCACCAGCGATGCGGTAAAAGGCCCTTTTTGCAAAACAGATTGCTAGTAAAAATAGTGAAGCAAATAGTAGAGCGGACATCTCCGGTATAAAGTTTTCCGCAATCTTGATTTTATAGAACACTAAACTACCTAAAACAAAAGCCGCATTGAAAATATTTGAACCGATAATATTTCCTGTAATGATATCCGAGTTCTTTCCCTTACGACTTGTCATGATTGCCGTAACCAGTTCAGGGAACGAAGTACCAAAGGCGACGAAAATTGCCGAAATAACATAATTTGAAATTCCAAACTCAAGAGCAACAGCTGTTCCACTTTTAACCAGTAACTCTCCCCCTCCATATAAAAGGGCAAAGCCAGCAAAAAGGTGAATGATTTCTTTTGGCCCTATTTTCTCATCCATGTGATGAGGCTGTTCTTGATTACCTAGGTGAGCACGCTCTTTTTTCATCGAAGCAAATGTGTCCCATAGATAGAAAAGCATAAAACCAATTAGTAGAGCACTTCCCCACCAGTAGATTTGATCTTGTAGAAGAACGATCCCAAGAATTACTGTAAGTGCTAGGTGTAGAAGAAGTTGTTTCTTGATTTCTGTTCCAGAGATGAAAAGACGTCCCATTAATCCAGATACACCAAGAATTAGAAAAAGGTTGGCAATATTAGAGCCGACAATATTTCCCAGAGCAATTCCCGGC
Organism: Halobacteriovorax sp. RT-2-4; assembly: GCF_047085445.1. Lineage (NCBI taxonomy): Bacteria > Pseudomonadati > Bdellovibrionota > Bacteriovoracia > Bacteriovoracales > Halobacteriovoraceae > Halobacteriovorax > Halobacteriovorax sp. RT-2-4. Next base: position 609,512 of record NZ_JBKIXY010000002.1, read on the forward strand.
TCACCGCGATAACTTGCAAGTTGAGAAACGAAGAATTCTGGAAGCGAAGTCCCAAAGCCCACAATTAATAAACCGATAACAAGTGGTGATAACCCTAGAGCAAGTCCAATCTTTTCAGCTGACTCCAGAGCGAACTCTGCACCATAGTAAAGCATAACAATAGCAAGAATTAATAACACAACTTGTAAAACCATATTTTATTTCCAATAATTAGCTTATGACTAATTCAAATAACTCTTCATTTCTAAAAAATATTTTTTCTAAGTTTAGCAAAAAGAAATTCAAATTTCTAAGTATTTCGACATGTATGATTGCAGATGCTTTTGTCGCTTTTTATCTTTATTTAGTTTACGCAAATCCGCAAACCTATCGAGAAAGCTTTAAGATTGCTTATCAATCACTAAGGCTTGTTGATCCGAATATTGCAAATGGAATAAAAGATCCTCACTTTCAAGATCAAGTTATCCAATTAATGGTCCATACGGTGATCTCAATTATTTGTGTCTACTTAATTATTCACCTAATTATTTATATCTTTCGCCTCTATAATAAAAAGTTTGCACAGAGTTATATCAAACTCTATTCATGGACAGGTGGCGTGCTTATGATCTCTATAGCGCTCTTCAATCTTGATACTCCAAGAGTGGCCATGTTTATGATTCCAGGGGTTTTACTTTTATTTAATGCACTAGGCTTTAAGCACGTGGATCAAATGAAGGAAGAATAAAATTTGTTAAGTGAGGAAGAGTCCAATCTGGCATACTGCGAGCTTGTCCCTTTGCTTTTTGCAATCCACAAACTGCAAGTAAGAATGAGTCAAAGGCCCTTACATTTTTTACAATAACTTCAAGATCATTATCGTAAATAAAGATTCCCAATTTATTCTCAATCTTTTTAACGATATCAAGGCGTGCCTCAACTCCAAGATCAAGATCCGTTAAATTGACGATATTTTTTTTAAGGACAATGCGACTCTTTAGAAGCTCTAATAGAATGAGGTTTACATGTCCTTCATAGAATTGGCACTCTTCAGGAAAGTGTCTCTTCATATATGAGAAGCGTGAAAGCATCATAAGAGATGTATTTCCAAATGAATCAAAAGTTGTATTGAAGAGCTCTAATAGCTGATCGTGATAAGAGCACCATATCCAAAAATCAAGAGAGCGATTCCAGTAAGGAATAAAGCCTTTCTTTAATCTTCTCTTAAAAGACTTCGAAAGCATGAAATCATTAGACTCTTTTACAAATGTATCGCGATCAAAATGAGTGAGGTCTTCAAAATTTCTCCTTCGCTCATACTCTTTTGGATTTTCCTCTTCCATCTTTCGATCCATCTCTAAGATCGATGCAATATCTTCACGAACCTGCTTCACATCGCCAACGGGGCATTTTGCAACACCTGGACACTTAAGGTCACAGTTATGACAAGGAGGCTTCGATAATGGAAAGTCGATAATTACGTGCTTAAGATTATACTTATCTATCCACTGATTGAGGATATCATCACCATCTTCAACGTCTTCATCACGAACTTCATCTTTTACATGTAGAATTGATTTTAAAAACCAGCGTCCGCTTCCCTCGTGATGATCAAGAAGACAGAAGAAGAAATTATCTCTTCGTCCACCTTTCATTGATAGTCCTGCAACACGATTGAAGCTTAAATTCATAGCGGTTTCTCAACACTAAACTCTAACACTTGCATATCTTTTACACGTGCTAGTTCTTTTAAAACCTGGGACTTATGCTGAGGGCCATGTGCCAGTAAGAAACATCCGCCTCCGCCAGCTCCACAAACCTTCATTCCAATAACCAAGTCTTTTTCACGAAGTTTATTATAAATATCTCGCATATCATCTGTAACAATACCCGAAAATAGCTTTTCTCTTTGCGCACCCTCTTGGCAAAGCATTCCAAGAAAGTCATCGTACTCACCATTTCGAATTGCATTGTATGCGCTAAAAGTTAAATCACGAATTTTTCCAAGCCCTTCTCTTACACCATTTTGATTATCAAAGAAGTCTTTATAAACTTGCCAATTATTAATGGCCGAAAGTCTAAGTTGTCCTGAATACACAAGTGTTAAGTGTGACTCCACAAAGCTCTTAAATTCTTCATTGTAGAGCTGCTCAACTTCAATACAACTATTTGTCGCCTTTAGAGCAAGTACGCCACCATAAAGAGCAGGATAATAATCCTGATACCCACAAGGGCCCTTATTTAAAATCTTGGCCTCAATATTTTGAACTGTATTAATCGCAGTTTGGCGATGAAACTCAACTCCACAATAGTCACACAGGGCCTTATAAACAGTTACTCCCATAGAAGACGAACCACCAAGGCCTGCCCCCGGAGGAGAACCAGACTCTGTCGTTAAACGAATACCACTAGTTAATTTAAAGTGATGAAGAATTTGGGCTAGAAAAGATAAAGCTCCAAATGTATCACTATCAAAGTCTTCGTATGTGAATTCTACGCTAGAGTGTCTTGTTACCGAATCGTAATCAACTGAAACAAACTCAACACCCTCAAATTCTATTTCTTCAACCTTAACCTTGGCCTTAAGAGAAGTTGCAAGATTAAGAGTAATTGTATGTCTTAAGACCTGATTTAGTGGAACAATATCAAGAGTTCCACCAAGAAGGTCAACGCGAACCGATCCTTCGGCCTTGGCAATCATATTATCCATTATAAATTCCAATAAACGGAAGCTCTCGGTAGCGGCCATCAAAGTCAAGCCCATAGCCGATAACAAATTTATCCTCAATTTCAAAGCCGAGGTAATCAATTTGAACTTCGTGTTGTGTTTTTACTTTCTTATGTAAAAGAGTCGCTAGCTTAATTGTCTTAGGTCCTCTTTCTTTTAATATTTTCGTTAGCTCACTAATTGTAAGACCTGTGTCCACGATATCTTCAACAAGAATAACATTCTTATCTTTGATATCGACTTTAATATCTTTTGTAATGGAAACCTTTCCAGTACTTTCAGTCCCTTTGTAAGAACTTGCTCCAATGAAGTCAAAATATACAGGAGAACTCATTTGGCGAATTAGATCGGCCACAAAAACGAAGGCTCCGTTAAGCACGCCAATGATCACAACTTCCTCACCTTGAAAGTCTGAATCAATCTTAGTTGCAAGCTCTTTGATTCTTTCGTTAATTTTCTCTTCAGAAAAATAAGTTTCGATTGCCATGAATTCTTCCCCAATTCCTATACAAATGAATTATTTAAAATTTCCCCAACGCCACCTGCGCCCGGAACAATATATTGCTTTCCAGTAAGCCCAACTTCTTCATCCCACAGTGTTCCAGGAATTGTTTTAAGAACATGATCTGGAGATAGCCCACGATCAAGTCTAAGAGCATAGATTTCAACATCTGGATGATCTTTTTGCATTCTCTTAATATACTCAGGAGTTACGATAAGATTAAGTGAAATATACTTAAGTGCACGCCCTTTAACTTTGTCTTTATAATGACCAACGGCAAACGACATTGAGCCACCAGTTGCTCCCATTGGATCAGGAAGCAGAACAATTGCATTTTCTTGGCCACCACCAATTTTTGAGCCCGAAACATCAACACCAATGACCTGCTCATTCTCATCGACTTTGCGCTGAACATAGAAATGGTCTTGGCGAATTAGTTCAGGATTTAAAAAGTAATTTAAATTCTCAAAACAGATATGACTTGGAAAAGTTCCCGCGCGAGCAAGGTCTACACAAAGAACTGGCTGTTCCCTTTTTATCACCTCTTGTTTAAAGATGGCCTTCTCTGTTAATCCGGCCATACGAGAGCGCACTTCCACGACTTCTTTAGGAAACGAGTTTCCTAAAACAGATTCTAATAAAATGAAATAGAGTTTATGAATTAAGTGATTTAATTCTGGCTGAATAACACCTTCGCTTGAGAAGCGTGCAAGTAAACTTTCAGCAAGAGGATTGGAGAGAATAAAAACATTCTCTCCATACTTATGTTCGATTTGACTAATTTTATATTGGTTCGAATTTTTAGATTGTGTTTTCATTGTTCAATTTCACCTCGCCATTAGAGTTTACCTCTTTTAGGCCTCCAAGTGAAATCGAAAATGCCTTAACATCTTCATCTTCTTCGTAGTAATCGAAGTGAGCACGACAACGAGCTTCGTAAAGATCGGCCTCACCTACTAATACTGTTTTATTATTGTCAGATGGTAGTCTGTAAGACTTCGAAGCAGGTGCGCCACAAACAGTACAAATCGCTTGAATCTTCATAACATCATCAGCAATACATAAAAGCTCAGGCATTGGACCAAATGGCTTTGATTTGAAATCTTGATCAAGACCAGCACAGATAACGCGAATACCACGACGTGCTAACTTTGAAACAACTTTGATAATTGTTGCATCAAAGAATTGAACCTCATCAATTGCCACGATACGAGTTGAATCATAAACCTTCTGTAAGATTTCAACTGCGTCTTTGACAGGCTCAGCTTCCACATGACGTGACGAGTGACTTACGACATTTGTCTTGTGATAGCGATCATCAATAACAGGCTTGAAAATTTGAACTTTTTGACGAGCAATTTGTGCTCTAGTTACTCGACGGATAAGTTCTTCCGTTTTTCCAGAAAACATTGGGCCGCATACGACTTCAATGCCACCAGTTGCGTGTGCGTGACTTGCGTACATTGACTTAAACTCCTCTTAATGTCAGATTTTTTTTGTGTTGTGTCTCTAAATTCTATTATGACGGCCGGGCCAGTTTTAGGCCACTTACATCTTCTTTCAAAAAAGGAAGGCAATGCGCTCAACGCGTAAAGACTAAATAAAGCTTATCATGAGCGTTAGGTACATCACCATAAAGAGCATGAAGCCCACGATGAGTAATAACGGAGACATAAGGATGAAGAAGCTCTGCACAAATGAGAATTGCAGATTATAACGCAGTCCAAAGTACAAGTAGATCACTTGAGAAATAAATTTTAAAAAATCTCCAAAAATTGGGATGATTAAGAAGAAATTCCCAACTAACGCACCTGCTATCACATCTTCTAACTCAATATCCTTTAGATCTTTATCGAATAGACTTGCAAACATTGTGATAATTAAACGCCAGAACTTAACAAATACCCAAGCAGAAAGTGGAAAGAAGACGACTTTAAAAAGTGTCGAAAAGAGAAAAAGCTTCTGTTGAAATTCACTTGAAGAAAAGATTGCTGGCAAGAAACCATCTTCGGCCATTTTCCCCGCAAGATTTATTCCAATATGAATTTGTGCAAGAGAGTATAGTCCATAAATGAAAACAAAGGGCCATGAAGCTAGAGCGAAGTCTGCAAACTTTAAATTAACTCCACGCTCACTCTCCTCTTTAACGATCTCAAAAAGCCTCGCTTCTTTGATGCGTTCTATCTCTAACCTGTGGTGAGCTATATTAGAGTTCACAAGTTTCGGATAAAGAAGAAATTTAATGTATTGAATATATATTTCTAGCACGTCTCTATTTTAATCGAGTTCCTCATAAATTGAAACTAGGCAATGACCTACTCTTTAAGTTTAGTATAAAAAAACTCTTTAGGTGTTTGTAAAACTTCACGAAATTTCTCATAAGGAATACTTGAGCGATCGCGATTCTTATCGTTAGCATCTGCTGGAAAAGCTGTTTCGAAGCGAGCAATAAGCCATGTCGACTTTTGTCCATCAATTACGGCCATATAAAAAGACTGATTTAATTCAATCTTCTTTCCCACTAAGAAGCTGACAACTTTTCCGCTAGTAAAATTAAATGTGATAGTCTCTGCCCCATCAAATTTTAAAAGATTCTCGTCTACTTCATCACTTTCAAGGATGCGATCAACTTTCAGCTTCTGTAATTCATCATAGAAAAGGTTAAGATTATCTTCAATTGCTTCTTTTATCTCAATTGTATTTCCAGCAACAGTAATAGATTTAATCTTTCCATAAGTAGAGAAGCTAAGAATATTTCTTTTCTGAGTTATTAAGGCAACTTCCTTTTGCTCATCTTTTTCAACTAAGAAATACGCTGCAAAAATAGAAAGAACTAATATGACAAAGAGATAACGATTCTTCATTAAGCTGCAAACTTCCTTCTCTGGTAAAGAACTAGAGCGATCACAAGATAAACAAGAGGCAGAACAACAATAGAGAAATAAAAAATCACTTTCTTTTCAATATCTGAAACTAAAAGTGGAATTTCTTTAAATACGACTGAGTGTAGAGAAGTCAGTTGTCCTTGACCTGATAACCAGTGATAAAGATTTGATACATATTTAAAATTACTTTGATAACTAAAGAACTTATTTGAAATAAAGGCAGAGTTTCCAATAGCAACAATTGCAGGAACTCCATCTCTTGTAATGGCCGCGGCCATATCAATAGGTCCTTCAATATCCTCACTATCTTTTTTTACATCCCCAGCGATAACAGAAATCATCTTCTTCTCTGCCCAGCCTTCAGGCGTCGAGGTTGCCAGGGCGTGGAAACTTCCCTTCTCTTCTTGTGGTAGAGTTGAAGTTATGGACGAAACAAGCGGAAAGAAAACTCTCTCAGTAAAGTCTGAATTGATATTTAAAGAATCGTAGCGAGAAATAATCGGCGCAGTCCCTTTTGATGACTCAAGTCCATTAACAGGATCCATCACGATGTCATTTGCAATATTAAGTCCGTTATCCGAAAAGAATTTCTTTATATTTGCCAGCTTTTCTCCGTGGAAATTCGGCATAATCGCTGCAAAGACTCGACCACCATCGAAGTAGTAATTTTCTAGTTTTGAGATTTCTTCTTTTGAGAAATCATTTGTTGGCTCAAGAATCGTAAAGACATCACAAGACTTGGGAATTTCATTTGCTTTTAAAAGATCAACTACATTTAAACGATAAGCCGACTGCTTAAGAACATGTAATAGTCCTGTAAAACCATTATCAGAACTATCTTGAAATTTCGCATTATAATTAAAACAAATAGTTGGATCCTTATCTCTTTCAAGTCGAATGAGACCATTAGTAATTCCTAACTCAAGAATACGAGTCACCACAACTTTCTTAAGTTCTTGTCCATCTTGTTTTGCTAATACAATTGAAGGAGAAACTGTCACTCCATATTGAGCAATCATATCTGGCCTTAACTCAGGATCATAAAACTTAGTCACAAGTGAAGGATTTTGATTCTTATAAAGTTCAAGTAGTGAAAGAATAGCATTCTTTGATTCTTTATTAGAAAAGACCACCATTTCAACCTTATCATCAATCTTCTTAACAGTTTTAATTGTTAGTTCAGAAAGAGTATTTAATTGTCTTTTACTTAAGTCCCAGATTGGTCCTCGTTTAAAAACAATTAGGTTTAATACTGCAAGGATACAAAATATTAGAAAGAAGGCAGTAAAGTTTGATAGAAGATTTTTTCCAAATGTACTCTTAACAAAATTTTTAACTTCTTCAAGATGAAAGTAAAAAGTTAGAAGAGTTAAACAAAGAGCAATGATAAATGTCGCGCCAACTAAAAAAATATGCTCAGGAATTATAAGAAATAGAAAACAAGCAATAAGATAAAAAATGGCACAGAGGCTTAGGGTAATTTTCTTCATTTTCTAACTCCCAAGTTTCGAATACCAATAAAACTAAAGAAGCCAACGAAAGAAAGGATATAAACTAAGTCAAAGCTAGAAACAGCTCCTCTAGCGAAATAGAAGATATGTGAGCTAAAACTAAAGTATCTCATCATGGCCTGAATCATTTCATTATCAATAACATTCGAGCTTGCATAAATAATTAAGAAAGAAAAAAGTGCACCAAATGAAATAACAATGGATGCAATATAAGAGCGACTTAATAATGAAGCGTTAAGCCCAACAATTAAGTAACAAAGCCCTAGTCCATAAATTCCCAGCATATTTGTAAATAAAATGGCAAAGTCGTTAAAGCCTTTTGGCGCTAAGAAAAGTGGAATAATAAAAATAGGTAAAGTAATGAAAACAAGCTTCGTTGCAGCTGCAAAATACTTTGCAAAGAAGATTGAATCGTCAGTTAAATTTGAAAGCTTTAAAAGCCCAAAAGTATTTTCTCTCTTCTCCTTCACAAAGGCTCCCATCGTTAGCATTGGAGCAAAGAAGAGAAGAATAAAATTAAGTGCTGAAAATGTCGGTGCAATAACAAAGTCCACTATTGTCTTATTTGTTAATTGCGGTGCCATTTGTAGATTATTGTAAAAGATTGCAGACATAATAAAATTTGAGATGGCCGCAAAGATATAAATAATTGGAGAAGAAAAGCTTTCGCTAATTTCTTTCTTATAAATCAACTTAATACCTTTAAACAGAGGAAGCTTCTTATTCATGAGTTCCCTCCTTTTTTGCTGTTAGCTTTTTAAAGATATCCTCAAGTCCTACCTTAATATTTTGCTGCGATAAAATAGCTAAATCATTTTGAGCAAAATATTTAGATAGTGTAATTCTTAAATCACTGTCTTGTGTTTGTCCGCTAAACTCATAAATATCATTCTTTTTAATAAAGCTTATTCCCATCTCTTTTAGGCCTTGAAGCTTATTTTCATCAACTGATTCAAACTCAACTTCAACTCTTTGATCAACTTCAAGCTGCTTTTCAATATCACCTATAGGCCCATGAGCAACAATGATACCTTCATTAAGGATTGCAATATCATCACAAATCGAAGCAAGATCACTTAACTGATGAGAAGAAATGAAGATCGTGTGATCTTTTGAAAGATCCTTAATCACGTCCTTAATTTGAATAATGGCATGTGGGTCAAGCCCAACAAGTGGTTCATCTAGCACAAGAAGCTTTGGATTGTGGCAAATTGCAGCAGCAATCCCTACTTTTTGTTTATAACCTTTAGATAAATTCTCAATTCTTTGATGAGCAACTTCTTTAAGTCCGCACTTCTCAATAACTTCTTCGATTGAATAGATATTTTCTTCAACTTGATAAATTTCTTGGACGAATTTTAGAAATGGCCTAACACACATATGGCGATAGAGCGCTGGCTCTTCAGGAAGGTAGCCAATCGTTAGTTCGCTATCTTTAACGAGACTTCCCCCCGTATACTCCTGTTCTTCAAGGATGATTTTCATTAGAGTCGACTTACCTGCACCATTTGGTCCAAGGAATCCTAAAACTCCTTTGCGACCAATTGTGAGATTCACCCCTTTGAGAACATCTTTACCAGGAAATGTTTTTCTAATGTCCGACAACTCTACAAGGTTATTGTCACTCATTCCATAAGTCCTTAATTAAAAATCCTTCTTTAAAATCCTAGCAAAAAATGAAACAATAAGAAAAGTCTTAAAATTTAATCATTTACCTAACTCTGCCGACTAGGATAAATATGACCAGAAATGTAGAACGCTTCAAGAAGCTTATTGAAAAAGCTAATAATATTGTTATTACAACTCACATCTTTCCAGACGCCGATGGTATCGGAAGTGAGATTGCCCTTTGCATGGCCTTAAGAAAGCTTGGGAAGAATGCAATCTGCATTAATGAAGAAAAATTATTCGATCGCTATCGCTACCTAGATCCAGATGGTGTGATTACAAATTACAATGATTCAAAAGACTACTTTGATAAAATTGATTTATTTATCGTAACAGATACTAACGCTCTTCCTCGCATTGGTAAGAACGTTCAAGAGCTTGTTTTAAAATCAAGCGAGCTTCTATTTATCGATCACCACCCTTGCCCAAAAGAAATTGCGGCCATCCACTGTGTCGATTCTTCAAAGGCTGCAACAGGAGAACTAGTTGGCGAGTTAATTGAGGCGCTTGGTGTAAAATTTGATAAGAAAATGGCCTTGGCCCTTTATACTTCAATTATTATCGACACAAGCTCATTCCGCTATCCTACTGTAACAGGTAATACGCATCGTATTGTTGCAAAACTTATGGATACTGGAATTTCTCCTCCTCAAGCATTTAATCAAATCAACGGTGTTAAACAAGTTGAATACATGAAGCTCATAGGAAAGGTTCTATCCTCTTGTCAAATGAGTCCTAATGGCAAGGTTGCTTGGATTTCTCTAACAGAAGAAGAGATTGAAAGCTTTGGTTGTGAAACTGAAGACACTCACGGCTTTATCAATCACCTACTCATTCTTGAAGGTATTGAAGTTGCTTGTATGTTTAGAGAAGTTGGTGACAAAGTTAAGATCTCATTTCGCTCAGTCAATCAAACAGTTGACGTTGGCGTGATTGCCCAGGCCCTTGGTGGTGGTGGACACAACCACTCAGCAGCTACAATCATTGATGGAAACCTTGCAAAGGTCATTCCTGAGGTGATTGAAAAAATTGAATTAATGATTGAGTAAGTAGACTCTACTGATTAAGAATTTTTGCCAGAACATCTCTTTCTTTATCAGAAAAATTAAATGCCCCTGCTGTTAGTACACCCTTAAGCTTTTCTTGAGTAGCTGGATCTTTTGGATCATTCTTTGCGATATCACCAAAAGGCTCTCCTTCAGGAGTGATCTTTACTTCCGCCTTTGTCGCCTCTTTAATGGCCTGCGCTTTTTTCTCTACAGGTGAAGACGCTTTTTGCACTGCTTGCCCTTGTTTAGTAGCTTTATGTTCAGCAATTGCGGCCTTCATTTTTTCTTCTTTTTCTCTTTTGTGATTTTCTATTTTTGCCTTAATTTCGCCTCTACTTAGCTCAGAAGGCCTTTCACGTCGAACGATACTTTGACCACCAGTAGATTTTGAAGCAACAGGTAAGTCTGCAGCGGCATTACTACGCCCTACTTTCTTAGTGGCCGTTGTTGAATTAGTTCGTAAATTTGTTCTGTCACTTAATAATCTCACCCCTATATTTTAACCTTTTCTCACTTGAGATGTTAGGTGGAAAATTTCGGGGGATGGACCTTTTCGATTAAGGTTTCGACTAGTTACAAAGGCAGTGTCCATTTTCTACGGCAGTTTTGAAAGTAAAATTCTAAACGACCATCCGAGGCGATCACCCTCAAAAAAAGTCATGTAGAGCACCACTAAGTATTTGAAATAACAAGACCATTTCTGAAAAAATTTACATTTTTTTCAAAAAAAGTAAATTCAGATCAACATCACCTTGTTTAAATTCTTGATTTCTTCATAATGCATTTATCGAAATTGAAGAGAGAACGATTTGTGGTCTTTGTCGTACGTCAGTGGAGTTCAATTAGTTGTAAAAGAGCACAAGCCTTCAAAGAGACTTCTATTAAAAGGAAAATGAATAATCAATAGAAAGTCATTTGAGGTAATTATGAAAAATTCTGTAGTATTTAAGCAATCAAAACTTTTAATCACTTCTGCACTTATGGCCCTGTCACTATTAACGACGTCATGTGGTTCGGGGGACAGTTCTAAAAACATGGACATTCCAGGTGTAGATGGACCAAAAGTAGTCCTTCTAGGTGATGATATCTTAGTTGATATTATTTTAGAAAACGTTGTTGTTGAGGGTGGAGCTCGTTTCAATATCCCTAACTACACAAATTCTTATGTTGAAATTTCACCAGACCTTCAATCAAACGGTACACTACTTGCTTTCTCTGTATCGTTAGATGATATTTTTGGCGGAAAAGTTGATCGTCTTGATCCACTTACTCTACCAGGTGGACGTGCAATTCCAGGTGTTTCTGGTGGTGCCCTTCCAGCAGTTGCTTTCTCAGTACCAAGTATTAAGAATATTGCTTTTTACGTAGGTCCACAAATCTTTGGTATTTGGGTTCCAGTAAACAACCTTAATATGGCAGGAGCAATGCTTACAACTCGTTTCTACACTGATAGCAAGAGAGTTGGTAACCTTTCACTTGTTGGTGAAGATGCAAATGGTGAAAACGGTGGTTTCTTCTTAGCGCTTACAGTTTCAAGCTCACAAGAAAGATCACTTGAAAGACTTGCTGATAGATACTAATCAGAAGTTTAAAAATTCTGTAATAACTGACCAAAACATTCTATACAGGAAAAATGCCCCTAGGAATCTAGGGGCTTTTTTTTTCTTCAAAAAAAATTAAGAACCCCTTCATATCTGTCGATAGATGAACATACGAGAGAATTTTTTCCTATAAACTAGTGAGGTATGGATATGGAAATCACATTAAGAAAAAGACTACTGACAGTCGTGGCTCTACTAAGCTTCTCTTTCTTCTCTGTTTCTTGTGGAGAAGGAAATGTTGAAATCCCAGGTGTTGATGGACCGAATGTTAATCTACTTGAAGATAACGTTGTCGTTTCAATGGTACTTGAAGATGTTTCAATTATGGCAGGTGCTACTTACAAAGTACCAAAGTACAAGAAGTCATTTATCGGACTTAACCCTAACCTAGAAGGTGCTGGTTCAGTTCTAACGTTTACTGTTTCACTTGATGATATTTTCTCATCAGATGTAAATAGACTAGACCCTAAGACTCTTCCTGGTGGACGTATGATCCCAGGTGTAGCAGCAGGTGCTCTACCAGCAGTAGCATTTACTGTTGAAAAAGTTAAAAACATGGCATTCTATGTTGGTCCAAAAGTTTTTGGTATTTGGGTACCACTACAAAACTTTAACCTTTACGGATTTGCATGGACAAAATCATTCAAAGCTGGTGACAAGAGAGTTGGTAACATCTCACTATTTGGTCAAGATGAGAATGGTGAAAACGCAGGTTTCTTCCTAGCTCTATCAGTTAAATCTGCATACGAGAAGAGACTTAAGAAGCTATCACGTAAGTATTAAGCATCTACAAAATAGAAGGCCCGCTTATAGCGGGCCTTTCTTATTCAGCTTGAGTAACCCAAATCTTCCATCTAAACTTCGTCTCTTCATTATTATCAAGAACAATCTTAATTGGACGAGTTCTCCCCTCTAGATCGTTAATAACAAAGAATTCATTTCCTAAAATACTTGTCATATTATAAAGACCTTGATGAAGGTTATAATCGATTAGATACTTAATAAACGTTAAACTCATTGGGGCCTGAAGGCTTCCAAGGTTATCAACTCTCTTCATTTTAGAAAGTTGTTTTCTTGTTTGATAGCTTCTTAATGAACCATTAAATCTTTCAAGAGTCTTCTTTGAGAATTTATAATCGTCTTTAAAAGAAGGCATTGCTACTTCAGTTTTTTTCTTAGACTTCTCATAATTTAAGACGGCCGTTTCAAACGCAGAAAAAACAATCTCTTTAACTGGCTCAGGCTTCTTTGGTTCAGGCTTAGGTTTTCTAATGATTTTAATTGTTTTTATATCAACCGTTTTGATAACCTTAGGCTCTTTAACTTCAACCTTTGCTACAATTTTAGGTTCTTCTTTAACAACCTTTTCTTCAACTAAAGTAATTCCCTTCTCATCAAACTCTCGCAAAGAACCAAACCAGAAAACTTTTAAATCATCCTCACCCTTTAATGCGGTACGAATAATCTCAGCACTCTTCTTATCGATAGAAACTTGATCCTTTGTCATCTCTTCATAACGAGAAAAACAAGACTCACCTTTTCCACTAGCATTGATAATTTTATAGGCACTCGTCGTTAAAATTTCTTTCTTAATCTCTTCAACATTTAGCGCAGATAAATAGCTATCTTCCTCACTACACAAGCTTTGAATTTCACTCTTAACGAATTGGCAGCTGTTAATAATAGAAGTCTTGCTATCACCACCAAAGTGACTGCTAAGAATCTTAACTAAAGTTGGATGGTAATTTGCTAAATCAAAACGTCGATCCGTTTGGAGCTTAATAGGATACTTCCCCCAGTCAACGATATCGGGAAAGTAGTCAGATACTCTTTTAGTAAAGAGTTTCATATCTTTAGACTTCGGCTTACATGATTTAAAAATTGCATCATAGCTAAGAGCGCAACTCTTTTCATCACCTAACTGATAAAGAGCAATACTTGATTGACGGTAAAACTCATAAAGACTTGCAATACTTGTTAGTCGCACTAGGTAGCGCATATACTCAATATTTTCAGTCATCTCATGCTTTGAACAAGCAAAGTTAGGATAGATATAGCGATCAAATTCTTGAGTTAAATCAAAGATAGCAGGCTCAAGCATTACACTAAAGTATGTCCGTCCTGTAACCTCATCAAGGAACTCTTGTTTATCGTTTTGATAATCAATAACTAATCGAGGGTCCAGTGGTCCTTCATAGACTTCAAAGTCCCACTCACCTTTTTTCACGTCTAAGGCCGAGGCAGTAAAACCCAAGGCAAAAATTTGTAAGTATTTAAAAATATTCATCCTCTTTATTTTACCCAGATAAGACTCAGGGCAGGAACATAGGTAATAATGGCCAAACAAATTAGTAAAATAAGAAGAAAAGGTAAGGCCGAGCGATACAGTTCAGTAATCGGTCTCTTAAATCGAATAGAACTAATAAAGAGGTTTATTCCCACTGGAGGAGTTATATAGCCGATCTCTAAATTTGTTAAAAAGACGATGGCCAAGTGAATTGGATGAATATCAAACTCTTGAGCTAATGGAAGGATGAGAGGTACGACGACAATTATCGCACTAAATATATCCATTAAACTTCCAACAATTAAAAGGAAGATGTTCAAGAAAGCAAGAAAAGCGTACTTGTTCGTAAGAATGTGGTTAAAAGCACCAAAGAGTTGATTAGGCACCTCTTCATCTACTAAGAAATTAGTTAAGCCAAGAGCACAACAGAGAATAATTAAAATAGCACCTACCATTGTCATTGAATCCACAACGATTTTAGGTACATCCTTTGTAAAGCTTAGATCACGATAGACAAAGCACTCGATCATTAAAATATAAAACGCAGTAAAGGCAGCTGCTTCTGTAACCGTTACAATCCCACCGTAAATTCCGACAAGTACAGCAGGGGCCAAAAATAATTCAAACGCTGCGCCCTTTAAAGAAAGAAGCGCCTCTTTCAAATCAAACTTCCCTCTTTCACTATGGTTCTTCGGAGCCTTTAAGATTGAATAAATTGCTAAACCAATGATGAGAAGCATTCCTGGAACAATACCGGCCTTAAAAAGCTGATCAATATCCACTCCTGCTACAATTCCATAGAGAATAATTGGTAAGCTTGGTGGAAAGAGAAGACCTAAAGAACCTGAAGTCGTAATAAATCCCATCGTGAATTTATCATCGTGACCGCGATTCATAAGAATTGGATAAATTAATCCACCTAAAGCAACAATCGTTACCCCACTAGCACCAGTAAAGGCAGTAAAGAAAGCACAAAGAACGAGTCCAACAATAGCAACTCCTCCAGGCATCCATGAAAGTAGCGCATTCGTGAAACGAAATAGTCTTTTTGGTGCATTCGATTCAGCAAGTAAGTAACCAGCAAAAGTAAAAAGAGGTATCGTTAGAATTGTCGGGGCCGATGCGAGACGGTAAATTTCAACAGAGACGGCCGACGGCTCAATTCCATTATGAAAGAAAGCTGCAAGGGCAAGACTTCCAAGAACAACAAAGAGTGGCACTCCAATTAGTGCCAAAATAAATGCGGCAATACTAATTGTTATGAGGCTCATAATCTTCCTTAAAATTTAAAAATGCCAAGATCGTGCGAATGAAGATCAGGGCGAAGCCAATTGGAATGATTGCGACTAAAACAGAAGAGTGCAATCCCAGTGAAGTTAAGTTTCCAAATTGTTTCTCGACATTATAGAACTGAACACCTGAAGCAAAAAGCCAAGTTGTTCCAACAATAATACACACTTGAGTTATCTTATTTAGAATGAATAAAGAACGGTGTTTACCTTCACTCTCTAAAAATTTTGGTAAAATCTCAATTGCAATATGCCTCGACTTTCCACTGGCAAGTGTTGCACCTAAGAAGGCCAGAGCAAATACGAGATGTCGAACAAGTGGATCAACCCAAGAAAATGAAATATCAAACCAACGAAAGATAATGGCCAAAACACTTAAGCCTAACATAACAGCAACATTGGCCACAACTAGCCAGCCTACAACGAGATCTGTAACTTCTTCTATCTTGCGTATCATGAGTTCTTTCTACTTCTTTTGAGCTTTTAAACTTTTTTCAAGTCTATTATATGCTTCTTCAGAAAATAATTTTCCTTTTAACTTTTTAATTGTTGCCTCACGTACTTCATATCCACGTTTAATATCGGCATCACTAAATTTAACAAATTCAACACCAGATGCCTTCATCAGATCAAGAGCATCTTGATTGTCTTTTTCATTTGTCGCCTTAACAAGATCAATATACTTCTTAGAAATTGCTAATACCTTCTTTTGGTTTGCAGGAGAGATCTTATTAAAGACTTTATCATTTACTAAGAAGGCTCCAACAGACATTGTAAGAGGGAAATCAATAAGATATTTAACTTTAGTATTCCACTGCATTGATAGAATCGCTAAAGGTGGTGCATAAGCTGCTTCAATGATTCCAGTTGAAAGAGAAGACAAAACATCAGGAAGAGGTAGCTGTACCGAAACAAGCTTCATCTCTCCAAGAATAGTTTCAACAAGAGGATCCCCTTCCCAAGACCAGATTTTTACACCTTTTAGACTATCAATAGAAGAAATCTTTGTTTTTGAAACAAAGTAAACCATCCCAATATCAAAGAAGCCAAGATTAACGAAATTGCTTTCATTAATTTTCTTATTTAAAAATGGCGTTAAATCATCAAGTGTCTTTAGGGCCTTCTTGCGATCATGAAAAAAGTTAAAAGGAATTTCCACAACACGAACATCACCATTGATATCACCAAGTGTCTTAGCAGTAAAAACTCCACCGTGAAGTTGTCCAACGCGAATCTTTCTTAAAACATCTGGTTCATCTCCTTGAGATCCACCGAAGTAGAACTTCACTTTTACTTCACCATTTGTTTCTTTCTTAATGGCCTTTGCCATTTTCTTAAGATTCTTTGCCCAGTTCGTTCCCTCAGGAGTTAGAACACCAACTTTTAAAGTTAGGGCCATTACATTCGTCGTTAATAGTAGAATTAATAATGCTTTAAATTTTGACATGATTTTTCCAATTAGAAGATCTCTTCTTCTAAGCCTTCAATTATTTTTAATCTCTTACGTGCAATTAAATTAAAAAGGTTATTGTAATCAACCTTTGGTGTTTCAATTTTTCCACCACTCCAATAAGTTGGCTCCATCTGCTCACGGTGAAATTTATTCATTTCTAATTTCTGATTACGATAGATATTTTCTTCAAACATTGGAACTGCATAAAACTGAATAAATGAAAGTCTAACTAACATATTATTTGGCCATTTTTGAATAGCTTCTTCAAATAAGCGCTTACCAGTTACAGGGTCCCCACCAAGTCCACGAGGTCTTGAAGCAGCGTAAGAAGCATTGAAAATATCACAAGCACCTTGCGCTAAATTTCCATTCTTTTCACATGACCAATCGTACATAACCTTTGCAAGAGGAAGATAAGCGACGGCCCTCATATTATCTCTTTGTAGATTAATGATTGAAGCAAGCGTTTGTCCTGTATAGAAAACACCTTCGATATTTGTAGCGTTATCACTTAAGTTTTCATCAAGTAATTTTTTAAAATCTTCTGGTGAAGAAATGTAGCGAGTGAAATCAAAATCTTTAAATCCTCGTACTTCAAAAAATAGCGCAGAATAATTTAGAGCACGTGTGTAATTTGCAAGAGCATTAACTCGGTATTTTGAATTTGATAGTTCTTTAAGTTGATCTTTAAGATAGTAAGTTTCATCAATGGCAAATGCCTTACCGCTATATGCTTTTATGAGAGTAACAATGAATTCAGGATTTTCGCGATCAGCGGCGTAGAGGTTTTCAACTAATTTAATATTGCTATCAATTGTCGATTCAAATAAGTCCCAGTTATCTTCAGTAAAAACGGCCTCAGATGTCTCAAAGATCATATCCCCCATCTGGTTAGTGGCCACTTTCTTTATACTTGAGCAAGAAACTAGATTTATGAACAATATCAGCAATGCCAACATTTTTTTGCAATTCACAGGCGATCCTTATAATTAATATAGTAGTAATTTGCCTTATCTATTCAGTAATTACAAGTGGTTAATGCATTTTCATTGACGCCCAAATCCCTTAGTGATAGCCGTGTTGCACCATTTCTAACCTCGTGATATGATTAGGGAAATATTTTGAAAGGCTCAATTTTTTGCTAATTTGTGCCGAGTATATATTTAAGTTACTAAACTTTGTCACGGAGTGACCATTGAGAGTAGTTTTTCTACGAGTAGATGAACTACTTACCTAATCGGATTTAAGTTCTGGAGTCTCTTGAATCTTATTACGATTAAGGTAAGTGATTTTTTAACCTTTAATCGTTTAATAAGGAGATGGAGATGTCATCACAAGAAACATCTAACGAAAAATTATCGTCTAACACGAACAACAGCGTAATTGGTCAAATTAAGCTAAAGACTATTCGTAAGTCAGCTTCACTAAAGCCAAGAAAATCACTATTAAAAGTGAGAAGCTTAAGACCAACTCGTGCAGTTCTTGGTAGAACAGCAACACAAGAAGACGCGGAATAAGAATAGGCCCACAGCTTTTTTCTTATTTATCTTTTCTTGCGGTTTCCCTTAGGAGAAATCAGCTGCTTGTCGTACGTAGCTTTTAAGCTACGTAGTGTTTCCTCGCGTATCTCTTCCAGTTTTTTCAGTCTCTCTTCATGTAAATGATTGAGGTAATTCTTTTTGGCTATGAATAAGTTATTGATATAAGTAACTTGAAAGCCTCTAAGCTCTCTGTAGCAAAGATCTTTTTCTATTTTAGTTAATTTATGCTGACTGGCCTCGATATCCTTATGATCTAAAACAAATGTCGAGTAATCCCCAGAGCAAACACCCTTTTTAAGATCAATATAATGATCAATTTCTTTTCTTATGATTTGAGTCTTTGTTACGTAATCTTTTGGAGGGATATTCTTCACCTCTTCAATTTTCGCATACATTACTTTACTCATCTCTTTTTCAGATTGAGTCTCACCTTTGTCTGCTTGAGCATAGACAGTCAAAGTCGGTATGAATAAAAGAGTCATTAAAACTGATTTCAATTTAGGGCCTTTTTTATCTTAGCTAAGTAATATTCAGTATCTTTATTATGCGCAAAGACGAAGCTTATGGCCATTTTTTTAAACTTAGACTGAAGTCCTTGAGTAAGTTGAACTTGATTTTTTGCTACGCCGAATTTCTTTGCAACTAACTTTTCAATACCAGCATTGGCCTTTCCATCTTCAGGTGGGGCCTGAGTGCTAACGATAAGTTGCCCAGTTTCCGCAACACTCACCTTTTCAACTTTTGCACCAGGCTTTGCCCAAACTTCAAGTTCAACTATTAATTCACTTTCACTATTCGAAAGAGTAATGAAGTTCAGGCATTGTGTTTTTAAATAGTCTTTTATTGAAATAATTCTCTCCAATTGTTGCTCTCAAATCCAAGCTCATCAAGAAAAGTTTTCATTTCAGCAATAAAGTCAGCGAGAGGAAAACCTACAACATTTGAATACGAGCCACTCATATGTTCAACAAAGAGTAGACCTTGTCCTTGAATTCCGTATGACCCCGCCTTATCAAGGGCCTCATCACTTTCTAAATAAAGTTCTAAAATTTCGGGTGAAATATCTGTGAACTTTACTTTTGAACATCTTGAAAAAGTATATTCCTTGTCTCTATAGGCCATATATACAGCTGTAAAAACATCGTGCTCTTTACCAGATAACTCTAGTAGCATCTGCCTTGCATGGTCGCGATCATTAGGTTTTCCTAAAACTTTATCACCTATAGCAACGAGAGTATCAGAAGCGACAACAAAGACATTTCCATCTTTTGGAAATTCTTGCGTAAAGATATCTCTTCCCTTTAGCTCGGCCAATTCTTCGACAATATCTTTTGGATGTTCTTTAGTTGTTATTTCTTCAACAGCTGAAGGCTTAATTTGAATCGGAACTTTCATCCAAGATAGTAGTTCCTTTCGACGTGGACTCCCTGAGGCCAGGATAAATTTCAGTGTAGATACCATTTAACTTCTTCCATAGTTCTTGTTTTTCTGAATTAAGCTTTGGAAAATAACTTCTCGAATTCTCCATCGCACCGACTTTATAGTAACTTTCTTGTGCCTTCGTGTAAAAATCTTTTCGTAGGACATCTTTATCACGACGGTTTGCTCGATTTAAAACAGATTTTCGATAACGATCAGCGATCGCAAGATTTGTCGTTTCAACCTCTCTAACATGAGTCCATAGAAATTTTAGACGCTTTTCTAATTCTTCTTTTTTCCAAAGTCTCAAACCATAATTTTTGGCTAACTGAACCTCATCACCTTCAGCAAATAATGGCTTTCCGTAGCGTTCTAAAAAGATTTCACGAGTATAGTAGATTCCGTAAATTCGCTTCGTAAATAATTCATTTTGACTTAAAACTTCAGAGTCTTTCGTGACAAAAACATTTCGATTAATGAAAGAAAATTTATACCAACTTCCATATTCTAACTCTTCAAAACTATCATTTTCATAACCACGTAAGTTTACTTTTGGAGATGAGGCCAAGTCATTTTTGTATCCTAACTGTTCATCATCTCTGAATTTAAGGTAGCTATCATCACCAATTGAAACATAAGTTTCAAATGATGGAGAATAGGCTTCAAATGAATACAATGGAGATTGTATAAAGAATCGACTCTTTCTTATGACATTTTTATTGTTCTTTTCTATCGCCTCATTAATAAAGCGAGTACGAGATTTATAACGTAGTCCATCTTCAAAAAGATACTCATTCATAGAAACATCTTTATCAAAGACGACGGGATTGGTTTTATTAATAGGAAGAGGAAAGAAAACAGAATCAGTATCTCTTTGGTCCAACTCTTTAAGTTTTTCTTTTGAGCGTGAAATCAAAAGAACATTTCCTACATTCATACGAATATTGAAAAATACTTCGTCTTTTAAAATATTCATTTCTTTTAGTGAGATTGAACTTTCAGGTGCTATACGAATCAATGTACCATCAAAGAGCATAAGCCAAAGGTAGCTATCGATACCAGTTTCAATATCATCATTTTCTTTTATCAGAGATCGAAAACCAATTTTATTATTTCCAAGCTTTCGAAAGAGAGTACACTCCCCCACACATTTGATCACACGGCCAATCTCTTCATCGATACCTGAGATTTTTTCAAGATCACGCCAAAGTGGATAGCTTTCTTTGAAGCGTAATTCCTCTTTCCACTCATCAAAGTCTAGCCACTTCTGGGCCTTAAGCTCATCCCATTTGATTAGAGACTTACGGTCGTCCTTAAACTTTGTTTCTAACTCTGATGAGCTAGCAAAAGTTGAAAGTGTAATGGTTAAAATAAATAAAATACGTAGCATCATGAACTTTATCGACAATTTCGGCCACCGGCCCTAACTGTGCCGCAAATTTGCAAGTTTTTCGGTAAGAATTGCCACTTTCAGGCCCATCTAAACTGTCAAAATCATGGGTTTCATGTTAAATTTTGGGCCAAATATTAATTTACACAAAACTATAACAGACAAGGTTGATACGATGAGTCAGGATAACGGACAATTTTCTTTTGTTAACACAGAACATGAAGTCTTAAAATTTTGGGAAGAGAATGAAATTTTCCAAAAATCACTAGAACAAACAAAAGAGAAAGAGCCATATATTTTCTACGATGGCCCTCCATTTGCCACAGGTCTTCCTCACCACGGTCACCTACTTGCTGGAACGCTAAAAGATATCGTTCCAAGATATTGGACAATGAAAGGTCGCTACGTTCAAAGAAGATTTGGATGGGATACTCACGGTCTACCGATCGAGCAAGAAATTAATAAAAAATTAGAAATGACTGCACACGAAGCACTAGAGAAACTTGGTGTTGCTGGTTACAACCAAGAGTGTCGCTCAATTGTTGATCGCTACACAACTGAATGGCGTAAAACTGTAACACGCCTTGGACGTTGGGTAGACTTTGACAATGACTATAAGACAATGGATCCAACTTTCATGGAATCATGTTGGTGGGTTTTCAAATCTCTTTGGGATAAGAATATGGTCTACAAGGGAACAAAAGTTGTTCCTTACTCAACTGGTCTAGGAACAGGTCTATCAAACTTTGAAGCAGGTCTTGATTACCGTGACGTTCAAGATCCGGCCGTAACTGTACTTTTCAAATTAGATGATCCAGCTAAAGCAGGTGCAGATTATGTTGCCGCATGGACGACAACTCCATGGACGCTTCCATCGAACCTTGCTCTTTGTGTTGGGCCAGATGTTGATTACGTTCGTGTAAAAGATAACGACCGTGGTGTAACAATCATCTTCGCTGAAGCAAGAGTTGAAGCTTTTGCAAAAAAGCGCAACCTTGAAGTTGTTGGGGAATCATTCAAAGGAAGCGAACTTCTAGGTCTTACTTATGAGCCACTTTTTGACTTCTTCGCTGATCTCAAAGCTGAAGGTGCTTTCAAAATCTTAAATGACGACTACGTAACAACTGACAGTGGTACTGGTATTGTTCACCAAGCACCGGCATTCGGGGAAGACGATAATAGAATTTGTAAAGAAGCTGGCATGATGGCAGAAGTTTGCCCTATCGATGATGCTGGTCAATTTACAAAAGAAGTTTCAACTTATGCAGGTCTTTATGTAAAAGATGCTGATAAAGAAATCATCAAAGAACTAAAAGATAATACAAAACTATACGATCACGGAAACCTAGTGCACAGCTACCCATTCTGCTACCGCTCAGGAACTCCACTAATCTATCGTACAATCCCACAGTGGTATGTAAAAGTAGAAGAGATCGTTGATAAGCTTGTTGCAAACAACGAGCAAATCCACTGGGTACCTGGTCACATCAAAGCAGGTCGTTTTGGTAAGTGGCTAGAGAACGCTCGCGACTGGGCAGTTTCTCGCACACGTGTTTGGGGAACTCCTCTTCCAGTTTGGATCAACGATGAAACAGGAAATATGAAATGCCTTGGCTCAATTGCAGAGCTTAAAGAGCTTTCAGGAGTTGAACTTACTGATCTTCACCGTGAGTACACAGATGAAGTGACATTTACAATCGAAGGTGAAGCTGGAACTTATAAGCGTATTCCTGATGTATTCGACTGTTGGTTCGAATCAGGATCAATGCCTTACGCTCAACTTCACTACCCATTTGAAAACCAAGAAATGTTTGAAAATGGATTCCCTGCAGAGTTTATTGCTGAAGGTCTAGACCAGACACGTGGTTGGTTCTACACACTAACAATCCTTTCAACTGCGCTATTTGATAAGCCAGCTTTCAAGAACGTAATTGTTAATGGTTTAGTTCTTGCTGAAGATGGAAAGAAAATGAGTAAGTCTCTAAGAAACTTCACTGCTCCAGATGAGCTTATGGAAGAATTCGGATCAGACGCTCTAAGACTATACCTAATCAACTCAGGACTTGTGAAAGGTGAAGAACAACGCTTTACAGATGCAGGTGTTAAGGACATGGTTCGTCGTGCCCTTCTACCATGGCTAAACTCTTTCAAATTCTTCCAAACATATGCATCAATTGATGGATGGAATTTAAGTGAGCATGCTGAAAGTGGCGACAATATTACTGACAATTGGGTAATCTCAAAACTACAAACTCTTAAAGAAAATATCGAAGCTGAAATGGCACAGTACCAACTTTACAACGTTGTTCCTGCCCTATTCCACTTCATTGAAGATTTAACGAATTGGTATATTCGCCTTAACCGATCACGTTTCTGGGGCGAAGGACTAACATCAGATAAGAAACAAGCATACACTGCACTTTTCACAACACTAAAAGAAGTTACAATTGCAATGGCACCATTTGCGCCATTCTTATCTGAGCATATCTTTAGTGAACTTAAGAAATTTGATTCAAGTGAAAAGAATCTTTCAGTTCACCTTTGTGACTACCCTGTTGCTAATAAAGAACTTAAAAATTCAATCCTTGAAGATGCAGTTGATAGAATGCAACAGATTATTCTTCTTGGACGTCAAAAGCGTAATCAAGTACAAATCAAGGTTAAGACTCCACTTGCTCGTCTAAGTGTAATCCACAAAGACCAAGCTTTACTTGATGAAATCAAGAAGCTTGAAGGATATATCCAGTCAGAACTTAACGTCAAAACTGTTGAGTATACTACTGATGAAGACCACTACATCAAACTATACGCTAAACCAAATTCTCCTGTTCTAGGAAAACGTCTAGGAAAAGATTTTGGTAAGTTTATGGGGATCATCTCAAAGCTTGGAGCAGCTGAGCTGAATGAGCTTGAAGAAAAAGGAAGCCTAGAACTTGCTGGAGAAACATTTGAGCCTTCAGATATCTTAATCTTCCGTGAAGCAAAAGAAGGTACTCAGGCCCTATCAAATCGTTATATCTCAATTGATATCGACACGAACCTTTCAGAAGAGCTAATCCTTGAAGGTCTTGCTCGTGAGGTTGTAAACAGAATCCAAAGAACAAGAAAAGATTCTGGTTTCAATGTTGAAGATAGAATTGAAGTAACTTTTGCAGCTACTGATCTTCTTGCAAAAGCAATCACGACTCATACTGATTACATCACAAAAGAAACTCTTGCTAACTCTCTAACTGTTAGCACAGGGGAACTTGAGCATGAGTTTAAGGTTGATGATGAAAATCTAAAAATGACAATTGTTAAAGCTTAATCAGCATATAAAAAGAAAGCCTCCATTACGGAGGCTTTTTTTATTCTTTAATTAACATATATCCAATCGGTTGTGGATTTAGATCAAAACATTCATTTCGTTTATAATCTTCTTTTGCATCTAAAATAGTACCTTGAACTTCAATACTTCCCGAAGCAGCTTTCATCACAATCTCATCTGCTACGACAAACCATTTCCCAGTTCTAACTTCTCGATCTGTATATTTCAAGATTCCAGTTGTTAAACACTGTTTCTCCTTTTTAATAAAAAGTGTCCCTGACTCTTCATCTATTTCATATACTTCAGAAAATTCTTTCACTTCTTTAGAGAAATGATTAAATAACTTCACCTCATATTTTGATAAAACTGAAATACTTACAAATTCTTGCCCTTTCTTAGGCTTAGAAATCACTCCATTTTTCATTACGCGTGTAACTAACCTTGTTTCTTCAGCTTCATAAAACTCAGCTTTTTGAACAAGAGCACCAGTATAGATTTTTTCCATCCTCAAGTTTTCACATCCGTCAGGTTGAACTAAATTTTGAAACTCTTCAAAATTCACTTTTCCTGTTACACACTTTAAAGATTTTCCTAAATCATATTTAATATTTTCCCCATTAGTAAGAATTAGGGACTTTGTCTGCAGATAGACTTCATGTGAAAGAAAATTTCCTTCTTCAAGTTCAAAAAACGAAAGTTTTCCTTCGTTTTGATTATAAACAGCTTCATTTGATAAAACCTTCCCATATTTTGAAATCAATATGAAACGGCCTTCAATAACATCTTCACCTAGATTTATTTTAAGATTTACGAAGTTCTCTACTCCATCTTCATAAATGTTTTGATTGTTAGAATAATCAAAATTAAATAGAAATAATTTTTGGTTTGTAATACCGATCTTATTACACTCACTATCGATAAATAGAGAACTCTCTAACTTATTACATTCAAGTAGAAATGATTTGCTTGAGATCATTGCTTGATTAGCACTTTCTTTACTTTTGTCACTACCTGAGCCACAAGAAACTAATACAAATAACATAACTAAACTTAATACTTTCATAACTCTCCCTATTCCTTAACTACTACAAATCCAGTTAAAACAGGCTCAACAGGATAACACTTTTTTTGACGACTTATTTTATAGCTAGATTTATCTTTTATGATATTAAGACCTTCATAATGACTAATGTTCAAACGATGTAAGCTCTTGTCGATATTAACTTTAAAAACTTCCATCACTCCTACAGTTACACAGTAACTTGAATCATTTAAAAAGTAGTGAAGGCCATATTGGTCAATACTTTCAAGATAAAATAAACTTGGATCGACTTCACCTTCTTCTAAATCACTTACTGATACATATTTAAAATTTACGAGATCTCGATTTGGTAATTTTATTGGACTATTTGCTGTAGTAAGTGCTGAAAGCCTTCCATTGATCGAAACAGTCTCCACTTTTGGAATAATAACCTTGGCCTTTACAAGAGGAATGAATTTTAAATTTTCACACTGACCTTTAAGATCTGCAAGATTCACATCATTAATATTAAAAATACCTGTATTACAATTTAGATCTTCCTCTGGTGATACGACTTTCGGACGATCTCCCGTAAAATAATTATTAATCTTTAAGTAAATTTCATGGGCCGCAAAATCTCCACGATTTAACTCTTGAAACTTAAGAGTACGACTTCCGTCAAATAAAGTATCTTCACTTAGTCTTTTTCCATATTTAGATACAAGGTAGAATCTTGCATGAATCATTTCTTTAATTGAAATTTCAAGTTCTACTTCGCCAAGCTCTGGATATTTCTTCATATCGATAGCTTGCTCATCCATATCAATAGAGAAAAGAAATTGTTTATCTTCATTGATAAAAGACATAGGGCAAGTAATTTCCGTGTCTGTAATATTCGTTTTTATTGATTCACATTGAATTTGTGTTGCAGTAAGTGACTGGCCTTTAAAGCTTGGATTAAGATTTTGGCCATAAAATGCTCTTTCGTTAGATTTCCCACATGAAAGAAGTAGGATCATGGGAATCAGAAAAAATGAACGCATAAAAAATCTCCTTAAAATTAATTTTTGCCGTTATAGCGAAAATCAATCCAAAGGAGATATTTTTTCTATTTTGAAATAGTTGTTTTTTAATTTGGAATACTAAAAAGCGACTTAAGACCCAAAACCCTTAAGCTGTTCCCCGCCAAGTACGTGAAAATGCGTATGGAATACACTTTGACAGCCATGTTGGTTGATATTTGAGACTACGCGGAAGCCATTCTTTTCAAGCTCATTTGATTGAGAGAATTCTTTGATGGCATCAAAAACTTGGGCCATATCATCGCGGTTCATCTCATTAATATTCTTAGAGTGATTGCGGTGAATAAATAAGTAGTGCTCTTTTGCTAGCGGTTGAATATCTTGAAATGCATAAACATTTTCATTTTCAAATACCTTCGTTGAAGGAATCTCACCATTTAGAATTTTGCAAAATAAACAATCACTCATTACGCTTCTCCCTATTCGTTTACGAGTTCGACACTTGCACCAAGTTTCTTAAGCTTTTCAGGTAGGTCTTCATAACCACGTTGTAAGTGGTAGACACGATCAATTTTTGTTTCACCATATGCACAAAGAGCAGCAAGAACAAGGGCCGCAGACGCTCTTAGGTCTGTACACATAACTGGTGCAGCTGTTAGAGGTTTACCACCTTCAATAAAGACAGAGCTACCAAGTTGTTCAATACTTGCACCAAGACGAGTTAGTTCTGGTACGTGCATGAAACGATTTTCAAAAATATTTTCTGTTACAAGAGAGTTCCCTTCTACAACTGTTAAAAGTGCAACCATTTGTGCCTGCACATCAGTTGGGAATCCAGGAAATGGCTCAGTAATTACTTTAGAACCTTTTAGTGATGATGGGTATGTCTTAACGAAGTCATCACCGATCTCAAGCTTCGCTCCCATGCCTTGAAGGTTTTCAAGAACATTAAAAAGATGCTTAGGGTTAAAGTTCTTTACCGTAACCTCTGACTTTGTCATAAGGCCACCAATAATATAAGTAGCAGCTTCAATACGATCACCAATTGCTTGGTACGTTCCACCGCTTAATTCTTTAATTCCATCAACAACGATACGAGATGTACCGATACCTGAAACTTTTGCACCTAATGAATTTAGGAAGTTTGCAAGATCGTCAATTTCTGGCTCCATCGCTGCGTTTTCAATAATAGTCTGACCATCAGCAAAGACACCGGCCATCATTAAGTTCTCAGTGGCACCGACTGATGGAAACTTAAGTTTCACATGTGCGCCTTTTAAATGATCAGTTTCAGCAAAAACAAAACCATTCTTCATTTCGATTTTTACATTCATCTTCTCTAGATTATCTAGGTGGATATCAATTGGACGTGTCCCAATTGCGCACCCTCCAGGAAGAGAAACCTTTGCTTTTCCAAGACGTGATAAAAGCGGTCCTAGAACAAAGATTGATGCACGCATTGTTTTAACAAGCTCATAAGTTGCTTCGTGAGAACTTAGAGTTGATGCATCGAAAGTCACATTCTTACCATCACGATTACACTCAACTCCCATCATTTCAAGAAGCTTAAGCATTGTATTGATGTCACGAAGCTTTGGAAGATTCGTTAGTGTTACTTTCTTATCTGTTAAAAGGATTGCTGCTAAAATTGGCAGGTACGCGTTCTTTGCAGGAGAAATTTCAACTTCACCAGAAAGACGAGCTGGTCCTTTAACTATAATCTTATCCATTTTTAATTCCTTTTAGAAAACGGTAGCGGTCTGTGTAGTCCTTAATCAACTCGAGATTAGTAAATTCATATTCACTCAAAATATCTTTTAAGTGTTCTAAATGCAATTCACTACCTTCCATTATGAACAGTCCACCTGCTTTCAGCTTTTCCTCCACCTGTTGGAAGAAATTTTTAAACCAATTATCGTAATCTTCATCTTTTAAGTAAAGGGCCAGATGTGGCTCAAAACGATGAACCTGTCCATGCACTTCACTTAAGTCAGCACTCTCCTTTATATATGGAGGGTTACTAATGATGATATCAAAATTTTCATTGAGGTTAGTTAATAAATCAGACTCTTCAAAGACTATTTTCACAGTCTTTGGATAACGGTAACGGTGAAAGAATTTATTGGCACGAGCAACTTCAAGGGCCTTTGGACTAATGTCACTGGCCACAATACGCGCTTCTATTTCACCAATCTCACCTGCTAA
Source organism: Halobacteriovorax sp. RT-2-4 (assembly GCF_047085445.1). Taxonomy (NCBI): domain Bacteria; kingdom Pseudomonadati; phylum Bdellovibrionota; class Bacteriovoracia; order Bacteriovoracales; family Halobacteriovoraceae; genus Halobacteriovorax; species Halobacteriovorax sp. RT-2-4. The sequence goes on from NZ_JBKIXY010000002.1 coordinate 638,369, forward strand.
ACTTAAGGCAATAGCGCCACTTCCCGTGCCGATATCTGCAATTGAAATATCATTTAGCTTATTTTTTTTAATATATTCAGAAGTCCACTCCACCATGATTTCAGTTTCACTACGTGGAATAAGAACATTCTCATTTATGTAAAATGAAGAACGATAAAAGAATGCACGATTACTAATATATTCGAGGGGAATCCCCTGCCTGACTTTTTTTAAGAATTGCTCGATGACACCTTTATTTTCAGAAATATAAATGTCATCGAATTGAGATTCAAGGATGCGACAGAAATCTTTTAGCTCACCCTTTAAGCGAGAAATTGTAATTCCAGGGTAATTTGCCTCTAAGAATTTTTTATTCTCATTAAAGAACGAGCTAATGTAGTCACCGAGAGTTGTAAAACTCATTTACTACTCTTCTTGGCCCTTTAAGAGTTCAGCTTGGTTATGAGCAATAAGAGCATCAAGAACTGGAGCTAAATCACCTTCTACGATTTTATCGAGAGAGTAAAGAGTCAGGCCAATACGGTGGTCAGTTAAACGACCTTGTGGATAGTTATAAGTTCTAATACGCTCAGAACGATCACCAGTACCAATTAGACCTTTTCTCTCAGCTGCTTCAGAAGCATTTTTTTCTTGAAGCATTTTATCAAAGATACGAGCCGCAAGAATCTTCTTCGCCTTCTCTTTATTTTTTAACTGTGACTTTTGATCCTGGTTATAAACTGCAATTCCTGTTGGAATGTGAGTCATACGAACCGCAGAGTCTGTCGTGTTAACGTGCTGTCCACCTGAACCAGATGCGCGCATAACTTCAACACGAACATCATTCATATCAAGTTCCCACTCAAGATCTTCAGTCTCTGGCATAACTGCAACAGTGATTGTTGATGTGTGAACACGTCCCTGAGACTCAGTCTTTGGAACACGTTGAACTCTATGTACTCCAGACTCATATTTCATTTTTGAGTAAACTTTCTCACCAGAGATTGAGAAGATAACTTCTTTAATCCCCTCATCGTTTTCAGAAAGAGAATCAATTTCAACTTTCCATCCAACTGAGCGAGCGTAGTTTTGATACATTCTTAGAACATCACCAGAGAAGATCGAAGCCTCATCCCCACCAGCACCGGCACGAATTTCAACCATAACGTTCTTATCATCTAATGGGTCTTTCGGCAGAAGAAGAATCTTTAACTCATCTTCAAGTTCAGGAATTAATGGCTCGTTCTCATCAAGAACTTCTTTTGCCATCTCCTTCATATCAGGATCATTTTCCTTAAGCATCTCTTTTGCTTCCGCAATATCTTCTTTGATCTGCTTATATTTCTTGTAAGCAATAACAACTTCTTCAAGATTTGAGCGCTCAGCTGAAATCTTTTTGAACTCCTCTTGCCTATCATATAATGTTGGGTCTGCCATTTTTTCAGTTAGTACTTCAAAGCGCTGTACAACTGAATCAAGCTTATCAAACATGCTCATTTGAAAATCCTTTTAGCTGCTTCTTAGCTATTCATTGAATCCATGAATTCAGCATTAGTTTTAGTCTTCGTAATTCTTTGTAGCATGAACTCCATTGCATCAATTGTACTCATTGGGTGTAGAACCTTTCTAAGTACATATGTTCTTTGAAGATCAAGTTGATCCATAAGTAGATCTTCCTTACGAGTCGATGACTTATTGATATCAAGTGCTGGGAAGATTCTCTTTTCAAGAAGCTTACGATCAAGTTGAATTTCAGAGTTACCTGTACCTTTGAATTCTTCAAAGATAACTTCATCCATTCTTGAACCTGTATCAACAAGAGCTGTTGCGATAATTGTAAGTGATCCACCATTTTCAATATTTCTAGCAGCACCGAAGAATCTCTTTGGTCTGTGTAGAGCATTTGAGTCAACCCCACCAGAAAGGATCTTTCCAGACGGTGGAACAACAGTGTTATATGCACGAGCAAGACGAGTAATTGAGTCAAGAAGGATGATTACATCTTTTCCTGCTTCAGTTAAACGCTTCGCTTTTTCAAGAACCATCTCTGCTACTTGAACGTGACGGTTTGCTGGCTCATCAAATGTTGATGAAACAACTTCTGCGTTAACATTTCTCTTCATGTCAGTTACTTCTTCCGGTCTTTCATCGATTAGAAGAACGATTAGAACTGAATCTGGGTGATTTTCAGTAATTGCGTTAGCAACTTCTTGTAGTAAATGCGTCTTACCAGCTTTTGGAGGTGCAACGATTAGACAACGCTGACCAAAACCTTGTGGTACGAACATATCAATCATACGAGTTGAGTAATTGCTTGGATTAAACTCAAGGTTGATTTTCTTTTGTGGATATAGTGGAGTTAAGTTATCGAATAGTACTGTCTTTTTGTGCGCTTCAGGTGTTTGGTCATTGATTGTGCTAACCTTTAGAAGAGCAAAGTATCTCTCGTTGTCTTTTGGTGGACGAATTTGTCCTTCTACAGAGTCACCCTTTTTAAGAGCGAATTTTCTAATCTGACTTGGAGATACATAAATATCATCGGCACCAGGAAGGTAGTTATAGCCTGGAGACCTTAAGAAACCGAAACCATCTGGTAAAATTTCAAGAACACCGTTTCCGAAAATGTCCTGCTTCTCTTTTGCATGTGCTTTTAGGATAGCAAAGATTAGTTCATGTTTTTTCATACCCGCAGAGTTTTCAATTTTTGCTTTTTCCGCAATCTTGTTTAACTCTTTGATTTCCATCTCTCTCAATTCACTTAAATGCATAAAATGTACTACTCCTGAAATATCTGAATATATAAAATTGGATTGGTTTAGAATTTGCCTCTATTAATGATCCATTAATGGCATGGATTTTATAAGATTAAATTGGTTGGTATTGATTTAATTAGATAAACTCATCATAAACCTTCACCCTTTCCTAGTCAAGCTGACTTTAGAGATTGACTTGAGGCGCCAAAATGGGCATAACTACCTAATATGAATGAGTTTTCTAGCTATCCAAAATTTGAAGAATTACGTGGTCTCAACATCCTTTCCATCGACTACGGTGAAAAAGTCATAGGCCTTGGCTTCTTCTGCCCAGGACGTGAGCCTTTCCCAATAGGCGCAGGACGTATCATTAATAAGGGAATTGCACATTTCTATACAGAACTTGAACAAGTGATCGATGATCAAGTGGTAGAAGTTATTGTTATGGGAATTCCTTATTATGTTGATGGCAATGAGAGTGAGAAAACAAAAGAGCACAAGGCCATCTTTAACGCTTTAGTTGAGAAATTTCCTAGTATAAAGTTCTATCAACAAGATGAAACACTTACGACTAAGTCGGCAAAAGAGAGAATGCTTAACTCTCCGGAATATAATTTTCAATTTGATCCAACAAAAATTGATGAGCTTAGTGCGGTGATCATCTTAGAAGATTTCATAAGAAGTTAATTTCACAAAATATAAAAATAAGATATCCTATTATCATTATGATGAAGAAAAACTTATTTGTATTTTTGGTGCTAGCACCAGCATTATCGATCTGCCTTTTAGTGGCCCACACTTATTACAACATTTATCATTGGCAATACAACGGTCCAGAGACTGAATTCCAAATTAATAGTGGCGACACTTTTGGAACAATCAACTACCGTCTTGCCCAAGATAAAATTATCTACTCTCCTCGCCTCTTTCACCGCTATGTGAAATTCGAGGGTAAACTAACCAGCTTCAAGGCCGGACGCTACATCATCCCAAAAGGGATCACTATGGATGAGCTAGTAGACCTTTTAATTAGCGGAAAGAGTTTAACTGTTCGCGTGACAATTCCAGAAGGATATAACTTATTCCAAATTGCTAAAGTTCTGGCCGACGAGAAAATTGTTGATGAAAATGAATTTATCAAAGAAGCAAAAGATAAGAAATTTGTTCACTCACTAGGAATTCCAGCTGATCGAGTTGAAGGATACCTTTACCCTGATACATATCAATTTCACGAGAAGATGAAAGCACGTGCAATCATTCACCGCATGTATGACAACTTTAAAGATAAAACGAAAGAACTTGATTTTTCTAAAGTAAGACTAACAAAGCACCAACTAGTAACTCTTGCTTCAATGGTAGAAAAAGAAACTGGTGCAAAATTTGAAAGACCAACAATTTCTGGTGTTTTTCACAATCGTTTAAAAAAGAGAATGCGTCTTCAATCAGATCCAACGACAATTTACGGGATTTGGGAGTCGTATAAAGGTAATATCAGCAAAAAGCACCTAAGACAGAAAACTCCTTATAATACTTATAAGATTTCAGGTCTTCCAGTTGGGCCAATTGCAAACCCTGGGCTAGAGGCACTTAAAGCTGCCCTAAACCCAAAGAAGCACGAATATATTTACTTTGTTTCTAAAAATGATGGAACACACGTTTTTTCAAAAACATACAAAGAACACAGTCAGGCAGTAGATTACTGGCAAAAGAACAGAGCGAACCGTAAGGGGCGTAGCTGGCGAGACTTAAATAAAAAACAATAAAACTTAAAGAAGTAATTAACTATGAAACTATGGTCATCATTCGATCAGGAATATATCCTCAAGAGGCTTACTGAACTTTATGAGGAAGGCGCAGTTTTGAAATTTTGGCAAAACAATGAAGACATGCGCGAAGAATACACTGCAACTTTCAGCTCAGTTACAATTGAAAAATGCTCTATCAGGCTCACAAAAGAAAGTGCTCCTTTTTATACTCGAATAGCACCTCTTTCACCTGTCTTTTTTCACTATCCTGCTGGGGATATGATTTTCAAAAAAGATATTTTCAAACTTGAAAATGGTGGTCTTTCGTTCAAGACTCCTAGTGAAGTTCGTATGCGCGATCGACGAAGTGTGGAGAGATTCAATTATAAATATCCAGACTTCAAAAATATCTCATACAAAGTTGAGGGTGAAGATGAAACTCAACATGATATTATTCTCGATATCTCTTTAAGAGGTCTTGCATTTGTTATCGATGCGAAAAGAAAAGCGAAGTACGAAATAGGAAAATCAATTTTTATTACTTCAATTACAGATCAGGAATTACCTGAGCTACACGAAGCTAAGATTGCCTCAGTTAATCGCTACCGTGTTTCAGGAGAAGGACTTCAAACTCACCTCCTACGCATTGGAGTTGAATTCACACAAACGCTAAACTCAATTACATATGATTCAATTGGCTCTCTTGTTAAAAAGAGACAAAATAAATTAAAAGGTCTTGATACAAATCTATTCAATGGCCTAAATCCTGATGATTATCAAAAGCAACTAGCTAAGATACATGAGAAGAACCCTCAACTCGCTATCAATATCTCAGAGTCAGTAGAAGATATCGATCGCCTTCGCTATATGACAATCGATATGAAGCGTGAGTTCTTTTTACAATTTAGTCTTGATCTTATGGCCTGTGCTTTAAGAATGTCGTCTAAAGAATTAATCAATGATCTTCTTTCTGAAGTTACTGCTGGTGTAAGAGAAGAATTTCTTATGAAGTATGATCAACCAAAGCCAGCTTCAGCAATCAATAAAGCACAAGACGAGTTAAGAAAGTATATTCATGAAAAGGAGCGCTCGGGCGAGCTTGTTTTAAGCCCGAAGTCATTTGTTAAGTATGTTTAGTCTCCTGTCTCTTCTCGATGATATTGCAACAACATTTGATGACGTGGCCATCATGTCTAAAGTTGCCATCAAGAAAACCAGTGCTCTAATGAGTGATGATCTTGCAGTTAATGCAGGTGTTATCCATGGAGTAAACGCCGATCAGGAGCTTCCAATGGTCTGGAAGATTTTTGTAGGCTCACTTTTAAATAAAGTCTACAGCATCTTAGGCGTTGTTGCCCTTACCTATTTTTATCCTCCAGCTCTAAAAATCGTTCTTCTAATTGGTGGAATTTATTTAGCATATGAAGGCGCCCACAAAGTGGTCGAAAAGATTACCAAGCAAGATAGCAAGAAGATCCTGGCCGAAATTAGTGAAGAGAAAAAAGTTTCAGGAGCGATTCGCACAGATTTAATTCTTTCAATTGAAATTATCGTAATTGCACAAAATAGCATTAGTGGACCTTTTGTAAATCAGCTAATGACTCTTGTAATTGTGGGGCTTTTAGCATCTGTCCTTATCTATGGACTTGTCGCTGTCTTAGTTAAAATTGATGATCTTGGGCTCTACCTTATAAGAAAAGAGTATAAGAGACTTGGCTACGCTTGTGTCAGTTCAATGCCTTGGATTATGAGAGGACTTGGAATAGTTGGGACAATTGCAATGTTTCTCGTAGCTGGCGGAATCTTTGCTCATAGCTTTCACTTAGACCTCTATACCTATGAAATACTGCAAAACCTATTCTTAGGTGTCATTGGTGGTTTTTCGGCCCTTATCGTTTTCAGTATCCTCACGCATATTAAATCGAAGTTCTTGCGCTAATTATTGGCAGATCTCTTTATGAGAATCCTACTAAACACCTAGAATCACGAGAAATTTAGTCCACACTAAATTAAAGTTTATTATAGCTATAGACGATAATTTATTTAGTTAACTGCCTGAGGGAATTATGAAAATTATCAATATGCTACTAATATCATTCGCAATTATCCTTACTTCATGTGGAGGAAAGTCCTCAAACGTCGAAGTAAAGCTTCAAGGTGCGTTCTCTCAAGTAGCAGGACTCTTTGATAATGGTGCGGTCATGCTAGCAGTTGGTGGGCCAGCGGATAAACCTCCTCTTCTCTATGTTGTTCCTCTTTCACAAGCAACACTTGATCACGAATTTGATAATGGAAATTGGAATATTATGATTCTTGGTTGGCATGGTTCAACTGCAGGCGAGATGATGGAAGGAAGCCTTTATTGTTCAGTCGTAAAAAACGCAGCAATCCCAGAGCAGACAACTTTTACTTTCAATCTAACTCAAGTCGATACTGTGGCACCGGCCAACGTCGTTGATATAGGTCACCCTTGTGCTGAGTTTATTGATGGTCTACAAACGGCCAAGTATATGTCTGTTTGTGAAACTTCAGCTTGTAATGTTGGTGAATACATAAGATTTAATTCAACTGACCTATCTATTAAATTTGGTATTCCTCACTATGAAGGACCAATTAATAAGGATCTAATCTATACTCAATCAAGATTTAATGAATCGATGAATACTTGCTATAGCAATGTTAATGGAAATTTACTCGATGGAGTCGACTACGCTAAAATGGTTCTTGATGCTTCTGTTGGAATGGTTCTTCCAGTAAGGCTAACAGGCGGATTCCACTTACCTCTTAGAATAGAAGGATATGAAGATAAAGATAGTGGAACAACTGACTGCTCTACCGGGCCAGTTGGTACACTTATGACCATGAACAGTATCGGTGAAAAAGACCTAGCAGGAAACGATCGTCACTTCTACGATGGCACTTACTTCACTTATATTATGCCACCTACTCCATTTGAACTTTCTCTTACAAATTCGAGTTATTCATTTGAAAGAAACTCTGCAACGACAGTACAGGTTGGTGGCCCATATGATGTTGGAAACGATACTTATCTTGGCAACTCGATGAACTATACTTGTGAGTACAAAGTCGCTGGAACAGATGATTCAACTTTTGTTGCCTGTGGATATCCAATCGGTTCAGGCCCTATATCATTTGATACGACGTCAGGAGATGTTGTTCTCGACGGTAATACTACTAATTTTAATCTTGGAGATACTTTTGAGTTTAGAATGATTGGATCGTATTTTGATGACGCTTCAAGTAGATTAATCTATTCTCCAGAGAAGCGCTTTAGCGTAATGGCAAACCCTATTGTTATGATTCCGGATTCAGATTTCATACCAGCACCTGGATCAAATGTTGATATTACAACAGGTGGAAGCACGACAATTACATTTAATAATAACACTGATGGAATTGTGAATTTTAGTATCTATTCAACACCAGACACCTTATCAATCTCAGGAGACATTTCATGTTCTCCCTATACGACTTGTACACTTACAATCACAGGCTCTCCTGCAGGTACAGGAAATTTTGACTTAAATGCCAATGGTCAGCTTTTTAATTACACATATTATTAATATGGCACTAAGAAATGGCATTCACTATTGAGGTTAAAACCATAACCAACTGAAATCCCGTAAGTTTTTGTCCCCAATTCTTTAAAGGTTAAGATTTGCTTAACCGATGAGTTTTGTGGATTAAATTGAATTTGGGGACCGTATGCACCGTCATATTTTTGGATTATTTCTTGTTTCACTTCTTCTCACTTCATGTGGAGTAAAAACATCAAACACAAAAGTTACTTTTTCAAAATCACAATTCTTAGTTGGAGACTTAAACTCAAACTTTGATGGTGGTGTACTTATCTTTGGAAGAAATAACGATACAAAACAAGTTTTTCAAATTGGTCTTGATCCAAGCTCCCCTTCTGAAATCGAAATTGAGCTTCCTTTTGGAAACTACGATGTAAAGGCCATCGGTTGGCACCAAGGAACGACTCCAACGAATCTAGTTGGAACAAAGTATTGTTCTCAAATTAATACTCAAGTTGACTCTACTGAAACTCCAATGAATCTAGTAATGACAACGGCCAATTGTGCATCACTAACTAATACAGTTGTTCATGACAGTACGACAGGAAATCAGTTCAAGGTTGAAACTTGTCACGGGGTTGTCCAAGTTTTTGGGAAAGGAAAAAGAGAAAGCTGCGATGAAGCTCCAAGTAACGCTCAATCACTTAAGATTCGCTACCCTTCAATTAATGCTGAAGGTGTCGTCGATCCAAGCTTAACTCTTGAATCAAAATGCTTAACACCAAATGCTGGAGATATTTTCACCTATGACCTAACTGCCGACTATAACGTTGTTACTAGTGATAGTGGTTTTTATAATCCAGTTGAAATTGTAGCCTACTATGATACTGCTTGCTCTGGAGCCTCTCAAGTTAAAAGGATTCCAAGAACAGCAGGACTTCCTTCAGAGGAGTATCTACTAGCAACAGAAGATTCAGCGACAGGTCTTACTCTACTTGCAGGCTTTGATTCTTGTGCGTTTGCAGGAGCGGCAACAAGCTCTCCATTTGCAGCTGATAGCGCTGGATCAAGAGGATTTAATATTATTTGTACGGCCGATCAATTTAATAATATCGCTTCCTACCCTTCAGAGAATTATATTGTTGCGAGAACAATTGATTTTGCAGGTTCAGCACCAGCAACGGGCGCTACTGACTTTAGTGGAAAATTAGAGGGAGATATTCTTATAAGTCTTAAGAAGCTTCCACATATTATTGGAGCATCTGACTCATTATTTAATAGTATTGGAAGCACGGTTGCTAACGCTGAGTCAGGACTTAGTAACTTAAATATCAATGTTAATTCGTTAACAGCAGGGCCGGCACTTGCAAAGTACTTAGGCGATTCTTCAAATCTTCATGAATTAATAATCTCAGGTTCAATGACAAACTCGAATCCATCAACAACACCACCTGGTTCAAGCTTTGGTTACTCGTGCGGTGGATTATTTAATCAGTCTTACTATGATGGAACATCAACAAAGAATGTATTCGCACAAGTTGAAAGAATCACTTTTAGTAACTTTAGTTTAAAATGTACGGGACTTCCTGGTTCTGATAGTGCTTACGTAGGCTCCCTTATTGGTGCCCTAACAAGTGGCTCAACTGATACTGCAACTAATAGTCGTGAAGTTAAAATTTATGATGTTAATGGAAATATTAATATCGAAGTTGATGCAGCTAATCCACAACAATCAGTTGGTGGCCTAATCGGCTTCTCAGAAAATCTTACTAATATTAGTACTTATAGTAATAGTTATGTTTTTACTAACTCATATACTTCAGCGGCACCAGCGATTATTGGTGGCCTTCTAGGACAACATCAGTCAACGGCCGCAAACTATCTAGGCCGTCTAGAGCTTGGTGAAAATAATATTCACTTAGCAATTTCAAGTGATCTTCCATATAGTACGATTCAAGGTGCTGGCGGAATTGCTGGAAAGATATTTAATCCTGAAACTTTTCAGATTCACTCATCTATTACAACAGGAAGTATTGATACGACATTAAAAAATGCAGGTGGGTTTATTGGTCATGCTGCTTTTACTAATCCTGGTAACACACTTGGAATTTATTCTTCAGCAACAAGAGTAAGCGTTAGTGCAGATGGAAGCGCTGGAGGCTTAATTGGAAGACTAAATCTCGATGGAACTTCTGCAAATTTTGCACTTAATCATATCGCAACAAGTTCAGTCACAGGTGCAGCTGCGGGATCAGCAGGACTTGAAGGTGTTGGTGGTGCCCTAGGGACACTTTCATCAACGACAAATCTTTCCTCAGCAAACTTTGATAATAATTATTATTCAGGACTACTTTTTAATAACCTTGGCTATGCTACTGGAAATTCAAGTGGATCTCTTGTTGGAGTTATGCCAGACATCAACACATTCGTTATAGTTAATGGACACCATTATACAAGATGGGGAACGAGTACTTCTCACATTATCGACTTCATTGGATTTATCAATGACTCTACTCTATCAAACGTCCTAGACAGAATCACAGCAAATCATGTTGTTTACAATGGCTATAGTGATAGTACAACAGCACTTGCTCAAAGTACTTTAAAGTATGGAACACCAGGGGGCGAAATAAGCCTTACTTTCAATGATCTTGCCAATAAATCTCTTCCTTCGACTTTTGCTGGAAGTCAGTACTTTACAGCAACTGGAGACTCAAAACTAAACGTAGCATTTAATCGTTTTATGAAATTTGCAACTAACGGTCGTGCAATCGTAACAGGATTAGAGGAAAGTCCATTCCTTATTTCAAATGCAAGTGATTTAACATTCATTAAGAATAATTTATTCCTAAGTAATTTTAGTTTTAAACTAATGAATAACATTGATATGGGTGGACAATCACTTCAGTTATCAGACTTTAATAATTCATACAATGGCTCTCTTGATGGAAATGGCTTCACTATTTCAAATTTCTACAATGACTACACTGGTGCCAATCAAATGTTTAATGGTATCTTTCCATATGTTGAACACGGACGAATTAAAAATCTCCGAATTGCAAACTCTACAGTAAAGTTTAATTGTACTTCTACAGGGGATGCCGGAATTCTCATGGGAAGAATTAGTCGCTACAATAACTCTGGTGATGATCGAGCGCAATTTCATAATATTCAATTCGATAATAATACGATTGAAAGTAGTATCGGATGTACAGCAACAGGACTAGTTGCAGGAGCCTACTCAACAGAGAATAGCGGAGATGGGCCAGTATTTGAAAATATTAGTGTGAAAAATAATACATTTGGCTCACCTACAGGTTCTCTTCTTGTTGATCGCATTGATTATTCAATGTCTAGCTCAGAAATGTTTGCATTTAAGAATCTTGAATTTATTGGCAATAAGTTCACTGATCCTGCGCCAGTCAATACATATGCATTCTTCTCAAATAAAGGAAATAATACATTTGATGTTAGCTTCGAAAATGTTCTCTACGTGGGACATAAAGATGGACACAATCCAACAGATATTCACAGCACGAATAATGCTGGTTCAGCAATGTTAGTAAAGAATCATTACGTATTCATTAACCCTACTTCATTTGCAGGTGTTCTTGATACAGCGATACTAACCAATGGGACGAATTACGCTCTTGCAGATATGGCGACAACGGCTTTTGATAAGTACTTCCTAGTGAATTCAACAACAGGAGCTGTCGATTTAAATCGTCCAATGATTCAAGAAGAGTTCGAACAACGATAAGCATAGTTTAATGCCAATAAATTTAGGCGAAAAAAATAAGGACGCGTTCAGCGTCCTTTTTTTATTATCGGCAGAACTTACCGATATTACTGGTAAAAAGAAATTAACTTAATTATTTTCCCGCCAAACACGAAGAGTGCCTACAATAGGTTCCCATGAAGCTTCAGAGCGAAGCAAAGGCTGAGGTTTTAGGGCAACTATTGAATATGTATTAAAAGCAACAATTGCCGACTTTTAAGAAGACTTTTGAACTAAATAAATTCAGGGTTAAAATTAAGTGTCGCGTAATAGTTTAACCAACAAACTTTGCTTGTTTTACTTCGTTAAGGAGGAGGACTAAATGGAAGCTGAAAGACTAGAATATTTTAAAAAGAAGTTATTGGCCGCTAAAGCTGAGATTCTTAACGGTGGTATTCTAACAAGTACTGAAGACCTTAAGATGTCGACAGATGATCTACCTGATGAAGGTGATGTAGCAAACGCAGTAATTAACCAACAGGTTACATTTAATATGCGTGCTCGAGCAATGACTAAGCTAAGACAAATCGAAGAGGCCCTTCACCGAATTGAAGAAGGTACTTATGGGCACTGTGAAGATTGTGACGAGCCAATCGGTAAGAAAAGGCTTGAAAATCAACCATGGGCCGATCTTTGTATCACACACGCAGAAGAAAGAGAGCGTGAAGAACAACACATGCGAAGAGCCGTATAGCTTTTTTCATATTCCAAATGTTAGTAAAAAAGCCTGCTTATGCAGGCTTTTTTTATAGGGCCATCCCCTCGTCTACACTAAAGGTCTCCTTCTTTATATAGACATACTTCGATATGTCTCTCTTAAGCACTTTCTTAACCTGTTCATTTGTTTTAAGTACTTCTTCCACTTTAGGACTTATTGTACTTGAGTTCGTATTATTAATTGGCGCGACGATCATGACATATGCAAACACAAAAATACTGATTGATAATGTCCAAATAGTTTTCACTGAATTACCCTCCATGGTAAGTTCTTCTTCTGTTCATAATTAAGCACGGCCCATGCCAAATTCTGGTACAATGATTACGGCAACTTAACTTAGTGGAGTAATGAACACGGTGGCTTTTTGGCCTTATTTTCTACCACCACTTTTAAAATAGTGTATAAGATTTTGACACCTATCTATAAAGTATCCATATGGGCTATAGGTGAACAACTTAAGTAGGTAGAATCCTGTCATAGTGTTGGCACAAGCTGTGCATTCTATAACAGTGAGTTTGAGTTACTAAGGAGCACTTTTTGAAACTAAAATCTTTTCTACTACTTTCTACTTTAATTGCTAGCTCTTTTGCTTTTGGAGCTGGTGAAGGTCAGAAATTATCATTTGATCAACTAAGACAACGTGTTTTCAAAAAAGAATACCAACAGGAAACATCAAATACTGACGTACTACACTCACGCTTTTCAAGCTGGGGTATCAAAAATAACTTTGCACAAGGATCAATTAATCTTCCAGGTGCACTTAAAAAATTAAAGACACAAAAAGAAGTTGTTGTAGCTGTTATTGATACAGGTATTGATCCAACTCACCCATTCCTTAAAGATAATATCTACGTACCTAAAGGAGATGCTAGCATTTCTAATTTTGGACTAGATTTCTCTAAAGGTGCTGATAATGTAAATACTCCTTACGATAAGAATCGTCACGGAACTCACGTTTCGGGAATTATTAAGTCAGTATTTCCAAATGTTAAGATTCTTTCACTGAAGTACTACAACCGTCACGCTTCAGGTAAGGACAACTTAAACTCAACAATCAAGGCTCTACGTTACGCAGTTGATCTTGGTGTTGATATCATTAACTACTCAGGTGGTGGACCAGAGCCGGATTTAGAAGAACTTGAAATTCTAAAGAAAGCAGAAAGAAAAGGAATCATCGTAGTTGCAGCAGCAGGAAACGAGCAAGAAAATATCGATAACAAGAATACTGCTTACTTCCCAGCAAGCTACAAGTTATCAAATATTATTACTGTAACTGCTCACGATCAGTCGATGAAGATTCTTAACTCTTCAAACTGGGGAGCACAAACAGTAGACGTTTCTGCACCAGGATATAAGATCAACTCTGCTATCCCGACTTCAAGAAACGGTCTGCTAACAGGAACTTCACAAGCTACTGCTTTTGTTTCTGGAGTAGCAGCAATGTTAAAAGCTGGATACCCAGGTCTTTCAGCAAAGCAAATTAAGAAGATCATCTCAATCACTGCAAAGAAAGAGATCACTTTTAATGGAAAGGTTAAGTCTTCAGGACGTGTTGATGCTACAGCAGCTGTTGAACTTGCTGAAAAGCTAAACACAAAGACAAATGGTCAACTAGCTAACTACAAAGAAAGCAAAAGAGAAGTAGCAAACACTCCAAAAGTAATTATCAGAAAATAATTAATTCCTAGATGGCCCTAAAATAGGACGTAAGCGCAAGGGTCGTCCCCATAATAAAGATCACTCCTAGCATTCCATACAATAAATAAGACACCTTAAAAAATCCCATCATCTTATAATCAAGAAAACTTTCAATTTGACTCTTATTATTTAGCTCGCGTGTTTCAGATATTGCTTCCTTAATACGCTCATAAAGAGAAACCTCTTCGATACCCTTTTGCGTATATGGTTGCCAAATTTCTTGCTCGCTCACTCCAGAGTTCATCATTTCAATAACGATATCCACTAACTCTTGAAGATAAAGTGCTCTCAGCTTATCAGTCTTTGAGTGCTCACTATAGAAGTAATCAAGAAGATTATTATAACGGCGACGCACTTTAATCATAAATTTCTTAAACTTCACATCACCTTGGAAAATTGCAGGGTTTTCCATTTCAAGAGGAGAAAGTGTCAGCCAATACTTTTCACGAAAAGTATAGAAGCTCTTCTCCCCTAATGGTTCTCCTAATGGATTAAAAGTTAAATCGAAGTCACAATCTTGGCAGCGTTCTTCAATAATATTTTCACTTTCGCACTTAGGACATGTTATAAGTTGCACATCCTGTGCAATATTATCTTCCATGAAGAGATGTTGATGTTTTTGTATGTCGTTTAAGAATTCTCTATCCATAAGAATATTGTAATTTCATAAGCTTAGTATTGGCAAATGTTAAATCATATACGACAATAAAGTATGTCTAGCCTGCTGAAAAATAAATTCTTTCTACCTGTGCTTCATATTCTTGCAGGTATCATTTACGCATTAAATTTTCCATTCATAGGAAAGTTCACAATCTTTCCAACAATCTTTTTTAGTGCGGCCGTTTTATTCTACGGGCTTAAAAGTGAAATTCGTTTTAAGTATAACCTCATAAATATTTTCTTATTCTGTTGGGGTTATAATTTTGCAGGATACTATTGGTTAACATTCACACTAAACGAGTTTGGAAACCTATTTTTTCCATTTAACTTTATCCTGTGGCAGCTCTTTTCGGTTATTATTGCGCCACAATTCTATCTCTTTCTTATTATCTTTTTCTTTTTAAAGAAGTATGTGAAGATCGATACATTAGCGGGAGGAATCCTTTATTCGCTAATCTTCGTTATTCTTGAATATTTTACGCCACAACAATTCCCAGCTCTTTTTGGCCATCCGTGGCTTAAGATATCTCCATTCTTAAAACCAGCACGACTCCTAGGAGTTCCCTTCTATAGCTTCTTAAGTTTATTCATTGGGCATCTTATTTTTATGTTCTACCAAAAACAAAAGCTTCCAAGAGTTCAAGGTGGAATCATCCTTGCACTTTTACTTATGAATTTTGGAGTAGGCCCAATAAAGTCTAATATAAGTAACGATCTTAAGATTCGAATTGTTCAAGGAAATATTGGAAATGACCTAAAGCTTAAATCTGAACAGGGCATAAAGCTTGCCTCATCAGAAGTTATTAATATCTATAAAGGACTAAGCTTGGCCGAAGGAATTGAAGATATCGATTTGGTTATTTGGCCGGAGACTTCTTATCCTAGATTTGTTTTCTCAGAAAAAAGTAAAAAGTTGTCAGACGAGCTAATGGATCTCTTTATTAAGAGTAATGCTAGCTACTTCTTTGGAACATACGATCTTGCTTCAACAAATCCAAGTGTCTTAGAGAATACGTATAATGCGACAGTACTATCTCGAGGTGAAGGAATTATTGATCAGGTCTATCATAAGCAAGTACTCATTCCTTTTGGAGAAGGACTACCTTTTGGGCCACTTAACCAATACCTGGCGCCTTACTTAACAAATATCTCATTCTTTGCGAGTGGAACTAAGTACACAAACTTTGAAGTTAAAGATAAACACTTTATTTCACTCATCTGTTATGAAGTCCTATTTCCTCGCTATGTTGGAAGATACATTAAAGAAGTGAAGAAGCGTGGAGAAAAAATTGATTTCATCGTCAATGTGACAAACGATTCATGGTATGGGCCTTACTCAGAACAAGAGCAGCACCTATTCTTAGCAAAGTGGAGAGCTGTGGAATTTAATCTTCCAATTATTAGAGCGACCAATACTGGAATCTCGGCCGTCATCAAACAAGATGGTCGAGAGTTAATTCGTACAGAAAATTTTAAACAAGAAATAAAAGATTTTTCTCTTTAAAATTAAAAACCTTCTTTAAGAAGATCATGCATTCGAATGAATCCCTTGAATTCATTTCCATCAATCACAGGGAGTACATAAATCTTATTTTGCTCCATTGATGTTAGGGCATCGATAGCAAGGTCATCAGAAGAAACTTTCTTAGGCTCTTTCGTCATAATCTCGCTAAGAGCCGTTTCAAGTGCATTAGCATTTTTAGCAATCGAGCGTCTGATATCACCTTCGACAAGAATTCCACTAAAGCTATTATTCTCAATAACAGCAAGGGCCCCAAGAGGTTTATTCGTCATTTCAAGAACGGCATCTTTTAAAAGATTTGATGGTTTAAGGATTGGGCACTCTTTCGCCACCCACATTAAATCTTTTACTTTCATCGTAAGAGACTTACCCAATTTCCCACCAGGGTGATTAATAGCAAACCCTTCACGTGATAGACCCACAAATTTCTCATAGGCAACAGCAATGGCATCTCCCATTGCCAGAGCAACAGTTGATGAAGTAGTTGGGGCAAGATCATTAATACAGGCTTCGCGCTCTACCGAGCAATCAAAAGAAATCCCACACTCAAGTGCAATTTGTTTTGTTAAATCACCTACTAGAGCAATACGGTTCTCTTTTCTTATTCTTAGAAATGGTATTAATTTTAAGATCTCACTTGTGGTACCAGATTTTGATAAAAAGATAATGGCATCGTTTTCACTAACTCTCCCAAGGTCTCCGTGAAGGGCCTCAGTTGGATGAAGAAAAATTGAGCGAAGGCCAAGAGAGCTAAATGTAGAAGATAGTTTCTCTCCAATAAGGCCTGACTTACCAACGCCACATAAAACCATCTGGCCGTTATGAGCATGCAGATATTCGAAGACACCAGTCAGTTTGTTACACATCTTCTCATCTAAAAGATCTATTACTCTTAGAATTGAATCAGCTTCAAGTTTTAAAACTTCCTTCATCTGACCAAAATGCTCCACTACCATCTCCTTTAGTGTCAATTTTTCTATCTCGATCGAGTCTACGACTATGTTATTATAATTATATGAAAATGTTAAAAATAATAGTGCTTTTTTCCCTGCTATTTAGTTGTAGTTCATATGAACAATTTGAACAATTAGTTGAAGAATCAGAAATACCTTCAAAAACTTATAAGTCGAATTTTAACCAGACATGGCAAGCTGTTCTTGAGATCATGCAACAGTATGATATTTCAGTAAAAAATCAAGAAGCTGGAGTCGTAAAAACACGCTGGATCAACAACACGAGTCAAATTAACTTCTCCGATGCCTTCGGCTCAAAAGAGATGGTTAAAGCGGCCCAATTTAAATTAGTTATTAATGTCATTAAAGGATATCGCGGAAAACAAGAAGTTTCTAAGGTTTCAATTTACCGACGCCAAATGATTGAAAAAGATTTTCTACAAGGTTGGCGCCTTGTACGTTCGGATGGAATTCTAGAGAAAACTATCCTCTATAGAATTGAACGTATTCTAAAACGTGAATCAATGATTAAAAAGATTGAAGAACAAAAAGCGAAAGAAGCAGAGAAAGAGTTATTCTAATGAATAACACTTTCTTCTTCTAATTTATTTGTCACGATAACAACATCATCAATATCTTCTTCAACTTCTTCTACTCTATTCATTCTTAAAATTTTGCGCTTAAAGAAAACCATGAAGTCTCTTTGGATAAGAAGCATACATGGAAGAACCACAAGAGTTAAAACTGTCGCAAATAGAAGTCCCCACCCCATACTCATGGCAAGGCCTTTCGTAAATCCGGCATCTCCACCGATTGCATATGCCATTGGGAATACACCACCAAGTGTTGTAATACTTGTTAATATGATCGCTCTTAGACGACTTCCTGCCCCTTCTAAAATCTCTGGACGATGAAAGCTAAACCAATCACTTCTTTTCTCATTAATTGTAACAACAAGAAGTAAGCTGTCATTTACAACAACTCCGGCCATACCAATAATACCAATAATCGCCATTAAACTAATGTCGAGTCCTTGGAAGTAGAATGCCCAGATAACACCTATCACTCCAAAAGGAATGGCCGAACAGATTAAGATCGGCTGCATAATACTTCTTAAAACAATCGCTAAAATAAAGAAGATACCAAGAAGAGCAAAAGCAAATTTCTTAACCATTGAACTCTTATTCTTTCTCGACTGCTCATCAGCATCCTGTGCATTAAACATTAAATCTGGATACTTCTTTGAAAGCTTTTGAGTTAGTAGATCAACCTTTTTAATTAGAACTTCTTTTTTAATAATTTCTTTATCAAACGGAAGATCAACAACAACTTTTCTCATTAAATTTGAGTGCCTAATTGTCGATTGCTTCTTTTCTTTTTTCCAAACTCCAATATCAGATGACTTTATGATCTCACCATTTGCCAGAACGACAGGAAGGTTACCTAGTTCTTCGAAATTTAGATCATCGCCATCAGCTGCATAAGTTAAAAAGCGAATCTTTCGATTACCACTTGTATACTCATAAACTTCATTCT
This sequence comes from Halobacteriovorax sp. RT-2-4, assembly GCF_047085445.1. NCBI lineage: Bacteria > Pseudomonadati > Bdellovibrionota > Bacteriovoracia > Bacteriovoracales > Halobacteriovoraceae > Halobacteriovorax > Halobacteriovorax sp. RT-2-4. Next base: position 657,250 of record NZ_JBKIXY010000002.1, read on the forward strand.
TACTAATGAACTGAACTAATTGACTTGAGACTTGAGCCAGAGAAAGTCCTCGTGATTGAATCTCATTTTTATGAGGTGTAAAAATCCAAGCGTCTTTAAAAAGCGAATCATCAAGATCAACTGATTTAATTCCCTCAATTTTTAAATCCTCAATCGATTTTTTAGTATACTCTGTCACTTCTTCAACATTAAATGGAGAAAGAGATTGAATTGTTACTTCGACAAGGTTTTCACGACTTTCATCATCTCCACCCTTTGCAATCTTAACCTCTAGCCTTTCAAACTTACCAGTTTTCTCAAGCTCTTTAAGTTGTTCCTTAAGGAAGTCTTGTACATCTTTCTTGTTGGCCTCAACATTATTATCAAGCTGTGAAAAAGAAACTCTATAACTAAAATACTGTGGCCCCTCTTGCTTCTTACCATTTGTATAATTTTGTCCAATTGAGAATTGGTAGTTATTATACTTATTTTTGTCAATCTTACTCATAACCTCTTCTACAGGAGTCAGTTGTTTATATGAGTCTTCAAGATTTTTTGATTCTTTCAAAGTACCGACAAATTCAACTGTTTCAGAAGAAATATTTAAATTGAAATTGAAGTTAATATTCTTGCTCGCAAAGATTATTGAGCCAATCATTGCCACAATGAAACCTGTTAAAACAATATAGCGCCATCTTAGTGCTCCATCGAGTAATTTAAGATACCCTCTTTTAAAGCGCTGGAAGTAATTAGACTCATGATGTGCATTTGCTTTTGTTACAAAGTGCTTTAAGTGGTTTGGAAGGATAAAGAAACTTTCAAATAAACTTAAAAGAAGCGCCGAGAAAACCACAACAGGAATCGCCATTAAGATATTTGACATTGAATCCTTCCCAACAAGAATTGGGGCAAAGGCAATCAGTGTCGTTGCAACAGTTCCACAAATAGGTTTCCAAGTCGAAAGAACAGCACCTACGGCCGCATCTTTTGAACTGGCACCGTTTTCAAGATTTTGCATATACTGTTCAGAGATAATAATAGCATCATCAACTAGGATCCCAATAACAAGAAGCATCCCTACAACAGAGATTAGATCAATTGAAATCCCCATTGTTTCAAGAACTGTAAATGTAAAAAAGTATGCAAGAGGCATCCCAAGAGAAGTCATAATTGCAGTTCTAAAACCTAAAAATAAACAAAGCGTGATCAAAACAAGAACGATTCCCATTAGAGCATTTGATTGTAGAGCATTAATTTGTCTTTCAATGAATGCCGGACCATCTTCAACACTTATGATATTCACACCTTCAGGAGCTTGCTCATTAATCTTTTTAAGCTTCTCTTCTAGTTTTTCCTTTAGTGTAATTGAATCGGCTTCAACATCTTTAAAGATATTAAAGTTAATCCCTGGCTTCCCATTTATGTAATTAGATCGTTTAATTTTAGGTAAGCGATACTCAAGAGTTGCTAAGTCCCTTAGACGCAAAGTATGGCTTGAATTATTTGAACGAATCAAAAGATTATTAAGTGATTCAATATCGTAGTTTAAGTTTTCAATTTCAATCGAATAAGAATCACTTCCTTTACGGATACTTCCTAAAGGGTAAATTCTAAAAGTTTCTTTAATCTTATTATAAACATCTGATGGCGCTATTCTATAGCGGGCCATATTATCGACATTAAGTTTAATATAAAGATCTTTTGTATATCCATATGTATCGACTCTTGATACTCCATCGACTCTTTCAAGCTCTTCTTCTATTTTCAATAACCAGTTCTGGTGTAAGTCATTACTTTGTTCAAAATTTAAAATTGCATAATAATTAAACCAAGAATCTGTTTGCTTAATATGGCGAACGACAATATCTTTAGTTTCAGATGGAAGATCTCCACGGATTGTTTCAATAGCATCTTTAATTCGAGTCTCTAAATCACCTATTTCCTCAAACTCATCTTTCACATCAACATTGATACGCATATACCCTTGTTGCGAGTTTGACCAAATTTTATCGATACCAGCACTACCTTTAATTGCACGCTCAATTGGGTAAGTTAAAAACCTTTCAATTTGAGATGCACCTGCACCAGTCAATGTGGCAGTGATTTGAATTCTCTTTGATGACCAATTTGAAATTAGATCTCGTTTCATATGGGCAAGGGAGATAATCCCAAAGAGCACCATCATGATACTTAATAAGTTTACTAGAAAGCTATTTCCTACAAAGTATGAAACTAGTTTTTTCACAAGCTACTGTCCTATTTAGATTTTAAAAACAGTAGCTTGTAGCACTAAAAATGTGAATTTATTTAGGTTTTAAGAAATTCTGTCGAATTTACACTAACTAAGGCATTGAAAATACGTTAGTAGGCCATGATATACGTCACCCAAGACTCACAGTTCTCTTCAACAGTTGAACGATAGAAGATACCATCACCTGAACCATCATCATCCTCACCTTCCCAGAAAGTAATGATATTTTCAAATCCAGCATCCTCCATGATGTCTTTGATCTCGCCAATTGACCAATGTCTCCAATCATATGAGAAGGCCTTACGATACATTTTTCCATCTTTATGTGTTTTAAAGTGAATATAGTACTGAACTTCCTCTGTTAATGGATTGTAGCTATCACAATCCCAGTAGTAAGTGTGATCATCGTGCTCAGTCTCTTCTTCTAGCTCTTGACGACATTCTTCACCACCAAAGATATCCACCATAAAGATACTTTCAGGTCCCATATTCTTTTTTACTTGTTTAAAATAATTAAGAAGAACATTTCTTTCTTTGAAGATGAAATACGAAAAATTAAAAGCAACCGTAACGTCAGCTTTAAATTCATAATCATCAAGCACGTTTCCATTAATATAATGCATACGTGTTTTTTCTTCTTCTGTTAAACGAGAGTAGTGATTTTCCATTCCATATGCCTGTGGCTCTTCATCAAGATCAATACCCCAAGCTTCACGATCTTTCCCTTCTTTTACCCAGTCACAGGCCATTGCAGCTGTACCACCAAAGTCTTCACGTAGAGATCTTGGAGAGCGGCCAAAAATCTTCTTATATTCTTTGTTGATAAATTCAATATCAACTTCGTGATTTTGGACTGACTTTTCATAAAGTTCGTACTTTAAATTCGTTGGAATTTTCGACATTAAATACTCTTTTGTTATTTATTTATATGATTTGACTTCTTTTATGCCTGAATTGTAACTCATATTGATTGAATTTTTAACCTTAAATCTTAAATCATTTGTTTTATAGACACTACGTGCCAGAGAGATAAACTCCTCACCAAAGTCTGCTTCTTTTTCCTTAAGACGGATATCATCTTCAATTACCCAGAGCCTCTCATTAATCTCTTTAAGCTCACTCATAAAAGATTCTATTCCTTCTAAATTTAGTTCGGCCAAAGTTTTCGCTAATTCATCATATTCGGCCTGTGCCAAAGATACGCGCTCATTGTCTTCTATACGCTCTGTCTTAATTTTTAAGATAGTCATCTTATCAACGAGCTCACCAAGTGAAACAGGACATTCAATAATCATCTTATACCTCAATATCAATATAATTAATTTCTATAATAGTGTACTCAAAATCATCCCCTGGTGCCTGAACAATAACCTCATCACCTTCTTCTTTTCCAATCATGGCCCTAGCAATTGGAGACTTCCAACTGACATATCCTTTTGTCGTGTCCACTTCATCGACGCCTACAATTGAATATTTCTTCTCTTTTCCATTCTCATCTTCTAAGGTAACCGTTGCACCAAATTGAATCTTATCAGTTGTGACAGAGAGAGGATCAACAATTAAGGCGGCATTGATTCTTGTATTTAGAAAGCGAATGCGACGATCGATCTCACGCAACCTCTTCTTTCCATACTGATAATCAGCATTTTCAGATCGATCTCCAAGTGAAGCAGCCCATTTAACTGTTTCAGTTATCTCTGGTCTTTCAGTTTTCATTAAAAAATTTAACTCTTCTTCGAGCTTTGCAAAGCCTTTGGGAGTAATATAATTATCTTTCTTTATTGCCATATTGACTTAGAATTCCTTCTACTCCATTTTCAACGAGGTCCATCACTTCCTCAAAGCCTCTTGCACCACCAAAGTATGGATCGGGTACTTCTTCATATGAAGTATATGGACCACTACAAAAACTACAAAATAATTTAACCTTATTTTTATAATTTTCCTCAGGGTCAAGTTTTAAAATATTTCGATAATTAGACTTATCCATAGCAACGATAAGATCAAACTCTTCAAAATCTCTTTTTGTGAAACCTCTTGAAATACTTGGAAGCTTATATCCTCTTTTCAAGGCATGCTCCTGCATACGTCTATCGGCACCTTCTCCTGCGTGATAGGCACTAGTACCTGCAGAATCAACCTGAATCTGTTCTTCTAAGGCCAGCTCCTGAATACGATGTAGAAGTACCCCATCAGCGGCCGGTGAACGACATATATTTCCAAGACAAACAAATAAGATTTTCATTACGAAATTATGATAGAATCGAGGGTGAAAGTAAATTTAAAGGAATAAAATTATGACAGTACAAAGAATCAGAACAATGGGAGATCCAGTTCTAAGAGAAATAGCACAAGATTTTACTAAAGAAGAAATTCTTAGTGAAGAGACAAAGCAACTTCTAGAAGATATGAATGATTCAATGCTAGCAGTAGGTGGAATAGGAATTGCTGCTCCCCAAATTGGTGTTTCTAAGAAAGTTACAATAATTGATGTACCTGAGGATTCACGATACGAAGATGCAACACCAATTGGAAAGCTCATTATTTTCAATCCAAGAATTGAGTTCTTAACAGAACAAGAAGATGGATATTGGGAAGGGTGTCTTTCGGTTCCTGGACTGAGAGGATATGTAGAAAGACCAAATCATATTCGTGTGACATATTTAAATGAAAAGGCAGAGGAAGTCGTTTTTGAAGCACAAGACTTTTTAGCAACAGTTTTTCAACATGAGATCGACCATCTATATGGGAAACTTTACGTAGATAATGTAAAGGATATAAAAAAGCTCGTTTACGAAGAAAATTTATAAAATAAAAAGGCCCTCTTAATAAAGAGGGCCTTTCTTTTTGTAGAAGGTTTTATTTATTATTCTGAAACAATTGCACGCATTACATCTAATGTTTCAGGAGATAGTGATGATTCGTAGCGTGCCCAAATTTCTTTAGTCTCTGCTACAGAAGTGTCTCGATCCATTTGAGCAACAACTTCTTCAAGGATTAAATTTGCTTCTTCAACTTCAGAGTTGTAGATAGCAATTTGATCTGCACTCACACCTTTAATTGTTCCATACACAGGACCAAACTCTGCTAGTCCTTCATTATCAAGAACAATTAATCCAGCAAGACCAATCTTAGCGGCTTTTGCCCAATCTTTTTGGTCACCTGAGAAGATTGCTTTTACTGAGTAACCAACACCTACTTTCATTGCCAGTAGTCCAGTATAAGCGATGTAGCAGTTACCTGTTAACATACCAACTGCTGCAGACGCATTAAAAGAAAGACCTGTTGCAAGAAGTAGACTTAGAATTACCTTTTTCATTTTTTTCCTCCATGTTTTTTTTGGTTGTAAATAACGATAACGCCCAACTAGATTTTTCTAAACTTAAATAAAGGTAATATGTCGAGCGAGATTTTATAAAAAACAACTCGCTATTTTTACAAGTGATAGAGTCTGACTTTACTTCTATCAAGTATTTTCAAGAGATTACGAATTTGAAGTAAAGTTTTTGCATTTAAAATCCGACAAGATAAGAAGGATAAATACTAATGAGAGAGACATACTATGAGTGAAGGTAAGAAACAAAGTTTTATTGCTTTAGCGTGCGTACTTAGTGTTAATGCATTTGTTGCATATCAATTCTTTTCAACATCTAAGTTTGATAACGTCTATTCGAAAGAAAAAATCCATGAACGAAGAGCTCCAGCGTCTCAAAAAGTTCCTGGCGAATACAAAGAGTTCCCACAACTATTCCCTTTTGAAGAGTATGTCATCTATGAAGACTTCAATGGAAATGTCGACTACAAGATGTCTGTAGACTTCTGGTCAGACAAAGGCGCTAAATACTTCACAAAAAACGGTAAAGAAGCAATTGAAAAAGGCCTTAGTGCTGGATTCAAAAGACTTATCGAAAAAGGAAATAAGGAAGGGACGACTTTAAAATCGGAACTACTTCCTGAATTAACAAAAGAATTCCTCAATACTTTTGTTTATACAGTTAAGGTTCATAAGCTTATCGATTCTAATTTTGAGTTCGATATTATGTTTACACCTTACAATAAAGACTCTGTTTCATATAAGGATGAGTTACAAACAAATCAACTTATAAACCTTGAGACTCAAGGATCACTTTATGAAGCTTTCCAAACTTATAATAAGAATTTCTCACATCGTGTCCTAGATACACAAATCCCAATTTCTAACGATATTTATCAATATATCGGTGGGGCAATTACACTGACATCAGAGCTAATTGATACAGACTGGAAGATATCTCAACCTATTCCCAATCCAAAAAAGAATGGAATAAAGGGATATGTACGACTTCGTAAGTATTATCGTATCAACTACCCTACAGACTTAAAAATAGATTCATTTAAATCAAAATATTTGAATATCACAGAGCAGGAATTTGAAGCAAAGAATGAAGAACCACAAGTTCTTACTGTTGATACAATCTATGAATACAATCTTGATAGCTTGGTTCCTAAGAAAACTAAAACGATCTTTCACTTTGGCGAGATTGTTTCCCTTGATAAGAAGTACGATAGCTTCTTCAAAAGACTTTTTAGTGTATTTGATAAAAAGAACGACATTAGAACTTCCAAATTCAAATTTCAAGGAGACTACTCTAATGGCACAATCCGTACAAACTTCAACGGTGAGCTAAAAACTTTAGTTTACAGTCATAAAGACAAGAAGTTTACGAGCAAGAGTCGCATTACGACAAACCCAAGAGATTTTGATTTAAGAATGCATGTTAAAGATGCAATCAGAAAAACTCTTCTACAAGAAAATACAGACTTTCTTGTACAAAAACTTAATCTAGAGAAATTTATTAAATAATAGGATCGACAATGAAATCGACAAAGAAATTATTAACAACAGCTCTACTTTCAACTCTTGCTACGCAATCATTTGCAGCAAGCTTTAATATCAAAGACCGTCTCGACTCACAGAAACTATTTCTAGAGTCTTACGAATCAGTCTATGGAAAACGTGACTATGCTCATGCTCCGACTTTCTTTGATGCGATAAAAGAGCTCGATAAATCGAAAGAGAAACAAGCAGTAAAGTTCTTAAAGAATATTGACGAAGTTTTGCCAAATAAAATAGCAATGCCTGTTACTTACTGGACAAAAGTTTCTCCAAATGAAAAAGAGCTTGGTAAGGTTCTCTACTACTTCCTGGCCTATAAACTATTTATACTCAGAGACTTTATTGATAATCCTCTAACGAAGGATAAGGATAAAAAAGCTGCACAAGAGCTTCTTACAAAGATCACTAGAAAAGGAATCACATCAAATTCTATTTCAACTTATTTTCCAACATTAAAGCTACAGGCAATGAAAATCGCAAGCAGTAAAGATGTAATCGGAAGTATTAAAGAGAATGAAATTGCAACAATTGATTTTTCAGAAACATTTAGTGATATTAATAACTACTCTCTTTCAGCGCTTGGTTTTGTTCCTTCAAATAAAACAGAAATCGTCTCGGAGAACGAGCGTTCGCTAGAGCGTATCGATTGGCTGAATCAAAGAGTTATCTTTGCAGGTGGGACTCTAGACTTCGATTCTGATTATATTAAGATGCCAACACCTGAAGATCCTACAGGAAATATCATTTTTCAACAGGATCCGATTTACATTAAGATTCGTGATATGATTGCAAGTTCTAAGGACTCAATCTTTATCGATATTTTTCTCTTCGGAGGAACTCTTGGAGCAACTCTATCAGAGTATCTTTTAGATCAAACGAAAGAGAAGCTTAAAGAAAATCCTAATTTTAAAGTTGTCCTACTACACGACTATGCTACTAACTATAATATGTTAGATGAGATGATGCCGATCTTTGAATACATTAAAGAGCGTCGTGAAAAAGACCCTGTTTTAAAGAAAAGTGTCTCATTACTTCAGGCAAATATTCAGCGTCACCCTCCAGGTATCCCTTTTGGAATTACAAAACTAATCCCAAAAACTGCTGAAGCGATCAAATATTTTGAGTCAGGTAGTACATATTTTGAATCAAAAATTGATCACTCTAAAGTAATTGTCGTTGATGGAAACACTGAAAATGCACAAGCATATTTTGGTTCAAAAAACTGGACTGACCATAGTGGTGGTTACTACTACGATGATGCTATCTACGTAACAGGTGCTGCAGCAGGACTTGTTCAAGCTTCTTACTACCGCGATCTTCAAGCGGCACTTACGGAAGACCCAAAAGAGCTAGTAGGTTTCTACTATAAAGAACAAGGTTTCGATAACCGTGCCTACCTCTCTCAAAAAGATCAAATCTTAGAAGATATGCGAATCAAGAAAGAAAAGTATGAAATTAAAGGTGACTCCGTTATTCGCCTTGCCGAAGCCGATGTTGATGGAACAATTAAGAATGTTCGAAATATCCTCGTTGATATGATCTCAAAGGCAGAAAAGAATATTTTTATGGAACAGCTATTCCTATATGACTCATATGTAATCGATGCCCTTGTAAAGGCCAAGAGACAGAACCCTCTTCTCGATATTAAGCTAGTTATCGATCACAACGGAAACTTTGGAATGAACGGCCTCCCAAATACCCTATTCGTTAAAAAGCTTGTTGATGCAGGAATTCAAGTACGTGCACGTAAGACTTATGGTATTACAGCAAACTTTCCAGACGGCTCAACTAAAGAATATCACCAAGAAAACCATAGAAAGATTACATCGATTGATGGAATCACTGTTCTAGGTGGTTCATCAAATATTAATCCAGATACTCTCCAAGGTTCATTTAGAGAATTTGGTGCACAGATCTTTGATAAGAAAGAAGTAGCAAGCTTTGAAAGACGCTTTAGTCGAGACTGGCATGACTCAGAAAAGATGGAGATCTTTGATATCGAAAATTTTGAGGCAAATGTTCAAGGGGTTGCTTTTGGAAAACGCTCATCTTCAATTATCAATGCTCTTGGAAGTATGATCTATAAGTCAAAAGACGATATCGAAAAACGCCACAAATAATAAAGAGTTCTATATTCAAACAGGTAGCTGTTAACCGCAACAGCTACCTGAATTTCCTTTATCTTCAAAATACTTCTTTACTCTCTTAGGTAGCTCGACAAATAGTAGTGAGCGAAGAAGTAGAAGTGTAAACACTACCGCTAATGAAACTTCCCACCAGCTTGATGTCTCGTGATTGTGATGAGAAACATTAAAGTTAAGAGGCCATGAAAATGCACTGTAAAGGTAGTCCGTTAAGAAAGAAAAACCTAGCGCAACAAGAGCAATTGAAAGAAGGTTGATCACAACACCTTTTTTTCCAATATACTGCCCGATAACTAAAATATTTGAGATATTCGTCGCTGGACCTACTAAAAGAAAAAGTAATGCCATACCAGGACTCATTCCCTTCATTACAAGAGAAGCTGCAATAGGTGTCGTCGCTGATGCACAAATATAAAGAGGAATCCCTACAAGTAGAATTGCCCCTCTTCCACCCCAACCAGAAAGGCCATCAAAGAAATTAGCAGGAAGTGCAAAGTCAATGAATGCTCCGGCCACAATACCAAAGGCAAGCCAGATGGCCATATCATCAACAAGCTCAACAAATCCAAAGTGAACAGAAGCTTGCGCCTTCTTTGCAAAGCTTTGCTTTACAATAACACTTTCATCTTTCTTTTTTGAACTTCCACAACAACTAGGCTTAACTTCCCCACTAACCTGTTCAACATCTTTATCTGTTTTAAAAACTAATTGAAGAGCACCAGCAACAAACGCCGACACAAAAGCAGCGACTGGGCGGATGATCGTCATTGGGATATCCATCATTCCATAAGTCATGGCTATTGAATCAACCCCAGACTCAGGTGTTGCAATCAAAAACGCAGAAGTGGCCGAATTTGAAGCCCCCTGCTTTTTTAATGTGGCCGCAGTAGGAATAACAGCGCAACTACAAAGAGGAAGTGGAATACCTAAGACAGAGGCTTTTACCGCTCCCTTTAATCCCTTACCACCCATTGCCTTCTTTATGCGCTCAACAGAGATAAAAGCTTTAATAACTCCTGCAGCAAGAAGCCCAAACATTAAAAACGGAGCCGATACTAATATATAATTCCAAAGTGACGTTAAAAAACTCATAAAATTTACCTTTTTTTCGTTGACCAATCTTAGCAGAATTATTCTGAAACGTCCTTTATTACTGGCTTTTTCACACAACCATAGACAAATTTTATAGACAGGCTAAAAAAAATTGAACTTTTTTTAAATTTTTCTATTGACGAATGAAACCGAAATCCCTATATTAAGTCTTACGAAATGCGGGGGCGTAGTTAAGTTGGTTATAACGTCTGCCTGTCACGCAGAAGGCCGAGGGTTCGAGTCCCTTCGCTCCCGCCATTTTCATTTCGTAACATTCAAGTTTTAATCTCTTCGGAGACTAAGATATTAAAAGCCGAGTTAACCCACTCGGCTTTTTTTTTGCCAATTTTTTGCTTCTGCAACTCTGGTCACAATGTCACGGCGCTGACGCTTGTTCCATTCTTTCGCAAGCCTATGCAGACTCAGCGTTAAGAGCTTACGCTCTCACCGCAGGTCAGAACCCACTCGGCTTTTTTTTTGGACGCGAAAAATGCCACGAAGGCATTTTGCGCGGAACAACCCTGCACGACCGAGCAGGATGCGAGGGAGAGAGGGTTCTCCGCAAAATAACCAACCTACATTTATACGTATACACGATGATGGGACGATTCGGGTAACCAACTAAGCAATCCCACTAACATTTTCAATATCACTAAATTTCAAATAAGAAATGCCAGTATGGCAAAATCATTAGTCTCCCCTTTAAAGGGTTCTTCTTAATGAATTTGATAAAAATTCTTTTCGAGTAAAAACAAAAAAACAGTACCCTAAAGCACTGTTTTTAAGTTCTATATAACTTTTTCTTGATTAATATGAAGCTGACATATTCGGTGTTGTTTCTTTTTGAGAGTATAGTTCATAAAAATACCCTAATGAATCTTCTACTTTACTATATTGGCCTCCAAATATAACTCTAGAAGCTCCATTACGACTAAGCTTGAAACTTACTTCCTCAGCTGAATAAGAAATAGTGTTATTGAAGAAAGTACTATGAGACACTTTGATCTCTGTCTTATTTCTATGAATTTCTTTTAAAGAATCAATATAACTATTTTCTGATAAGAAACTAATCGGAAGAAGATACATACTTCTATGTGGAATATATTTAGATTTATCGTACTCACGTACTGGCTTGTCTTCTAAACGAGCAATGTCTTTAATAATATCAATAGTACAGTTTGAAAGAGAAGTCGAAATACATTTATTACCTGCATGTAATGTTCTACCTCTGATTAGGCTCTCTAAGGTATTGCAAAGGTTTGAAGTTTTAGATTTACAAAGCTGTGCAATTTTCTTGTGAGTTCTATTCTCGACATCTTTTTCCCATCCATTAACTCCTTCAGACTTAGTTCTAAGTTCAGACATTTCTGAATGAATTTCATTAATCTCCTGGAAGAATTCTGCAACATCACTTTCTAGTGATTCATCTGCTGTGTAAGTATTCTTTCTTCTTTCGTATACAGTTTTGATTTTATTTTTTAGAAGAAGCTTAAGTTCTCCATTGAATGACATATTAATATGCTCAACAAGGTCTCTATAATCAGATTCGTTGTTTTCTTTTAAGACTTTAGATCGCTCTAATGACGTAGTTAAAATGTTCGTTACTTTTTCTTCTACAAGCTTTACTTTTGCAGGGTTTACTAGTGAGTCAAATGTCAACACAGGTGTTGCTTGAGCTGTAATGCTTGGTAATGTTAAAAGTAGTGAAAAACCAATAATAATCTTGTTCATAGTGTCTCCTCGGCCAAAGTAAAAATGTGAATACGAATCAATTTTATAGATTATCTTGATCGAGAGACAGTCCTATTGAAGAATTTTTATGGAGAAAGTAAAAGTGTCTAAAAAGTATACATAAGAATCTGATGGTTTTGATGATCAGATTATTGAAATAATCGTAAATAGTGGGAATTCTAATAACTAACCGTACATTCTATTACTTACGTCTATTCTTCATATATGTTATCGCAAAGTCATATGCATCTTGACCCTTTGGAACATTAACATCGGGCTTTATACCTATAGACTCTATAAATCTGTTATCTCTATAGCTATTAAATGTTGAAGGTATATTTATCTGAATGCGACTTTCAGGAAGTACGACAAATCCAAGATTACCGAATTGAACCTGACCAGCTGTGTTCTCACCGACTCTTGTTACATCATCAATGTATTCAAAAAAGTCTATTGTACTTTCACATGAAGATGCACAAGCACGATCTTGTAAAATCACGACTGGCTTTAATGCCTTGGCCTTAACAACTTTAGGTAACACTTTATTTACAATAGCGGTCTCTTTTTTATAGTTAGTATATTTTTGCTTATCTCTTTTTATGAAGTCTAAAAAAAAATCTTTTTGTTTCTTTGATTCTGCACTCTGTGCCAAGAAAGAAAATAAGTTAGCTAGACTTTCTAAACCAGCTCTTGTAACGACTTTGTATTGATGTGCATATGGTGTTGAAAACGGAGAGCCACCAGTTAATAATTTTGCTAACTGATATCCAATAGTATCATCTCCTCCACTATTACCTCTTAGGTCAACGACAACAAAATCGATCTTATCTAAATGCGTCTTAATTTCTCTAAGCATCCCATCCCATTTATTTGAAGAGTGTGATGCAAACCAAGAGATAGTGATAACGAGAACGTTACTATTACCTTCAACAACTTTTTTTACCGTCCAAAGTCTCTTCTCTTCACTATCGATTCTTTTACCGACATTTCCAACGAATGTATTTCTCGCACATTTCATAGGGCCAAACTGAAAAGTCAAATGCTCATCTTGAACATGAGAAAACGATTCCCCTAATACATTACAAAAATCTCCTGGTTTAATCGATTCAATATTTACAACAGATTCTTTTAATTTTTTAATTCCTAGTTCTACGTTATTTTTATTTTTAAAAAAATAACCTGAGTAGGAATTTTTAAGAGTATATTCAACAAGATTTACATCTAAATCTATTTTTTCCTTGTTCAACATGGGGGGGGCTTTAACTTTTATTGATGGATCATAAACCAAAGAATACTCTTCCTTATTTGTTGAAGAGCAAGAAACTAATATTGAAAAAAATGAAAATGTTAAAATGAAAAATCTCATATAAATATTATCGGTTTTTCGTCAGCTTTCCTTAATAAATAAAATTATTTACTTAGCATAAAGTACTGTAATTACATCTCGGTATCGCGTCCCTGCAATCTCACGAAGCTGACACTCGTTCCATTCTTTCGCAACCCTATGCAGACTCAGCGATCAGAGCTTACGCTCTCACCGCAGGTCAAGCTTTCGGTACTGTAATATTTATATTAAGAACTCCTGTAGTTTTTACAAAACACTGAAATTATAACTATATAAGTTGCGACTCATATTTAGATTCCTTATAAGAGCATATGTATCAATTATTAGCTCTTGTAACTATTTTCATATCGCTTAAGGCTTTTCCTTATAACTTTGCTAATCAGTTTAAAGATCACCGTATGGTCACATGTCATAGTAAAGATTCTCGAGGTCAGATTCAGGTGTTTGACGTTGTTGAAAATATTTATAGTGCTCAACAATACCTTCACTCCAAAGAATATAAAGTTACAACTACTACAGGTCACAGCAATGGCAACCTAAACAATGATCCATTGTATTTCCTCTCTGATGATTTTTGGGGAGTACCAGGAAAAATTGTACAATCACAAAATTGCTTATTCTCAAACCCTGCTCTCGTAGATACTCATGTTAATACTATAAAAACAATAAGAATCGTAAAAGAGCACTTAGGGTTTAATAGCTTTGATAATAAAGGGTCGGAAGTAATTTCAGTGCTTTTAAAAAAAGGCTCATTTAATGATAATGCAAAGTGGTGGGATAAAGATAAAAATATAATTACATTCGGGCAGAGTTCAAATATTTCAGATCACACTCACTTGTCTGCAAGTATTGGAATCGTTGCCCATGAATTTGCTCATGGGCTGTTAGCAAATACAATAGAACTTGCTTCCGAAGGTGACCAGGGATCACTCAATGAAGCATTTGCAGATATTATCGGGGTTTTTGTTTGCTTTAAAAATAATCCAAGTGCAGATTGCTATCAGTTAGGACATGAAGCATATATTGGTCAAGGTAATTGCTTACGTGATATTTCAAACCCAGAACAAAATGGTCAAGCAAGTAACTTTGACGAATACAAGCCTAATGGCCCTAATGTTTATTATAATGCAGGCATAGTAACGAATGCTTTTTATCTCTTGTCTGAGGGAACAGCTGAATTTGAGGGTGTAGGATATGAGGTTGCAACTGAAGTTTTTTTCAATGCTTACATGAAATATCTTAATAAGAATTCAACTATCAGGGATATAAAGTTGGCAACAGTTAAATATTTAAATGAAGCCCAAGACTTAAATCATAAGCAAACACTTAAAACCCTGCTTTCTGTATGGAAGCATATTGGGCCATAAAAGAAGCAATCCCACTAACCTATTTCAATCTACTTCGCTTTACTTGCAGCACGTCTGCGTCTCGCACTTCTTTGCTGATTATTCGACTTACTCGTTTTGTTGCCTTTAGACTTCGCACCACTTCTTGAAGAAGCCTGCTTCTGCTTTTCTGGACGTCGATTATTTTGAGGTTGTGTAGGAGCTCCTGCGACACCATGAAATGGGTGATCCTTATCTTGAGGAATTTGATACTTAATCGTTTTCTCAATATCCTTTAAAAGGTTCTTTTCTGTGTCATCACAAAATGAAATAGCAACTCCATCTCGGCCAGCTCTTGCATGAAATCTCTCATTGAAAGGCGCTCTCCAATATTCTCTTCATCATAGAGCTCTCCGCGTGGGTTAATAGCAAGCGTCCGCATCCACCCATATTTTAAATTCTTGTTTTCTCATTAACTAAGTTCCTATAATTCCCATTTAAAGTTCATGAACATTAAAAAGAAATATATCCTTCTTTACTTCTAGCGAACTCAACACCACTACCACTTTCTTCCAAATAAAAAGAATATTCAGAGCCTTTGCTCGTAGCAAGGTCGTTTAAAATAACTTCAAATGAATTCGTGCCATTATATGTTTTTGGAAGTAATCGATACTGATCCCCTGCTTCATCAGTTACGACTAATGTGCATGAAGCTGGATTAAGTGCTCCATTATCAAGATCATGAGAACACCAACCGTTAAGATCTCTTAAGTCAGGGTTGGTAGAAATATTTTTTCCTACGCTAGCTTTAGCAATCATTGTTGTTATATCAAAAGAAGTATTCTGACATACTTGAGTACAACTCTCACCTGCTGATGCTCGAATATCTTTTTGTTCGCTACAAATACAAAAATCTTCAATAATAACAGAGTTATTTGGTCTAATCGCCGGTACTTGCGCAAATGCTTGTAAAGATAAGAGTGTTAGCATTATTTGTTTCATGAAGAACTTCATTTTAAGATTATAAGTTACAATATTAACAATATTTGTATCATATACTAGATATAATCTATTACCGCCTAAGAGAGGAAGTATGAAGATAATTGTTTTCAGTACCCACAATTTTGAAAAAGAATATTTATTAAAGCAAGCGAATGGACACAATGTCACATTCATCAAAGAGCAACTTAATCCAGAAACTGCACAACTTGCTAAAGGTCATGATGTCGTTTGTATTTTTACAAATGATAAAGTGAGTAAAGAAGTTCTAGACCAGCTAAGTGATTTTGGTATTAAGCTCATCACACTAAGATGTGCAGGTTTTAATAACGTCGATTTGGAATACGCTAAATCAAAAAAAATCCCTGTTACAAGAGTTCCAGAATACTCTCCTCAGGCCATTGCAGAGCATACGATGGCAATGATTCTAACTTTAAATAGAAAAACTCATAAGGCGTATAATCGCGTTAGAGAAAGTAATTTTAACCTCGACGGTCTTGTTGGTTTTGACCTCTATAAGAAAACGATTGGAGTTATTGGTACGGGTAAGATTGGGAAAGCCTTTTGTAAGATTGCCCTTGGTTTTGGATGTCGAGTTCTAGCGTTTGACCTAACAAAAGACACTGAGTTAGAGAAGCTGGGTGTTGAGTATGTTGGATTTGATGAAATTTTAAAAGAATCGAAGATCATCTCACTTCATATTCCACTTAATAAAAATTCATATCATCTCATTAATGATGCCAATATTTCGAAGATGCAAGATGGTGTCGTCTTCATCAACACAAGTCGTGGTGGGCTTGTCGATACAAAGGCCCTAATAAAAGCCTTGAAAGAAAAGAAGATTTTAGCTGCAGGTCTTGATGTTTACGAAGAAGAGGAAAATTTATTCTTTGACGATCACTCTCAAGACGTACTTCAAGATGATGACCTAGCAAGGTTAATGACTTTTCCAAATGTTCTAATTACTTCTCATCAAGCTTTTCTAACTCACGAAGCCTTAAGTAATATTGCACAGACAACATTTGAAAGTATTAACTCAATAGAGAGTCAAAAATTTAAATATCTCGTTTGATATTATTTTCTGATATCGGCCAAGAAACGGTCCCATCTAAATGAGATGGGATCAACTGCATGCTTCATGACATAGTCATAAGACATATAACCATATCCTTCATCGCCCCACTCACTTGACCAACTATTTTTAAATTGAAAAATTCTCTTTTCTTTGTCGTATCCAGTAAAGTGAATCGCATGGCCATAGCAGGCGACTTCACCCGATTCACACTTTGCAAAAGTTTCATCAGGAAGTGTCACATGGGCATTTTCCCAAAGAGGAGAATAAACGAGAACTGTTGCAACAAGGCCATTCCCACTTCTAATCTCATCTTCGTATAAATCAGTTTTGGATTTCCAAGAGCTCCACAGATTTGTGACCATTTTAACTTCTAACCCATCCACCTTCACTCTCTTAAGCGAGCCAGTATCGACTGGAGCATGAGAGAAGCAGTAAGACGGCGCGCTTTCATCAAATGGATCGAATTGCGAGCAAGGGCCATTATTTTCAAAATAACTCATCTGATAAGGAAGCTGGGCCTCTTCGATAAAGAAATATTGATTGCGAAAATTACGTGCAATCTCGTAAGTGTACCCATGCTCAGCATTTGGATACTCTCCAAAGTGCTCTTTCCCATAGTAGATTTGAAATTGCTCTGAAATATCGAACTCCATATCAAATCTCTTCTTAATAGCACCCTCAAGCATGGCAGTTACCGCAAAGTATGCACATGTATTTCTGTCTTTTTGGTTCTTAACTGGAGTTTGATACTGTCTAATCGACACCATTTCAGCGTTAACACCAAGAGATAATAATAGGCTTAAGATTATGATTTTCATGAATTTCCCTTCTTTATTCTCGCTGAATTTAATAGAAAGGAAGAGCTTCTTCAAATGACTTCTAAGGAATCAGTTACTTTTACAATATTGTTGAACTGTAAGGGGTTGAAAATATGTACAAATAAGAAAGCCTCCGCTTAAGGAGGCTTCGAAATTATTTAATAATGATAGTTCCTAAATAGTTAAACATGATACGCTCCTTCAAATACTCACCTAATGAGATTTAGATGATGAATAAACCATACCCTATATTAAGATAGCGCAGAACAACTGATTTCAAAGTACCAAAATATGGAACTAAGAGCTTCGTTTAGACCACTCCTATACCGACTCAATAACCTTTTCAAAAGCACGACGAGATTTAGGCATAACTTCTAAACGATTATAATCATCGCTAGCAGCATAGCCTACGGCCAGGGCCACCACAGGCCTAAAGTCTTTCATCTTTAGAATCTCCATGTACTTATCCGCCTCTATCCCCTCCATTGGCGTCGAGTCTAGACCAAGTTGTGCTGTCGCAGTCAAGGCCTGCCCTAGAGCAATGTATAGCTGACGAGTAAACCACGCATTAAGCTGTTCAGGAGACATTTGTTCTTTGCCACCTTGGTACATTGCGAGTGTACGTTCAGGCATTTCTCCAGAAATCATTTCTTCAAAAGTTTCAAGATCTTCGGGGACGCTGAACACAACTAGAAGACTAGCTTGTTTAATTTTATCAGCATTAAAAAGTGAGGCATCAGCAAGATCAGACTTTACTTTTTTATCTTCAACAAATGTAAACTTCCAAGGCTGAATATTAATTGATGAAGGTGCAAGATGAAGGACTGACTTTAATTCATCGACCTTCTCTTTTGGTATCATTTTACTTTCATCATATAATTTTGCAGAGTATCTTTGTTGTGCATACTTTATTAAATTCATAACATTTCCTTTTTTTGATTTTTTGAGTTTAGTAAGTAACTAATCCAAACGACTCCCATCGCCACATCAACCAAGCCGAGAGCCAGGGTTGATCCTCCAACTTCTTTTGCATACCAACCGAATACCAAAGCAACGAAAAGGTTAAACTTTCCTATGGCACCAACTAATAGTAAGGGACGATTAAATTCTCTTTGACGGGCCAAAAATAGATAAACGAAAGACCAGATAAAAATATTTCCGGCCCCAAATGCTGCATAGACCGCATGGGGTGGAAAAGGAAGCCCGGAAGCATTATTAAAGGCAGCAGGGAAAGCAAAAGAGATTGTTCCAAATAAGTTATAGAAGAATGTAAAATACAACAGTCTTCTACTTAGCTTTTTCAAATTCATTTTATCACTCCTACAAAATGACCAGTGGTCACAGCTTAATTGACCACCGGTCAGTAATCAAGTAAAATTTTAAAAGAGGTAAGAATGGATAAGAAAACATTAATAAAAACAAGTGCTTATGATTTATTTATAAGTTCAGATTTTGAACTTGCTAGCGTGAACCAGATCGTGGCCAAGGCCCAAGTAGCTAAGGGTACATACTACCTCTACTATAAAACGAAGGAAGAAGTTTACTTAGATATTCTCTATGACTTTTATCAGAAGTGGTTCGAGCATATTAATAATGAACTCATCAATACCTCTAGTATCGATTCATTCCTTAAAGAGCTTGTTAAGTCTTTTACTAAGGACACAAAATTCTTAGAATTATTATCCAGAGCAAGTCTAATTTTAGAGAAGAATATTACAAAAGAAATTATCTACCCTTTTAAAAAGGGCCACCAAGATGACTTATTAAATTTAAGTAAGAATATTGCTAATCATTTTAAACGTGATATTAAAGAGACCACTCAGAATCTTCTCATGACATATACATATATCATAGGCCTTTATCAGACATCTAAATTACCTGCAACATTAGATACGAAGGAGCTTAATTCTTTAAGTCAAACTAGACTTGATTTTGAACTAGAAGTAGACAAATTCATTAAGCTCATTTGGAGATAGTTATTTTAAAAATTAGAAAGCATTTGATCTAAGTGCACAACTTGTAAAACACCACTTTGTGAATGCGCTAACTTCGCCTCTTTAAAGATTAGAGTCGTGGGAATGCCACGAATACCATACTTAACCGAGATCATTGGATTCTTTTCAGTATCGATTTTATAAAACTCTGCAGACTGCCAATTCTTTTGAGCAAACTCCGTAAAAGTTGGTCCATACATTTTACACGGGCCACACCAATCTGCGTAAGCGTCAACAAAGACAGGAAGCTCAGAGTGTTGAATAATTTTTTCTAGCTTATCAAAGGTAATACTTTGAACCTTTGCTCTAGTGTCCAAGTCTTTAGAACATTTTCCACATACAGCTCCACTGGCAGAAAGCTTTGTCGTATCAATTCGATTAATTGCACCACATGAATCACAGATAATAATTTTTTTCATTTTTCACTCCTTAATCCTACTATACCAATAAAAACTTAAAAAATATTTGATAGAGATCAATGAAAAATTATATATAGACAGGCAACAATAGAAAGTAAGCACTCTGTTAGACTTAAGTCCTTTATGCGACCAGCTACAATATATAAAATAGTATGTACAAACAATCCCCACATTATCCCTGTTGTAATTGAGAAACTTAGTGGAATAAGAACAATACATAAGAATGCAGGAATCATTTCTTCAAATTTTTCAAAGTTTATTGATGAGATATTCTTAAACATGAGAATCCCAACAAAGATAAGAACAGGGGCCGTTGCATAGCTTGGAATGGACTGTGCAAATGGAGCAAGAAAGAGAAACGGAAGGAAGCAGATTGCTGTAATAACTGATGTTAATCCAGTGCGGCCACCGACACTGACACCAGCGGAACTTTCGACAAAGGTTGTCGTCGTAGAAGTTCCAAAGAACGCAGAAAAGAGAGTCGCAAGTGCATCAACAGTTAGGGCCTGTTTCATATTCTTAATTTCACCCTTTTCATTTTTAAGATTGGCCGTCTCTGCGACGCCAATAAAAGTCGACAAAGAATCAAAAAGATCAGTCATCATAAGAGTGAGAATACTTGGGATATAAGCAATCTTTAAGGCCCCCAAGATATCTGCTTGCATAAAGTAGCTAAAGTCAGGAGTTGCAAAGAAGTTTTCAGGAAGAGTCGACTTTCCAAAGAGAGCTCCTAGTGTCCAAGTAAAAAATATCCCTATCAGAAGACTTCCAGGAATATTCTTCTTAAATAAGGCAATAATAAGAACAAATCCAAGGATGACAGCTGTCCCCTCACTTGAAAGCGGTGCTGTTTGAACAAGTGTTACTGGATGGTCAATGATAATGCCGGTATTCTTAAGACCAATGAATGCAAGGAAAATACCGATCCCAACGGCCATGGCCATTCTTAAGTTCTTTGGAATCGATTTAACTAACTTCTCTCTAAATGGCGTCACTGATAAGATAACAAAGACAACACCTGACCAAAAGACTAGGCCCAAGGCTTGCTCCCAGGGAATTTTTTGGTCGAGAATTAATGTATAAGTAAAGAAAGCATTAAGCCCCATTCCAGGAGCAAGGGCAAAAGGTAGCTTTGCGATTAGACCCATAAGAAGAGTTGCAACAAAACTGGCCAGAATAGTCCCTGTCATAACAGCAGAAAAAGACATTCCCGTGCCATCTGAAGATAAGATGAGCGGATTGACAAAGATAATATAACTCATCGTTAAGAAGGTTGTTATTCCTGCTATGACTTCTGTGCGAATACTATTTGCTTTCATACATGTATTCTAGCATTTCAGTTTAGGACAAAAAAACTTAAATAATATTCACAACTCTTACATTAACAATCTTGAGTTCTCCTATTTTCAATCAAAATACCACAAATTATAATGAAAGCACCGAGTAGAAATGATGTCCATTGAATCTTTGCTCCCCAGAAGAAGACGTTAACAAGTATAGCTGCAGGGATAACTGCATTATTCATAACAGCGAGTTCTCCGTATGAAACTTGCTTAGAACCAGTATTCCAAAGATAGTAACACACACCAGATGCAATAAAGCCTAACCACAACAAGACTCCCCACTGCAAGGATGTAATTTGTGAAAGATTTGCGAAGGTTGATCTAGAGATTAAAACAAATGAGATTGGAATAAGGGCACCTAAAAAGAACAGTGCAAATTTTTGCATCTGATTTTGTTCAGAGATTATCTTGCGATAAAGAACCTGTCCTAGCCCAAAACAGATATTTGCTCCCTGAACAAGCAAGAAGCCAATAATATAATCATTTGAGATCTCACTCCACTTTATGATGGCCGCACCAAAAACAACTAAGAAAACACTGAAGAGCTGTCTTAAGATAAAGCGTCTCTCAATAATATTTCCAATAATTGAAATAATGAGAGGTGTTGAAATAGTAAAGAGTGCTACTTCTGATACTGATAGATACTTAAAGGAATTGTAATAAAAGAGGTACATCACTCCGATTTGCAATATTCCAATGAGCATTGTCTTAAGAGATTCTACTCTAAAAATATTTCTAAAATTTAAAAATGGAACAAACACTAAGAATGCGAAAAAGAGTCTTAGAAATATGGCCAGATAGGTATCCATCTTACCAGCAATATATTGCCCTATTAGACTAAATGAAAATGCCCATAAAACTGTAACAAGTATTAATCTTTTCATTTGGCTATACTAGCTTCTAACGAATCCCTTGAAAAGTTCCATTAAAGAAATAATCGAGTTGCCATTTTTGTGAACTGATAGCCTGTTTACTAGTAGGTTGATCCCATTTGGGGTAAAGACGAAATCCACGCTTTCCTTCTTTATATTCACTAGAGAGAATACCTTTTTTCACTAGAGCATCTTTTGGAAATAAGAAGTAACCCTGTTCACTTTCTGTATCGCAAATAATCAAAACATAATCGAGAGGGTCATTTAAGTGGTATGGTATTGTTTTTCCACTTTCGTCTCTCTTCCACAATGTGACAAATTGGCCAACTTTCTTAGGTGTTACTTTGGAAGATCGTTGAATATAGTACTTTCCTTCATATATATATGAACAACCATTATATTCCTGCGCTTCCTCATGAATAATATATGAATCAAGTTTTTCACTTATCTTTTTTATGTCAATCTCTCCGATAAAAACTCTTCTAATACTTCTAGTTTCTTTGAACTAGAAGGTTTTCTAGAGGTTAAGAAAAATAGACTATGAGATGGAAGCTCCCAACTCTTAAATAATTCAATTAACTCACCTCTTTGTATTTGTTCATCTACTAAGTAACGAGGTACATTGAGAATCCCAACTCCTAACTCACAAGCCTTTATGAGAGACATTAAATTATTCGATTTATATGAGCCTTGTACTTGAATATGACTAATCTTTTGACCTTTCTTGAAGCTCCAAATAAAAGGGCTATCTCCTCTTAGATATAGCAAGCAGTTATGCCTGCTTAAAGATTCAAGGTTTGTTGGCTTTTTAAAATGATCAATATAGTAAGGGGAAGCACAAATAACACGGTCGATTTGTGTAACTCTTTTCATATAAAGATTTGAATCTTTTAATTGAAATGCCGTTCTAATACTTAAATCGATATTATGTTCAACAGGGTCAAGTACTCTATCTGTCAAAATCAAATCAATTTCAACATATGGATAATGAAGCTGAAATTCAGCAAAAATTGACGCCAAGAAGCTTTGACCGATTGTCGTTGGCGCAGTAATACGAATAACACCTTTAACTGAGTCAACAACTCCATGTAACTGCTCTTCTAGATTATTTAATTCCTCTAAAAGATTTTTAGACTTCTCAAGAGTGAGCATTCCCTCTTCGGTAAGAACAAAAGATCGAGTTGTTCTTTTAAATAGTACAACTCCGAGATAACTCTCTAATTTCTGAATCTCTTTAGTTATATTTGAAGCTGATGTTCCTAGAACTTTAGCTGCTTTTGCAAATGTTCCCTCTCGAGCAACCACAGTTGCCACCTGAAGGGCATATAAACGATCAAATGTAGTCTTTTCTATTATTTCCATATTAGAAATAAATTATTTCAAATTAGCTTTATTGTTTCAAGCGCAAAATTGAATTAAATTTAAAATGTACTAGAACAAGGGGGAAATCATGAAGAAAATAAAAGTGGTCATTATTGGAGCTGGCTTTGCAGGAATTGCCCTGGCAAAAGGTCTTGCTAATAAAGATTCTTTTGAAGTCGTGATACTAGACAAGAAAAATCATCATTTATTCCACCCTCTTCTTTACCAAGTAGCATCTGCATCCCTATCTCCAGGAGATATATCAATGCCAATACGTGAAATCTTATCTCATGCTAAAAATATCAAAGTACACATGCAGGAAGTTGTCTCAATTAATAAAGATCTAAAAGTTATAGAATGTAAAAGTGGTGATGAATATCAATACGACTACCTAGCTGTAGCAACAGGATCAAAACCTTTCTACTTTGGCAATGATGACTGGGAAAAGAGTGCCCCTGGCTTAAAGACTCTAACTGATGCTCTTAGTATTCGTGACCGTGTCCTTAACTCATTTGAAAAAGAAGAGATAAAGCTTAATCAAGAAGAAAAGAAGTTAAACATTGTTATTATTGGTGGTGGCCCAACTGGAGTAGAGCTTGCGGGGGCATTTGCAGAAGTTGCCTATAAAACTCTTGTTAACGAATATCACGACTTCGATCCAAAACTAACAAAGATATATCTAATTGAAGGTGGTCAACATATTCTCTCAAGCTATAGCCATCCAACTTCAGAAAAGGCCAAGAACTATCTCGAAAAGCTAGGTGTGATTGTTTTAACAGATGAAGTCGTAGAAGAAATTGGTGACGATTATATAAAAACTAAAAGCCAGAAAATTGAATCTAAGAATATCATATGGGCAGCAGGAAATCGCGCAACAAAGTTAATTTCAAAGCTTGGTGTTG
This sequence comes from Halobacteriovorax sp. RT-2-4, assembly GCF_047085445.1. Classification (NCBI taxonomy): domain Bacteria; kingdom Pseudomonadati; phylum Bdellovibrionota; class Bacteriovoracia; order Bacteriovoracales; family Halobacteriovoraceae; genus Halobacteriovorax; species Halobacteriovorax sp. RT-2-4. Next base: position 681,777 of record NZ_JBKIXY010000002.1, read on the forward strand.
AACAAGACAGAATGGGACGTGCAATAGTAGAAAAAGACTTAAGTTTAAAAGATTTTCCCGAAATTTTCATTTTAGGAGATGCAGCTAACTTCCAGTCATTAGACGGTAGCCCACTTCCCTCTCTTGCACCAGTTGCAGCCCAACAAGGAAAGCATCTTGCCAAGCAACTACTAAAAAATAAGCGCTTTGCCTTCAAATACCTTGATAAAGGATCGATGGCGACAGTAGGTAAATACAAAGCTGTACTAGAATGGAAAGGTGTTAAGCTAGCAGGTCCAATTGCATGGCTTGCGTGGAGTCTTGTCCATATCTTCTTCTTAATCAACTTTAGAAATAAGGTTATGGTCTTTATGCAATGGGCGTGGTCGCTTCTTTCTAATAAGAGAAGAATTCGTATTATAAAGTAGCAACAAAGCGTCCTTTAAAGCTCGCTCTAACACTGTCTCCTACCATAATCTTTGAATGAACATTTAAGCGGCCGACTTTGCGTCGCTTAAGTGATTGTATGAAACTATTTACTGAAGCTTCATCAATTTCTGCAATGGCCTCAAAGTCAGAATCCACGGGCATAAGATAATCAATCTCACTATTTTGGATAACGAGAGACTTGAAATCAATATTATGAACTTTCATCGTATGATGAGTTAAGAGGTAGCAAGAAAGAATTGCTAGTGTATTAATACTTCCACCAAATGCAGTTCCTTCATAATTAATATTCTTACTTAAAGGAGCTTTTAGTACGATTTTCTGATCTTCTACAGTCTTAATTTCAAGCTTCATTCCTGAGACGACTGGAATCGACTCCAGTAAATCACGCTTGTATTGCTCGGAAATCTTTTTCATATCAATAACCTCCAACTCTCAATTCATAGTATAACCATATGAAATCACGTCTGTCTAATCTTAGAACAGGCACTCATTTTTTCATATTTTCACCATCAAACTAACTAATTAGTTAAGATGATCAAAATAATTTAAGAGGACGACATATGAAGAAATTGATAATGCCACTAAGTATCTTACTATCTCTCTCTGCCCTATCGAGCACTGAAAATATTAGTGATATGCGATTTAACATCAAACCAAACATGATGCAGGCGCAAGAAGATTCATATTCTAGAATGGCCAGAGAGTATGTAGAGCTTTCTGAAAAGTACAAAGATATAGTTATTGGAGACAGTGAACAATCAACTCGAGCTGCCTCAATCTTTTTTGAAAAATATATAAAGAATAATGAAGAAAGACCCCAAGATTTTAAAGTCCTAGGACTAAGTCGTGAATCGGCCCTTTTCTTATCAAATTCTAAGTCTGACTACTTTATCGAAAATGATGATCCTTGTAGTGCTTTACATAACCAAGGAGATATTTCAAATAAATGGTGTCATGCAGGCTTTTCTAAAGTTGCTTACGCTGTAGCGAAAGAAAATGGACTTGGAGAATTTCTTTCACAAGGTGCGGGTTTACTCGTCTTTGTTATTAAGGAATTCGGTGATAAGAATTATGATTTCTCAGATATTAATACTGCCCCAATTGGCGGGAAAATCGGTCAAAACACAGAAGTCTACACCACTTTTATGCTAGATGGTGCGACTTACTTTGAGTTTTTAACGCGTTTTTAGTGTTCTTAAAGAGACGATGATTTAGACTTTTGTTTTGCTCTTCTTCGCCTAGCGCTTCTTTGCTTATTGTTATTATCTTTAGAAGATTTTGCTCTAAGCCTAGGCGTCCTAGGAGCTCTAGGCGCCTCTTGTGAGTCAGGTTGCCCCGCAACTCCATGAAAAGCATGATTCGTGTCGACAGGAATTTTGTAGTTAATCGTTTTTTCAATATCGTTTAATAGCTTTGTTTCTGTATCGTCGCAAAAAGAGATAGCAATCCCTTCTCTTCCAGCACGAGCAGTTCTCCCAATACGATGTACATAACTCTTAGGATCATCAGGAAGATTATAATTAATAACATGAGTGATATGGGAAACATCAATTCCACGAGCAGCAATATCAGTAGCAACAAGCACCCTAACAGTTCCCTTTCTAAAACCACCCAAGGCCTTCTCTCGTGCCCCCTGAGACTTATTGCCATGTATTGCAGCGGCCGTAATTCCAACTTGATCCAGATGCTTAACCACACGATTAGCGCCATGCTTAGTTTTAGTAAAAACAAGCACGTGCTCAATTGTAGTATCCTCTAAAATATTCTTTAAAAGCTTCGGCTTATTTGTTCTATGAACAAGATTTATCTTTTGATCAATTTTTTCAACTGTTGTCGACTCAGGTGTCACTTCAACTTTCTTAGGCTTAACAAGCAATTTCTTAGAAAGGTTCACAATATCCTGAGGCATTGTGGCCGAAAATAAGAGAGTTTGTCTTTTTTCAGGGAGTTTAGCAATGATCTTGTTAACGTCTCTAATGAAGCCCATATCTAACATACGATCGGCTTCATCAAGAACAAAAGTTTCTAGTTGTTCAAAACGAACGTGGCCATCACCCATTAGATCTAGAAGTCTGCCTGGTGTTGCAACGATAATATCCATTCCACGTGACAGTTTCTGAACTTGAGGCCTAGGACTAACACCTCCAAAGATAACTGCGGATGAAATCCCCAATCCTTTAGAGTATTCTTTTATATTCTCTTCTATCTGCGATGCTAATTCTCTTGTCGGAGTTAAGATTAGACACCTCATACGAGCTGGTTTTGTTTTTATTTTTTTAATTTTTAAATTATTTAAAATAGGAAGAGAGAATGCAGCAGTCTTTCCAGTTCCCGTTTGAGCAATCCCTAAGATATCTCCACCATCTAATAGGTGTGGAATTGAATTTGCTTGAATCGGCGTTGGTGCTGTATAACCTTTCTTTTTTAATGCAGAAAGAATTTCAGGTAATAGATTTAAAGAATCAAAAGATTTGACTGAAGACATAATAAATATCCTTGCTTTAAAAGCGCTAGTGCCATTGCTTAATCCAAATACTAGCAAAGGCGAATATTTAAAATGTATCTAGATCAACCCTCTTCATCTCCCGAATAGAGATACAAGTCAACCTTTATAATCCCCTCTGTAAACTATATTTACTTAAACCCCTTCTTAGAAAGGATTTTATTTAACGAGTTCGCGAAATTTGCCTTATCCTTAGTACTAAATGCATCAGGTCCCCCTGTAATAAGACCACCATCTCTAAGCTCTTTCATGAAGTCACGCATAGACAAACGTTCTCCGACATTTTCTTCATCATAAAGCTCTCCTCTAGGATTTATAGCAAGAGTTCCATTTTTTACGACCTCTGCAGCTAAAGGAATATCTGCTGTAATAACGAGATCATTAATTTTAGCGTTGTCAGCAATATACATATCAGCAACATCCGCACCGCTATCAACTTTTATAAAAGTAATAAGTTCATGAAGAGGAATATTCATATAAGAGTTTGCGACAAGAACTAATGGAATTTGTAGACGAATAGATGTTTTGAATAAAACCTCTTTTATAACTTTAGGACAGGCATCAGCATCGACCCAAATCTTCATCAGCTCTTTATTCATCATAGAATTCCTAACTTAAATTTTCTTTTTTTAATTTTTCCATTTCGAAGACTTTCAACGACATGCTTTATATGCTCAGCTTTTACAGCAACATAACTCATATTCTTAGTCACCGAAATATCACCAATTTCTTTCGAATCAATTCCAGACTCACCGACGATTGCCCCAACAATATCACCAGGTCTTAGTTTATCTCTTTTCCCTGCATGAATATAGATTGTCGCCATAAGTGGTCTAATATTGTACTCAGTGCTTTCACTAAAATTAGATGGATCAATAATTTCATAATCTCGTGACTGATACTCTTTTATGTTCTCTAAATTATCAATCTCTTGTTCAACAAAGAAACTAACGGCCCTTCCTTCATTTCCAGCTCGTCCAGTACGTCCTATGCGATGAACATAGACCTCAGGATCATTAGAGAGATCATAATTAACAACAAGATCAAGATCTTTAATGTCAATCCCTCTGGCCGCGACATCAGTTGCAGCAACTCCAGAAAGACTTTTATTTGAAAACATCGTTAAAACAGCGGTTCTTTCATTTTGGTCTAGATCACCATGAATTGACTCGACGGCCACACCGGCTTTATAAAGCTCATCAGCAACAACATCAGTTATTCTCTTTGTCTTACAAAAAACGATAAAGCGCTTAGACTGATACTTTCCAAGAACTCTAAAAAGCATATCCATTTTATCTTTATGAGAACCCAGTTGAATAAACTCTTCTTTGATATTTGTTTCTTCATGGACAACATCAACACTAAGTCTAATAGCATCGTTTTGAAGTTTCTTACTTAAATCTTCGATGTCTTCAGGAAATGTTGCCGAAAAAAGTAAAGTCTGTCTTTGCTTTGGAACAAATGCTGAAATTCTCGAGATATCTTCATAAAAGCCCATATCAAGCATACGGTCAGCTTCATCAAGAACATAATTTTTAACAAAATCAAGAACGAGAATTTTTCTTTTTAAAAGCTTCAATACTCTTCCCGGTGTTCCTACCACAATATGGGCACCATGAGATAGAGACTTCTCTTGTTGATACTCTGATCTTCCACCAGTTATTGTTAATACTTTCATGTTAGAAATTGCTCGAGCGAGTTTCCTTAGCTCCATTGCAACTTGTTCTGCTAATTCTCTTGTTGGACATAAAATTAAACATTGTGGTCTTGTTTGTTTAACATCAATAGTATTTAAGACACCAAGTCCAAATGCTACAGTTTTCCCGCTACCTGTTTTAGCTTGAGCAATTATATCCTTGCCTTCAAGAATGATTGGTAAAGACTTTTCCTGAATAGGTGTCATATTCTCAAACTTTAAATCTTTGAGATTGCTTTTTAATCTGCTATCTATCTTTAAATTAGTGAAGCTATTGCTCATACAGTTTATTTCTCTTTTATTATATTTATTAAGTCATTAGTCTCTTTTTATAAGCTTCCCGTCAACCTAAACAATTTAGGCATACTAGCTTATTAAAAATTACTCACAATATCGAATAGATAAGAGCATTCTTCTTTTGTAATATTAACGTTAAATGAATCACTAATTAGCTTATATAACTCCTCTGCTGAGTTTATATCAATACTTTTACGTTCATTTTCATAGATTTCAGAATAGATAAGATTATTGATAAATCTTGTTCCATTTTCGATTTGTTGAGACAAGATGAGAGATGTCGTAAATTTTGAATCATCATGAGTATTTGTATAGTAATTTGCGACCTTAAAATCAGCATCGTTATAATTAGCAAGGTTAAATTGATAGAGAGAAAAGAACCCATCCTCCTTTTTAATTTCTAATTGATAATCAACATCATTAATTTTAGAAACTCGATAAGTTCGCTTATTGAAGCTCTCGACTTCCTGACCAGTTAAAGGGATTACTGCTCCAGGTGTATATGGTCCAAATCCTACATCCACTAAGTATAACTTACCATCATGTGTTATGACTGTAGCCTGATGAGATCTCGGCTTATCATCAGGTGTATCACCGTAAACAACACGACCTAAAACTCTTTTCACCTCAAGGCCATTCTTTTTTAACTTTGTGTAGAAGTATTGATTATTTTCAAAACAATAACCTCCACGCTTTCTCACAATAAGTTTGTTTTCTAAACTCTCATCATCAAGTTTTAAAAATTCTCTATCACTGATTAAAATATCAATGTTGTTAAATGTGTTATTTAGAAGAAACTCTTTAATTTCATTATTTAACTGTTTCATTAATTGCACTCCAATTGATAAAATATACACCTATAAATAAGAAGGCTACGCCAAGAATTTTGTAACGATTTATTTCAATTACAGGTAAGTCAAAAAAACCGAAATGAGAAACAATCATTCCAGCAATAATTTGTCCTGTAATTATACCACTTAATACTTTTGAAACCCCTAAAATTGGCATTAACCAATAAACGAGAGTTAGACCCACAATACTCAGAATACTTCCAGCTCCCCAAAGGTAGAGAGGAACCTCTTTTATAACTTCTAGGCTAGGTATTTTTAGACGTGTACTTAGAAATATGAACATCATAAAAACAGCACTAAAGAAGTAAAGCACAAACGATGAAAAGAAGGGATTATGCGTATACTTAGAAAGTTGCCCATTAAGACTACTTTGTAATAGGATAAGACATCCCGAAAGAATTGATAATAATACTAAAGCTAAATTTGTCATGCCCCTAATATATAAAAATAGAGGTAACATTTCCTTTACATATGTTGAGAAGAATCAATTAATTGTTTTTCTGATTCGACTCAACTGGGTTGGTGTAATGCCTAGCTTGGAAGCCAAATGATAGAGAGGGACTCGTTTCGCCAATAGAGGATTTTCTGCGATAAAGGAAAGATAGCGCTCCTTTGCTTCCCCATCCAATAAAGATATCTCAACGGGCTCTTTTTCCTTTACCCAGTGTTTTTCTAAATATTTTATGTGATACCACTTTAGGTCTTCATACTTTTCAAGTAGTTCACGATACTTAGAATGATCTATTTCAACTAGAGTTGAATCCTCAAGTGCTTCGATACATATCTCAGAAGGAGTCCTATCAAGTGTTGCAACGACAGCAGATGGAAACCTGCCTTCATCAAAGAAGTTCTTATTGATCTCCTTCGCTGCCTCATCTTGTCCCATGGAATAGGCCCTAACAAGCCCTTTGTAGACAAAATAAAACTTTGTTGGAATATCGCCAAAGTCGACTAAAACAGTCCCCTTTTTAAAAGACTTGATTCGCAATGCTTGTTGAAGTTCTCCCCAACAATCGTTCGATAACTCATGATACGAATCCATCACACTCTTCAAATAACTTAAAGCTTCCATAGTTTGTCCTCTATCTCCAACTCGTATCACGAGTAACATAATTGCCTATCTTAATAATTTTTAATTAGGGTTTTTTTATAATTAAAATCAGCAATTTTATTCAAAAAATCTTTAACTAACTGTTATCAAAAGACTCCCAGGGTTCAACAAAGTTTATCTATAAAAAAAATATCAATATTTACTATAAAGTTATTTAGAAAGTTTTCGATAACTCAGTTAACAATTTTATTTTAGCCTAATGAAAAAGGATAGTTAATGAGTATAAGTAAATTTTCCCTTAATAAAAAACTAGTTCTCGGTTTCTTATTGGCCGGGCTCATCCCTTCATTAACAATTACTTTTGTTGTCTTAAGTAATGTCGACAAGACACTACATGAAAATGCAGAAAATATGTTAGTTTCGATCCGCGAGGGAAGAAGTTTTCAGCTAGAAGAGCTTTACAAAACAATGGCCGGACAGGCATCTGCATTGGCACAAAATATTTCAACGATTGATGCTGCTAGGAAGTTCAAAAGTTCATTTCAATCATTTGAAATAGAGACGAGAACAGACTTTAATGCTGCAAAATCCTCATTAACATCTTTTTATGCAAATGAGTTTGGGCAACAATACAATAAAACAAATATTGGAAAAGAGTTTGATAAGACTAGTGAAATTATCAGAGAACTGAGCAAGAATGAATTACTTCTTCAAAATGCTTTCATCAGTTCAAATAATAATCCTCTTGGTTCAAAGGATGCACTTATTTCTCTTAATGATGGAACAAGCTATTCAAAAACACACGAAAGATATCACCAGGCATTTCGTACTTACTTAAATAAGTTTGGCTACTACGATATTTTCTTAATTGATGCGGGAAAGGGTGAAGTTGTTTATTCAGTATATAAAGAAGCTGACTTCGCAACAAATCTAAAAGTTGGTCCTTACTCTGACTCAGGATTAGCAGAAGCATACAATTTAGCAATGAATGCGACATCAAAAGATGAAGTATTCTTTACTGATATCAAAAAGTATTACCCAAGTTATGAATCTCCTGCTCAATTTATTTCGGCACCTATTTTTGAAAATAACAAACTTAGCGCAGTACTTGTATTCCAAGTTCCAGTTGCAAAGATTAATCAAATCTTAACAAGCGGTGAAAAGTGGAAAGAGCAAGGACAAGGTGATACTGGAGAAACTTATATAATCGGTAAAGATAAGATTATGAGAAGTATCTCTAGAACAATAGTAGAAGATGAAGCTAGCTTTTTTAAGACAATGCACGAAGTTGGATTAAGTAAAGAAGCTATCGATTATATGAAGTCTAAGAAGACTTCAGCGCTTGCAACTAAGATTGATACACTTGGAGCAGATCATGCAATTGCAGGAAAGTCTGGTGCAGAAATCTTTAAAGACTATAGAGATGTAAATGTAATTAGTGCATATAAACCTTTAAACATAAATGGTCTAAACTGGTATATCTTAAGTGAAATGGATGAAGATGAAGCTTTATCTTCACTCTACACTGTAAGAAAAGTTATCATGACTTTAATTACAATTTCAGGGATTGCAATTCTACTACTTGCCCTGACTTTTGCTAAAACAATTTCTAATAGCCTTGTTAAGCTTGCTGAGGGGTTAAAAATTGGAGCACACAATGTACTTAACTCTGCCAATGCCTTAGCTCAAAGTTCATCTGATCTTTCATCAGCAACAGAGCAACAAGCGGCCAGCTTACAAGAGACTTCGGCTTCAATTACAGAGATCTCTGCAATGGTTGATAGAAACTCAGAGAATGCTAATACAACTTCAGACCTATCAGAAAAAAGTCAGGAAAAGGCTCAAGAAGGTAAAAGATATGTAAGTAGCGTAAAACATAAAATCGAAGATATTCATAAGAATAACGAAGTTCTGATCAAGAGTGTTGAAGAAAACAATGTTGAAATTCAAAATATCACTAAAGTGATTGATGAAATTTCAGAAAAAACAAAAGTTATCAACGATATCGTGTTCCAAACAAAGCTTCTATCTTTCAACGCTTCGGTTGAAGCGGCCAGAGCTGGGGAACATGGAAAAGGTTTTGCTGTCGTAGCCGAAGAAGTTGGTGCTCTTGCAGCAATGAGTGGTACAGCAGCACAAGAAATTACAGAACTACTAGATAGAAGTATTGGGCAAGTACACCGTACAGTTGAAAGCTCTAAGTCTAAAATGTCTGGCATTATCGAGCATGGTAAGAAGTCAGTAGATGAAAGTTTAGTTGAAATCAAAACTTGTGATTCTGTTCTAAGTGAAATCCTAGAAAGCTTCAATGAAGTAAATAGTTCAGTTAGACAGATTGCAGCTTCTTCAACAGAGCAATCTGCTGGTGTTAACGAAATTACAACTGCTGTTCAACAACTTGATGCGGTTACTCAACAGAATACTTCTGTTGCCCACACATCATCTTCAAAAGCAGCAGAACTGAAAGAACAGTCAAACGATCTTTCAAGAATTGTTCAAGATATTCAAATGATCGTATTTGGTGAAAATGAAACTGGAGCAAGCACTATGACAGCGTCAAAAGTGACTCCATCAGTAATTAAAATGCCATTTTCTAAGAAAAAGAATTTGGAACTGATTGACTCTGACTCAATAAGTTCAGATGATTCAAGATTCAAAGATGCTATATAAGAAAGGCGCCACGTAAGTGGCGTTTTTTTTTATTAAGACTCAAATTTTACATTGATATTTATTTTTGAAGCATCCTTAGGCTCAAGTATTAGATAGCGATCATCTTCACCAACAACTCTCCCCTCGACTTTTAAATTTTTATCATCTTTTTTCTTTAAAGAAGTAATCACTTTCAAAATATCAGAATTGAAATTATTTTGAATAATAACATGATCTTCTTTTACTTCAACAACGAGAGACTTCTCTACTTTTATAACACTCTCTTTTCCATCTACAAGAATCTTTCCATTATCAATATTTACCAATTCATCTTTACCATCAACATCGACAATACCAGCAACTTTAACTTTTTCATCCTTACCGTCAACCGCTATAAAGTCCCCTAGGATATTCACTTTTTGCTCTTTTTCATTAACTTTAATTGCTCCCCAGAAAAGAGAAAGTGTAACCTTACCATCGTCATCTTTTGAATACTTAAAAGAAGAAAATACAGCTATCCCCAGAACAACAAGGCAAATAATTGCAATTATGCCAATAGTATTTAAAAAACCACTCATACTCACTCCTCTAAGATTTCTATAAACTTATTGAGATATAGCAACCTTGAAATTAAATAACATTAGTTAACTTTAATCTTGAATTATTTACTTAGTGAATACGTAATCCGCTGCTCTAAAGTCAGAGGCCATATAAGTCATGAAAGTAATATTTTCAAGATTCTCTTTACCATACAGCAGCTCTTCTCTCTTTGACCTCTTAGCAAATTCCGATTGCACATCATCCAGGGCCTTAAGATAGTCCAATACTGATTCCTTCTTTAGATAAAAACTTCCCCTAGAACCATGTGACGTCTTTTCTTCCATTTGAAATTGATCTTGAGCATACTCGAAGAATGCACGATCAATATTGAAACTGACTAGAGCACCTAACTTCGCAGAGATATTGATATCACTCCATTTAAACAGGAGTTTTACGCGATCCTTTTCTCCTAATTCAATAAGATTAACCTTATCTAAATCTCTTAACATTGAAAGACATTCATTCTTATCGAGTCGATGTTTTGAGGCTATTTTCTTCCAATCGCCATCGACAGAAAGCAGCTCAGTAAAGAAGTGATAGATAATTGGTTTCTTTAAGAATAGAGCTTCTTGTTTATCATTGATTTTTAAAGTTGGTTCTTTTGAATTCTGAGCAATGGCAAAGAGATCTCCTAGATCAATATTAATAACATCACAAATTTGATCTAATTTACTTATAGAACAATCCTGACTTGCCATAAGCTTCTTAAGGCCAGACTCTGACATATCAATTCGGGCCGCGAGATCCTTATAATTAACCTTACGAACCTTCATTACTTCTTTTAGTGCAACAAATACGTCATTTCTCATTTCATTCTCCTTGCTATTAAGTTAATGAAGAGAAAGTAGTTCAAGCGAGAACTATTTTAAACACTTATCATAATAGTACCAATATATGGTACTTCAATAGTGTTTTAGGGTAAATATTATCGATTTTCGGCCATTATCTTCGCTGTAGAATGCGGGATAAAGCATGTACACCACCAGCATTGACTACATTCTTAAAGCCGAGTCTTTGAAGGTGTAATTTGGCCATTGCACTTCTTCCACCTGAAGCGCAGTAAACAATGACAGACTTGTTCTTATCAAGCTTTTCATAGTCAGAGGCTAGTCGATCAATTGGAATATTTACTGAGTTAGGAATTGAAAAAGAGAGAAACTCACCTTCACTACGAACATCGACTAATTGATAATCATTAGAATTCAATATTTTTTCGACCTCCTTTTTGGACTTGAAAAAGCGATATACTCGCCACAAGACAAAAGCAGAGATAATAATAAAAACCATATTGTGTCGTATAAATTGAATAAGTTCTTGCATATAAAACATCCTATTCCACTATCTTGAAGAATTATTTGATGTAGGTCAAATATCATTTAATAATTTGGAGGTATGATTAGTGAATTATAAATAAAAAAAGGAATAATATATGAAATCAATCACATCACTTCTTTCAATAATCATTACGGCAATTTTCTTAACAGCTTGTTCAACTTCTAGTAATTCGACAAGCGAGCCACTTGTAATGAATTATGAAGAGGCCAAGGTTGTTGGAAATCTAGCAATTGCTCCGCAACCGACGAAAATGACTCTTAGTAAAATCAAAAAAGATGGTTATGAAATGGTAATAAACCTAAGAGGAGAAGATGAATTTAAAGGATATAACGAAGAGGCAACGGCAAAAATGCTAAATCTTCAATACCATCAAATCCCATTCTTTAATAAGAAGAGCGAAATTGATGCTAATTCACTTTATCAAATATCAAAACTTATCGATGCTAATAAAGACAAAAAGATCTATATTCACTGCTCAAGCGGAAATCGTGCAGCAGCTTGGTATCTAACTCACCTCTACCAGTATGAAGGAATGACTAAACAAGAAGCAACAGAACTTGCTCGCAGAACAGGACTGACAAAAGCTCCTCTTGAAAACAAGGTTCTTAAATATCTAAATGAGAAATAATTCCTATTTTAGATTTTAATAAATCTTATATAATAAGTAGATAACGCTATATTTTTAAAGAGGGAGAAGACATGAAAAAGTGTATGCTTTTAGGTATGTTCGTACTTGCTGTAAGCTGTAACAAGCAAGAGGTTAAACAATTTGATGACAAAGGATTACTTACTGAAATCGATGGAGTTCTAGCTCCACTACCAGCTTCTCTAATTGATACAAAATCAAATAAGGATCTTATTCATCTAGGTAAGACACTTTACTTTGAAAAGAAGTTATCAATTAATGACACCATCTCTTGTAATTCATGCCACAAGCTAGATCAATTTGGTGTTGATAACCTACCAACATCACCAGGTCACGATGGAACTCTTGGTGGACGTAACTCTCCTACTGTTTATAATGCAGCTTTAAACTTCCTACAGTTTTGGGATGGTAGAGCGAAAGATGTTGAAGAGCAGGCACTTGGCCCTATTTTAAATCCAGTTGAGCATGGTCTTGCACAAGCATCAGATGCGATGAAAAAAATCGATACACAAGAGTACCGCGAGCTTTTTGAAAGAGCATTTGGAAATAAAGAAGCTTTCAACTTTAATAATGTTGGTGTTGCAATTGGTGCTTTTGAAAAAACACTATTAACACCAAGTCGCTATGATGAGTACTTAAATGGAGATCATTCAGCTCTTAGCTACCAAGAAAAAGTTGGTTTAAAAAAGTTTAACGAGATTGGATGTACAACATGTCATGATGGTGCCAACGTTGGTGGTGGAATGTTCCAAAAACTAGGACTTGCTGAAGAGTATCCGACTAAAGATGAAGGTCGTTTTGAAGTAACTAAGAATGAAGATGATAAGTTCTTCTTCAAGGTACCTACTCTAAGAAATATCACAAAGACAGCTCCGTATTTTCACGATGGAAGCGTAAAGACTCTTGATGAGGCCATCACTATTATGGCCAAGCACCAATTAGGTGTAGAGATCTCTGCTGAAGACAGAGAAAGTATCAAGGCCTTCCTTGGGTCACTTGAAGCTAAAGCTTTACCTAAAATGTAATTGAATAGGGCGTGAGAAATCACGCCTTTATTTTATTTCCATATGTAGAAAGAACGAAATCTTTACTATTTTAACTTGCCTGAATAATCCACAACTTAACTCCTTAGACTCAAGATTCAACTATCTCTTTGCACAACAAGATTCACATCTTGTGAAAACATAGTTTGCTTTATCGTGAAATTTTATTTACATACTTTTATCTGCTACATATTTTTAGTTTAGATTCAAATTCACATGATTCAACTGAATCAAACTAACTATAGGGAGAATTAAATGAAAAAACTAATCACGTTTATTGCCGCACTATTCGTAACAACATCAGTATTCGCTGGTATGCCTAATGAGAATGATTCATGGGAAACAATCAAAGACAACTTTATGAAAGTTACTTTTAATGAGCCAGCACTAAACCTAGATAATGGTGGAGCAATCTCAGTATTCTTTGGTTGTATTGATGGTGACACAATTAGAACAAAGAAAATGCTTAAGAGATGTGTTGAGTGGCAACACCGTGGTGGCGATAGAGATAGTATCTGTACAGCATATACTAGCTTCTACGGAAGAGCAGAGATCGTTACAGAAAGAGAAAGATGTGTAAGATGGTCACTCCAAGGAAGAAGAGATGGACGTGATATCTGTCTAGAATATGAAACTTATTCATATACTCACCCACTTTCATATGACATCGATGTACACAAAACACTTCACGGTAGAAGACATGATAATAAACTGGGTAGAAAACTATTTACTAAAAACTACACAATTGAAGCTTGTGAATAATTAAATAAAACCTAAAGGCCCTTATTAAGAGGGCCTTTCTTTGATTAGGGCAAAGATGGAAGAAGTACATAAAATTGAAGATCCAAAAGTTTCAATTTTCGACTTTGAAAATTATTGTGACTTCCTCATTAAGGCAGGGATGCCAGATGGCCTCTACTCTCATACATCCAATAATCTTAAAACATGGGCAAATCGACTTGGTTATCGATCGCCAAGTTCCTTAACAATGGTAATTAAGGGACAAAGATCCCCTAGCCTCGAAATGATCAATGCTCTTAGTGAAGATTTGGGAATGAATATGAAAGAGAAGCAATACTTCATGCTTCTTGTTCAGCTAGAAAAAGCACAAAAGAAAAATAAAGATACAAAAGAGATTCTAGAAAAAATTGCGATAATCAATCCAAGAGGAAAAGCAATCGCTCTTAGCCTCAAAGAGTTTAATGCAATTAGTGACTGGTATTTTTTGGCAATAAAGCAACTTATATCAATGCCGTCATTTATAGAAGACGAAGAATGGATCTATCATAAGCTCAGGAAGAAACCGACAATCAATCAAATCAAGTACGCTATTGAGACAATGCTTGAAACCAAGACAATTGGTAGGAATGACGATGGCCGCCTGATAGTACAAAAAGAAGGTCTTATTACAACCAATGATGTGCCTAGCTCAGCAATTAAGCGACATCACTACGGTATGATTAATCGTGCTCTAGAAGCAATCGAAGAACAACCAGTAGAAGAGCGTCAAATTACATCTGTCACAATGAAAGTTAAACAAAGCGATGTATCTGAAGCCAAAAAATTTATATTTGATTTTATAAAAGACTTCAATGAGAAATTTTCAACAAATGAAGCAGATAATCTCTACCAATTAAATACTCAATTCTTTGCCCATACTGGGGAAGTCGTTAAGCAGTAGGAAAAAATAATGAAAAGTTACTTAATTTTATCAGTAATACTATTTTCAAATTATATATTTTCAAAAGAACTTGAAAGGCTAAGTCCTTCTCAAAGTTATATCTTAACGAAGAATTTTAATAAAAAATCAAAACCTATCATGGATGCACTAGGCTCTGGAGATATCGTTGGTAATGGATCAGGACTAATCGAACAAAACTTCAGTTTTGCCTACCACAATCTTCAAAGAGCAATCTTTAATTGCCTCTCAAATAAATACGAGTGCCAAATCGACGCCCTAGAAGAAGCAATTTTAAGAGAGATCAATCAGTTATTTATTAATAAGATCTATATGAAAAGACCTCTAATTTTTGTTAGTAAGGAATATGCTGGAGAATTCTTTCATAATAGTGTTGATATGACGGCACGTATTGCAAAAACGGGATTCAGTCAACAAAGTCATATATTTATTAATCTTGAAGAGTCAGAAATTATAGCTAATGACATTCCTGCCATGATTAGTATTCTTATCCACGAATTAGGACACCAGATTGGGATTATTAGCCATAGCTACCTAGATCAACTAGGTACTAAGGTAAGAAATCAATGGGATTCGAATTGGCAATCATTTGAAATAAAGGTCGATGAACTTCCCCTTACACTACGACTATTTTCAAATGCAAAAAGTTTTATAAGCTCAAACTTAAGTTACAGCTACAATGGAAAAGTTGAACGTTTAGATAATCTTATCTACAAGCAATTATCTTGTGGAGATGAAGAAGTTGTTTATGGATTTAATTTAAATAATGGTCACTGGCAAAGGCCAAATTATCATGGGACAAAGTCAATTTTTAGAATGAACTTTTGGCTAGATACCTATTGTGAGAATCCAACTAATCAAATGAGAATTAAGCAAAATGACTTATCAATTGAATTCACCTTCAAAGATGGAGAGATTCAAGCAAAGGTTTTAATATTCTAAAAAGGATCAATCCCTTCACCATCAATAACAGAAATATTGTAGTTAATACTAGGGGTTCCATCTGATATTGAAGCACTTAAAGAGAAAGTCGAATTCGAATTAGGAGCTTTCAAATCTCCTTCTACTGTACAGACTCCAGTAAATGCACCTTCAAATCCGTAGATCTGTTTCTTTAAACAAGTTAAAGTATTTGTCTCAAGATTAATATTGTGGCTTCGTTGAATTTTGTCTTTCTCAATTAAAATTTGTGCAACTAAACCGTTTTCAACGGCCTGTTTTTCACACGACTTTTCATTTATCGTTAACTTCTTATTGTGAACACTAATATTTGCTTTCCCATCATGGATACTAACAGAATCTATTTTTATATATTTTTCACCAGCGTAAGCAGCAACAGGAATACTTGAATTCAATATGAATTTATAATCACCACATTTTGCTAAGTAACTTTTAAAAGTAATTCCAGGCACTCGCTCGATGATTTTATTAGAGATTATATAATTATCGTCATTAACTCCACTTGCTCTAAGAAGCTCATGAAGAACTAGCCATTTTACATTTTCGTTTCTTTCGATATAGTTAATCCAAACTTCTTCATTTAAAGATATCTGACCTTCACTTGCAAAGGCATCAACAATAGAGCCGGTATTATCAATTAACTTTTTTGAAGTAACTTTAATATATTTGACATCAATGACTTCCTTTAAGCTATTTAGAGAAACAAGATCCTTAATCAATTTGGGATGTTTTTTTAGCTCATTGAGAATTTCATTAGCTTCAGAAATAAAGTAGTGGCGAATATTGTCACCACCACCACTGCTTCCGACACCAAGTCGTTGAGTTTGAATTTTATAATTCTGATAAAAATCTTTCTTAATCTCCTTAGGAACTTCTAAAGACGGTATACACTTTACCTGCTCCGCTAACGCAGATTGAACTAAGAATAAAGATGTTACTAAAAATAGACCTTTCATCATATCTCCAAATTTATCACCTTCTAAGTGATACTCATGACTTTTTGAAATAATTACGTTCATTGTCTGTGTCATAGACAATTACTCTTCACATTGAAGCGTATACACATTGTAAGAAGAGGCTCTTACGGAAATCATAAATTCACAACTAGAGTTAGGGGCCCTAAGATCGCCTTGAACAAGACAGTGTCCAAACTCAGACCCGGAGAAACATTCAAGAGTTGTTGAGTCCAAATTAATTGAAAATTCTTGCTCAATTAATTGCTGATCTAATAGAACTCGTGACTTTAAATCTGAAGAGCTAGTTGCAGCGACAGAGAGTGAAATTAAAGAAATTAATAGATAAGTTACTGTTTTCATTTATGCCTCCATTGATATTTATTATTGTGAAGGCTTTATATCTAAATAAATGACACGACTCTATATAAAAGTTATAACTTTATTACTAATTATGTTATAAAATACTAACATATGAATATTTATGATTTTACCGATTACAGAGAATACTTAAGAGAATGTCTTGGCCCAAAGTCTAAGAACTTTACGAGGAAGTCTCTAAGCTACGAGCTTAATTGCCAGCTCTCTTTTATCAATCAGGTACTCACATTTCGCTCTCACTTATCTTTAGAGCATGCAATTAAAACCTCAAATTATCTCCAATTAACAGATGAGGAGAAAGACTATTTTCTTCTTATGGTTCAAAAAGATCGTGCAGGTAGTGTAGAGCTTGAGAGATATTTTCTAGAAAAAATTAATGACATACAAAATAAACGTAAAGAAATTACGAATCGAATAAAGGCCACTAATACACTAACTACTGAAGATCAAATGAAGTACTACTCAAGCTGGTACTATGTTGCAATTCATATCTTAACAGCACTTCCTACATTTAATGGGGCACAAGAGATAGCGACTCATTTAAAGTTAAATATCAAAGTCGTTAAAGATGCACTTGATTTTCTTATCGATAAAAATTTTGTCACGATAGATTCTCATGGAAAACTTGCCATTGGCAGTACGAGAATCCATCTTCCCCAAGGCTCTGACATGCTTCCACGCCATCATGTTAACTGGCGCCAAAAGGCCATGGAGTCAGTCGATCATGTCGGAGAAAATGATCTTCACTATTCAAGCTTACTTGGTATATCACGAAAAGATCTACCAGTGCTAAAAGAGAAAGTTTTAAAACTACTTGAAGAATTTGAAGTTGTTCTAAACGAAACGGGAGAAGAAATCCCTGTTGTCTTCACATTAGACCTTTTTGAGTTATAAAAGTTCCATACTTAACCTTTCTTAAGGTATGGCCGGCCATGCTTCTGTACTAAAATCTTAACAATAACAGAAGGGATTGTGATGGACTTTAGAATTGAAACAGATAGTAATGGAGAAATAAAAGTTGAGTCTTCTCGCTACTGGGGAGCACAAACTCAACGTTCATTAGAGAACTTTAAGATTGGTAAAGATCACTTTACACGAGAAATGATACGAGCATTTGGAATCCTTAAAAAAGGTGCCGCTCTTGCAAACCAAGAACTCGGTAAACTTTCAAAAGAAAAAGCGACTCTTATAATACAGGCAGCGGATGAAGTCATTGCAGGCAAACTCGATGAACACTTCCCTCTGGTTGTTTGGCAAACCGGCTCTGGCACTCAGACAAATATGAATACCAATGAAGTTATTTCAAATCGCGCAATTGAAATTAGTGGAGGTACCATGGGTACCAAATCTCCAATTCATCCCAATGATGATGTCAACAAGTCACAGTCATCAAATGACACCTTCCCTACGGCCATGCATATTGCAGCAATTGAGCAAATCGAAGAACGATTAATTCCATCACTCAATCGCTTAATTAAGACCTTCGAAATTAAATCTGAAGATTTTCAAGACATCGTAAAAATTGGAAGAACACACTTAATGGATGCAACTCCACTTACTTTAGGACAAGAGTTTTCTGGTTACACAGCTCAGCTTAAAGGAGCAAAGAAAGATATACTTCATTCTATCGAAAATTTAAGAGAGCTTGCACTAGGTGGAACGGCAGTTGGAACAGGATTAAATACACATCCTGATTACGCTAAACTTGTAGCACAAAAAATCACTATAATATCAGGTAAGAAATTTGTGACGGCACCAAATAAATTTTCATCCCTTGCAGCACATGATGCGATTGTTGCAGGTTCTGGTGCCATGAGAAGACTTGCAACGGCTTTAATGAAAATTGCAAATGATATTAGGTGGCTTGCCAGTGGTCCGCGCTGTGGGATTGGAGAAATTTCAATTCCATCTAATGAGCCTGGTTCATCTATCATGCCAGGAAAAGTAAACCCCACACAATGTGAGGCGCTAACAATGGTATGCGTACAAGTCCTAGGGAATGATGCTGCAATCGGCTTTGCTGGATCTCAAGGAAACTTTGAGCTTAATGTTTATAAACCAGTTATGATTCATAACTTTCTCCATTCACTTACATTACTTGCTGATTCAATGGATTCTTTTAATTATAATTGCGCAATTGGAATTGAACCAAACCATGAAAATATTGAGAAACATCTAAGAAATTCTCTAATGCTTGTGACGGCTTTAAACCAACATATTGGTTATGATAACGCTGCCAAGGTTGCAAAGAATGCACATGAAAAAGGATTTACTCTTAAGGAATCAGCAATTGAATTAGGGCTTTTAAGTGCTGATGATTTTGATAAATTTGTTGTGCCATCTAAGATGACACAACCTTTATAAAAAATACTACTGTTTATTATAGTGATAAATTGGTGAACCACCGGCTTCACGACATGTCTTGTAGTTTGTGAAAGTGTCTTTAACACTTAGGACAAGCTTTCCGTCGTTATATTCATAATCAAAGATTGATCCATTTGATTCAACACCAAAGTGTTGCTTCTTTAAAATACCTTCCCAAACACCAAGGTTACATTTAACTTTAGTCATTTCAAGTCCACCTTGATACTGACCTGGGCCAACATATTTAAAGTCACCCGAGTTAACTTGAGTACAATTTAGTAAGTACGGTGCCCACTTCGCACTTTTTGCAACTGCTGTCATTTCAGCTTTCTCTTCTTCAACTTTAAGTGTCACATTATATCTCATAAAGGCACCACCAAGCTTTAATGTCTCTCCTGTCGTACACTCAATACGATCAAGAAGATATGTCCCTTGAGGGATTGTTGCAAATACTGATGTTACCATTAAAAAGGCTAAAATTGTTTTCATTAGAAACTCCGTTTATTAAAAATGCTTTATTTTATATTGAATACTCATTTTAAAATTTCGTCCAACTTCATTAATATATGAGCCATGTCGACGATATGATTTATCACTTAAGTTATCAAGTCTTGTCGTAAGCTTCACTCCTTCAAATACTCCTGAAACAAACTCTTTTGAAGCAAAGACGTTGTGAAGTGTATAACCTGATGTTGCCGTTGTTCTCTCAAGTGATGCCGGATTCACTCGATCTTGCCTCATTGCCATAAGCGCATCATAACCAAGCTTTATACCGTATTGATCGAGGTGATAGTTAAATCCAAAAGTATAAGTATTTGCTGGCATATTAGAAAGCCACATCCTTCTTGAATTATCCCAACCAACACTTCGTGAATAACTTGCGGCAAGCTCAAATTGGTCGTAAAGATATTTAAGATCAAACTCTTGACCATAAAGAGTCACTTTATCTCGGTTAACAAATTGGGTCGTTCCATTTTTTCCATCAAAAATGGCATAGTCGATAATTTCTTGATCAATATAATTGTGTGCCTTTGATACATACCCACTTGCCCTAAATGTCAGAAGATCTAAATCAGAGAAAAGTTGTTTCTTAAATTCAGTTCCAAATTCAATTGTATTTGATGTTTCAGGCTTTAAGTCTAAATTAGTCACAAAGTAATTATCTGAAATAAAGAATCCATCACCCGGGCGGTGCAGTCCTGTTGCATAGACTTCTTGAACATCTGGCGAATTAAAGCCCTGAGAAAAGTTAGAAAAGAAATTAAAACCTTTGTACTCGTAATTTAATAAAATTTTTGACGAAAGGTTATTATCTTTTACATCATCAAAACCAGAATCTTTCGATTCAAGTTTATAATCACTGAAGCGAATCCCAGGTGCAACAGTTAGTCCACCTACCTTATAATTAAGCTGAGCAAATGCAGCGGCTTCAGTTATTTGTCCATCTGGATAATCAGAAACACTACCTACAGAGCTTTTTCCAGTTACTTTATCAATCGTTGCATCCGTACCAATAACAAGTTTAAGATTTTCTCTAAATTCAATATGATCTTTAAGGCGTGCTCCAAGCGTTTGAATATTACGCTCTTCTTGGCGATTATCACTATCGCGCTCTTGCTTATTAAGCTGGCCAGAATAATAGAGATTTCCTGCGTAAGAGTTATTTGTGTAATTTAATCCTAAGGATTCACGTTTGATTCTTGTCTTGCCATGAAGTGTTGTTAAATCACTTGGTGGATCAAGAGTTGCATTTAATGGCGACTCATCTTCAAGGTCATAAATCTCTCCACTTAACTTTAACTTCTGACCTTTACCAAGATCAAAAGTGAACTTTGAAGAAATATTATAATTTTCAAAAGCTGAATTCTTAAGAGTTGTCTTATCACTTAGCTTAAGATCATTTGAATCTTTATAGCTAGCGCTTATGAGGTAATCACCACCATCCATTAAACCAAAAGTTTTCAATGACTCAGCATTCATATTTGAAGCTTCTTCATATGAGTATTTAACAATACTTCCAGACTTCTCACCGGCCTCTAAATAATCTCGCCCATCTTTCGTAGCAAAAGACATTCCGCCACCAAGACTAATTCCTTGAGAATAATCTGTATTAGATTTAAAGATATCAACTTTCTTTATGCTATCTGGATCAACTGCAAGATGCGAGTAATTATGATTCGAAAAATAAAAAGTCTGCTTCACGCCATCAATGTTAACAAAAAGCTTATTGGCCTCAAGGCCACGAACCTGCGGAGTCTCACCAATAGCACGTGGTCCACCTTTAGTTGTAGCACCAGAGGTATTTTTTAAAACATCATCAATGCTTTGAGCAATTTCCTCTTCAAGCTCGTCTGAAGTAATTTCATCTTGAAGACCTAAAGCAGTGCTTTGAGCCTCCTCATAGATTTGCGCCTCGTCGGTAATATATATCGACTCCAAACGATTTACGTCTTGCGCAAAGATAAGTGAATTTGAGAGAAGGCCTAAAAAGACTAGCTTGTATTGGCCATCAAACTTTTTTATCATGTAGGCAAACTATCATATTTGACGTGATTTTTGGAATGGTTTTAGTAAAGAAGTTAGTTTTTACAGTGCGTTAGTCGTGTTACAACAACTCATATTTAATTGGTATTGCTACCTTCAAAATTTCAGACTTTAGGAAGTCTGGCATTTGAGGCAGCTCATCAAGTGCCTCTATTGTCTCAAGGGCAGATTTATCAAGAATTGCGTGGCCACTCCCCTTTTGAATTTGAATATTTGAAAGATTACTTGGATAAGAAACCTCAAAGTAAATATCAACAATTCCTTGTTTTTTTAACATCTTAGCAATTTTTGGATAGCGCTTTTGGGAAAGAATTTGATCTCTAATACTCTTGAGATACCTGGCCTTCTCATTGGCCTGTCCCGTGTTAACGACTTTATTTACCACTGGCGAATTCTCTAGAGACTGCTCTAGCGGCTTCGTTGATATTGGCCTAGCAACCTGCTTAGATCTGGCCTTCTTTTGAATTGTCTTCTTAGGTGATTGGGTAATCTTCTTCAGCTTCACCAAACGTCTAACTTGAATTACTTGGGCAGTATTTCTAGAAAAATGCGTATTAAAAGACTCTGGCTTCAAAGTCGAAGCTGATCCAAATATCAATAGTCCGTGAATTCCTATCGAAATAATTGTCGAATAGAGAAAACGATTCCTGCGCATAGCTCTTATTATCACCAAATAGGACCAAATTCACAAATGCTTTCGCATTCATGAAGTTTTTTCAATAAACATGAAGGAGTCAAAGACTCCTTCACTATTTACTATGCTGCTTTTTTCGTTTCATCTTCACCTTTCTTTTGTTTATTTTGTTTATTTTGTTTAGACTCACTGGCCTTGATATCATTTGGCCCAATTATATCAAAAGTAGGAACAATTGTTTTTACACGACTTCGATAATCCATGTATCGCGTCCCCCATTGCCTAACAAGATCCCTTTCTTCAACTGAAACGCCTGCGATAATATAGGCAGAGAAAATTCCGCTAAACATAAGATGATCAACTGTCATTTGAGGAGTAAACCACATACCGATAAGTGCACCTGTCATGATTGGGTGGCGATCAAAACTGTACATCCAACTTTCTTGAAAAGGCACACGATGAAGCGGCTTGCCTTGATAATAGTTATAAGTTTGCTCAAGACCAAACAGTTCAAAATGATTTAAAGCAAAGCTTGCAACAAAAAGGTAGGCCCAACCAGCAACACCGATACTCATAATGAGAGTCGAGGCAATTGAGTTTTCAATATTCCACAGAACAACTCCATTTTTAGGCCAAAATAAAATAGCACAATGAAGTGTTATACCCGACATCAGAACATAGAGCGATCTCTCTGCCGCAGCTGGAATATATTGATTAATAAATCTTTTAAAAGTCTGCCTTGCCATTACTGTATGCTGGATCGCAAATAAACTAGTAAGCCCGATGGCAATTGCAAAGGCACTTCCCACAGAGTCTGTTGTATAGTTTACAATTCCATACTGAAAAGGAATTAGCCCCAGCATACTACCAATCCAACCGACAAGCGCAGAAAAGCCTACTAAGTAGCTAATCACTCCGAATGTTAAAACACCTGTTTTGTTCGTCATATTATCCTTCCTATGTTGTTGTGAGTTTCTTCATTATAAATTGAATAACAACACGGAAATAGAGAATCAAAACGGCCAGCGTGATAGACGTAAACACCTAATAGCAGAGCAAGTTAAGTCAAATTAGTAAAAATTAGTTTTTCTAAAAAATCATTTACTCTGCATTTCCCTAAGAACCATTTGTAAAATTCCACCATGAGTATAGTAGTCAACTTCAGCTTGTGCATCGACTCTTAAAATAACATCAAACACTTCAATACTTCCATCATCACGCTTCATTTCTATGCTTAGTTCTTTACGTGGACTGATACCTTCTTCAATACCTTTAATCGTAAATGTTTCTAGACCAGTAATCTTTAAATTTTTAGCACTTTGACCTTCTTTAAACTGCAGCGGTAGAACTCCCATACAAACGAGATTACTGCGGTGGATTCTTTCATAACTTTCAGCTAAGACGGCCTTTATCCCAAGTAATGTCGTTCCTTTTGCTGCCCAGTCTCGTGAACTTCCCGAGCCATATGCACTACCTGCAATGACAATTAAAGGAATATCATCTTCTTGATAGCGCTTAGAAGCATCATAAATACTCATCTGTTCACGACTTGGTAGATGTGTTGTCCATGGCCCTTCTGTCCCTGGGGCCATATCATTTCTCAATCGAATATTTCCAAAAGTTCCACGAATCATTACTTCGTGATTACCACGGCGTGAACCAAAGCTATTAAAGTCTTTTTGTGAAACACCTTGCTCCATTAAATACTTTCCGGCCGGAGAATCCTTTCCAATTGTTCCGGCAGGTGAGATATGGTCTGTCGTTATAGAATCTCCAAGTAAGCACATGACTCTTGCTTCATTGATATTCTTAAGAGGTGCTACATCTTTTGGTAAATTTACAAAGAAGTCGGGCTCTCTAACGTATGTCGAGTTTGTTTGCCATTCAAATAGATCACCTTTTGGTACGGCCATACTCTTCCACTTATCATCACCGGCAAAAATTCGTCCGTATTCATACTCGTATTGCTCTGAACTTACTGAAGAAGCGATCAAGTCTTGAATTTCACTTGCTGTCGGCCAAATATCTTTTAGAAAAATATCTTTTCCATCTTTATTTTGCCCTATTGCTTCAGTTGATAAGTCACAAAGGAAAGTTCCTGTCAGAGCATAGGCTACACAAAGAGGTGGTGAGGCCAGGTAACTTGCTTTAATTTGACTATGAACTCGTCCTTCAAAGTTTCGATTACCTGATAAAACAGAAACTACCGCAAGCTCATTCTCATTAATATCTTTTGAAACTTCTTCAGGCAGTGGCCCAGAGTTTCCAATACATGTAGTACAACCATACCCTACTAAGTTAAATCCAAGTTTCTCTAAATATGGAAGTAACCCTGCCTTTTTTAAATAATTTGTAACAACACGAGAACCAGGAGCAAGAGAAGTTTTAACCCAAGGTTTTGTACTAAGACCTGCTTCAACTGCCTTCTTTGCAACAAGCCCTGCGGCAAGCATGACTGATGGATTTGAAGTATTTGTACAACTAGTTATCGCTGCAATTGCAACATCACCATGTTTAATAACTTTTCCCTCATTTTTTCCAACTTTAAAATTATCATCAAATGATTTACGAGCATCTTTAAGATTAACTCTCTGCTGAGGTAGTTTAGGGCCGGCAAGACTTGGTACAACACTACTTAAATCTAAGTCTAAAACTTCAGTAAACTGAGGCTCTCTATCTCCATCATTTCTAAATAGGCCTTGTTCTTTTGTGTACTTTTCAACCAACTCTACTTTATCACCTCGACCTGTCATAACTAAGTAATCGAGAGTCACCTGATCCACTGGAAATAAAGTTGCAGTTGCACCGAATTCTGGTGACATATTTGAAAGAGTGGCTCGATCTGCAATACTTAAACTACTTAGGCCATCTCCGAAAAATTCAACAAACTTCCCAACAACACCGTGTTTACGAAGCATTTCAGTAAGAGTTAGTACTAAATCAGTAGCAGTTGCTCCAGCTGGCAATGTCCCTTTTGTACGAATACCGATAACAATTGGTGCAGGTAAGAACATTGGTTGTCCAAGCATTGCCGCTTCTGCCTCAATTCCACCAACGCCCCAACCAAGTACACCCAATCCATTAATCATTGGAGTATGTGAGTCTGTCCCCACTAGAGTATCAGGGATCGCCCATCCATTCTTACTCTGAACAACATGACCAAGGTGCTCAAGGTTTACCTGATGGCAAATCCCCATACCAGGAGGAACCACTCGAAAATCTTGAAATGCCTGTTGGGCCCAGTTTAAAAGAGCATAGCGTTCTGCATTTCTCTCATATTCAAGCTCCAAGTTCTTTTCATATGAATCAGCATGCCCGAAATTATCAACTTGGACAGAGTGATCAATAACTAAATCAACTCCAACATATGGATTTACTTTTTTAGGATCTCCCCCTGCTCTGGCCATTGCACTTCTCATTGCGGCCAAATCGACAACGGCCGGGACCCCAGTGAAGTCTTGCATAAGAACTCTTGCAGGCATAAAAGCAAGAGAGGCTTTTTTATCATAGCCACTGCCCCATTTTACGAGAGCTTCAACATCAGTGAGTTTAACATCTTTTCCATCTACTCTTCTTGCAATATTCTCAAGAAGAATTTTAATTGTATGAGGAAGTGTTTCAATATTTACGCCATACTTTTCACATAGATTCTTTAAACTTATGTAAGATAAGCTTGTATTTTTTAATTCTAAAACTTTTTCAATTTCTTTGATCTTATTTTCCATAAAAAATCCTTGGTATAGATTTAATTAAGTATATTTAAATATCTTAGTGATAAACTTGGTTATCAAATTAGTTTAAATGGTTTTTTTAATATTTTACTTTTCGGATAATCACTTATGATATTAAATTTTTATAGTTTAATGAATTTACAATTAAATGTTAGAATAAGAATAATTAACTACATTTTATAAAGGGATTAATATGAGCTATGACTTACCTCCACATAATGTTGGTGTAGAAGAGTTTAAAGGAAATAAAATATTCAAAATTTATAAAGTTGATGAAGAAGGCAACGAACTTGAGAAGTATGGTACGGTAATGAGTTTCGGCTTAACTAAAGCAAAATACATTCTTGAGCATGTTGATGAAATCAAAAAATTTGTTGATACATTTTCAAAAGAATAAAACAAGGAAGTTTAAATGAAAAAAATTATTTTTACCTTAATGCTCACTATGCCTATCTTTGCAGGTGAATGTTATAAATCACTATGCCAAGATGATAAGGTTATGGATGTCTTTGGTTGGTCTGGATACGTTGTAAGCTTTGATCAATCAAAAGATATGGTTGAGGTAGAGCTTGCTCATGGGCCAGGTACATACTCATTTCCATATTCAGAACTAGGTAAATCAGTTGAGTGTTTTGAAAAAATTTGCGTAGAAGATAAAGTTATCGACAAGTACAACGAAGTCGATATTGTTCTTGAAATTTATACTCATGGCAAGGCCAGAGTTTACTCACCAAATCGTGATGGTGAGTTTATCATGGATACAAAAACACTAATCAAATACTAGAAAGTGATGTCATTCTGACCAGGCAACTGGTCAGATCACTTAATTTTTCTTAAGTTTCTTACTTTTGACAGAATCATCCTAAAAATTCATCTATCATATTTGCAAATAATAAATTGAATCACTATAGTATTTCTAAATTGACTTAGGGATAAATTAAACTTGTAATACATAGGATAGTAGTATGAAGTACGTTTTATTCCTTGCCATCTTAGCGCAAAGTTATTCATTCGCTTTTTCTCACGAAAGCACTCTAAATAATGAATTAAAATCATTATTCAATGGATTCAAAAAAGACATTATTTTCAATATTAATAAAGAAGTTAAAGAAAATTTTAACAACAAAGAAATTGGCAGTAATTTAAAACTTATGAGTGCCAATATTGCTGAAACAAATATTCTCGACTTCCCAATAGAATTCTATGAAATTACGGATAATAAAATTGTTGTTGGTATTCCAGATTCTAATAAATGGAAATTAAAGCTAAGAGCTCGTTTAAGATACAAAACAAAATGGTTTCGCATGACAAAGCTTATTAAGCTAAATATCAAAGAGCTAAAGTTTAAATACGTTATCAATTATGACAGAGATGAAAATAGTGTTATCAGAGTTAAGTCAATTGATACTATCGACAAGAAATTAAAACTTGATCTTAAAGCTTCAAATGTACTTCTAAACGGAGTACTTGTTTCGACAAAAAAAGTTCTAAAAAAGAAAATCAACAAATCCTTTGATAAATTATTGGCGCAAGGTAGTGAACAATTAAAAACAGTATTCGTACTAAATGAGCGTTTTAGACAAGCAACTCCTGAACGCCTAAAAACTCCTCCACTTTATAGCTTTTCAGACCTAGAGGACACAATTGAAAATATCGAAGACAAAATAGCAGAAAAACATTTAATTAATGGTACTGTTCTCAATTTAATTTATGATCAAAATGATTATATTTCTTGGTTTGATGCTTATGGGCCAAATGGTATTGGAACAAAAGGAAATGTAGTTGGTTTTGGAACTTTTTCAGATGCTGCGATTTGGAATGGTGCCTATCTTGCATCTCAAGCTTTTCGCTATAGTGTTTCTCAAAATGAAAAAGCCTTAAATAATATTAGAATCAATCTTGATGGTATTGGAAATCTATTAGGAGTAAATGGGTTTACTGGTTTACTTTCAAGATCTGCACAACCCCTTAACAGCATGGCCGGTCGTGCTTTGATGGCCAATAGAGACCCTCTAGATTATGAAATCGTCGATTACAAAGGTGAAAAATGGGTAAACCATCACGAGAAGAAAGGTATTACAAGAGATCAATACACAGGAATTATTTTTGGACTTACGATCGTCTATGATCTTATTGAAGACGAAGAGATTAAGACAAAAGCTGCTTCATATTATCGCATGATGCTTGATTATCTTATTCGTAATAATTGGACAATTTCTGAAGACCGTGAAATCAGCATCACTCCTGCAAAAGTAATTGCTCCAACTGTCTGGTTTGGAAGTCCTGAGCAGCAACTTAATATGTTATTGATTGGACAACATATGTTTCCTGGACAATACACACAAGAACTTAACCGCATGTCTGAATTAAGTAAGACTGCTTATATTTTTCATAATATTACAGCAAAAGATAATGTTAATAAGTATTATAAATTCAACTTACTTAATATGCACTTCTACAATTACTTTAGACTTGAAAAGAACCAAGAGCGCCGTGCAGATATGCTTAGAAGCTATAACGTTATTAAGTACAGCACAGGAAATCACGACAACTCTTTCTTTAATTTAATTGAATACTCTTTTAATCCTGATGCGGTTTCGCAAGAGAAGATCACACGAATTCAAGAAAATCTTGTACGCTTCTTAGAACGCTCTCCAAGAAATGTAAGTGTTGTAAAACCACCACTAGAAGACATTGAACTTGTGCAATACCCTGAGTATGGTGGAAAAGGTTTCATGTCTATTTCCGCAGACCCACTTGATATCAGGCATCGCCATCCTGGTGGATCATTCATGTGGCAAAGAGAACCATACACTGTAGGCTATGAAAAAAGAGGTGCTGCTAGAGACGAGAACCCTGGCTACGATATCACTTTAATCTACTGGATGAGTAAGTATTACGGGCTCTAGCTATAAAATAGCATCAACTCCAAAACTTCATTTTCTGTCGGTACCATATAGTGAGACTTCATTCTATCAATAGTGATGAGGTCTCCTTTACTTACTTTAGTAATTTCACCCTCAATATGAATCGCTCCACTTCCTGATGTAATATAAACAACTTCTTTTTGCGGATGCTTATGAGCACGGCCCCTCTTTGAAAAAGAAAGGAAGTTCACTTCACTTACTTGACTAATATCTAACTTAACTAAATGACCAAATGATGTTTCTAACATGACGACTCTCCATGCTTAACATTACTTTGTGAGAGATTTTCTGAACAATATATAATCGGTATTTTTACTATTCCAGAGTGGAATCATAAGAACCTGACCGAGAAAGCTCGGCCAGGCATATTACTAATTAGTATTTTAAATCAAAACGATCTGCTTGCATTACTTTAGTCCAAGCCTTAACGAAGTCTTGCATAAATTTCTTTTGACCATCGTTAGCAGCGTAAACTTCAGCGACAGCTCTTAGCTCAGCATGGGAACCAAAGACTAAGTCAACAGGAGTCGCAGTGTACTTAACCTTTCCAGACTTTCTGTCCACACCATTGTATAGTCCAGGAGTACTTGATTTAACCCACTTATTGTCCATCGTTAGAAGATTTACAAAGAAGTCATTTGTAAGTTTTCCAGGACGACTTGTGAATACACCATTTTTAGATCCATCTGCGTTTGCATCAAGAGCGCGCATCCCACCGATAAGAACTGTCATTTCAGGAACTGTTAGACCTAACATATTTGCTTTATCAATAAGCATATATATAGGAGTTCTTCCAGACTCTTCTGTGTAGTAGTTACGGAAAGCATCTGCTTTTGGCTCTAAGAAAGCAAAAGATGTTACATCTGTTTGTCTCTGAGTTGCGTCCCCTCTCCCTGAAGAGAATGGAACCTTAACTTTGTTACCAGAAGCCTTCTCGATTGCAGCAGCTCCCCCAAGAACAATTGTGTCAGCTAAAGAAACTCCATGTCTTTTACTAATTTTTGAAAGCTTAGCAATCACTGCATCAACGTTTGAGGCCTTATTAATTGCCCAATCTTTTTGTGGGGCCAGACGAATTCGTGCACCATTTGCACCACCACGCATATCAGTTCCACGATAAGTAGAAGCTGAGGCCCATGCAGTTCTAACAAGATCTGATACAGACAGACCCGATTTTAAGATATCAGACTTAACTGCAGATGCTGTTGCATTAGAGATCTTCTTTCCTTTCGGAGTTGGATCTTGCCATTTAAAAGAAGTTTTTGGAACTTCCTTACCAATATAGCGAGCTTGTGGCCCCATATCACGGTGAGTAAGTTTGAACCATGCTTTAGCAAATGCGTATTCAAATTTCTTTGGATCATCTAAAAAGCTCTTAGAGATTTTTGCATATGCAGGATCTTCTTTAAGTGCAATATCTGTTGTGAACATGATTGGTGCGTGACGCTTATCTTTTATGTGAGCATCTGGAACCATATCAGCTGCGCCTTCATCAGTTGGAATCCACTGATGTGCACCCGCTGGAGATTTCGTAAGCTTCCACTCAAATGCCCATAGATTATCTAAGTAACCAGTTGTCCATTGAGTAGGTGTTGCATTCCAAGCACCTTCAAGACCAGAAGTAATTGTGTCTTCTGAGTGACCCTTTCCACACTTGTTCTTCCAACCAAAACCTTGATTCTCAATTGGTGCTCCGGCAGGATCTTTTTCTAAACAGTCATCTGGTTTATGAGCACCGTGTGCCTTACCAAAAGTGTGTCCACCAGCGATAAGAGCAACTGTTTCTTCATCATCCATTCCCATTCTTCCAAATGTTTCACGAATATCTTTTGCAGCAAGTAATGGATCAGGATTTCCGTTTGGCCCTTCAGGGTTTACATAAATTAGTCCCATCTGTACTGCGGCAAGTGGTCTTTCAAGATCGCGCTCACCTTTATATCTTTTGTCACCAGCAAGCCACTGAGTCTCTGGTCCCCAGTAAACAAGATCAGCTTCCCAATCGTCTGTTCGGCCACCGGCAAAGCCGATTGTTTTAAATCCCATATCTTCAAGTGATACGTTACCAGCAAGAACCATTAAGTCTGCCCATGAAATTTTATTTCCATATTTCTTTTTAACTGGCCAAAGTAATCTCCTGGCCTTGTCTAGTGAAACGTTATCTGGCCAACTATTAAGTGGTTCAAAACGTTGTTGACCACCACCGCCGCCTCCGCGACCATCATGAGATCTATATGTTCCAACACTGTGCCATGCCATACGAATAAAAAATGGCCCATAGTGACCGTAATCTGCTGGCCACCAATCTTGGGATGTTGTTAATGTTTTTCTGATGTCTTTTTTCACTGCTGAAAGATTTAGTGATTTAAATTCTTTTGCATAATTAAACTTAGGACCTAATGGACTTGACTCGAGAGAGTGCTGCCTAAGTGGTGTTAAATCGATTCGGCTAGGCCACCAAAAGTTATTCGGCTTGGCTTCACCGCTTGCAAATTGCTGTTTCATATTATCATTTGAGTTCGATGCACAACTCAAAAGCGTTACTGCAGCAATTAACAAAGGTAGTTTTCTTTTCATATTTGGCTCCTTTGAAAATCTATGTTTTCGATGCAATCAGTATCGATGAAAGACAGGTGTAAAGATAATATATTTTGTCTATATCAGGATAGATTTTGACTATGGAAGCTCAAACTTAATTTTTCTTAACTATCACCGCAACAGGTCAATTAATTAAACAAGTATTCGAATTTATTGATATCTTTCGGAGGAAGCATAGAGTTGAGATAGTGACGATAGTGCTCAATATGGCTATTCATGTCGCTTATGAGGTAGAAGAATTTTTCTTTAAATTCTCGACATTTTAGATAGGTTTTCCATTCTCCACGCTCAAGAGAGTCTTCAACTTTTTTAAAAAAGTTGATCTGCATTTTCTTTAATTCTTCATTGTGAAAGAACATATGGCCATGCTCAAGATCATGTAGAAAAAACTCTAAACAATCTTCACGCATGAGTATCGGTTTAAAGTTTTCTTGCTCAATTAATGTCACAGGACGAATCCCCTGTGCCTGAAACTTTAAAACTTCATATGGTGATGGAATATAATCGAGAAGTTCAAACTCCCATTGATTATTCCCCCAATGCATTAGAGCATTGAGGGCCTTTGCTTTAACTTTTTTGAAGTTAAAAGTTTTTAAAATAGATAGGTAGTCTTCATGTGTTGATGCAGCCTCAATAGCAGCGGCCAATTTACGATTAGGATATTTCCTTTCGTGATTTACGAGAAAAAATAATAAAGCACTACTCGCTTGACTCATAAATGATTACTTTTTCGTTTTCTGCAGTTCAGCTAATTTCTTCGATACATGATCTGCATCTAACATTGGATCAACATCGCGATCAATTGCTACAATCTTTAAACTTGGATCAATAATAAAAGTCCATCTTTTTGAAATATTAAATACGGCCATCTTTGCACCAAACTTCTTTGTCACTTCACCTTTTTCATCCGAAAGAAGATCGAATTGCAGAGCATGCTCTTCGTGAAAAGCAGCTTGATCTTTTACAGAGTCCATACTGATCCCATAAACCTCAGCACCTAATTTTCTAATTGATTTAATGCTGTCGCGAAAGGCACATGCCTGCTTAGTACAACCAGGAGTCCCCGCCTTTGGGTAAAAGTAAAGAACAGTCCACTTTCCTTTGCGTGATACGATTGAAAAGTTTTTGCCTTCATGATTCTTTGCTGTGAATTCTGGCACACTTTGACCTAATTTAATTTCTTCCCCATGGGCAAAAGAGAACATGATACACATTGCAATAAATAAACGACTGATTACTTTCATAATTCCTCCAGAAATTAAAAATTGGTTAAGTTTATCTCTCTTAACTATATATACGCAATAAACTTCAAAACAGATCACATAAACATAAGTTCTTTTTAAGATTTGATAGTGCTATAATCACGGCATGACTGATAGACAAATTGAATTCCATTCAAAATTTGGCACGATTTATATTTGTGCTAATGAAAACGGTGTCTCATACCTGGGTTGGCAAGAGCAAGATTTTGATGGTCCTCATTACGAAGACGACGAGAGGATTGTAAAATATCTCAATGAGGCCCACGATCAACTTGAGGAATACTTTGCAGGTAGTCGTAAGAAGTTTTCAATTCCTCTAAGTATTAGCAAGGGAACAGATTTTCAAAAACAAGTTTGGGCCCAGCTTCTTGATATACCCTACGGTGAAGTTACAACCTATTCAGACATTGCAAATAAAGTTGGTTCCCCCAACGCTGTGCAAGCAGTTGGTAGTGCCAATGCTAAAAATCCAATTTGTTTAATAATTCCTTGTCACCGCGTCATAGCCAAGTCGGGCGAACTTTCAGGATACGTTGCAGGAGCACAAACTAAAGAGGCCCTTCTCAATCTTGAAGGTACCTTTATATAGACGAAAACGCAGGGCAATGCTAAATTATTCCCTATGAATAATGAAGTAAAAGAAAACAAAAAAGACATGCGTCCAAAGCAGGACATTCCAACAATCCTATCTCGTGTAAGTCGACCAAAGAAAGCTGTTATTACAGCAGGTATGCCATATGCAAACGGGCCAGTTCACATTGGTCACCTAGCAGGTGCCCACGTACCAGCAGATATTTACTCGCGTTGGATGAGGCTACTGATTGGTGATGATAACGTACTATTTGTTTGTGGTACTGACGATCATGGATCAACAAGTGAAGTAGCTGCAAAGAAACTTGGTAAAACAACACAAGAGTTCATTAGTGAGGTTCATGCAAAGCAATCTAAGACAATGGAGCGCTACTCAATCGGTCTTGATACTTATACAGGAACTTCAAGAGAAGAGAATTACGAAGCTCATAAAGAACTTTGTCAGGATTTTCTTAGAAAAATGCACGCTAATGGAATGCTAGATAAGAGAACAAGTCAGCAATGGTTTGATCCAAAACTTAATATGTTCCTACCTGATCGCTATGTTCAGGGTGATTGTCCAAATCCAGACTGCTCAAATACTAAAGCATATAGTGATGAGTGTGATGTTTGTGGCAAAAACTACGATCCACATGAGTTAAAGAATCCTGTTTCAGCTGTAAGTGATGCGACACCAGAGCTTAGAGATACTGATCACTGGTATCTAAATATGTGGAAAGTAACTGACCAACTTATTGAGTGGCTAAATACAAAGCAGAAGACTTGGAGAAAACCTATTCTTCAAGAAGCATTTGGTACAGTTTATCCATGTGTAACTTTCACAAATAAATCTGAGCCAGCATATAAAGAAATTAAAGAATCTCTTCCAACTCATAAAAGCCGTTATGCTCCAGGAAGAAAAGTTCTAGTTCAATTTGAAAATCTTGCAGATCTTGCAACAGGAAAGAAAATTCTTGAAGATGCAGGAATTGAGTGTGAGCTAAATGATGGTTGGGCACATAGAGCAATTACTCGTGATGTTTCATGGGGAATTCCTGTTCCGACAGATATTGAGCCAGGTATGGAAGGTAAAACTTTATATGTATGGCCAGAGTCATTAATTGCACCGATCTCATTTACAAAAGTTGCCCTTAAAAAGAAAGGACTTGATCCAGAACTTCATAAAGAATTTTGGACTGATCCAGAAGCAAAGGTTTTCCAATTCCTTGGAACTGATAACGTTTTCTTCTACGTTCTTATGCAGGGAGCGATGTGGTTTGGTGTTCAAGAAGACCCAATGAGACAAGCAGTTAAAGGTGAATTCCAACAAACTGATGTCTTCTCTAATTTCCACCTACAAATTAATGGTGAGAAAATGAGTAAGTCTAAAGGAAACTTCTACACAGGTGATCAGCTAATTGATGAGATGGGATATACAGCAGACCAAGTTCGCTACTTCCTATCAACTCTAAGTCTTTCAGAGAAAGCATCAAACTTTGATTTTGAAGTTTTCAAAGCAAAGAATGCATTCCTTGCAGGGCCAATGAACGCTTCATTTGAAAAACCAATCTCTGCTTGTCATAAGCAATTTGGTGGCGTGGTTCCTAAGGGTGAGCTTATTGGTAAGACAGAAAAAGAAACTCTTAAGATTGTTCAACAGTATACGAAATTCATGGAAAAGGGAGAATACCCAAAAGCACTTGGTGCCCTTGAAAACTATGCTCGTATTATTAACGGACTATTTAATCAGTATAAGCCTCACGATGACCGCTTTGATGAGAAAGAAAGAACTGATGCTCTTTATTCTTGTTTCTACATTCTAAGAAATATCTTAGTAATGCTTAGGCCATTTGCGCCGGAGACAATGGAGAAGCTTCGCGTATCTTTAAATCTTCCTGAGAGTGTTTACTCGATTGATGAGCTTGCAAAAGACTTCCCTGCAAATCATAAAATTGGGGAACAAGCAGAATACTTCCCAGCAGTTGATGCTGAGTAGAGATAAAAGAAAAGGCCTCGTTTGAGGCCTTTTTTGTTAATCAATATCTTCAAGCTGAGTTTTAATTTTATTTTTTAATTGTTCAAAATTAATATCTTCAATTTCAACAATCATCCCTTCATCAATTTGTCTTGCTTCCACATCGTCAAGATCGTCGCTATCAGCAACGCCGATAACTTGCTCAAGTGCAATTGACATATCTCTGTGAACAAATGGATCGAGCTCATCAAGGCCTGCTGCAAATGTCGTCCCCACGGCCGTTCCCGATGGTACACCAAAGAAGAACCCACCAACAGCGGCAACACCACCATCAAGACTCACACCTGTTCCAATATAGTAAGCGGCCGTGGCCTTTGCTCCAATAATCAACCCAAGATAAGCAGAAACTGCTAAGATTGCGACATCAGCACCGGCGGCATAAAGAGCGTGGCGTCCATTCATATCGGCCATCTTCTTAATGTCACTTCTTGCAAAAGTTCTGTAATCAGAAAAGAGGTTGCGGCATTTAAGCTCTTCTCTATTCCCATGACATTCTTCGAAGATATAACGGTCATTAACAATTTCCGTTGCCTTAATATACTTATAAGGAGTCTCTTCGGCCTGAATAAATGTCGCGGCTTGATTTAGTTGTGAGAGTAAAAGAACTCCCGTTAGAACAATTTTCTTTAGTTTTGGGCTTAGTGTTTTCATAGCTTAAATTTATCAAAAAAATAGATCGAGATAAGCTATAAGGTAAGATTTCTAATGGGTGAATAATTCTTAGTCACCGGTGTAAGTATCTGAAACATGGCCATCAACAAGGAAAATCTCTCGATCTGCCATAGCAGCATAATCAGGATCGTGAGTAACCAGAGCAATTGTCGTTCCCTTCTCTTTATTAGTTTCTTTTAAAATATTCATCACAATCTCAGCATTTGCCGTATCGAGATTCCCCGTAGGTTCATCCGCAAAAATATAACTTGGCTCCATAATAAGGGCCCTAGCAATAGCAACTCGTTGCTGTTCACCACCTGATAGTTGCCCTGGAAGCTTATTACGAGTATGTGGAATATTGAGTTTTTCAAGTAGCATATTTGCACGAGGCTCATACTTTTTTAAGAGACCAAGATTTCGAGGAGGTAATAGAATATTTTCTAAGGCCGTCAGCTCAGGAAGTAAGTAGTGGAATTGAAAAATAAAACCAATGTGGCGATTTCGAAACTCATGAATTTCATCAACACTCATATGAGTAACATTCTTTCCATCAATATAAATATGGCCAAATGTTGGTTCATCGAGGGAGCTAATAATATAAAGAAGGGTTGATTTTCCACTTCCAGAACGTCCTGAAATAGAAACAAACTCTCCCTTATTTATCTCCATGGAGATATTGTGAAGAATACGTTGTGGAGGATCACCAAACTCTTTAACTATACTTTCAGCTTTTATCACTACTCGCCCCTTATGATATCAATTGGAGTCATTCGACTTGCTGATAGAGCAGGAAGAAAGCTTGCAACCAGCGAAGCAACAAGGGCCGCAACAAATGCAATGATATACGTTGAAGGTGTATAATCCATAAGTAAGTGATTATCGCCACCAATATTTATATTTAACTCAATACTTTCGACAGCTCGACAAATGATGAATCCCAGGATTAGCCCAACAACTCCACCACTTACACCAAGGAATATGCCTTGATACATAATAAGCTCAAGAATTCGTTTGGGGCCATAGCCAATAGAGCGAAGAATAGCGATCTCCTTTCGCTTTTGGTTAATCATAATTGTTAGAACATTATAAACCCCAAAGGCAGCTACAATGAGAATGGCAATTGTAATAAAGTAGCGAACTATATCTTGCATCATTATCATTTCCATAAACATGGGATTAGACTCTTTCCAGTCTTCAACTTTATCATGGCTTAATAGAGACCACTGATCAGCAAGCTCTTGTGACTTATTCATGTCGAATAGTGAAACTGCTATTTCAGAGACTCGCCCAGGTGTCTTATTAAGTTTTTGTACATCTTCAAGGTGAGAGAATGCTATGGACTTATCTGCTCGATCATCTCCGAAAGAAAAGAGGCCTACGATTTTAAATGAGTTTTTATGTGTTAGGCTTCCCGCTATGACCTCTACATACTGACCAACACGTGCTCCAATTTCTTCAGCAGCAGCGGCACCAAGAATGATCTTATTTCCTCCACTGGCAAGTGACGAAAAATCACCTTCCACCATGTAATCAGGAATATCACTAATTCTGATTTGTCGTCTGGCATTTGTTCCAATGAGCCCCATACTGTGAGTAAGATCACCACGCTTTAACATAACCTGTATTGTTAAGCGGGGGCTAAAGTCATAGACATCTGGATGATGAGAAAGACGATCGGCCCAGCCTTGATAATTTTCTAATTTTGATTCACTTCTCTTTCCATATGGAGGAGTTATCCAATCAACTTGTTTATTTTCATAAAACCACTTATTAACAAGAGGACGATCAATAAGATCTTCTTTTCCTGAAATCAGGATATGAGCGGTATTATTTAAAAGGGCCTTAATGATATACTGCCTAAGTCCTAGTTGAATCCCTGAGATAGCAACGTAGAGCATCGTACCGAAACTAATTCCTAACAGAATAAGAAGAGTTTGCTTCTTTTTAGAAAATAGTTGCTTCATCGACAAGAACAGCATGACTACCTCTTGATAAAAAGTAGATCGGAAAGCTTAATATCTCCAGAGATAACCTCAACCCACATTCCATCATTATTTCCTGTAACAACTTCGACTTTTTCCCTCTTCTTATCTCGCATACGAAGAACCTTTCCGTTACTTATCGCCTTTACAGGTATTAGAAGAACACCTTTTTTCTTTCCAACTTCTATTACTACGTCCGCAGTCATGCCTGGAAGAATACTTTTCTCCAACCCCTTCACCTCGATGCGCGTGATGAACTCTCCTTCCCTTGGATATATTGTTTTTACATAACCTTCATATTTTCTTTGGGACTGGCTTTCAAAAATAATTCTTGTTTTTTGATTTGGGATAACTCTCAGTGCAGCTTCTTGCTCTAATGAAACTTCAATAAATTTTTCATTAAGATTTTGCATTCTAAGAACTGTCACTTGTGGAAGTACAACTTCTTTTTCTTTATTTGCAACGAGAGTAACCGTACCATCAAAAGGTGCTTTAAATAGAACACGGCCATCGAAGCTAACAAGGCGGTCACCTTCTTTAACTTTTTGGCCTTCTTTTACATAGAGTTTTTCGACAAGAGATAAGACTCCAATTTTTACATTAAACTCTTTATCTGTATCGACTCGTCCGAGGCCATAAATGGCCTCCACAACATCACCCTTTTTAGGGGAGATTAATTCATAATTATTTTTAAAATAGAAAACTCTTAAAAGTATCGCAGAGACGACAAAGATAATGACGATTATAAATATATATATCTTTTTCAAGCAATACTCCTAGGGTACACGTTTTTTATTTATTTTCGCATACCCTAGTGGCCAATATCAAAAGAAATTTTGACGTTTAAGATAAGCAATTAAATCTTCACTATATTTAAGATGGGACTCTTCTGTATATTTCGCCTGTGTATAGACTTGGGCCAAATTCTTTGCTCCGACATCTTTAATCATTTGATTTAATCGTGGGTTGTCACGATAACGCTTCATCCCCTCGACTTCTCTTTCTCGATATATTTCTAGCACTTCTTCATCTGAATATTTATGATATTTCTCATAATGAACGAGAGATTCAAGTGGAAGCCTCTTTCTTAAATCAGGTGCCTCATCTGGATAGCCTAGAGCAAAGCCTACGACAGGAACGACATTCTCAGGCAACGCTAAGATCTCACCAATTTCACCAGCACTGGCCAACGTTGTCCCCATATAACAGAGTACCATTCCAAGACTTTCAGCTGCTAATGCCGCATTCTGACTAGCGAGAATGGCATCAATAGAAGCAATCATAAAGCTCATGTAATTATCAAAGTTATTGGCCGCCTCACTTAATTTAAGCCACCTTCTCATACGATAGAAATCAGCACAGAATGTTAAAAAAATTGGAGCATCCATTAACATACTTTGCTCAAAGTGGGCCTGGTACATCTTCTCTTTCATTGCTCTATCTTTTGTCACAACAACTGAGAAGGATTGCATATTTCCAGAGCTTGATGCGCTTGCTGCTGCACTTAGAATGAGTTCTAAATCACTTTGTGAAATATCCTTATCAGAAAATTTTCTAATTGAACGATGAGAATGTAATTGTTGAATAAAGTCATTCATGGCACGAATCCTCTCTTCTAATATAGTTCGTATTTGTAAAATCACTTTGTCCTAATATAACAAAGCATAAAATAATCTTTTTCATGATTACCTCTTAAATTTTTTAAAAAAATAGATCGAAATTTATTATTAACTAATAATGTGTGAAAGGCGCACTAGCGCCACCAAAGGATAGAAATAGAGATTGCATAACGGCAAAGTCGACAATTCATTTTCACAAAATAGAATTATCAACTTTATCCGTAAACAATTTCTTTCTTACAAGAACTCTCTTTATTTTGCTTTTCTTTCAAAATAAACGAGATCAATGAAAATCGAAGTCGCGAGAATAATTTTCTTCTCCTGCTCCGTAAGTGTCTGACTCTTTAAATCAATGGCAAAGTTGTCTCGATCAGTAAACATCTCTGAAAATAGTCCAGAAAACTTTTTCAACACAAGTGCAACCTCTTGCCCTCGAGAATAGAAAGGATAAGTCCATGGCTTCCAAATTGGTGAGCGCATTTCCATAATGACATTTCCCTGAGCATCCAAGACATCAAATTTCTTTGTTATTAAAGAAAATCTTTGCTGAAGAGAACCAATCAACTGCCCATTCAGATCCTGTATTTCAAGACGCTGAAAAAAGAAGCAAAATGGATGCTTAGCAATCATATACTCATTACGAGCTTGGTCAAAGAAGTGCAGATCAAAAGTCCTCCAGTGACCCAGGAACTGGCGCATGATAAAGCCAAGGAATCCCTTTTGTTGTTCTGCCGCATAGCCAATAGGGTTTTGCGCCTCATCTAAGAATTGATACTTATTTCTTGTTTCATAGCCCAAAAGCTCCCAATTCTCTCTAACTTGCTGTACCAATAGCTTATTATGCTGATTTAAATCCATTTCTCCCCTCATATTCTTAATAAATTAAGAACAGATTTTAACATAACTTCTGTGCTAACTTGTTACTTTCACAAGAAAAAGTACGAATCTCTACCCTTACATTACTTCAAATTCATCTAAATATTATTGAACTCAGTTTATTAATGCGGTAAATCTATAATGACTTCAATTAGTTAGGAAAAGAATGAATTTAAGAATAAATCCGAAAAGACCTACAGAGAGTATTAAAGATATCTTGAGAATTATGGATTATACTCTTGGACCGTTTGCAATGCTCTTTGCAATTTGTGTGGGTGTTTACGAATATCAAATCTCACAAAGACTAAATAGCTTCTTTGGAATCTTCGCTTTCCTTATTTTCAATCTCACAATTTCTCAAATAAGTATTCGAGTTAAGAACTCTCTATATATTGAAATCTTCAGACAAGTTTTTGCAATTTGTGTCCTATGTCCTTTTGCAATCTATATCGTTGATGGGCCATTTTCACCGTTCTGGTATCTCTACCTCATTATGATCGTTGCCAGCAATAATATTTTCTTTGAAGTTACTGGTAAACATATCTATAGTGGACTTATAACTCTCTTAGCTATTATTAGCTATGTTACTTCAAGTTACTTACTTCTTGATGAGCCAGAAACTTCTCTTATCATAATTCATTCTCTGACTATGATTATGTTAAGTCTGCTCTTCTACAGACTTCTTAGTCTTGTGGATCGCACTTATCGAAGTGAAGTGAATAAGTCGATTGCCTTACAGGAAACAATGGATAAGCTTAATAGCACTAAAGAAAATCTTATCTATAGTTCTCGTCTAAGTGCAATTGGTGAAATGGCCGGTGGAATCGCTCACGAAATTAATAATCCTTTAACAGTTATTTACGGCTCAATTTATCAGATCAAGCGACTTCTAAGTATCGGTGAGATGAATAAAGAGGCGTATGATATTCATATCAATCGTATCCTAGATACAATTGATCGAATTACTCGCATTATCTCTAGCTTGAAAGTTGTTTCTCGAGAGAGCGGTGAGATAAAAAAAGAAGTTATTCCCCTTAGAGATATTATTATTGATGCGACGGCCATTTGTTCAGAGAAGTTTAGGGCCCATGGGGTTATACTTAAATTTGATCTCGACGACGATGCCTTTAACATAAAAGTAAATGTAGATAGAGTCCAATTATCTCAAGTCTTCATTAATCTTTTAAATAACGCTTATGATGCCGTTGAAGGAAGTGAATCTGCTTGGATTGATATCTCCGTAAAAAATACAGAAGATTCCGTTTTAGTTTATGTAATGGATTCTGGCCCCGGAATCAATCTTGATCTTCGAAATAAGATTTTTGAGCCATTCTATACATCTAAAGAAGTTGGGAAAGGAACGGGATTAGGACTATCGATTTCAAAAGGGATTTTAGAGAAGCATCAAGGGGAATTATTCTTAGAACCAAATAAGAAAACAACTTGCTTTGTGATAAAGATACCCAAAGCAAGCTGAATTATTTCTAAATTAGAAACAAGCAATATACGAATCGCCGATGCTACCTAGAATCTTACTTCCAGACTCATCGAAAATATTTCCATAAGAATTACCACCATCGCAGCTATCTTCAACAGTTACTACGATTGTGTACACAGTGCCAGTTTGTGTCGCCTCTACTCTTCTAAGCTCTAGGGCGTCTGCACAGTACTCATATTCGAAATCTGCTAATTCTGTATACTTAGCAAATTCCTCTCTTGATAATTTTGGCAGTCTCTCAGAGTAAACTTCAGTGTATTCATCACGATCATAGCTTGATGCAAGATCAACATTATTCAACTCTGGACAGGCCATGACCGAGCTTAAAAGAATAACTGATAAAAGAACAACAACTGATTTCATAACGACCTCCACATAAACACAGGCTTTATTTACCGCGAGGCCGTTCAGTTATCAATTATATTAAAAATATAGATTTCATCTAATTATGAGATATTTACGAGATGACCATCATCACTGGGTGACTGCGTTATTTCCCAACGATTTCCATCTGGATCAATCAAAAGAAAGCTCTTTTCTCCCCACGGATGATCTTTTGGTTTACCACTCACTTCAAATTCATACTTAGCCTTTTGCGCCATAAGTTTATGGTAGAAGTCATCAACATCCTCAACAGTGACACCATATGAGACCTGGGCCGGATTCTCGACTAATTCAAAGAACTTAGAAGCTTTACCTACTGGACGAAAAAAGGCCACACGGCTTTTGTCAGGTAGAACAAAATCAGCAAAGTCTTCATTAGCAAAATGCGCTTCAACACCGAAGACATCAGTGAAAAAGTTCGAAATATTCGTAACATTCTTAGAGGTAATGACTAAATGTGAAAGTGCCTTGATCATGATTTATCCTATTTCTATTTATGTTATAACAATTAAATTGACTTAGATAGCCTTTAGGATTAAATGATTTTATCCATTATTTTGGTGACCAATCCTTCCTGTCACCTTTTAAGGCCCTAGGCCTAGTGAGAACATTTTAATGCAAGAGCTTGAAACGCTAGTCGAATCCTTAACTGAGAAACGATACTACGTGAGTGATACGCTTATTTCAAATG
The DNA here is from genome assembly GCF_047085445.1 of Halobacteriovorax sp. RT-2-4. NCBI lineage: Bacteria > Pseudomonadati > Bdellovibrionota > Bacteriovoracia > Bacteriovoracales > Halobacteriovoraceae > Halobacteriovorax > Halobacteriovorax sp. RT-2-4. The sequence goes on from NZ_JBKIXY010000002.1 coordinate 725,236, forward strand.
AACTAGCTCGTTCTTTAAAGGACGAGGCCCAGACACGTTTTCACATTGGAGACTTTCAAGAAGCCAAAGTTGGACGACAGCTAACAAAGCGCCTAGATGAAAAGATTCGTGGAGACCTCACTTCTTGGATTGAGGGAGACATGGCCGACCATCCACCGGCACTACAAGAATATTTAAAATTTCTCGATGATCTTAAAGATTTACTTAATCCTATTTTCTACCTAGGTATTCGCTCATATGAAGGCCACTTTGCTTGTTATGATGAAGGTGCATTTTATCGCAAGCATGTGGATCAACACCGTGGAAGAGGCCTAAGGCGCTTAAGTGTTATTCTTTATCTAAGTGATATGAATGATGGTGATGGTGGTGAAGTCGTTATCTACCATCACGACGATCAAGATCAAGAAGTTGCTCGCATTAATCCAATGCTTGGAAGAATCTTAATTTTTCTTTCTGAAGACCTTCCACACGAAGTTCTCCCAGCATTTAAGCCAAGGCTTTCTTTAACCGGTTGGCTTAGAGCATAACTCTTAAAATTCTTTAACATTACTTCATTCTAGCTACAGATTAAAAATTTATAATGATAGTGAAAATGAAGGAGTAATCTATGAAAATGAATGAAGGAAATGCTGATCGAGTGATTCGAGTTATTGCAGGGTTAGTTTTAATCTCACTTGTCTTTGTCGGTCCCAAAACATATTGGGGTCTTATCGGTTTGATACCTCTAATTACTGGCGCAGTTGGAATTTGTCCGGGCTATTCAATGCTTGGATTCTCAACACGTAAATCGAAGAAGGCCCACTAACTAATAAACTATGATATACTCTCATAAAGAGAGGTCATTGTTTTGGATCCAAAAGAGCTTATTAAATCAGAGCTGGGCTTTGATGGTATTACACTTTATATCGACAAAAGAAGTAAGTTTTTCTTTTTCATGAAATATGAAAAAGAGAATTATATGGTGCTCTTAAAAAATGAAATCGAACCTGAAGCTCTTCCATTGATGAGAAGATTTAATGAGGAATTTCCTGAACTTCCTACCCTACTAAAAGAAACCGATTCACTCATTCTCTATGACATTCCTAACGGAAAACTTGCAAGGCTTGTTGAAGAAAAAATTGATGAGGATTTGGCCAAAAAAGTTTCCGAAATTCAAATTCGCCTAAATGAACTGACCGCTCCATACGGCTATCACTTTGAATGGCAACTTAACTATTTCTTTATAACTAAAAGTAAGCTTATGTATATTGATCTTGAGACTTTAGAGTTTGGAGACAATACAAAGGTTATAGAAGCTCCAATTTATGAAAATTTGAGTTTACAAGAGCGCGTGAAGCTTAAAATCCAAAAAGAAAATAAGAGATTAAGCAATCACGAGCGCTTCACAAGATGGATTAAATAACCTCTACATAAAAAGGTAAACACTTAGTCCAATAAGAAATAAAATCCCTACGATCTTTCTTTCCTTTTTCATTGTATAAGCTAAGTACAATCCACTTAAAATAATTAGCAGTAAAAAAATCCCAATAATCTTTTCAATATAACGAAGAAATTGTGGGCCATGACCTTTGTGTAGTTCAATCAATCTTTTTAGAAGATTTGGTTTAACATGAGAGATATGTGTTCCATCTTCTTTTATTTGGAATTTATAGTAGTCACGAGTTGTTGGTCTAGTGATTGCACCATCTCCAACTTGTTTAACATAGGCAAAGTCATAGCTTTCATCGATTTCATTTAATTGAACTGAAATATTTTCTTTCGTAAGTTCAGATTTTGAAAGTTGTACAACTTTTATAGGTTCAACAACTTCACTTCCTTTAAAACCTAATAAGTAAGAAACACCTGTAAAGGCCATCATCAAAAGTAGCGGCGAAGCGAGGGCCGATAAGTATAGGTGAATCTTAATAAAAAATGGGCGATTAAATTTCATATTCTATCCTTTAATTCCACATCGAGAAAAAGCTTGTGGTAATGATAATAAGTTTAAGCCGATTTCTTCATCCATCTTTCTTTCAATTTTTTGCATGATTGGAAAGAAATAGATTTCTGTAGTAACCGCAACAGTGGCACGAAACAGATGTCCGCCTTTACAAGAAAAATCTTCATCACCTAAAACCGTATGAATATGAAAGAATGGTTTTCCATCCAAATGAGACAAGTTCCCATCAAGACTTAATAATTCATAATCACCACTAAATTCTTTTCGGTCATATGTTTTAGTATCAAGATGGTAGAAGCCTAGCTCAACGTCTTTCAGAGCACCAATGCCTTTTAACATCCCCGCCCCCAGCTCTTCTGCAGCAGCGAATTCCTCTAGAGATGTGAAAAGATCTTCATCCTTATATAATTTAATTAAGTAACATTCTTCTTGCTTGATATATTGCATGGTAAGCTCCTGATTTTACAGACTAATTATAACAATTTCACCACCAAAGTCTCGACCCGTTGCTCCCTGAAAAACTTCTATGCTCACTTTACTCAAATTTGGCCTAGTGGTAGTACTAGAGCATGAAAGCGCTTCTTTTCATTCTTGTTTTCCTAAACTTGGCCCAAGATACAATGGCCATGGAATGTTTTGAAGAGCATCTCGATGCGGCCATCTCTAACAATCGCCAACGTCGTGAAATCTATTCAAAAATCTCAAATTCAGAAAGCAGGAAAATATCTAATAGCTTAATATTTGCAGAAAAGATCTCACGTATCTATGCAAAGAGCTTAAATCTAAGTTTAGATAAATACAGAACTGCTGGTATTCCAATTCTTTGCCTTGATTTTATCGAAATGAGTAAGGCCCCAAAAATTGAAACAAAGCTACATGCTCCTCGTTTAAAATATAGTGATATTGAATCAGTCGATATTAAAGAGATTCGCTCCGAGCTATCCAAACAACTAAAAAATGAAGATTACTTAGGAATGGTTGAATATATCGAGAATGAGATCTCTGATAAAAGCAAATATGGAAATTACAATTGTATGTTAAAGCATGTTCTTGAATCACTTGGGCGCAGCTCATTTCTGACTCCCTTCTATATCGAACATGCCAATAAACTAGGCCTTAAATCACCAAGAAAGCTTCTAAACAAATATTTAAGAAAAAATATTTTCGCCCTTAAATACTCCCACTCTCTCGATAAAAAAGCCGCTTTTCTTCAAGAGAGAGGTATTACAATTTTATGTGGAGATGTCCCTCATATTCCTATAAGATTAGAATATGAGATGGAACTTTCTAAATACTAAAATTGGTCTTGCTCTTGGTGGTGGTGCTGCAAAAGGTATCGCACATATAGGCGTCTTAAAAGCTTTTGAGGAACAAAGAATTCCTATTTCCTACTTATCAGGAACAAGTGTCGGTGCAATAATCGCTTCCTATTACGCATTTGGTAAGAACTACGATGACTTCTTAGCATTGGCCAATAAGCTCAATTATAAAGATACAATAAGCTTAACAATACCAAAGAAAGGATTTTTTAGTACGAAGTCCATACGAGAAATGATCATCAAAGATTTAGGAGATGTGAATATTGAAGATGCAAGGATTCCCTTAGCAATTTGTACAACAGACATCTCAACTGGAGAGCAAGTTGTTTTCTATAAGGGTAATCTTGCGGATGCGCTCTGTGCTTCTGTCTGTGTTCCCGGTGCATTTATTCCTCAAGTAATCGATGGTAGAACTCTTGTTGATGGAGGTATCACAGAGAACGTTCCGGTTTCCCCTCTAGAAGATATGGGCGCGGGTATTATCGTTGCGGTGGATTTGAATGGTGTACAAAAATATCAGGAACCAGATGATACATTTGCGATCATAAGTAATGCTATGGATATTGCAATAGACCTTAGAACAAGGGAGCAAATTCAAGATGCTGACATCATCCTCTCTCTCGACTTAAGTAAATACAACAGACTCGATAATTCAAAGTGTATTAAAGAGTTAATCAATGAAGGCTACGGGCCAATGACTCAAAATCTTTCAAGCTTAACATGGTATCGCAGGGCAAGTTATATTGAATTTTTTAAGAAGCTTATAATCGAAACAATTCCATTTAAGGTTCCTAAAGTCATTTCAAATCTTTATAAAGAAAAGCTTGCAAAGATTTCAATCAAATAAGCTCCTTTTTTATTTCTTTTAAATACGATAAAATTTAGGGAAATAATTTAAATGGAGTTTACATTGTTTGATATAAATAGAGTTTTTACACTTATTTCTGGAAAGTTAACTTTTTGGTACGAAGCATTTATTAAGAATATTCCTAATTTGATCGTTGCTATCGTCGCTCTATTTGTTTTCTTCTATCTTGGAAAAACTCTTCGAAACTTAGTTAAGAAAGTTCTCCAAAAAGTTTCTTATAAAAAATCAGTTAACGAGATTCTTGGAACAACGACAAATGTCATCGTTATCGTCGTCGGAATATTTACAGCACTAGAAATTATCGGTCTTGAAAAAACCGTTACATCAATTCTTGCAGGGGCCGGGGTAATTGGTTTGGCCTTAGGTTTTGCCTTCCAAGAAATTGCTGCAAACTTCGTTTCAGGTGTTCTGATTGCTTTTCGTGAGCCTTATCAAATTGGAGATATTATCGAAATTGATAAGATCGTTGGTCAGGTTACAAATATTGAATTAAGAACGACGGGGATTACAACATATCAAGGTCTTGAAGTCTTTATTCCAAATAAAGATATGTTCACAAAACCTTTTATCAACTACACAAGTACCCCACAACGTCGAGTAGATATCTCCGTTGGTGTCTCTTATCATGATGATTTAGAGAAAGTAGAAAAAGTTACTAGAGAAGCACTAGAGGCAATCGAAGGAAGACTTGAAAATGTTCCAGTCGAAGTGTTCTTTGAAGAATTTGGGGCCAGTTCAATTAATCTTACGGCAAGAGTTTGGATTCACTACAAGACAGGAGTGGCCTTTTACAAAGCACGACACCAAGCTGTTATTAATATTAAAAAGTACTACGATCAAAATGGTATCTCAATTCCATTTCCAATTCGTACAATTGAGTTTTCCAATCCACTTGATGTTAATAAGGGCTAATCACGTCCTGTACACATTCTTTCCCAACCCTTAACATCGCCCAGGGCCTTGTTATAATCACTACGGCATCCTTCATTAGGAACATATGAATAATAGAGGGAGCCGTTACTGATTTTCTCCATGATCTCTCGCCCCTCACCTGGTACGAATGCAGGACAACCAAAGCTTCTTCCCATAATATTACCGCGGTTATAATAAGCCTCATGCATCACAACACCTTGCGATCGGGCCTTATCATTTACACCTTTTGAAAGACCATCTAATCGCATACCGTTATAATTTCTTCCAGATGCTTTGAAAGTTGGCCATCCTCTCTCACCTTTTACTCTTTCGTCGTGACTACTAGACATATAGAATTCACCTGTCTTAAAAAAGCCTGGTCTCGTCATCGCCCATTGGTCATGTTGAGGTTTCGCCCTTGCAGGAACACGACAGCGAACTAACCTTCCAACATGATTTGATGCCCTAGTCACTCTACCACTATCAGCAATTGTTGCATCAGCGTAAGTAACTCCTTTAACTTTTCCACTACCATGAGAAACCTTAAAACTTTTCACATCACCAGTTTTCATATCAAGTAGAAAAAAGCGTTTCCTTTTAGAATTCTGAGAGTAGTCAGCAATAGTTATGTAATTTTTATTCTTAAACTTATTCTTATTCTCTTTATAATAAAGAAGTGACTGCTTAAGTGCCTCGATAGGAACACCCTGATCGATAAATCTTTGATAGAATTGGCAATCCTCTCCTCTTGCGGCAGCTTCTGCTAACTTAAGTCCTTCTTCAAGAACTCTCTTTGCCTCAGGAGCGTGATTATCTATAGCTGTATTTGGATTACAAGTGACGGCACTTTCAGGATTTGAAACAGGGTCCATTTCCATATCTTCAATTGCTTCATCGACGACATTATTAACTTGATTAGTGACTTCTTCGACATAGTTTGAGGTTGAAATTTTCTCGTAAGTATTTACAACAACGGCATCAGCATAAGCCTGTACGGCCAGCATACAAAGCATCAAGTAAACCTTTCTCACCGTCTCCCCCCTCTCAAAGAAATCTCTCAATACCTTATCGGAGGACTAGGTTACTTACTTAACAATTATTCTTTATATTCCAGTGAATTCAAGAAATTACACCATCTTCAACAATGGTCTCTTCTATTACCTTTCGCTCTTCTTCAGTAATTGGATCCGTTAGATTCTTAATCCATCGATTCTGCTTAATAATAAAAATCGCAATGGAAGCACCAAGAATATTACCTACAACAAATGACAAGTAGATTCCTGTTTGGCCAAGACTTGTATGCTTTGAAAGAACATAAGCAATTGGAAAACGAATGACCCATAAAGAAACGATGGCCACCATCATCGAGATCATCGGACTTCCTCCCCCTCTCATGGCACCAGAAGCAACCTGCTGAACACCTATTAGACCGAATGTGAGAGCGATGATACGAATAAACTTCGCCCCTTCATTTATAACTTCAATTTCATTCGGTACAAAAATCTGAAGTGTTTGTTCAGCAAATATGAAAAAGCCTATTCCAGCAATTGATAGAGCAATGAATATTACCCATAGCGCTTGACTCGTAACAACTTTCGTTCTTTCAATTTTTCCCGCACCTATATTTTGACCTACGAGAGTTGAGGTCGCCATCGCAAAACCAAGACTAGGAATAATCATTAAAGTTAAAACTCGAATTCCGATTCCATAAGCAGCAAGAGCAATATCACCGAAAGTTGCAATTAGAAAAGTCATAACCATCATGGCCATGGCCCTTGAGGACTGTTCTGTCGAAGCAGGAAAGCCAAGGTATATAATTCTTTTGGCCAAAGAAAGATCAAAAGAGATTTTTGTGAAATCAATTTTTATTCCCCCCTTACCTTTTGCTAGTAAATAAAGTCCAATAACTGCTGATAAACCTTGGGTACAAATAGTCGCATACGCTGCTCCATCTACACCATAAGCTTTAATAGGCCCATATCCCATGATTAGGATTGGATCAATGATGAAGTTTAATATGACAGAAAATAGAACAATATAAAATGGTGTCTTAACATCTCCAACTCCTCGATATAGAGATTGAAACATCATGTAGAGATAACTAAAAATCAAACCAATAAATGAGATTCTTAAATACGATATTGTTAAATCTTGAATATCCACGGTCGGTGTCATCGCGCGAATGACATAAGGAATAACTGCGTAGGCAACACCTGCTAATAAAGCCGAAGTAATAAGAATAATAAATAAAGTATGAAGACATACTTTTGAAACCATCTTAGTATTTTTTTGACCAGTATACTGAGAAACAAGAATTGTTCCAGAAACGGCAAAGCCTGCGCCCATTGAAATTAAAAGAAAGATAACAGGAAAAGAAAGAGAGAGTGCTGCGATAGCGTTTGTTCCTAAACGCCCAACCCAAAATGTATCCGTAAGTTGATAGGCCGTTTGTAGAAAATTGGCCATTACAATTGGTATCGATAATTTAAACAAAGACTTGATGACAGATCCTTGTGTAAGATCACGAGCTTCCACAAATATCCTTTAGTTAGTGACCTAACTAATTTTAGGCCGCATGTAACTCTTGTGTATCATCATCCTCTTCATCTAAATCTTCAATCTTTTTTTTTACGAAACACTCTTGAGCCGCTTCTAGATCCTCTTTTAGTTTAGTCACTAAAAGAATTTTATCCCCTTTTTCAAAAACTGTTGCACCATCTGGAATAATAAATGCACCATGTCTTTTAATAAAGAGAACGATTGCCCCTGTCGGAAGTCGTAGATCGACAACCCTGTGCTCAACCGCATAATCTGTTTGTCTAATTTCTAGTTGAACAATACCATGCTTTGTTTGTTCCAGTAGTTCCAGATCCACAGGAAAGTTTGTTTCATCTTCTTGCTCAACAATAAGACCTAATTTCTTTGCTACAAACTTTAAAGATGAACCTTGCATTAGAGCTGAAACAATTACAACGAAGAATACAATATCAAATAAGACGTGTGCTTTTTCTCCGATATGCGTAGCTGCAAAACTTGCAAAAACAATTGGTGTTGCACCTTTGAGCCCTGCCCAAGAGACAAAGAGCTTTTCATTTAAGTTAAAACGACTCTTAACTAAACATAGGAAAACAGTTATTGGCCTTGCTGCAAATGTCAGGAAGCAAGCAATGAAAAGTCCAGCTGGAGCGATTGAAAGCAGACGACTTGGAAATACAAGTAGCCCTAGCATAATAAAGAGTCCAATCTGAGAAAGCCAAGTAACTCCATCAAAGAATAGTGATAGTAGGTTCTTGTGTAGAATCTTTCTATTACCAATCATCATTCCAAATACATAAACAGCTAAGAATCCATTTCCACCTAACTTCGTTGTCAAAGAGTAGCCAAGAAATAACATGGCCATTGTTAGAGGTGGATACAGTCCGTTAAAATCTAGTTTAACCACATTATTGATTAAGATGAATGAGCGAGCAGTTACCCAACCACCAATTAGACCAATAATTGGATTTGAAATAAACATGATTGCTGTTGTTTTAACGTCCCCCATTCCTTGTTCAATAAATCCAATGATGACTGAAACAAGAAAGTAGGCCATAGGGTCGTTACTTCCCGATTCAAAACGAAGAATATTTTTAACATCACCAACTTGTGCAGTTGGATCTTTAAAAGCAGCAAAGACCGCTGCCGCATCTGTTGCCGATAAAATGGCACCAATGAGTAGTGATTCAAGTAAACCTAAGTCCGTTACAAGATGTGTGAAACCACCCACAAGAAATGTTGTGAGCATGACACCAATTGAAGAAAGAACAACACCTCTCCCAAAGTCCCTCTTAACTTTACTAAATGGAGTTTCAAAACCTCCATTAAAAATAATCAAGCATAAGGCCACTAAACTTAGAGAGTGAGTTAACTCATAATTGCTAAAATTGATTCCACCAATTCCGTCAGAACCGGCCATCATTCCTATGAAGAGAAATAGTACTAGAACAGGCAAACCAAAACGGCTTGAAGACTTACTAAGCACAATACTTAAAAGAAGTAAGATTGAAGATGCCAATAGAAAATTATTTAAAAACTGCTCCATAGGACTGGGCTTATCGGAGAGATTTCTTAAAACTTTAGTAAAAACATCGGGTTATTTACTTTTTTTAAGATTGGCCCGTCAAATTTTCATACTAACTTTACTCTTTGCCAAGACAGGAGTATGAAGAAGAAAATTAATGTTTCACCTATCAAACAAAAATAATAAAGGACCTCATAAATGAAGACACTCCTGCTTACAATTCTATTCATTTCAAACACTTACGCCTCAGACGATATCATTCCAAGTGCCACGGATATGAAATTTGTCACTGAATTTACAACTTTTGCGTGCAAGAGCTTTCGCGATAAAGTCCCTGCGCCAAATGAGATAGCGGGACTTGATATTTCATTTACGAAACTAGGTATTTCCGATTCGACGAGAAGAATTATTCTTGATGTTGAGTCAAATGATGGTCAATGCTTTTATAGTGCAGACTTTTCAAGACAAAAAGGATTTAAGAGATTAGATTTTGAAACATCATATATGACAAATACACCAGAGTGCATGGTGCTAAAAGAACAACTCGATCGTTATATTTCGCCTGGATTTAAATATATCATTAAATACAATGCATATATTTCTATGCTATTCTTATCGAAAGAATTAACTAGCGTTTGTGATGAAATAAGCGGAAATAAACTTATCGAGTTTCAGTGGAAAATTTAAAAGAGATTGAAAAATATTGTTTAAATAAATCAAATATCCCAAGTGATCTTTGCGTTGAGCTGGGTGATTATACAAAAGATAATCATCCACTTGGACGCATGATTTCGGGAGAACTGGTCGCTTCCCTTCTGGGCTTCTTTATTCGCTCAAATAATTACAAGAATATTTTAGAGATCGGTACTTTCACAGGCTATTCGGCCTTGGCCATGGCAGAGAATATTCCTGTTGATGGAAAAGTGATTACCATTGATAAGAATAAAAAAATCAATACTTTTGCAAAGTCTTACTGGGATCGTAGCGAAGTAGGTAAGAAAATCGAAGCTCGCTTCGGTGATGCTAACTTAGTTCTAAAAGAGTTAGCAGGACAAAGCTTTGATTTAATTTTCATTGATGCCGACAAAGGAAGTTATAAGAACTACTTAGAACTCTCTTTAGAACTACTCAGTGAAAATGGTATGATTGTTGTGGACAACGTTCTTTGGAATGGCAAGGTCGCTTCTGATATTGTTGACCCTGAGGATAAGACAACCAATGCGCTCATTGAATTTAATAACTATATTGAATCGAGAGATGATCTTTATAAGACCATGCTCCCTATTCGCGATGGCCTTTATCTGATTCAGAAAAATAAATCTGCTTAAAATCTTTTTTCATACTAATTAGATTTACAAAGTATTTATCACCTTCAGTTAGAACCTTATCAAGTTTACCAACGTGTGATTTTCTATCATAGGCAAACTCACGTGCACTATCATCGTGATGAATAATACCAACAAATGACTTATATTTTGAATTTAAAGTAGCATACTTCCCCATTGCAAAGTCCCCATCTGAATTCCCTAAAACAAATACAGGAACTTTTCCAATATGTTCTAGAATACCGACAGGCTTATTTTCTTTGTCATTTAAAAAAGCAAGCTTTGCCTCATTTTGAAATTCGACTTTTCCATTTTCAGAAAACTTCTTACCAAACTTTGTTCCAACAATTTGATATGAAGGAAGGTCGTATACAATATTATTTAGAACCCTAACAAAGTGTGTTCCCCCACCTGTTACGATAAAAACTTTAAAACCAAAATCTTCAAGCGTTCTCATTAGCTCAACACTTGGAGCGTAGATCAGCTCTGTGTATTTCTTATTTAACTTTGGGTGCTTCTTAGTCTCTAACCACTTTGCCATGTATTCCATATACTCGTCATTAGTAACACCAGCTTGCATATCAAGTAGGGCCTGATAAAGCTTGCCCTTATCTTCAACATTAGGAAACTGCTTAAGGACTTCATCAACTAAGGCATTTGGTCGATCATACTTTCCAACAATGATGTCTTTATAGAAGTCTAACAACGCAATAAATTGAACATACATCGGGTACTCGCCCCAAAGTGTTCCATCATTATCAAAAACAGCAATTCTTTCACTAACAGGAATAAAGTTTTTAGATTTTTCATCAGAAATATCTTTCAAATAAGTTTTAATCTTATTTGTTACCGCAGTATCATTCCAATATTTTAAATCAGCTTTAGGCGCTACATTTTTGTTACATGAAATAAATAGAAAAATAGATAGAAAGGAAATTAGAAATATTTTTTTTTGCATTAATTACTCTTCGATTGTTAGGCTCATATAAAATACTTGTTTATTCATACCAACAGGAAGCTCAAATGGAATCGTAACAGTTCTTGGTCCTGTTATTCGATCATTCTTAATACTCTCCCCTATGATTACTTCCGGTGTTGTTCTTTCAACAGTAAGTCCTGTTATTTTATTAATGTCAGCTTTGGCCTGACCTAAAACCATATTAACAAATTCAGCAGCTGAATCTGAAATATCCTTATTTAGCTCTGTCTGGTTTTCAGAAAACATTGTGTTATAAATAGTTAAAAAACTATCCTTATTAAAACATAGTGCTAACTCTCCGTTAATCTTTTCACTACTAATTCCAATAAGTCCTACAATATCAACAACATCCTTGAATTCATAATTTGGATGGACCTCTCCTGCCAGAAGAGGGATATTTAGTTGCTTTTTAAACACTTCAAGTAAAGCGTTTAAAAAAGGTTCGATTAACTCCATTACAGCTCCAATTTCGCAATTAATTAATTTTAATTGAGAAAAACACTTCCTACAAACATTTACTCCATTTTGCCGATAATCCCACTATTATTAATCTAGTTTTTTTATCAGTCTTTAAGCTTCTGTAATTGTTGGCCAAATAATTACTAGTTTCAAATAAGCATTATCTCAAACCAATGATTATTGGCATTATTTTGCTAAAGGTTGAATTGTACAAAAAAGTTAATCGTAGTTAAGATAAATAGACAGAATTTAGGATAATTATTATTAACAATGAACATAGAATAGTTTTTTTAAAAAGGATTTTGTTATGAAGAAATTACTATTTTTGGCCCTTATCGTAGGCCAATTTACTTATGCACAATTTAAATCAGAAGATGAAGTAACATTTATTGCTTCTGGTGGAAATACTAACAAAAAGACATATGACTTTGCATCACGTAACTCTTATAAATGGGATACCAATACCCTGACTTTTAATGGGACATACTCTTATGGTGAGTCCGACGAAGTTGTTGATGATGAAAAATGGAGTGCCCTACTAAGACTTGATCACGTACTTTCAAAAAAAGTAGATATCTATCTTGGCGACTTATTTGAGTCGGATCGCTTTAAAGGTTTTTGGGCCAGAAATAACATGGAAATAGGTTTTAAGTATAAGTTCTACGATCAAGATGATTATAAAATGTTTGCTGAACTTGGTTATCGTTATACAAGAGAAAATTTTGTTCAAAATGAGCCAGATAGCCACGAACAAAAACTGCGTGCTTATTATGAAATCAGTAAGGAACTTCGAAAAGGTGTGAATGCTCGTTACTGGCTAGAATATATTCCGAGCCTAAAGAACAGTGAAAATTACATTATTAATATGGAGCCATCTATTCGTATGTTAATTAATAGTACTTTTTCTTTAAAAGCTGGTGTTATTTGGGAATACGAAAACGAGCCAGTTGAAGGAAGAGATCAACACGATTACAAAACAACAATTAGTCTTTTGGCGAATTTTTAGGAGAATAAATGAAAGAATTATTAAATGAAGCCAATATTGAAAAATTAATGAATCATGCTGCTGAGTATGGAATTCAATTTATCAAAGTAATTGTCGTCCTAATTATCGGACTTAAAGTTATCAATTTCATCGATAGATTAGTTGATAAAGCACTACAAAAGAAAGAAGTTGAATTATCTCTAAGAGGTTTTATCACTTCAATCGTAAGTATTGCTCTAAAAATTGGACTATTCATCACTATCATTGGAATGGTGGGAGTTAAGACAACGAGTTTCATTACAATGCTTGGTGCTGCAGGTCTTGCTTTTGGTATGTCTCTACAAGGAGCTCTTGGTAACCTTGCTGGTGGTGTACTTATTCTATTCTTTAAGCCATTTAGAGTTGGAAATGTAATCGAAGCTCAAGGGTTTATTGGTAAGGTAAAAGAGATTGGACTATTTTGCACAATCTTAAATACTGCAGATAATAAAACTGTCATTCTACCAAACGGATCACTTTCATCTGGAAGTATTGTAAACTACTCAGCTGAAGGAATTAGACGCGTTGATATGACTTTTGGAATTGGGTACGGAGACGATATCAAGAAGGCCAAGGAAGTTCTAATGAGACTTACAAAAGAGCATCCAATGGTACTTGATGAACCTGAAGCTGTCGTTGCAGTTGCTGCTCTTGCAGATAGTTCAGTTAACTTTGCAGTTAGGCCATGGGTAAAGTCTGCGGACTACTGGCAAGTTATGTTTGATATGCATGAGAATGTAAAACTAGAGTTTGATAAAGAAGGGATTACGATTCCATTTCCTCAAAGAGATGTTCATATCTATCAAGAAAAATAATCACCATAATAAATACAAAAGGTTCTTTGCTTTGCTTAGAACCTTTTTTCTATACCAATTCCTAAGTAGTGCTGAATATCTAAATTACGATTAAGAAAAGACTTTCCATAATTCTCGTATTGGCGAGTATACTGATCATCTTCAATTCCCATACCCGCTTTAATATAGATAACAGACTTTTTCGTTGTATAGACATTTGTTTTAGCTTCAACACCATAGTAATGATTTAATTCACCTTCTTGTGTATATTGGCCGTCATAGTAGAAACGAGTTTCTACCGCTGGAAATTTACCGTTACTATCTTGTGGCTTGAAGTTAACTTTAAACTCGCCACCTAAGCCGACATAATTTTCGTTTCCACTAATATGAGAAAGTTGTCCACCAGTATAGATTTGAGAGGTTGTTGAAATCGTCCCCTCTTCATTTTTATAATCATAGATCTTTCCAACCTTAAAATGTGCTTTTGGCGATACCACTTGATCCATATGACCGTAGTTCTTATACTGAACCGTTCCCGCGGACTTAGACATTTTATGCCACGCTCTTTGCGTATTCATCGCAAGCCCATTGTCGTCAAGAATTGTTAAACCTGCTCCAAGTTGGACAAAGCTCTTTTTATCATCACCTATTAATCGATAAACACTAAGGTCAATATCGTCTCTATTTAATCCTTCTTGATTCCATGTACCGTCGTCATTTTGATAGCAGAACCTCTCGTATAAACGTCCATGGATTTCAACGACTCCACAAGATTTTTCAACAAGTTTAGTATAGGCCCTCGAGTTATAGCTAAATAGGACCTCACCATTTTCAAATTTTAACTTAGCTGAAATTTTTGCACCAAAAGTCAGACCTCGATCATCTCCTTCAATACCATCACGCTCATTGAAGTTAGTTATCCCAAGGGCCATTAATCCACCATGTAATGGATTATCATTTGAAGTATTTAATTCAAACTCGGCACCCTCAAGTTCTCCAAGGCCAAAGAAGCCTTCTTTCTTAACATCAAGCTTTTCTATTTCAATCTCTGCCGTATAAGCAACTTGGTCATCTCCGATATTAATTCTCGAATCCCCACAGCCATAATCATCTGCCTCATTAATTTTTGAAGCAACGGCCAGACTCTCCTGTAAGATTTCTTCAGGAGCGGGAGCTGAAAGATGGTACGTTTTCTTTACCATTTTTAATCTTCTTTCGACTTCCCCGTGATCCTCGATAGGAATACGATGAAATTTTTCGAGAATTAAATCGTTGTAGCGAAATCTTGAATATTCTGAAACTGATTTTTCATCTCTAAAGATAAATTGATCTTTACTGTGGTCATACGAAATCGTTGTCGCTCCATTGCGATAGAGAACACCCGATTCAGATGCCATGGAAGGCAGCGAAAGGCCCACACATATAAATAAAATAAAAAATAGTTTCTCTCTTAATATTCTCACATCTCACATATCGGTAACTTATAAGCAGTACCTTAGTAAAAGAGTAAGACTTCCTAAAATTTCATATACTTACCTCGATCAAATCTGATATATATTTACTCGTGAAGAATAAAATCCAAGTCCTATTTGAAGATGATCACTATATAGCGGCCACAAAGCCAAGTGATCTTTTAGTCCACCCTTTTAAGGCCAGAAGCTCTGATCGAAGAAGTCTTCTAAGATCGCTAAAGAAACAAACAGATATTTATCTCTTTCCTATTCACAGGCTTGATAAACCAGTTTCAGGAGTTGTTCTTTTCGCAAAGTCAAAGGAAGCAACAAAGCTCATGAAGGAACAATGGAATAGTGACAATGTATCAAAGCACTATGTTGCAATGGTTAAGGGCGTAGCGGAAGAAGAAGGCGTGTACGACTTTCCAATTAAAACAGACAAGGGTATTCAAGATGCGAAGACAGCATTTAAAAGACTCGCTACAAATGAAGAGTACAGTCTTGTTGACATTGAAATCTTCACAGGTCGCCAACATCAAATCAGAAAACACTTTTCTCGTCGTATGCACAATTTAGTTGGTGATGCGAAATATGGCCATTCGTCGATTAACAATCAATTTAGGAAAGATTATAAGTTCTACCGAATCTTTCTTCATTCTTATAAATTATGTTTTAAGCATCCAATCACTCAAGAAGATATCGTCATCGAGTCCCCAGTAACAGAAGACTGTCTTAAAATAGCCAACGATTTATTTGCCTTTGATCTCGGCAATATAACCAAGAAGATTGAAGAAAACTGACCACAAAGTTGGATCACTTAATTTATCCTCCTCAATTTCTTCGACAGCTTCAAGGATTGTTTGATGATTCTTTAAGTTTGTAATGAGTTCAAAGATCCCCTCTGAGATCACTTGAATCTGCATTTTCTCATCTCTCTTATAGAGAATTGTTAATTCATTATTTTGAATATCATGATAACTCTTGTCACTATCACCTTTTCTCATTTGCCAAAGCTCAGATAACTGAACTTCACTAGAAAAAAGAGAGAAAGTATCTTTTAAATTTAAAGGAATTTCAAAAATTCCTTCTCCAAATTCTTGAGGAATAAACGATTTTGAATTGTCTCTTTGATGAAATAAATTCCAAAATCTTTTTTCAAACTCTGCGAGTTCTCTAATAAAAGAAACTTCTTTTACACGTGAAGAAATAAACTCGGGAAAGTCATCTCCATAATGAAGTAGATTTGTAAATTCAGATGGCCTAGACTCAACATAGGCCAGTGAAATATCAAGGAAGTCATCATCGCCTATAACAAACCAACATGTTTCAAAATTATCACCAATAACTTCTTGTAAGCGTGCACGATAGTCATTTTGGTAAACTTCCATCACTTGTTCATTTGATAATTCACCAATAGGAATCATTTCATTCATAATATCGTGAGATATATCTTTCGAAAGAACACCCTTCAGGAACTTATTTTGAAAATCATGATGATTCATAATAAGGCTCCTTCAAAAATCTCTTTTGCTTTTAAGACTTCTCTTTCTAAAACTGGGAATTCAGGAATGTCTTCATCCCATTCTAGAAGAATTGGAACATCAAATTTATGGCAATACTTTTTAAACAATTGCCACACCTCGGCGTGAACGGGATGAGAATGAGTATCAAAAAGATGTGTACCTAAGTCAGAGTAACCAGCAAGATGTATTTGAGAAACATTCTTGGTCTCAATTGTTTCAAAAAATTCAGCTGCATCAAACTTTTGGTTTACTGCATTTACGTAGACATTATTAAAGTCTAAAAGAATTTTACAGCCACTTTTATTGGCCAATTCATTTAAGAACTGGGCTTCACTCATTGTCGATTTATTTAAAGTAAAATAGGCCGATAGATTTTCAAAGGCCATCTCTCTTGCGTAAAAGTCTTGAACTCTCATTACCTTATCAGCAATGAATTCAAGATTTTCCTTAGTATACGCAAAAGGCAAAAGATTGTGTAAATTTGAATGGGCATGCCCTGTCCAACACATATGATCACTCGTCACGAAAGGATCGAAGTTATCATATAGCTCTTTTGCCTTTTTCATATAATCGAAATTTAATTCTTCACTAGAGGCAATTGATAAAGAGACTCCGTGAAACGCTATTGGATAATCGGCCCTAATCTTCTCAAGCATTTTATATGGTCGCCCGTAAGTTCCCATATAATTTTCGAGAAGAGCTTCAAACCACTCGACACCTTCTTGTGACTTCGAGTGTTCACTTTCCAAATATGGAAAATGTGTATGTCTTAATCCAACACCGTACTTTTGCATTTCTTACCTTGCAGCTACTTTTCCGCCTTTAGCTTCACACTCATCTTTTGTAAGTTTAATTAGGCCTTTACCTTTACAAGAGTTTTGTCCACCACACTTAAGCTCTGCTTGACATCCGTTTTTTCCATTACAAGCATCAACTTTACCGTGGCAAGCCCCTTGACCTTTACAAGAGTTTACTCCGTAACACATAACTTCATTAGCAGCCGTTTCTGGCATCTTAGTTTCTGTTCCCGTACATGAAATCATTAGACCAGCAACAGCGGCACCCATTAATAGTGACTTTTTAGAATTCATAATATTCTCCTTTATTTTTTTTAAGAAGCTAAATTCCTTCTTACTCAATTATTCGAATATAAAATTAAAATTGTTACATTCTACTTTATTTTTTTGTAAATTTAAAAATTATCATACCTAAAGTTGTAATAACCAAGATTGGTAGATAATGAGAAATAACTAGATGCTTTGTCGAAAATGAACAACCAAAGTAAAGAATTACTAATGGGATCATCCCACTTGTTAATAAGCTTGTCGCTACAGTTGCATTATTAAAAGCGATAAAGCCTTTCTTAAGCATATAGTAATTGTGAGCAAATCCAATAATCATAAGAACACTCAATTCTTGATAACAATTTGCTCGATGCTCATGGGCCGAATCAAGGCCAATAGGAAATAAAAGATTAAAGATAATAAGAGCGAATAAAATAATAAATGGTACGAAAATAAGCTTTGCTTTCTTCTCACTTAATAGACCAGGTACAGTATTAGCAAAACCAAAGTAAGAACCAATGGCAAGTGCAATTAGGGCAACAATTACTTGGATTATAAATTGTGCATTTTGCATATACTTAAAGTCAATTGGTGAACTAATCGAAATTGCAATTAAACTAATCGCGACTTGTGGAATAAGCCAAAAGAATGTCCTAAGACTTGGCGATGCCAATCTCTTTACTGGCCTCAAGTCACTTACTAATGAATTTATTAACTTTTCATTTTCCATTATTAATCCTAACCGCTTTTTTTAGCTTTGCCATAGCACGAGAAATTCTCGTTCGTGTCGCAGCCTCGCTAATTCCGAGCTCTTGTGAGATTTCCTTCGTTTTTAACCCTTCAAGTTTTGCCATGAGAAGCGGTTTACTCAATTCGTCAGTTAGATACTTTTCAATCAACAGCTCTAGCTGCTGCTCGAGCGCAACTCTTTCTATTGTATTATTCGATGCATTAGCCTCTTTTGTGACGGCCTCATCAAATATTTCTTCTCTTTCTTCTAATTTCGTGTATTTACGAATGTAATCGATTATTCGACGTTCAATAATACAATTAATCCAAGGCATTATCGGTCGATCTGGCGAGTATGTCGGTAGTGAATGATGAATACTTATTAAGATTTCCTGACATATATCGTCGCGATGTGACTCGTTAAAAACCTTAAAAGAAACAATGCGTTTTATTGTTTGCGATACGGTTTCCAAAAAGACGTGATAAGCCTGTGCATCACCGCTTTGGGCAAGAATAACAAGTTTCTTTAAATCATTCACAGAGCAATTTTAACATAGTATATTTATAACGAAACTAAATCATGAGGTGTATTTTTGAAAATTTATCATATTGTTTGGTCGATGATTGCCGTTCTTGCTTTCCTCTTTATCCTAACTCCATACTACCGTAAGAAAGAAGAAAAAAAGAATAAACTAGAAAGAGAATATTACTCTCTTCTTAAGAACGAAATCGACAAAGAAGATCCTTCTAAAGAATTAATTGAAGCAGCAAAAAAAGTTCACACTTCTAACTACATCGACACTGATGAAAAGTTAATTGCTCAAATTAATAATGATAAGAAAATGATGAAAGCAATTTAATAGGAAATTAATATGAACGATGAAAATAACAATGAGAACCTATTAGACAGATTAGCTAATGATATTGATGATGCAAAGTGGGACTTACTAAAGCCTCACCATGAAAGAGAAGCATTATTCATGATAACTGATGAACTTGAGCTTGCGGCCGTAGGATTTACAATGGCGCGTGACGAAGTTGAATATATTAAGAAATGGCTTGCTGATGAACAGATGTTTCGTCCAACAGATGAACAAATCACAATGTGGGAAGAAGAGAACACTGAATTCCAATACCTAATCGTTCAGCCGTATGTTTTAGTGAAAATTAAAAGAGAAGGACTAATTTAATGAAAAGACTCGCTAGACTATCAGTGATTATTGCTGTTCTTTTAACAACAGCATCATGCTCAAAGGAATTTCTAATTCAAGAGTCTTCGAGTCTAGATAATTTTACTTGTCCATCCATCGACAACTGTCTTTCTTCTAAAGAGAAGAAAGCATCTTCAAGTTATATCATGCCTTTTAAAATGCTAGGGGCAACTCCTGAAGAGAATATTGAAAAGATTGCAAGTGTCATCAGAAAGATTGGTGGCTATCAAATCGAAAGAAATGAGGTCTATTTAAAGGCCACAAATGAAGAAGTTCAACTTGAGTTCATCTTCAACGAAGCTGCAAAACAGATTGAAGTACGCTCTCAAGTTTTGAAACAAAGTTTCTTCTCATATAATCAAGGAAGAAAGGATATTGAGGCGGTTCGCTTTAACTTCTTTCAAGGCAATTTCTAGCCATTTATACCTAGTTAAAGACATAGTTAAGATATGTTAAAATTTCTTCAGTGAAGAGATTTATCCTACCCATATTCCTACTATTATCATCAACTACTTTTGCCGCTGTTGACACTGGCGATGGTAGTGATCTTTCGTGCAACTGGACAGGATTAATCCCAAGTGGGACTTATAATTGTACTGACTTAACGACAACTGGTGCTCTTACAATCACTGGAAATAATCCACTAATCATTAAAGTTCAAGGTGACGTTACAATTGCTCACACAATCTCAGTAGCAGAAGGTCTTGCTGGAGGCTATGGTGCAGGATTAAGTCCAGTAGCATTTCCAGGATCAGAAGGATCGAGTGCAACGGATGCAGCCTGTGGTGGATCAAGCTTTTCAGATATTGGCGGTAGTGGTGGTGCCGGTGGCTCCCATGCAACCCTTGGTGGAAATGGTGGCTCAGGTGTTTCTTCAGGACCAGTTGATGGATCGGACACTCTAAGTGCCCCTGGTTCCACATCTGTAACATATGACTCAGCTTTAAATCTTGAAGCACAAATGCTTGGTGGTGCCGGTGGCGGAAATGGCGGAGGTGGCTGCGAGCAAGGTGGTGCGACTGAAACTGGTGCAACTCCAGGAGGAAGCGGAGGTGGAGTCATTCATATCGCCGCAGGTGGAGATATGTATATCAACGCTCCTATTCTGGCCAATGGTGGAGCTGGACAGCCGGGCACAACTTCTGCCAACGGAGACTCTGGTGGCTCAGGTGGCGGCGCCGGTGGAGTTATCTTCTTACAAGCAGTTGGTAATATCGAACTCAATGCTGCTCTCGATGCTTCTGGTGGAACAGGTGGAGCCGCAGGTGGAGTTTTAGGAAGGGCCGGTGGAAATGGCGGAGACGGGATCATTCGTCTTGATGAAGTTGATGGAGTCATTACAGGAGTTGGTGGTTCTTACTCACCTAACCCAACGATAGTAACCCTTGGAGCAAACGGTTTTGAAACTCTTCAATCTGGAATTGATCCTGGCTGCGCAGTGAGAGAAGATATGACACCGAATAATGAAAGTATACTCGGTGCCATCGTTCTTATGATTTTATTATTTGGAATTAATTTCTTAAATATTAAAAAGAGCAAGGAAGTTTGCTAATACAGGTGACTCATCATCACCGATAGAATCTGTATTTCCATTACCAAGTTGTCCCTTACTACCATTACCAATACATTTCACGAGACCTTCATCAGTTGTTAAGAAACAATGATGATTAAGTCCACCTGAAACTTGTGAAACGCTCTTTCCAAGTTCAATTGCTGGAAGGTTTGCAAGATCACCTGTAATCTTGGCCGTTCCAACTTGACCTAACTTACCAGAAGTTCCGTTACCCCAACACTTTGCATCTCCAGCTTTAGAGAGAGCACATGTTGCAGTGTTTGAAGCAACAACTGAGGCAACTTCAAAACCTAAGTCTAGAGCAGTATGATTATCTAAAGTTTCATTATCACCCATTGCTTCACTTGTTCCATCCCCTAGCTGACCTTGAGAATTATTCCCAAAACAATATACTGTCGAATCAGAAAGAAGTGCACAAGTATGGATACCACCAGTTGTAACTGCAATTACTCCTTTCGGCGTTGGAGTGGCCAAGCTTGGAGAATTCACATTGTCAGTATTTCCTAGGCCAAGCTGTCCGTGAGTCCCACGTCCCCAACACTTAAGAGTACCACCAGATAAAATTGCACAGGCATGGAAACTCATCGAAGAAATATCCATTTGAATGGCCTTTGCCCCTAAAGCAACAAGATTACCCTGAGCTGGAGTTTCATCATCTCCAATTATTTCAGTATCACCAGTCCCAAGCTGACCATAATAGTTTTGCCCCCAACAACGAACATCACCTGTCGTTAGAAGAGCACAGTTATGATAAGTACCACCATAAAGCTTTCTTACAATTCCACCAATTTCAGTATAACCGTATTCTGATAATTGTTCGTCATCACCTAAAGTATCAGTTGATGCCATCCCTAATTGTCCATAAGTATTGTCACCAAAACACTTAACTTTATTAGATTCAGTTAGAATACACGTGTGAAGATTTCCTGCAATGACTTGTAGTGCAAGCTCTCCGTTTAAATCAATGGCCGGAATCGAATCAATTCCCTCATCATCACCACGATTAACAGTATCACCTTGTCCTAACTGACCTTTAGAGTTATCTCCCCAACACTTTACTTCACCATTTGCAATAAGAGCACAAGAGTGTGAACCACCTGCTACAATTTGAATAACCTGTTTTGTAACTGAAGGCTTTTCACAGTATTGAACAGCTGCAATTGAAAATGGACCTCGCTCCTCATTGAGTGAAACAATATTCAGTTCAGTATCGTATGAATACTGTACTTCTTTTCCATCAACAAAAGTTCGAATCGTATTCGTATCAATATTCGTTACTTCTAGGTTAAATGAATTAACTGGATCAATACGTGACATTGCTAGTGTACCTAGTTTAGATAACCCATCTCCGTATTCACCAGTTGCCATGTCGACAGTGAATCCACCACCGAATTCAACAAACTCTTTATAACCATATCCAATTTCGTTTTCTCCACCAAATGGAATAGTACTTAGATTGTTATAAATAACACCACCTGTAACAAGTGGACGATCTGTATAACGGGCCTTTAATTTATCTAGAACACTCTTAGGAGTTACGATTTGTGTTTCACCATCAAAACATTCAGTAAGACGTGAACGATCCTCACCACCTTGAGGGTCAGGAACAGGTGTTACACCTTCCGGATAAATCGCACAAATATCTTGCTCATCAGCGACAAATACAACCACAAGAGCTGCATCTTCTCTAAAGAAGCCTTGTCCTTGAATAGAGCTATAGTAATCGTCTTCTAGTGCACGATTAAGAGATGCAAGTCCGGCCTCCCCACCATCAGTTCGATAGTCTCCAGCTGGGTTCTCCATTTTTGTTCTTAAGTGTGTTTTAATCTCTTCAATTGTTAATGAACGATTTGAAAGAATTGTCGGCTCCGTCGACTTTGTATAAAGCTTACCAAAGTGTGTCGATCCAGACCCATGCCCCAACATAACTGCGATATTTACATCAGCGGCCGATGGAAGAACATCTAAGAAGGCATTAAATCCTTCTGCAATTTGCGCTCTTTCAGAAATAATTGAAGCAGAAGTATCTGGGATAACCAGAATATCTATATTTCTCGTAATATCTTCTTCTTTAGGTGCATACACATCTTGGTAACAAGCTACATCAAGATTTGGAAGCGTTGGTAGATCTGCTCCCGGTACATTTACTAAATCCTCAACTTCATCTTGTGGAACACAAGATGAAGCAACCAACATAACCCCAACGAGAAAAGCAAATAGCTTTACCGAATATAAATGTGAATGTGGCCTTTTACTTTCTCTTTTCAAAATGCCCTCACAAGTTCAAGTTTAAACCTGCTCTAATTATAAAACGCCCATCGGCATGCCCCGAAAATGGCCTTACTTTTATTCATTATCAATAACTTAGAAGGGAATATTAAGATTATTGGGCCAAAAATCTGGCCCATATACTGGTCAGTCCATAAAATATATTTTCAAAAACTATACTGAAGTTTGAAGGCCATCTTATCAAGCGTGATACTTGGGTCATCTTTTTCAAGGGTCTGATATTGGAAACCAACCTGATATTTATTATTAATCTGATAGAGTGCCTCTGCATTAAGGCCAGAAAAACCAAGGATGAAATACTCTGCTTTTATCTTAATTTTTTCAAATTCATAAATACCGCTTATACCAATATTGAAAGTAAACTCAGCATTTGAAACAACTTCACTTCCCTCATAAGCAAGGGTACTTCGATAATCAAAAGCAACTGCCGCACCATATTTGAAGCGAGGGAGCTTCTTTAAGGGCATGTGACTGCTAACTTTTAAGCGCGTTTGATTAAATGCTAGATCATCAAAAACAACACCACTTGAATGACGTAATTCAAAATCAGTTACAGCGACCTTAAAATCTTTCTTAAGGCCAGCATAAAATGAGATCAAGTTCATATCATCAACGACAATTTTCTTTCCATTACTAATGGCTTCATAATTTGTTTTTTCAGGAGCGTAGCCTACATACCAATTTTTTTCTTTCTTATTACCTGTAGTAAAAATCTTTTTTCTACTGTTTTCTACTTTGGCAATTTTTTTACTTAAAACATCAACTCTTCTTTTTTTAGAATAGATTACGTCCTTCTTTTCAATGGCCTTAACGCGCCAATAAAAGCTTTCTGCTAATTTATTTCTAAAAGTATAAGTTGTTTTATTTCCAAGAGGTATTTCCTTAATATTTGTGAAATACTTATCTTTTGAAATTTCGATAAAGAATTTATCTCCACGAACTTGGTCAAACTTCATCTCAACAATATCACCTTCATTAATAACAAGGCCGTGTCTTGGAGAAACGAGATCAATCCCCTTTGCTCCACCAAACTTTTTTGTAATGATTAAATCCTCAAGCGCAGAAAATGGACTTTCCTGGTTCCAATAATCAATTGCAGAAACTCTCCACTGGAAGTTACCTGTTAGATAGTCATCCCACTCATAACGATTATTCTTAACTTTCTCATCAACGATAATTTTTTCACCATCAAGAATCTGTATACGATACTCTTTAACATCACTTACAGGCTCCCACTTAAGTTCAATCTTCTCTTGAGCAAATGCCTGATCAATTAGTAAATTTACGATGGCAATTGGTAGTGACTGCCTAATAACTTGAACTCTCTTTTCGACCTTATCAATACGAGGCGCTTTTGGTGGCGGCGGAGGTACAATAATTATTTTAACGGGAGGAACAAATTTATTTTCCTCATTCTTAACACGCCAATAGTGAACACCAAGTTCCTTAATAAGTAGCTTAGTATTACTTTCAGTGGTCTTTATAGATTCTTTAATAGCACTAAAATTACGATCGCGAGAGATCTCAACAATGAACTCATCACTCCCCTGTTGCTGCCATGTTAAATCAATAACATCACCTGGCTTTTTAACAACTATCTTACGTCCTTGTTCAAGAGCACTATTGTCATTATCAAAAGTAACAACATATTTATTTTCTTTTGAACGAGCAATCACTTCATTATTTAGGACATACTCCAATGACCAAAAATATTCTCCACTTTCATTAACACTAGTAGAAAAAGAACTCCCAGCAACCAGTTGTCTTTTGCCATTTAAAACTAGATAAGTACTAACCCCACTAAAGAGATCTTGAGTTTCCCAAGAAAATTTAACAGTACCATCATTATAGAAATAATATTCTTCGCCATTAAATGGTCTCTTTAAAACAATATCTCCAGGCTTTGCAACGGCCTTTATTAGAACAGGATTAGAAAAGAGCGCATAAGGATGCGTCTCACTTTTATTTCGATAAGAAAGTTCATACTCACCAACTTCCTCAAAAGAAATTTTCAACTCACCTTCATCATAATCAAAATCTTCCCAAACTTTTCCATTAATCATTAATTCGATATTTTCAAATGCTTGAGTATAAATGAGCTTCTCTTTATTCACTAAAACGGTGTTTTGAATCTCATCGAGGTTTTCAAACTCAGGGACAACTTCATAGATAACTTCAAATGACTTTTCCGTTGAAACATTACTTTCATCACTTACCTGCCAATAGTAACTGCCTTGAGCTAAATTCTCTAACTTAAGTTCGAGTCCATTAACAGTATGTGCTTCTCCGTTTTCAAAAGCTTCACGAGAGTTTGAAATGTATAACTTTTCTACTTTTTCATTAAACTTAAATGTAATTTTATTTTTTTCATTAACATAGAACACATCACCATCAACGGGAGAAAATTCGCTTGGCCAGCTCTGCTTAATAGTATAGCTCTCATCAGTAAGCAGTACTCTTACACCCTTTTCAATGGTTTCTTCACGATCGCCTAGTCTTACGCTTGCCTTACCATCAAGAACAGATAACTCTTTATTACCATTTGTATTTGAAATCTTAATCTTCGAATCATTTGAAGTGATCTCATAGATCTGATCACCTACTTTAACAACAAAGGCTTCACTTGCATTATTAAGAGTAGCAAAGATAACACCTTGTTCGATATTAAGATTAATTCCATCTGTTTCTTGTGTGATTTTAAATAGACTCTCTTCGGAGACTTTAATGCGGTTACCAGAGCTAAATTCCAACTGAGCAGTAGAATCTCTATCTGTGAAAATACGATCATTATGGAAAAGTGCTTCGTTTGAACCAAGATCATGCCAAGAGAAATTATCAAAACTTCTTCTTCTCACATCATTTTGTAATTCGAAGACTTGGCCTAAAGTAATGCGCTCCCCACCCATGATTGGTGGAATATATGATGTGTTAAAAACTTGGTTGCCGGCAAAGGCCGCAACACAAAGGCACATCAAGATTAGAAATGTATCAACTAATGAATTTAGTCGCCCCAAAATTGTTCCTGGTACTCTTTTCTCATTCTTGCGCATGACGCAAATCGTTAATATCATTGTATCTAAATATTCAATAGACTTCTACATAGGTAAATAATGGGCAAAAGACCGACATTTCCGATCAAGCTTAAATTAATATCGCTTAATACAGCGCTGCTAATAATTGTTATCGCTTTTCTAACTAAGTATGCCACTCACCTTTTTGAAAAGGATAAGAAAGCCTACTTATATGAGAACTCACTATTCAATGTTACAAGTGTTGCTAAGGAGATGAACTATACTCTTAATAAAATTGAGAATGATCTCCAAAATTTATCTCTTATAAAGAACAATAAACTTAGAGCCAAGGCCGTAGCAGAAAGTAAGTATATTCTCGCCTTCATTGAAAAGAACCAATTCATAATCAATAAAGATTTTGAACAAAATGAAAATGATTTCAAGTTAGTGATTCCTAAGAGCACAAGAGATAACTCACTTACTTCTTTCAAATACAAAGAAGATGTTTTTGTTATTCTAACTAAAAAGATAAATAAAGGTCTTACTTCAATTGTTATCAAGGCAAATATTTTAAATAACCTACTCTCACAAAATCGAACATATAATACGCTTGTCTTTAAAGATGGAGCACTTGTTCTTGGAAATGACCTTATTGGACTTCATAATTATGATAAGAATGAGCTTAAGGGAAATAACATTGTAAAAAAGTTAACTTTCAATAATGACGACTACCTTGTTTCCATAGCACAAACAAAGGCATTTGCACTTTCTGTTGTTTCAACAATTTCAGAGTCGGATGCACTATCGGTAACAAAGTTTCTTATTCAGCGAGCTATATTCTTTGCAGTCTTTATTATTGCTCTGTCGACTATAATTATTATCCTTCTATCAAAAACAATCTCAAAGCCGATAGAAAAGCTTTACCAAAGGGCCATCAGTATTGGTCAGGGAGATTTTGAATCAACAGTAGAGATCAACACTAGTGATGAGCTCGGGACACTTGGAGACTCATTTAATCAAATGAGTCGTGAGATTCTAGAATATATTGAAAAAATGAAAGAGAAAGCACGCTTAGATGAAGAAGTGAAAGTTGCTAAAATGGTGCAAGAAGAGTTCTTTCCGCCAAAAGATATTGATACACCAAATGTTCGCCTAAGCTCTTATGCTGCTCCAGCTTCTGAGTGTGGTGGAGATTGGTGGGGACACTTCGAATTTAATGAATATATTATTACCATCATAGCAGATGCAACAGGTCACGGCCTGCCAGCGGCCCTTCTAACTTCAGCAATCAATTCTGCATTTAATAGTATTAAAATAAGACTGACAGAAGATTCGAGTCAAATCTCGCCAGCTTTAATTACTTCACATCTAAATAAGGTTATTAATCTTTCAAATAATAAAATACTTCTTACTGCCTTTGTATCGGTCTATAACACAATGACTAAGGAATACTCATATACTAATGCAAGTCACTTAGAAGTACTTAAGGTTCCTAAAAAGCCTGAGATTACTAAAGCAGATATCATTCCCCTACTTGATGCTAAAGGACCAAGACTTGGAGAAAGTGCCGACTCTAGCTACGACTATGAAACGATCATTCTAGAACAAGGTGATCTGCTTGTTTATATGACAGATGGAATAACAGAGGCAGAAAATAGTGAAGGCAAACAATGGGGCCTAAGAAAATTACTAAAGATCTTAATGACATATGGAGAGCACACGGCCACTGAAATTCGTGATACAATAGTTTCTGTTGTATACGACCACAGAGGAAGTGATTCATTTGATGATGATCTTACACTCATCTGCCAGGAAATAAAGTGATGTACTTATGGGTATAGAATTTAAGATTGCAAACGAACAATTTAAAGAGATTGAAAAAATGAAAATTCAATCCTCGAGTCTTGATCTTAAAATCAGTGATCAGTTAGCCGATTCAAGTGATATTTTTTTGAGTCGCTACGATATACTTGTGAACTTAAAGTACCTTAAAGACAACAGAACAAATCACCTCATAGGAGCCTCCCCTTGCATACAAGATGAGGTTGAGAGCGTTATTGCCTATCTAACAAAGCAGAAACAAAACAATCTTGATAGTAGAATCAATTCAAAAAAAACAAACAAAATAGAAATAACTCTTGAAAATGAATTTGATCAGAAGTGCCATCAATTACTCGATGGTATTGACTTAAAAGATTATCACGATAGCTTTGAAAATAAATTAAAATTGATTACAAATGAATTTTACACGAATGATATTTTTCATCGAGTAAACAGCCAAAAACATGGAGAAATTGAAATTTCTCAAGATGAACATAAAACGATCCTCCACTACAGGAGTTATACTAATGTGGGAAAATCCTCAATTATAAATTCTCTCTACCGAGCAGCTGTAGAGAAGACACCGAGGCAGGAAGGACGTGGAGCAGGGCTTGGACTTTATCTGATGCTTCAAAATTGTGATCAACTTCACATTGTTGGAAATCAAGATAGCACTAGTTTCTACATCTATATTGAAAAAAATAAACGGTATAAAGATATTAGTAAAAGAATACCATCAATAAGTTTTTATAATTTAAAGGATTAAAATATGAGTAACTTAAAGGTCGAAATTAAGGCCGAAAATGATGAAACGATTTTAAATTTAATTGGAAGAATTGATGAAGATGCTGATCTAACACCAATCCTTGGAGTTAAAGATAAAAATCTTCATATCAACTTCGATGCTGTTGAGATGATTAACTCATGTGGAATTCGTGAATGGATCAATATGCTTTCAGAGCTGACTGGTTCAATCACCTACTCTCATTGTCCACAGGCAGTTATTGAACAAATTAATATGGTTCATGGCTTTATAAAACCGGGAATAAAAGTTGAAAGCTTCTATGCTCCATATTACGAAGAATCTTCAGACGATGTAAAAATGATGCTTATTAAAACAAGTGATGTCGTTGATAACAAGGCACCTGTTATGAAAAGTGATGAAGGTGAAGAACTCGAGTTTGATGCAATTGAAGCACAGTACTTTCAATTCATTAAACAGATGAAGTAAACAAAGATGTAACTGATGGCAAAATACGAATTATACGACTCCATTTTTGAACCAATCTGTGTCATAAATAATGACAATGAGATAGTTTATTATAATCACTTCTTTGCTTCATTTTTCAAAAAGTCGCCAAGAGTTTTAAAAAAATCGCCAAAGCTTAGCACCCTATTTACCGGCTTTGATATTGAAGATTTTCTTGAAGATATGAATGATGTAAAGGTAGGGCCAGAAGTAGAGATTTTCTTAGAAGATCAAACCTTCTATCACGTTATTATCAAAGCAATTGAAAGTGACAACAACGAGAAAGTAATTTGTTTTAACGACATCAGTATCGAGAAAAATCTCTACACGAAGTATCGTTATCAAATTGAAGAGCTGAAGCAAATTCACAATCAAATTATTCAAGCTGATAAGTTAAGTACAATTGGGGAAATTACAGCAACGATTTCCCATGAGATTTCAAATCCACTTACTATTGCTTCAGGAAATATTGAATTAATTAGTGTTCTTTTGGCCGGAGAAGAATTAAAAGAAAATGATATTATCCACGAAAGTATTAGTGATACTCGTGAGTCAATTGA
Source organism: Halobacteriovorax sp. RT-2-4 (assembly GCF_047085445.1). NCBI lineage: Bacteria > Pseudomonadati > Bdellovibrionota > Bacteriovoracia > Bacteriovoracales > Halobacteriovoraceae > Halobacteriovorax > Halobacteriovorax sp. RT-2-4. The sequence goes on from NZ_JBKIXY010000002.1 coordinate 755,399, forward strand.
TCGTATCACTAAAATCGTCAAAGGCTTAAAGAGCTTTCTTCATAATAGAGAGAGTGATAAGAAGTTTATTACCCTTGAAGATATTATCAATAAGTCTCTTACCCTACTGAAACTACCATTAGAGCAGAATCAGATATCTCTTGATTTTAATGTAAACACATCTTCGATCGTTAAAGTTAATCCTATCGAGATAGAACAGGTTATTATCAATTTAGTTACCAACGCAATTCACGCTCTGGGTGAGGCAAATACTAAAGATCCAAAAATTTCACTTTCAATCTCCAGCAATGATGTCTGCTACATCATTACAGTTAAAGATAATGGAAGAGGTATTCCTGAAGAAAATCGAGGAAAGATATTTGATTCATTCTTTACCACGAAAGAGGTAGGAGAAGGAACAGGTCTTGGACTTTCAATTTCTTCTAAAATCATTGATTCATATTCGGGATCACTTGAATTAATTGATACAAAAACTGGATGTGAGTTTCAAATCACTCTTCCGAAAATGGAAACGACAACTTTTACGGATAGTGAACTTAGTGTAAACCATAGCTTCCAAAAAGTTTTAATCATTGATAATGAACCAAAGATCTTAAATCTTTTTACGAACTTTTTTGCAAAAGGACCTATTACTTTGATCTTTGCATCAAGTGCTATTGAAGCAAAAAGAATCTTAGAAGGTACTGATGTTGATGCCATAATCACTGATTATGATATGCCAAATATGAATGGTGTTGAGTTTGCCAAAGATATCATAAAAAATGGCCTCAATACCCCTACTTTCGTAATGTCAGGAGTAGCGGATAAATCAAAATTTGATAATCATAAAGAGATTAAAGGCTTTATTGAGAAGCCTTTTAATAGAGAAGATATATTAAATATGCTTGGTATTAAAAATGAGGAGCAGGACTAATGGCCATGTCCCCTTCTAAGAATTCACTTACACCTAAAAAACCTTCTATTCTCATCGTAGATGATGAAGATAAGATTTGCTTTTTAATAAAAACGTTTCTGGAGCAAACTGGTGCTTTTAGAAATATTGTCACGGCCGACTCTGTAAGTGTTGCTTTATTAAAACTAAGAAATGAAGATTTCGATCTAGTTATTATTGATTACAAATTACCTGATAAAGATGGAACTTACTTCATTGATATAGCAAGTAAGTCGATGAAGTATCAGAAGATGAAATACCTTCTTATTTCAGGATTCTTAGATAACCGATCAATGGTGAGTGTAATCAATTCAGGAGTAACAAATGTTCTTGTTAAGCCTTTCTCAAGAGATGACCTTGTTGATAAAGTCTTCAATCTATTAAAGCTTAGCAAATAACTTCGACTTCGTTTAAATACTCATCTTTTGTTATTAAGTACGATTTATAGTGGTTACTATACTGCTCTACTTCTTGTGGAGTAAGCTTCCTTTTAACCACAGCAGGCGTTCCGATAATAAAGCTCTCAGGAGGATATACCTTACCAGGAGGAACAACACTTCCGGCAGCTACAATTGAGTTTTTCCCAATAACTGCTCCATCTAAGACGGTCGCCCCCATACCAATTAAGCAGCCTTCTTCGACTGTACAAGCATGAAGAGTCACACTATGACCAACACTAACGTTTTCTTTAATGATTAGGGGAATATTATCTTCTACATGAAGCATTGTTAAATCTTGAATATTACAATTGTCGCCAATATGAATCTCGTTCACATCCCCACGGGCCACAACTTTAAACCAAAGAGAAACATTCTTTCCCAAGAAAACTTTACCAATAACATCAGCAGAGTCTGCAATAAAGCATCCCTCTCCAATTGTCGGTTCAATATTTTTATAACGATATAAAGTCATTTATCTCCACCCAATTACTTCGTAGCCTTTCTCCGCAAGACAACGGTTTACGAAACGTTGCTTGATCTGATCTTCACTAAGCCCCGCTGAAGCGGCTCCACTAGCACCACCAATTGCGGCCCCCTGAGCAGCACCTTTACCAGCATTACCACCAAAGACTGCACTTGCCACAGCGCCTACAATAGCACCCCACGCAGCACCTTTTCCACCTTCACGAACCATTTGTCTTCCACGATCACTCTCAAGAAACTCGTCGGCCTTGGCCATGCAAATTTCAATATCGCGATCGGCTTGGACCTTTCCGTATCTTTGATAGGCTGAGTTCGGATAAAGCTTTGGTTTAGATGCACAAGCAGTAATCGTCAAAAGTAGTAAAAGTGAAAATATTCTCATGGTTGCTCCCAAAAAAAAAGCCGCTTAAAAGCGGCTTCTTATCGATATTCAATTTTAGTTTTTAACTCCGCCCCATGGCACCTTAGATAAGTAAGCCGCTAGGTCTGCAATATCTTCAGTCGATAGTTTTTTAACAATCGTTAACATCTGTTGGTTAACACGGGCCCCTGATTTCATATCAAGAAGTTGCTTCTCAATATACCATTCCATTTGACCACCGATTCTTGGTGCCTTATTTGCAGCTTTCCCTGAACCATCTTTAGCGTGACATGCAATACATTGCTTATAAAGTTTATCTGCTCTAACAAGTTGTGGAGTATCTAGAGGAATAAGAGTCTTCTCTTCGATAACTTCATCACTAACTTTTGGAGGTGCTGTTACTTCTGCGTGCTTCTTAGCAAGTTCCGCAACTTCAACTAAGTGAGCAGCGTGCGCTTTCTTTGCATTTTCAAAGTTATATTTCTCATTGTTGACTTCAACACTCTGGTAAGCCGATAGGTTCATAACAAGAACTAGCCCTACTAGCGTTAGGGAAAAAAGCACTAAACGATACATCGTTTCTCCATTCAAAAAATTAATCTACTTTTAATGGCTTAAGTATAAATCCACTGACTTATTTTGGCAATTCCTTTAGCGGGGCATCCCCAAGTTAACGCGACACACATAATAGACGATCTACATTATAGGGTTTATAATTCGGCCTGATATTTTACTAGTAAATTCAGGAGCTTTTAATGCAGTACAACTTTGGTGAAATTGAACCAAAATGGCAGAAGTTTTGGGACGACAACAAAACTTTTAGAACAGACTCAACAGACAAATCAAAACCTAAATACTATGTATTGGACATGTTTCCATACCCTTCTGGAGCAGGACTTCACGTAGGTCACGTTGAAGGTTATACAGCAACAGATATTCTTGCACGTTTCAAGAGAATGAACGGACATAATGTTCTTCATCCAATGGGATGGGATTCTTTTGGGCTTCCTGCAGAAAACTATGCAATCAAAACTGGAACACACCCAAGTGTGATCACAAAAGAAAATATTGGAAATTTCACAAGACAACTAAAGGCCTGTGGATTTTCTTATGATTGGGATCGTGAGATCGCAACATCAAGTATTGACTACTATAAGTGGACTCAATGGATCTTCACTCAACTTTACAATAAAGGTTTAGCATTTGAAGACGAGATCTCTGTTAACTGGTGTCCAGAGCTAAAAACAGTTTTAGCTAACGAAGAAGTAATCGATGGTAAATCTGAAGTTGGTGGACACCCTGTAATCAGAAAGCCAATGAAGCAGTGGATGTTAAAAATCACTGAATACGCTGATCGTCTTTTAGAAGACCTTGATGATCTTGATTGGCCAGAGTCTCTTAAAGAGCTGCAAAGAAATTGGATTGGACGCTCTGAAGGTGCCCAAGTTTCTTTTTCTGTAAAAGGTGTTGATTCGAAAATTGATGTTTTCACAACTCGTCCAGATACTCTATTTGGTGCAACATATATGGTTCTAGCTCCTGAACACGACCTAGTTGCTCAAATTACGACAGATGAGAAGAAAGCTGAAGTAGAAGCTTATATTAAAGAAGCATCTCTTAAGTCAGATCTTGATCGAACAGACTTAAACAAAAATAAATCTGGTGTATTCACTGGAGCCTATGCAATCAACCCACTTAATGGAAAAGAGATTCCAGTTTGGATTGCAGACTATGTACTAATCTCGTACGGAACTGGTGCGATCATGGCCGTTCCTGCTCACGATGAAAGAGACTGGGAATTTGCTAAGAAGTACGACCTAGAAATTACTCCAGTACTTGAAGGTGGCGATGTAAATGAAGCTGCATTCACAGGTGACGGAACTCATATTAATTCAGGTTTCCTTGATGGGCTTAATAAGGCAGACGGTATCGCAAAAGCAATCGCTCACCTTGAAGCTGAAGGAATTGGAAAAAAAGAAATTAACTACAAACTTCGTGACTGGTTATTCTCTCGCCAAAGATACTGGGGGGAACCATTCCCAATTCTTAAATTTGAAGATGGAACAGTAAGATGCCTTGATGAAGATGAGCTTCCAGTTGGTCTTCCAGAAGTTGAAAAATATGAGCCATCTGGAACTGGTGAATCTCCACTTGCACGTATTGATGACTGGTTATACCTAACTGATCCAAAGACAGGAAAGAAAGCAAGACGTGAAACAAACACGATGCCTCAGTGGGCAGGTTCTTGTTGGTACTACCTACGCTTCATCGATCCACAAAACTCTGAAGTTGCATGGGATAAACAATTAGAAGAATACTGGATGCCAGTAGATTTATATGTTGGTGGTGTTGAGCACGCAGTTCTACACTTACTTTATGCTCGTTTCTGGCACAAGGTTCTTTTTGATCTAGGACTAGTTTCAACAAAAGAGCCATTCCAAAAACTTTTCAACCAAGGTCTTATCCTAGATGAGCACGGTGAGAAGATGAGTAAGTCTAAAGGAAACACTGTAAACCCAGATGATATTATCGCTGAATACGGTGCCGATGCTTTAAGACTTTATGAAATGTTTATGGGGCCACTTGAAAAAGTTAAGCCATGGCAAACGAAAGGTGTAAAAGGAGTATTTAACTTCCTAAGAAAGTCTTTCACTTTCTACGGTAACCCAGAAAATACTTACGAAGGTCAAGAAACAAACCAAGACGTTCTAAAGCACCTACATAAGACAATTAAGAAAGTTACTGAAGATGTTGAGAACCTACGTTTTAACACAGCTATCTCAGCAATGATGGTAATGAATAATGAAGTTATCAAGCTTGGCAAGGTTTCTGTTGAGACAGCTAAGGCCTTCACAAGACTTCTTTCTCCATTTGCACCACACGCTGCTGAAGAGATGTGGGCAAACCTAGGTGAGACGACTTCTTGTTCACTTGCAGCTTGGCCAGTATTTGATGCTGACCTTGCAAAAGATGACCTCATCACAATGGCCATCCAAGTAAATGGTAAGACGAGATCAACAATTGATGTTCCAGCAGATATTTCAAAAGAAGACTTTCTAGCTCAAGCGAAAGCTGATGAGAAAGTTGCGAAATTCCTAACAGGAACTATTGTAAAAGAAATCTACGTACCAGGTAGAATTTGTAATATTGTTGTAAAAGGATAATTATGAAAAATACATTTTATACGACGACTGCAATTGACTACCCTAATGGGCGTCCACATATTGGCCATGCCTATGAGAAGATCGTAACTGACTCATATGCTCGTTGGTATAAACTTCTTGGAAAAGAAGTTCACTACCTAACAGGAACTGATGAGAACGGACAAAAACTAATTGAATCAGCAAAAGCCGCTGGACTTGATACACTTGAGTTCGTAAATGCCAATGTTGAGATCTTCAAAGAACTATGTGCTAAAGCAAATATCCAATACGATGATTTCATTAGAACAACTGAAAAGCGTCATGCTGATACATGTGTTGAACTATGGAAGAACCTGGAAAGCAAAGGACTGATTTACCACGGTCACTACTCTGGTAACTACTGTCTTTCATGTGAGTCTTTTTATACAGAAGCACAAGCGCCAGATGGCAATTGTCCAGAACACCACAAGCCACTTGAACTAAAAGAAGAAGAAGGTTTCTTCTTTAAGCTAAGTGAATACCAAAACTGGATTATCGATCACCTAAAAGCAAATCCAGACTTTATCGTGCCAACTGCACGCTACAAAGAAATCCTCTCTCGCCTTGAAAATGACGATCTAAGAGACCTTGCCATCTCTCGTCCAAGCCAAGGCTGGGGTGTTCCAGTTCCAGGTCATGACAAATTTGTTATGTATACTTGGTTTGATGCCTTAATTAACTACTACTCTGCTCTTACTACAGACCAGAGAGAAAAGTTTTGGCCAGCAGATATGCACGTAATTGGAAAAGATATTCTTTGGTTCCACTCTGTAATCTGGCCATGTATGCTAAAGGCTTCTGATCTTCCTCTTCCAAAACAAGTTTACGTTCACGGAATGGTACTTGCTGAAGACGGAAAGAAAATGAGTAAGTCTCTTGGAAATGTTGTTGATCCATTTGAGATGCTTGAAAAATATCCAACGGATACTTTCCGTTACTATATGCTAAAGAATATTTCTTCTTCAGGAGATGGAAAATTCTCTGAGCAAGAGTTAGTAGATAAACACAATAGTGAACTTGCAAATGACTACGGTAACCTTCTAATGAGAGTTATCAAGCTAGGTCTTAAGAGCTTCCCAGATAAAGTTTATAACGCTGAAGGTGTAACTCAAGAGATCGATGCTCTTCCATATTTTGAGCGCGCTAAAGAGTTCATGGAAAAGCGTGAGCACAATAAAGCAATTGATGCTATTTGGGATCTAATCGTTAGCCTCAACGTTTACGTTAACGACAAAGAGCCTTGGAAGCACAAGGCTGATGAAGCAGCATTTGCTCCAATCGCTTATAACTGTTTCTACGGAATGGCCGCAGCATCTTATATGCTACAGGCCTTCCTACCAAACTGTACAAAGACTGCTCTTGAATATATTGGTTCAAGCGTAAATGGATCTGAGTTAATGGAATTTGGTAAGGCGACTTATACGCCTCAACCGCCGGAAGCACTTTTCCCTAAGGTAGAATTAAAATAACTTAAACCTGAAATTAAATAATGAAAAAACCGACTTAATGTCGGTTTTTTTGTATATCTTTGAACTTAACATAAGTATTTTACTCAGCCCTCACTTATACCCAAGAACTGACGTAGGGTCTGATCAAAATAAAATTCTCTCTGCCCCTCCGCATCCAAATCACTCTTATTTTCTTTTAGGAATCTTAATTCTCGAATACTATTTAATTCGTAGCTTTTATCCAAAACATCATCATACATTTTCATCATACAAGAATATTCAGACTCAGATGTTTCACTAGATTTTCTTTTACACCAACTTTTTATTCTATTAACTATATTTTCGTCTTTAGTACCAAATAGTTCTTGAATCTCTTTCTTAAAATAAAAATCACTCCAATAATATTCAGCACCGATATATGTTTGTTCTAATTCAACATACTCAGGTATTTTAGCAATTTCTAATTCTTCATAGCCATCTAGGACTAAAGAGCAACTTTTACATTCAACACTTTCTGAATACAACTGAATTCTGTCAAACTCGTTTGCAAAAGAAGGCTTATATGCATTACCTTTTAAGATAGCTTTATTAGAACATGCAGGACAATCAATTAACACTTCCTCAAAGATATTATCTACTTTATTACTAACTGGATTATACTTTTTTAAGCTTCTCGCATTGTTAATTTTCCCTTTAACCTTTGCTAGTATTATTTCATTTTGGTTGATATAAAAGGCTGATTGAGAATACCCCTTCCACACATCATGTAGGTCCGAATCACTTGGTATCCCCGTCAAAAGTACTTCAATTACTTTTATAGCAGAATACATGGTCGAAATATAAACCACAGGATTAACAACATTTAGAACAGAATGGACTGCATTATTTCGAATATGTTTTAACTCTGAAATATGCTTTTTAAAAATTTCATTATTTTTTGAACTATTCTCTAAAATGGTTTCTATTAGTTTTATAGATCTATCAAATGTTATAGACTTTAAGCGATCATTCAGAATATCAGACCAAGAGTCAGAAAGTTGAAATTCATCTTCACATAACAAGGTAATATATAATTTATCAGGAAGTCTCTCATATACTAATGCAAGAGACTTATTTGCAAGATATGCCTTCATTGATAGTTCAATAGCAATACAGATGTTACCTAAAATTGACTCTGAATAGTCCTTATCACCTTTTTCGGCTTCAAGAAATCTTTCCATTCCTAATTCGAAATAACTAGTAGCGGATTTACATAACTTAAATACATAACTCTCTTTATAAGCTTTAACTGAAATCATATCTCTCCATATCATCTTTTAAATCAGTAATAAGTTATTTTTTTGACTTCCATCTTAGCAAGCTTTCTAAATCATCACATAACGTATTTTCAAATTCTTCCATATTAAAAAACAAGTCTTCTCGAGTAAACTTCTTCATTTTAAGAATAGTTTTATATTCACTTAAGTCGTTAATCTCAAAACCTTCCAAATATAGCATATCCCCTCTATCACTTAGTCTTATTCTATAGACTAAATCATATTCACTTTCACAATTCTTCTTTATCAATAAATATGGGTAATGAAATCTCTCATTTTTTTTTATTATTATCTCAAAATATAATTGGCTTACAAGCGACTCTTTTAATGTATTCAGAATATCATCAACGCTTCTATCCCTATGAAATAATTCACAGTTAATATCTAATAAGCAAAGTTTTAAATATCCTCGAGCCGATTTTTTAAGTTCCTTTTCAAATAGGTTTATAATGGTTTACCTCCAGTTATTAGTTCATCTATCACTAAGATCAGTGAAATTAGTAAGACTAAGCAACTTTTTTTGCTTTACACTACTTAAATCTAAAGTGAGATATTGTATCTATCGACAATTTTAAAAAAGTGATGAATAAAATCTATACTTACAGAAGAACTATAGATTTAACTAGTAAACTACTAAAATAATGACATCAGCAAGTAGATGCATATCTCGCCTCAAACTCATTTCCAAAGTTATATAGATAATTTCAAAGAAAAAATGATATAAGAATCTTCTGGAGTCATCTCTTATTCACCGAAAGCCGCGCCTACGGCTAGCTTTCTTGAGTCACATTCATCTGTGCGCCAAAGCTTGCCTTTGGGCAACCTTTGAATCGCACGATGCGCATTACGGAGGCTTTTTTTATACTAGTAATGTAATCGTCCTGACTACAAGCACTCATTAACAATATCATCATCTGAATAGAACTTCGCACGTCCTACAATAGCTCTAGTATCAATAATACTTCGAATGTCATTTGTGATTTCCATAAGAGGAGAAATTTTATCATTTTCTACAGTTGCTTTAATAATAGCAAAGTTATTTAAAGCAATAGTATTTTCCACAACTTCATATGTACTTGATAAACTAGTTGTAAAGTTTGTTTGATCTATATTGGCGGGAAATGGATATTCCGAATAGATCATGTCATAGGTCTTTGCATTCCGATCAAGAATAATCTTTACCTCGGCCACGTAGCGCTCTCCCGCGATTTCTCTTGAAAGAATTCCAGTAAACATCAAGGCCCTATGCTGGCGAGTATTATTTGTACAAGTACCTATGGCCTGAGCATAGAATGCTTCTTCAACAGAGAGGCTCTCCAGAGGATTAACATCTACACCTACAACGATGTCACTCTCTGTGCATGACGATAAAATTAAGACAAGTAAGCATAAAGTAAGAAGATTTCTCAAAATAAACCCTTAAGTAAATTAAAACTTAATTTATTGTAGGGTACATGAAATGCTATTAAAAGTATTTTTTATTGAGGCCAATAGCTATTAGTGCTAAGGCATACTTCTTTGTTCTTTAAGTCACTCGATATTAGTAACACGGTACTGTTACAACGTAGTCCCCATACTTTTGAGTTGAATACTTATTAAATTTCTGGACTCCACTATTTGGTAAATCAAATGAGTAAGAACCACTGATAATTGACTTCCAGCTTCTGTTCTTAGCAGCTAAGTAGAAAACTCCGTTTGGACTTACTGCAAGCTCTTTTGTTTCACCTGCACCAACAGTGTAGAAGCCTACTGTATTCCACTCATTTTCAATATTCTTATAATTTAAAGCGACTCTCGCCTCATTACTCTTACAAGTATTTTTAACAAGGATGCGAACTAGCAGATCCTGTTCAATTTTCTTTGTTATCCACTTTTCTTCAAATTCATTACTCGTCGAAAAGCTTCCATCAAAAATTGTATTAATGATTTTTTGTCTTTCTTTAGATAGGAAACTTCCAAAGTTCATTCTAGGACTCTCACTAGTGATTACCCCATGAATAAAGAAATTATCGTATTGTGAGTTGTAGACAAAAATTGGAGAACCACTTTGTCCTTTAAAAACATCACATTCTACATTTAAAGAAAGATGGTTATAATTACTATTAGTGATATCACAACCTGTTTCATAAAATTGTTTTGCACTCGGCTTATCTCCTGGATAGCCGATTGTTAGTGTTTCACCATTTGGGAATGATTCTGTTCCCCAGTAGCCATGTGTTCCAACTCTTTGCCCTGCGTGTTGTCCATCACTGCCAGCACCAAGCTCAAGTATTGCAATATCTTCAGAAGAAGAAAAACTCTCATTATCATAAAGTTCAGGATGATAGACACGAACAACTGGATAACGTCCGCTATCAAAATTATCGACACCATCGATCCCTGGATAAAAGTATGTATTCTTAAGTAAGTTACTTGTATCTGAGAGGTATACACAGTGAGCTGCTGTAATAACAAATTTATTTTTTATAAGTGTCGCGCTACATGTTGCAGTTTTTTTAATTCCAGAGTTTCCAAGCTTCAGATCAGACCTTAACTGGCCAACTTTTCGATAGAAAGTTTTATTTAAATTATCGATCGTTGATCTTCGATCATCATTTCCGATGATGATATTACTACTACTTGCCTCGACTACTTTCTCAATAGTTGCACTGTCATTTTGACAAGAAGTCAGCCCCATTAGTAGCGCTGTCATACAAATAAGTTCTTTAGCTTTGCTCATAGTAAAACCTTTCATTAAGTTGATTAATAAATTGATCTTAGAACGAATAAGGCTAAATATCTTCTATTGTGAACATATTTCATAGGCCGTTCAGGATAAATACGGCCCAGAACAATGTATTTTTAAGCACTTAGGTAATAAAAAAGCCTCCATACGGAGGCTTTCTATTTCGTTGTTCCCCAAATTCGACCAATGCCTAAGCACTGATAAATTTAGTCGTTGTCGTATTGATTTGAGCAATTCATGTAGATTGGTAAGTGATCACTTATTACCTCTTTTAGATAGCTGTAATAAGTCTTATCAAATAACTGAGAATCGATCACGCGATCGTAGAATTCTTGCTTGCTTTCTTCGATATCAAATCTTTTAACCAGCTGACCGCTTTTAACTGTCATTTTATTTTCAATTGAACGTACATAATTACTAACAAGTGATTCAACTTTTTCACGTCCGCCTGCTTTTAGACGGTACATATCTTTTTCTCTTGTTGTTGAGTAGTACATTGCATTTGAACGAATTAGGTATCTTCTATTAATTAGACGAGAAAAATCACCTTCAATGAAGTTAAAGATTTTAGCAGCTCCATCACCTTGGCAATTTGTCGTTTCTTTAGGATCAAATAGAAAGTGGTCATAGTTACTCTTTGTCCCATGAGTGATCGTCCCATCAGAAAGACTCTTACCAACGGCCATTGAAGTTGCTCCCTCAATTCTAATTTCAAGATTATTAAAATCCTTGAAGAAGGTTTCCCAGTAATTATTTGAACTTTCTAAATTAAAGTCACCTAAAATAATATAGTCTTGCTCATAGTAAGACTTTCTTAGGTAATCAACAAATTCTGCCATTAGTCTTACTTCCGCAAAACGAGCGTATTTAAGTTGTGTTACACCTGGACCAATATCTTTATAGTCATCAACACCAAAAACATTATTCAAAATCTTCTTTTGAAGTGCTTCATCTGATGGAGCATTGTGAATGACGTGAGTTGAAAGAAGAGTGAAATCAAACTCCCCTGATTCAAATGTCGAGATAAAAGGCCTACGTGAAAAAAGACCATCAACATCACGTCCAAATGTCTTTTCATCTAAAACTGGAAGACAACCAAATTTACCATTACGGCCGTAACGATCGCTGCAGTAATCCGTCTTCTTTAGCTCAACAACACTACTTCTATAGTAGTAACCTGTTAGCTCCTTTACTGTAGCATTCTCACTTCCCTCTTGTTTACCAGATAGAACAAGTGACCAAGAAGAATCAAGTTTCTGAAGCTCTTTTAAAAGAAGAATATATCCAGGAAAATCGTATTGCTCGCGAATTAGAGCAAGTTCATTTCTTGTTGTTAGTGCATTTACATCTGCGTTAGTTGTTTCAAGCTCAGCAAGACGATTTGTATAATACTCAACAATTGCATCATTGTGTCTTTTACTAAGGCCATTATTTGAAGTTAACTCAACAGCAGCAACAACATCCCAATGATTAATTATCTCTGCCACTAACTCGTGATCTTTGTATTCAGTTTGAGTTGCACCTGGCTTAAATAAATTAAAAGCGCCAATGCGAACTTGCTTGGACTCTTTCTTAACTCTTTGACGATTATAATTTCCAACGAATTTAGAATAGATTTGATATTCAGTTTGACACTCAACTTCACCAACGCCACCAGCGAGGAAAGTTCTTAGACGACGACAGGTTTCAATTTCAGATTCTGTTGCTCCATCGATACTTGCTACGGCCAAATTTGGCAGTAAAAAAGTAGATAAAACTAATACCTTAAATAAGTTTACCATAATACGTTCCCCAAAGTGAGGCGTCATTGTACCCAAGCGATTCTCTTAATTCAAGGATTGTTCATCCTCATAACATCCTGATTTCCTTCGTATTTTGAGGATTCTCCCCACCGACACATAGCATCTTACTAAATATTTGATCAAAATTAGCCGATATTTTAGTTAAGAAATTATCAGAAGAGGGTTTGAATGAAATTATCATCAAAAATAGTATTCCTAATGCTTACGAGCCAGTTGTCATTTGGTTCGGTATTCAGTGTATTTAAGTCAGCAGGTCACGGCCTAGATGAGCTTTTGATTAAGAGTGGAATCGCAGACCAAGAAGTGAGGTCTGTTGTTGCGAATAATATTGAATTGGCAATGAAGGATCTTTCTCACACTGGAAAGAAAGAAGACTTTAGTATGAATACCCTTAAGATGATGGTTTCGGGATCGCAGGACAAGGCCCGTTTTCAGAGAATGGAAGAAGTATTTACAAAAGATTCCGCGTCTCCAGAGGAAATCAAAAATGCTATCAATAACTTTGTCTACCTATCACAACGTTATGGGTATAACAAAAGTGGTATCCTTTCATGTGCACCTTGTGTGAATAAAAATTTATCTGATGCTGGTTTCAACTTTGTTTTATCTGAAATGAAAGATGATTATTCTCAAAGAATTTTTAAAGTGATGTCTCGTTATAGCTCACCAGTAAAAATGTCTCGTCAGATAAACTCTGCCGTAAAGACACAAAAATGGTCAAGCCGTACACCAATGTTAAATGCAACGGATGAAGAATCATTACTATATTTCTTAACTGCCGAAAAAGTAGGCTCACCAGTGCAGAAAGATCTAATCTCTGCAATTAGAGATGTTTCAGTTAGTGGTGGAAAGGTTGACCTATTTAGCAATACAAATGGACATAAATTCTATTCGTTTCTATCAAGTGGATTCAGCGATGCAGAAATGACGGAGTTAACTCGTCTTCTTAAAGCAACTTCTGATGAAATGAAAGAGACTAAAAAAGGTACGATGGATGCATTCTTTGATGTACTTCAAAGAGAAGCTGATGAAGCGAGAACACCAGCAACTCGTCAAAAGAAGCTGGCATTAATTGAATATTTAAGAGATCCTGATACTAAGTGTTTTTCTAAATAATTAAAAAATTTCGACGCTACCAAGTGATCCATTGTCCTTTATCTTTAGAACTTTGAGAGCATTTAGGTAGCGTTGTAAGCTTCCAATATTTTCTTCTTTCATTGTATCTCTCATAACTTTATAGGCTAATCCTGAAAACTCTGGAGACTTAAATAGTCCTTCAACATCTGCACTTGCCCATAGATAGCGTGAAAGAGTGTTCTCAACTGTTCCATTTGGAGAATAAAGAATTCTATTAAGTTCACTAAATGTTTGTTCTGGAGTTAATCCATCAAAGCTTACATTATACTTATTCATGAATTTAACAGCTGCGCGGTCATTCTCTAGGTTTCTAACGATTCCAGAGATAGCCTTTTCTTTAACAGTAGCAATCATCGTTTCAACTTCAGTAACTTCCTTCTTACTCATCTTAGGAAGAGCTTCAAGAACTGAAACTTCAAGTCCACGGTAAATATCTCCTACTGTTTCGGCCATAAGAACTTTCTTCATTCCTAAAGTTTCACGTGCTGAGCGACGAGCAACTTCTGAAATAAGTCTTGCACGAGCAGTAAAGATCTTTCTCATAAGAACACCCTCTCCTACTGCTGAAATCACAGGTAGTCTTTTTCCAAAGAATCCACCAGTGTGAGGAGCACCTTGAATTAGCATGTATGGAAAGTCTCTCTTTCTAAGAGGAATCTTTACAAAAATCTCAGTTAGAGTATCAGCATTCTTTGCAATATAATCAGCAAGCTCTGCTTCAGGAAGTCTTTGTAATTCATCATAAATCTTTAAGAATTGGCGACGATTCTTAGCAAGGTTTGCAGTGTTTTCATTCCAAGCGCGAACGATCCAATTTGTCCCTCTCATGTAGTGACCTTGGTCTGCTTTTCTCACTCTTAGCTTAGAGCGAGCTGCCTTAGAAGAGTTACTGAAAGTTGTAGAGTTAAGTCTCTTCACATAACTTCCCATATAGTGTCTAAGCTCTAATGGACTTCCATTAAATAGCTTTGAAACTGTACTTCCAAGTGCTTCATCTACTTGAGAGTAATTTAAATTAACAGCAACATCACTAGTATAACGGTAGATTCCACCATGTGAACGAGTAATTGCTTCTTCAACACTTGCAACAATATTCTTAATTGCTTTGTTATAGCTTGCTTGAGAAAGCTTCCCAGCAGTGTAATTAGCTTCAATACGGTCCATTTTTTTAAGAGTTTTCTCGACAAATTCTTCATCAAGATCAAGATTTCTTAGATTTTGAGCAATATCATCCATCGACTTTGATGAAAGCATTTTCTTAAATACATCACTATATTTCTTAAGACCAAGAACTAGCTTTGCAAATTCAACCTCTGACTCATTTACGATAACCGAAGCATCTTTACCAGACTGCTTTAAGGCTTCTTTAATACCAAGTTGAGAGCGATTCTTAACAATTGCTTTTAGAGATTCTTTAAAGATCTTAGAACCAACTGAAACACTTCTAGTAAGAATTGAGATCATTGAAATCGTTCCAATGACTTCAAATGCTACGGCCATCCATCCTTTTGCTACGTTTTCAGTTGAGTTTGAATCTGTGTAACCAAGCTCGGCCATCTCACCTACGTATTCCTCACTTCTATCGGCACGAAATTTTACTTTTGTTTCTAAGCGAATGGCATTTGCTTGCATACCAAATCCAACTGCACCAGCACTTGCAATAGCAAGACCGCATAGGCCACCAGTTACAAGTGTACATGAACCTGCAGCAAGTACGGCACCCATACCTAAAAGGAAGCCAAATACACCATTAAACATTGCCCACTTCTCGTCGCTATTCCAGTCATCCATTCTATCCATTAACTCTTTAGGTACAGCTGGGATACCTAGTAGTTGATTTAGTTGATCTTGGATCTTAACTGTTGCATAAAAGTTTTCTTTTAAACTATCGATATCATCTTCATCGATCTGACAGAATTTATTAAGCTTCTTATAAGTATCTTGCTGACGCTTAAGTGCAGATCTTTTTAAGATTTCTTTGTATACAGGAGTCTTAAGATCCATATTTAACTTTAGAAAGTTATGTACTAATTCATAGTCATCGAAGATATCAATACTATCTGGACGAGAATCAAAAATTGCTGATCTTTCTTTGTGTGACTTAGCAGCTAAGATTTCTTTAAAGAATGCTACTTTCTCTACATCTTCTTCTTGTAAGCGCTCGTTGATATCCTCAGTTGTTTGATATAGAAGACGGCCATCAATTGTCTCATTGGCAGCATCTTCAATTTGATTACGATCTAGAGTTACTTTATTTGATAAAGAGTCAATTAACTCAAATGCTTTTTTTCCAGAGTTAAGTTCAGCAGTCATGATCTGAGTCGTGTCTTTATTGAACTCATCAAAGATTGTGTTCCAAAGTCTCGCATATTCATCTTTCTTTAACTCATTCGTTAGAAAGTTAGGTTTGATGCTACGGTTTACTTTAAGAATTTCAGCTGCCTCTTCAAGGTTTTCAAGATAAGCCTTCATATTATTATTAAAACATTTATAGCTATAATCTACTCTCATTCCACGAGAAGTTTTCTTATATGTCTTAACCTGCCCATCTCTGATATTTTGCAGCTCTTCACGAGCAACTAAGTATCCTAATCGTACCTTTGCAAGAGGATTAAGGGCCTGCATTTGGTCAAGTAAGTAATCATATTCATTTGTTACAAGCTCAGAAAATACTTTTGGACCAGTTCTTAGGTAATCAAATACTTTAGCAAGAGTAACATAACTCTCTTTAACTTTTGATTGATCAAGGCGTGCAACAGGAATGAATTTTCCATCAATCTTTAAAGAGTCAATATAGCTTACAACTCTCTTTAGAACATTATCTTTTCTTGAAAGTCCCTTACAAATTTGAGCTGGATTTCTGTAACAAAAACCAAAAAGCATTGTATTGTGACGAGAACCAACCTTAAACTCTTGTGAATCTTGAAGCTCAAGAGCTTTATGATAAAGAGTATTTAGTCCCCAGTTACGGTATGACTCTTGAGAATAGAGAGAAGGAAACTCAATTACAACTTTATTGTTCTTTAATTCATTTTTAATTGAATCACTAATAATATCTTCTAAATTCTCAGTTCTAGCTTGTGCCATTTTAGAAGCCAGGTATGGTGAAGCATTAATTGCTGAAGGATAAATATTTTCAACATACTTCTGGTCACCTTCGTAAATATCAACTTCAATAGTCTTCGATTCTGGAACAACACCAATAATATCATTGATAAGGCCAATATCTTTTGTTGTTACTTGCTTAGAAGTTTGCGTTCTTGTACCTCTTTTATAAGAGTAGATATTTTTCTTATAGGCTTGAGCGATCTCACCCATCTTCATATCAACAAACTTATTGTATGCATTAACTTCATCAAAACCTGCTTTCAAATATTTTTGATAGAAGTTTGTAGCTTCTTTTCCCTTTGCCGCTCTTAGAAAATTTTCAACAGTAGTTGAAGCAACCATTGTTTCAGCTAAAGGATTAAGTTGCTCAGCCTCTCTAACGCTCATAAGCTCAAGGTTAGATTCATCATATGAAAGGCCAGAGTTATTAATAAGGTTATCTAGGTAAGTTTTTGCAACTGATTCATCAACTTTTAGTTCTAAAAGTTGTGGCCATGAACCATTAACTTCACTACGACAGCTCTTAGGAATCACGATCTTATCTTCTTTAGATTCGATCATTAGGTCGTAGTTTTTAATTTGAGTTGCCATCATTTGAATCGTTAGAATTCTTAAAGCACGTAGATAACTCTTTGCACTTGGAGATTCATTGACTGTTACAACATCTCTTTTAGAATTTAAAAATGAATTAAGCTTTAGTTCAACATCACTTCCATCAATATTTACAGTGAAGAAAATCTTATCTTTCATTTCACCGTGAACAAGAAAATTATAAAGCTCAGTTTCTTCTTCAATAAAGTCAGTCGTTAACTTTGGAAGAATTTGATCCATTTTGATTTCAGACACATTTCTAAAAGGAGAAAGGATAACCTTAATATCATATAGGCCCTTAACAACTGAATCATTATAAGCAAGTAGAAGCTGCTCTTTATCAGCATAAGCTTCATTTGTGTTATTAATAATGTCTTCGATCTTTGTCTTAAGTGACTTCGCTCTTGTGAAGTAATTTAATGCTTGCTTAGAGTAAGTATCGATTTTTCTATTTTGAGTACGATTTAGTTTTGCATCAACTTCAACTTCAGCAAGAACAGAAGCAATGCTTGAAAAAAGGTTTTCTCCACGAGAAGTTTTCTTTGCTTCTTGTGCTCTTTGCTCATCTTGATAATCTTTTACACCACAAGAATTCTTCTTGATTGAATCAAGAAAAGTAATAAATTCAGTTTGAAACTCAGCTTCACCTTCTGATTCTTGAGCACTTTGTGCTTGAAAGCCTTGTGCAATTTGACCAAGCTCTTCTTCAGAAAGATCACTTGAAACATTTCCACGAAGATTCTTTTTAATTTCACTAAGCTCTGAAAGAACTTCCTCTAGGTCATAAACACTTGCAACAGATCGAGCATTTTCGATCGTCTGAGCAAACGCCATTTGGAATGAACAAAGAGAAATAATAATGAATGAGATTAGCTTTTTTAGTTTCATGCCCTATATAGTGCAATCACAGTGCCAACTAACTGGGACAAAAGATCAATAATTTTGGCTACTTACAGTATTACATGGTGTCTAAAAAATGAACATAGTGTCTACTTCATGTGATTCGATCAGATCGCCTCATTTAAGGCAAAATACATTGTAAATTCTTTTTCTCGGCCATAGGCGATGTCGACTCTCGAGTTGAGATTTTGCTTAGGTAGAATTTTGTAACGAATTCCTGTCCCAATATGTGTTAGTGGATCGGCTTCAAATAAGTCTGATGGAATCTGGTTTCCAACTCTTGACTCTCCTCCAAATGTAAAACCAACTCCGGCAAATCCAGCTAGACCAAACTTTCCATCCATAATCGATTGGAAGTAGTGCTTATACTCACCTTCAAAGCGTATCATATTAGCACCTTCATACACTTTTCCAGTGTAACCTCGCGGTCCTCGTGAACCATAGTTATAATTATAATTAGGATTTGTGTCACCTAGATTAAAGCTTGAATCAAATAGCCATGAAAACAAATGATTCGTATTTTCTGCCAGAGAAATATAATGCGAGAAAGTTGCCTCTAGCGTAGTGATATTATCATCTCCTCCAAGATTTTCTCGATAGAAATTCGTTCGTGTATTTAAGTAAAAGCCTTTAGTTGGAGAAAATGTATTATCTCTAGTATCATAGAATAAATTAAATTTAAGACCTGTATTTGTTGCATAATTCTCAGGATTTATATCGGCTTTAAAAATAACCTCATTCCAGATGATCCCACCACCAATAAAGAGATCACCCCACACTCGATAGTTAACATTAACAATAACAGCACGAATCTTATTAGATGTATCAAGGAATCGCTCAAGTTCAGCTTGAAACATCTGACTTAATATATTTCCTTCAAGATAACCACCTGTGATACGCCACTTATCTTCACCGAGATGAAGCTTCGTTCCAATGGCCCCCATTGCGGTTCCATTTGTCGTAATCTTTCCATAAGCACCTATAATAGAAGGTGGCACAGTCTTTGTACTATTCTTATACTTTCCGCTATTTGCATCAAAGAGATACATCCCAATAAGATCGAGTCCTAGTTTAGTGCTTGGCATATAAGAAGGACCTGGAACAATGACGAATTGTCCCTCATCGAGGCTTGTTGAAGCCTTAACGTCACGTTGCACTTTTTGGGCAAAAGTCATAGAATGAAAAAGAATTAACGCTAATAACAAAAATCTCATTGAGGAGCCTATGTTTAAGATATTTTTTCTTTTCTTTTTATCATTCTCCTTTTCTTTTGCAAACAATATTAGTTTCCACAAAGAGATCTTCCCAAGTGTAGAAGACCTGAAGAAGACCAGTATTACTGATACGATTAGTGAGAATCCCATAAATACTACGATTCAAATAGCTTATGATAAAAATGGTAAAAAGCTTGGATTTATTAGAGAAGTAAATACGACGACAGGATGTAATAGTGCATGTCTACCTGTGATCTTTACACTCTATTACAACACGAAGTATGAATTTCTAAAGCTGAAATCTAAGGCAGGATTAACTAAAAAGTTTCACAAACCAATGACTGTCGATGATATCAATCGCCTACACCTACTTGTTGGAATCAATCCTGAAGTATTTAAAAAAGTAAAACATCCAACTGATATGACGGATGCATTAACAGGAGCGACAAAGCCAGAATTTGTTGATGCTGTTGTGAAGGAAGCTGCTTATTCGACGTTGAGAATTAATACTTATAATCAAGATACAATCAGACAATTAAAAAGTTTAAAGTTATAAAAAAGGGAGCTGATTAGCTCCCTTTTTATTTTAATGAGGTTATTGTCCTCTTAGATCTTTTCTTAGAATCTTCCCAACATTTGACTTAGGAAGCTCAGTTCTAAATTCAATAATCTTTGGTCTCTTATAAGCAGTTAGGTTTTCTTTACAGAATGCTAGAAGCTCATCTTCAGTTAGAGACTGATCATTTTTTACGACAAATAGTTTTACGATCTCACCTGATTTTTCATGTGGTACACCAACTGCAGCACATTCAAAAACTTTAGGATGAGTAACTACGATTTCTTCAATTTCATTTGGATAAACATTAAATCCTGAAACAAGAATCATATCTTTCTTACGGTCAACAATTTTGAAGAAACCTTCTTCATCCATCACACCAATATCACCAGATTTAAAATAACCATCAGGAGTCATTACTTTTGCCGTCTCTTCAGGACGTCCCCAGTAACCCTTCATAACTTGTGGACCTTTAATACAGATCTCACCGACCTCACCAGCGTTCAGAGTATTTCCATCATCATCTTTGATACATACATCAGTTGATGAAACAGGGATACCAATCATTCCATTGTAGTCTTTAAGATCCATTGGGTTGATACAAGCAGCTGGAGATGTTTCAGTTAATCCATAGGCTTCAATTAATGGAGTTTTTGTTACCTCTTTCCATCTTTCAGCAACAGCACGTTGTACGGCCATTCCACCACCAAGAGTTAATTTTAGTTTTGAAAAATCAACTGATTTAAAGTCTTCATTATTTAAAAGACCGTTAAATAGTGTGTTTACACCAGTAAATGCTGTAAATTTCCACTTCTTCAGTTCTTTTACAAATCCTGGAATATCTCTAGGGTTAGTAATTAGAACGTTTAGTGCTCCAATTTTAGAGAACGTAAAACAGTTCGCTGTAAGTGAGAAGATATGATAAAGCGGAAGAGGAGTAATGATAATTTCTTCACCTTCTTTTACAACTGGTGAAATCCACTCGCCTGCCTGCAGTAGGTTTGCAACGATGTTACGGTGGATAAGTTCTGCACCTTTAGAAACACCTGTTGTCCCACCTGTATACTGTAGGAAAGCAAGATCAGAACTATTAATTTCTGGCTTTTTAAATTTTGACTCATCACCTTTATCAAGTGCCTCAAGAAATGACTTAGCGCCAGGAAGATCCCATGAAGGAACCATCTTCTTAACATGCTTAATAACAAAGTTTACAAGTAGTGACTTTGGAAATTTAAGCATATCACCAATTTGAGTCACAAGTACGTGCTCAATTGGCGTATTCTTTACAACTTCAGCAAGAACAGAAGCTGAGTTTTCAAAAATGATAATTACTTTTGATTGTGAATCCGTTAATTGGTGCTCAAGTTCTCTAGCAGTATAAAGAGGGTTTACGTTTACACAAACCATACCTGCACGAAGAATACCAAAAAGAGCAACAGGGTATTGAAGAATATTAGGCATCATAATAGCGACACGGTCACCTTTTTTAAGCCCAAGATCATTTTGAAGATAAGAAGCAAATTTCTTTGAAAGATGATCAATCTCTTTATAAGTTAGAGTCTTTCCCATGCAATGGAAAGATGGCTTATTAGCAAATTTAGTAAAACTCTCATCTAATAATGCTGGAATTGAAGGATATAATTCAGGATTAATTTCTTCAGCAACACCATTTTGGTAGTGCTTAAGCCAAGGTTTAGTCACAGGACAGCTCCATTTGTTACTATTAATAAATTTAGTCTAGATTTTATTGTATTTTAATTTTTAGCTACTTACAATACGGAATCTAAATGCGTGTTGCATTATAGTGATCAAATTTGAAAATTTCCTTGATGTAATAAATTTTATTAGATATAAGAGTGACCGTTTTGCAAAACACCACACACACTTTAGGCCCCCTGAATTAGGGGCCTTACTTTTTTAGAGCCTATGACAAACTCTCACGACGATTCCAAAAAAGATTTCTATATTAATGAAGACGGTAATACTGTTTTTACAAAAGAATTCCACTTACGTCGTGGCTACTGCTGTGAAAGTGGCTGTCTTCATTGCCCTTTTGGCTTTAACGAAAAAGCTGATGATGACTCGAGCAATATTCCTCTAGAACTTAGAAAGCAAGATTTGAATGAAGAGGTATCTGACGAGGACTTAGCAGAGTATTACCTTAAGGATTTTGAATAAGTTTTAGACAGTTGCAAAATCATTTTACCTTCTTAGGACACCTAACATACTGATATCACAAATAATTACTTGGCATCATTCCTGCTCTTAATAGATTGTCTAAATCTTGGAGGGAATATGAAACTACTTAGCCTAATTACACTTTCACTAGTCTTTACGGCCTCTGCTCACGCGGCAGTCAACTTTAAGTGTTCTACTATGCGCAAGAATATTGAATTCAATCTAAAGGGAAATCAGATTCAAGTAGAAGGTCGTACTCCTGCACAGGCCCTAATCGGACGCACTCACAAAGTTGGAAATTCTGTAACAAAGCACTACCAACTTGCTGGTCAGAAATATCAAATTCATTTTGATGATGTAACGAACTCAAATGAGATGAATACTTATATTTCTATTCGTACAAAGAATGGGCACGAAGTAACTTACCCACTGAGCTGTAATAATATCTAAACTTGTTTTACAACTAAAACCTTAGAGTCCGTTGTTGCCTTCAAGATAGCGGACTCAATATCCTTAACTACCGCAGACCCATACTCTTTAATTTCAGTATCATCAATTTCACAAGTACCTTCTAAAACGACAATTGAACTTATACCATTTAACGACAGAACACTCTCATCTCCTGCTCCTAGAACTTTCACTCTAGCATTAAAATAGTTATTGCTTGTTAGTAGTCCACTCTTATCAAGATTCTTATATTGAAAATATTCCGCGACATTAGCGTTTGGATTAAAATTAATAACATCCATGGCCTTCTTCACATGAAGTTCTCGAGGCTTACCATCAAGACCCATACGGTTCCAATCCCAAACACGATAAGTAACGCCCGAGTTCTGTTGAACTTCGACAAGAGTTACTCCTTCACCAATGGCATGGATTGATCCAGCAGGAATATTAAAGAAATCACCTTTTTGAACATTTATGAAATTGAGGAGATCATTTACATTTTCTCCACTTTCGATGGCCTCTTGTAGTCTTTCTTTTGTGACACCTTCTTTAAGACCAAGATAAATCCCTGCATCTTCTTCGGCGTCTAAAATATACCAACATTCATCTTTTCCAAGCGCATCTTCATGAATATGAGCGTACTCATTATCAGGGTGAACTTGTATCGATAAATTTTGGCTTGTATCGATAAATTTAATTAAATAAGTTAATACTTTTCCTTCAAGAACTTCTTCAAGGCTTTGGCCATTCTCACAAAGAGATAGGCCATTTTCTAAAGTTGAAACTTCCCATGTTTCGCCCAATGGACCTTCAAATATCCCCTCAGGGTCTTTATATTTTTTTAACTTTTCACCACCCCAAACAGTGGTAACTAAATGTGGAATTTGCTTTAGAATCATTAGTATATGCTATCGTACTTTACAGCATGAGCAAAGAAGATTTACCAATATTAATAAGGTTTAATAAGCTTCAAGAGCCTATAAAAGCTATGATAAAGCATGACTTTAAACTTTCCAGAACGAATTGAAATTCCTGTTATCACTCTTCCCAATATAGTATTTTTCCCGGGAACATCTCTTCCTTTATATGTCGTTGATGACATTTTTCAAGATATTTTTGAAGAAGCTACTTGTGCAGGAAATCCCGTTGGTATTTCATTGGCAATGGAAAAAGATTTCGAAACATACTTTGCTTATCCATGTGAAGTTTTTGGAATGGGACAGCCTCTTATGATTGAGAGAGTCGATGGGAACACTTTGAAAGTACTCGTTCGCTGTATTGGCAAATGCCAAGTCAATTACCCTACTCAATCAAATCCATATCCAATGTATAATGTGACTATTTTAAAGGATGATGAATGTGTGATGAGTAATATTGATGAATTTTATCGTCTTGAAAGCATCCTTTATAACTGGTTAGAAACAAATATTCCCAACGATCAGGATCGCGACTATTTTATCGAAACACTTAACAAGCCAGATCAAATTATTAACTACGTGGCAACCTTTATCATCAAGAGTCGTCAAATTAGACAGCTTCTCTTAGAACAAAATAATATCAATGATAAAATCAAGATTTTAAATTCTTTGATTACTGATGAGCACATCTATCACGAGGACCCAATCGTGGCCCAAGCTTTTGAAGAGTTTGTTAGTGAAAAGCTACAGCTTAAGCAGGCCAATTAAACAAGGGCCACTAATATATTGATTAAGGCCATCGCGCATGCGCTAAAGAATGAAAGTGTAAAATTATCATCAATCTTAGTTGATAACAATTCAACAAAAGCTGTCGCAATTGCAGTAAAAAAAGCAAAGATTACAATTTTCAGACTCAGTGGAAAATACAATAGGCCATAGAATGCAACAATCAAAAATGTTGTCAGGAAACACGCATAAGACCCTTCAAAAGTACGATCCTGCATAACCTTTCTCTTCCCATAACGAATTCCAACAAATGAAGATGCCGGATCAGCTAATGAAAGAATCAGAGTTGCTAAAAGTGCAATTTGTTCATCAAAGAGAAAGAATGAAAGCCCGATCCCCAAAAGAAAAAGAGGAGTTCCTGTAAATCCATTAACCTCAGTATCTCTTAAGATTCCTCGGCAAGAGTTAACGAATACTTGATTAATTCCATCAAATTTCAATCGAAGAATTTCAATTAAAGTAAACACGGCACTTGCACTAAGAACAATAATTGAAAACCTATATGAATCTAGATTTGAAATTAGATAAATTGAGGCAATTCCCAATCCTGCAAAAATATGAACTAACTTTCGTAATAAGTGCGGCTCAAACTTACTTGGGAATCTATAAATACTTTCCATTACAACAATATATAATTTTAGAAAAATAAAATAAAGACCTTTTCGAGGCTTTTTAATTTTGGCTATAATGATGGAAAGTTAAGCAAGTAATACAAGGACGTATTTTGAATAATAGTACAAATTCACATTTAGCAGATGCTGGTCAATATCTAGGTGCATCAAATAATGGCAAGAAAATCTGGGCCATTGGTGGCGGAAAAGGTGGCGTAGGTAAAAGTCTTGTTACGTCAAACTTGTCAATTTGCCTTGCCCTTATGGGAATGAAGGTAATTGCCATTGATATGGATCTTGGAGGTGCTAACCTTCACACATGTCTTGGCGTAAATGTTCCATCAAAAACTTTAAGTGATTATTTCACAAAACCAAATACAAAACTTTCTGATCTTATTACTCCTACTCCACTTAAGAATTTAAGTTTAATTAGTGGTGCTCAAGATAATCTAGGAATGGCCAATTTAAAAGCCGCTCATAAATCAAAAGTTTTAAATGATCTTCGTGAACTTGATGCCGACTATATACTTCTGGATCTTGGTGCGGGAACAACTAATAATACTTTGGACTTCTTCCTAGGAGCTGACCAAGGAATCTTAGTAACTCTTCCAGAGCCAACATCAATTGAAAACACTTATCGTTTTATCAAGTCAATATATCATCGCAAGCTGCAATCAGTTGATGACTTCCTAGAGCTTGGACCACTTATTGATAAAGTTCTTAATGGAAAAGTCGGTGAAAACCGCACTCCATCTGAAATTATTGAAAAGGCCATGCAAATAAATGAAGCTCAAGGTCTAAAACTAAAAAGAGAAATTGAAGCAATTACTCCGAAACTAGTTATTAACCAGGCCCGAACTCAAGCTGATATCGATATTGGTTTTGCCATGAGAATTATTTCTAAGAAATACTTTGGCATTAACTTAGATTACGTTGGCTTTCTTGAGTACGATGCAACAGTTTGGCAAAGTGTGAAGAAGAAGAGACCTCTTATTCTTGAGTTTCCTAATTCTGCACTAGTAAAGAATTTTGAGCACGTAATCAACAGAATCTTAAATCTAACGAAGAAAATTGTTTAATATATTAATGAGGAATAAATGAGTAAAGAGAAGAACTATTATGAAGTATTAGAAGTAGCACCTAATGCTTCGGCAGACGATATTCAAAAAGCATATGCGGCCGCAAGAGCAGCTTATAGTGGAGATAGTCTGGCCATTTACTCTCTCCTATCAGAAGAAGAGGCACATAAAGTACTTGAACTTATCGAGGAAGCTTACAATATTTTAAGTAATCCAACGAAAAGAAAGAAATACAATCAAGCTCGTGGAATTGTAATCGAAGATGATACAAATTATATTCCAACGTCAAAGCCTGCTGATGAAAATACAATCAAAGTAACGAATCAAATGAATCGTCTCGTTGCCAAAAAACGCTACGGACTTGAATACGAGCAAAATGCTGAATTTGAAAAAGAAATTGAGCAATGTAGTGAGTATACTGGTGAATTCTTAAAGAAAGTTCGTGAATACAAGAAAGTAGATGTAAGTCGTATGTCTGATATGACAAAAATATCGAAAACTTTCCTACAGTATATTGAAAATGAAGAAGTTGATAAGATGCCTGCTATCGTTTACGTTAGAGGATTTGTTTATCAATATGCGAAAGTACTAAAACTTAATCCAGATTTAGTTGCAAACTCTTATCTACAAAGAGTTAAAGCTTTAAAAGAAGGCAACTAAGCTGTCATGAGTGATCAAAATTCTAAGTTTGTTATTACGATCACCCAAGAAGACCATGATGAGTTTACTAGGCTCGATCAAGTTCTTGCGAGTAAGCTTGAACAGTCTCGTAGTTTTCTAAAGGAGCTTTTTAAAAAAGGCTCCATTACTTCTGATAATAAAATCGAATTAAAAAAAATGCCTCCAGTAGGTACTGAAGTTACTATTGATATACCTCCTCCAAGAGAGGCTACAGCAAAAGCAGAAAATATTCCTTTAAAAATTCTCTTTGAAGATGAGCATCTTGCCATTGTTGTAAAACCAGTTGGCATGGTTACCCACCCTGCCCCAGGTAATTATACCGGAACTCTTGTAAACGCTATTCTTCATCACTGTAAAGACATTCAAGGTGTTGGAGATGAAAAGCGTCCAGGAATTGTTCATCGACTTGATAAAGGAACAAGTGGTGTTATGGTGATTGCAAAAAACCAGAAATGCCATGAAGAACTTGTAAAATTATTTCAGGCCCACGATATTGACCGCTACTATCAATGCATAAGCGTCAGTACTAAAATTCCACCAGAAGGAAGACTTGAATCAACTATAGGACGTCATCCAAATAATCGCTTAAAGATGGCCGTTGATGTACGAGGTGGAAAGAACTCTATTACAAATTTTAAAGTACTAAAATATTACCAAAATCTAAGCCATGTTGAATTAAAGCTTGAAACGGGAAGAACACATCAAATTCGTGTTCACTTAAGCCAGCTACTAAATGCTCCCATTCTAATGGATCCACTTTACGGTGTTCCAAAGAATGACCTTCTAAGAATTGATAATCGACTTAAGGCCATTATCAAAGATTACGAGCATCCATTTTTACATGCAAAAATTCTTGGATTTGTTCATCCAATTACGAAACAGAAGCTCTACTTTGAAGAGCCTCCCCCACCAGTATTTCAAGAGGTTCTAAACTTTCTTGAATCAGACTCGGAGTAGAAATGGCACAGCTACTTTATCAAAAAAAAATTGGTGATTTTCTCTTTGAGACCTACGATGATCGTCCAGACTTTGAATTTGATGAAGTAAAGCAAATCCATTCGGATATTGTAGTTAAAACACCTACCACAAATAGTATTGAGGCCGATGGGATTGTCTCTAAACTTGAACTGAGCCAACCATTGGCCATTAAAACTGCTGACTGTCTACCAATTGCCATTATAGGAAAGTTTGGCGTGGCCAATCTTCATGCTGGATGGCGTGGAGTTGCACAAGAAATCATTCTAAATAAAGAAGTTAAGGCAATAGAGCCTCAAATTATTCTCATTGGACCTCATATAAGTGCTGTAAATTATGAGGTTAGCGAAGAATTTAAACAAAATTTTCCTAACTCCCAAGCTTTTGACATGGTAGAAGGCAGATTAACATTCAGCTTAGAGATGGAGGTGAAGAAGCAAATTGCTGAACATTTTCCACAGGCCTATGTCATATCTACCAATATATGCACATTCGCAAATCTCAACTATAATAGCTTTAGAAGAAACCAAACAACCAAGAGAAATTATAATATTTTAAAAAGGAATTAAAATATGACTGATAGTTTTTTAAATCGCCTAAATTTTAACAAGAAAGTTTTATTCTTCATCGCAGGTCTGTCGATGTTTATTCTTTCAATTTATCTAACAAACCACTACTACCAAATTAAGTTTCCGGTAGGATTTGGTTCGGCTTCGGCCTGTAACATCAACTCTTTCTTAACATGTGATGCTGCAACACTTTCACCTCTTTCAAATATTGCAGGTGTTCCTATTTCAATCTTCGGAATTGTTATGGGTGCCATGGTTATGCTTTTTTATATGGTAAATAGTAAGCATGCAGAAGGAAGCTTATTTCTTCTCCTTCTTCTAAACGGTATTGGATGTTTAGTACTATTTATTTACTCAATTGTAATGCTTGGTACACTTTGTCCATTCTGTACTCTTTACTACGTTGCTTCTTGGTTAGCATTAGCTTTGATGTTTCAATATAAGGCAGCTCGTGACTTTGATATTAAATTCTTTGCAACTGCTGCTGTCTGTATGCTTATTAGTGGTTCAATTGGTTATGCGTTTACAAATTCAAAGGTTGAAAATTCAACTGCTAGAAGCGCACAAATTGTTGCAATGTTTAAGAACCTAAATAATTTAGGTACTCCAGAAAAAGCATCACCTTACCGTCTAGCTTCTTCTTCAGAGGACTTTAAAGATGCACCAATCCAGATGTCTGTTTTTTCAGACTTTCAATGTCCGGCCTGTAACGCACTTAACTTAGTTCTTCCAACGATTGAAAAAAAGTATGAAGGGAAAATTAATATCCAATATTTCTTTTACCCACTAGATCACAATTGTAATGCGGGAATGAGTGGACCACTTCATCAACTAGCTTGTGAAGCTGCTTATCTTGCAAGTTGTGTAGGACCTCAAAAGTTTAAATCAGTACATGATGCAATTTTTGAAAACCAAGCAAACCTTACTGCTGAATGGATTAGCAATAAAGGTAAGGAATTTGGAGTTACTGAGTGTATGGCAAAGCCTGAAACAAAGCAGGCAGTCGTGGATATGATCACTCAGGCAAATTCTTTTAATGTACAATCAACACCAACTCAGCTAATTAATGGTGTAAAAATTGAAGGTGTTAGGCCACTAAGTGATTACACAGCGATTATGGATCACCTTCTTAAAGAAAATAAAGCTAAGAACTAATGAGTAAAAAAAAAGAAAGAATTATTCCTAAATATACAGTGGGTCCAATAGAGACCCACTGTCATCTCGACTATCTCAAAGGCCAAGAATTAATTGATACACTTAACAAATGCCAGGAATATGGTGTTAATAAAGTTGTGACAATTGCAGTATCTCCAGACAATCTTAAAAAAGTTAGAGAGCTTACGGCCAATGATATCGTCTATGGTACTCAAGGAATTCATCCTCACGAGGCCAAACACATTACAGAAGAAACTTATCAAGAAATTCAAGACAACTTAGCAAACCCTAAGATTGTAGCAGTTGGAGAAATTGGTCTAGATTACTACTATGAGTTTTCAGATCCGAGCATTCAAAAAGAATCTTTTGAAAGGCAACTGCAAATTGCTTGTGATAGTGACCTGCCAGTTGTTATTCACACACGTGAAGCAGATGAAGATACTAAGGCCATTTTAAAAAACTTCTCAACTACACTAAAAAGAAAAGGAGTTATCCACTCTTTTACTTCAGGAATTGAGCTTGCTTCGTTTTGCCTTAGTGAAGGCTTTCATATTGGATTTAATGGAATTGTTACATTTAAGAATGCTACTAACGTTCGTGATGTTTTAGATATTGTTCCAGTCGAGCAAATGCTACTAGAAACGGACTCTCCGTATCTTACTCCTGTTCCATTTAGAGGAAGAGAGAATGCTCCATTCTATCTTCCATGTGTTGCAGATTTTATTGCAACTCATAAAGGAATTGATCCTCAAGAATTAATCGACGTTGCTAATAGCAACGCCGAAAATCTATTCTTTAAATTAAAATAATCCTTCAGTCGATAAGTAGCGCTCACCAGTATCATAACAGAATGTTAATACTGTTGAGCCTTCTGGCATTTCACTAATTTTCTTTTCAATTGCAGCTAGTGAAGCACCACTTGAAATTCCTAGAAGGATGCCTTCAAGACGGGCAGCACTTCTTGCAAATTCAAAGGCTTCATCTTTACTAATTGTCACAACTTCATCAAGAAGTTCTCGATTTAAAACACTAGGTACAAAACCAGCACCTATTCCCTGTATTGGATGCGGCCCAGGCTCACCTCCAGAGAGAACAGGAGAATCCGCAGGTTCAACCGCCACAACCTTCAGGTTATTAAACTTCTCTTTTAAGACCTCTGATACACCAGTAATATGTCCACCAGTACCTACTCCAGTAATAAGGTAGTCGATACTTCCATCAATATCAGCGAGAATCTCCTTGGCCGTTGTATCTCTGTGTACATCAACATTTGATGGATTATCAAATTGCATTGGCATCCATGAATTTTCTTCTTGCTCACAAATTTCTTGGGCCTTTTCAATCGCTCCCTTCATACCTTTTTCTTTCGGAGTTAAAACTAGCTCTGCACCAAAAAGTGCCATAAGACGCCTTCTCTCTAAACTCATACTCTCTGGCATTGTAATGATTAAGCGGTAACCAAGAACAGCACATGCCATTGCAAGACCAACTCCAGTGTTACCAGAAGTAGGCTCAACAATTACCGTTCCTTCTTTGACAAGGCCCTTCTTTTGCGCGTCTTCAATCATTCTCTTTGCGATTCGATCTTTAATTGAACCACCAGGGTTTGCGCGCTCAAGCTTTGCATAAATAGTTATATTTTTCTTATTTGCCTCAGGAAAGAGACGATTTATTTTTACAAGTGGTGTATTTCCAACAGATTCCAAAATATTATTAAATTTCATATGTAAGCTCCTCTATATTGAATTGTCGATCCTTCACATCTAAGTGAACTTCGCTTTTATGATAAACAATAGACTTCTTCTTCACACTTTGTGTTAGCCAAACGTTACCACCAATCGTTGACCCCTCACCAATAACAGTCGTTCCTCCCAAGATTGTTGCGTGAGCATAGATCACACAATCATCTTCAATAGTGGGATGGCGTTTCGTATTTTGTAAGTCCTTACTCACTGAGAGAGCACCTAATGTTACCCCTTGATAAATCTTTACTCGATTACCAATAACTGCGGTCTCCCCTATAACGACACCAGTTCCATGATCGATAAAGAATGAATCTCCAATTTGTGCACCTGGATGGATATCAATACCTGTTTTATTATGTGCATATTCTGCAATCATTCGAGGAAAGATTGTTAAAGATTTTTCATAGAAAAAATGGGCCAGACGATGAGAGGCAATTGCAAAAAGTCCTGGGTAGCATAGAACAACCTCACAGATATTTTGTGCAGCAGGATCACCTTCTAAGAGCGCAATAGCATCAATTTCTATTTTCTTTGCCAACGTCACTAATTCTTCGCTATACGACGCTATTAACTTTTCTCTGACATGCGCATCAAGTTTCAAATGATTAAAAATTTGATCCGTATTAATGATGTGGCGATTGAAATACAATTCAAAGTCTTCATAATTTAGAAATTGCATTCGCACAGAACCTGGCAAAATAATATTGAGGGCCTCTTCAACGAAATCCTCAATAACCTCAGGTTTGATTTCAGTATCATGACAAACTTTTTTCTTGTGCTCGTAGAGCTTCTTTATATTAGAGAGATTTGATTTTTCCATCGCGTGATTATAACACGCGGCCCGCGAGATATAATTCACAAAAATCTTTATAAATGGTTAACAAAATGAATCGATCTTCTAAGTTACTGAATATTCAACTAAGGATAGCTTCGAAGGATTTCATCAGAGTACTTATCTGCGCAACTACGAAGATCTTCCTCATTCTTAATTCCGTAACATTCTTGAGCTATTTTTATATTTCGCCCACAGTGGAAGCCACTATGCTCATCAGAGATACCTGTAACCTTCTTAATCCAACAAACAGAGTGGTATGCAAGAGAGTAGAGTGTTGCGTACTTCCCTTCCGCACAAAAGCCAAATGAAGCAGATACAATGGCAGCAATTTTTAGTTCTCCGTTAACATCAACAAAGACAGGTCCACCACTATCAATATAACAAGTATCTGTTTGCTTGTTTCTCATATCAATCTCGTTAAAAAAGACTTCAAAAATTGGAATTATGGCCATTCTCTTTTGACCGTAAATAATATGAGCATGGGCAGTGTCCATTGGCATAAAGCCGATTTCGCCAGTATAACCAAATCCAACCGCTGTCGTAAGCTTTCCAGGAGCGATCTTATCTAGAATCTCTTTGGGATCAGTTAAAAGAGAGTAGAATTTCTTCACTCGAAGAGGAGCATCAGTTGTTAAGATAGCAAGATCAACTGTTTTCAAGCTGGCCAAGTCTGCTAGAGGTCCATTTGGATATTTGAATTTCAAGCTCGGATGAAGCTCCACTCCAGTCACACTATACTGAGCATCAAGGTTCTCTTTTGAAGAAGCCGCAGTCATAATTTTTCCTGCTCCAGTATAGATACGAATCGATTTGTAATTTTTATTCTCAAGACAATGAGCGGCAGTAAGGATATGAGTAGGCGTTAATGCCACTCCAGTACAAAATGGACGGCCAAGTCTAACGAGAGCAACGACACTCTGATACTCTCCTTTATTAACAGCTTCCCCCCCAACAATTGCAAAGCAAGAGCTGGCCAAAGCGATACATAATAACAAAAGAGTCTGAATCATGACACTTCATAGCATAATCAGAAGATAAAGACTAGAAAGGATTATGAGTTATTTTGCTGATTCATCTCATAGAAGGCGCGATAAAGGCCCGCAAGTTGTTGCTTTCTCTTGGCCAGATAGTTTTGGTCTAAAACTTGGGTGATTTCTTCAAAAATTTCGCGATGCACATCTGGGGCTTCATCAATTTTCGTATGCCCCTCAGGACGTAGGATATTGATCACATCAGTCGTCTTAAAATCACGAGCGACATTAGGGCCATCATTGAAAATAAAAGATCGATCTAGCATGAAATTAAGATTCTTTTTGACGTTCTTTGGAATGATATCATTATCAAAGCCAACTGAATCGAGTGTCACGAGCAAATCCACACTTCGAAATCCTGCTTCCGCACTATTTAAGCGATTAGCGAGGTTAACAACAGCGTCCCCTCCTAAAGAATGACCTACGAGAATAATTGGCTGATCCTTTGGCCTTCTTAAAACTTCTTCCAAAACCTTATCTTCATCACTCCAACTGACAAACTCGCCATCACTAAATGACTTGGCGATATCCTCAAGTCCACCTTTAGAACTTAGTGTTGAAAGATGAAGTCCCTCTAAAAAGAAAATTGCAGGCTTATTTATTGGAAGTAACTCCTTAATTGGACTAACTTCTTTTACTTCACTAGCTTCTTCAGGTGCATTAACAGCAGACTTTGCAACTGTTGTCACAGCATCTACGGCCAACTTCTTTCCGGCTTGAGCAATTGCAAGAGCATCTGTTGAGATTGAAGCCTTAGCAGCGGCTTCGGCAACCTTGGCAGTTTTCTCCACAACTTTCGTTGCGTTTTTGACAAGCTTTTCAGGGACAGGGGCCTCGCTTTTAACACCACTTTCATAATCCGCTTTGGATTTGTAGTGAATAATATTTGATGGCATTTTTGAACTTGTTTGCATTAGTAAAATTATAGCCTGTTCAGCTATTTTTTGGGCAGTGAGCAAAAACGTCGCATCCTCCTAGAAATATGTGCTTTCGGTAGGCAATCTCTCTCGATTGTGGCATATTACAGTGGTATTTTTTTTAATAATTAAGCACAGGAGTCAGGTATGTCTGGAAAGATCCGCGTTGGTATTAATGGTATGGGCCGTATTGGTCGTACAGTTCTTAGAGAAATTTTTAACCGCAACATTGAAAACTTAGAAGTCGTTGCTGTTAACTCACCAGGTGATATCCACGACTACGTTCACCTTATCAAATACGATTCAGTATTTGGTCGTTTCAACGGTGAAGTAAGTGTAGATGAATCACACAAAATGCACATTAACGGAAAAGAGATTTCTTTTCACAAGTATAGAGACCCAAGTGAAATTCCTTGGACACAAGATAAAGTTGATATCGTAATCGATGCAACAGGTGTTTTCAAAGATCAAAAATCACTAATGAAGCACGTAACAGGAACTGTTAAAAAAGTTATTCTATGTTGTCCAGGTAAAGACGTTGATAACACAATCGTTATGGGAATCAACGAAAACACTTATGATGCTCAAAAACACACAGTTGTTTCAAATGCATCTTGTACAACTAACTGTCTTTCACCAGTTGCAAAAGTACTAAACGATAAGTTTGGTGTAATCAACGGTCACATGACTACTGTTCACTCTTACACTGGTGACCAGTGTCTTCTAGATGCTTCACACTCAGACCTTCGTCGTGCTCGTGCAGCAGCAGTATCAATGGTTCCAACAACAACAGGTGCAGCAAAAGCTGTTGGTCTAGTTATTCCTGAACTTAAAGGAAAGCTAGATGGTTTCGCAATTCGCGTTCCAACTCCAAACGTTTCTCTTGTTGATCTAACTGTAAATGTTGAAACAGAAGTTACTGAAGAAGAAGTAAACGCAGCTCTAAAAGAAGCAAGTGAAACAACTCTAAAAGGTATTCTTGGTTTTGAAAAACAACCACTAGTATCTGTTGATTACATGGGTATGAGAGAGTCTTCATGTGTAGACGCTGATCTAACAAAAGTAATTGATGGAAAGAGTGTAAAAGTTGTTACTTGGTATGATAACGAAGCAGGTTTCTCTAACCGTGTTATCGACCTTGCAGGTTTCATCGGTAGCCAACTTTAATAAAAAAAATTAGGAAAAACTATGGCATTACAATTTATTGACAGCATTGATGATTCAAAAATCAAAGACAAGAAAGTTCTTGTTCGTTTTGATTTCAATGTTCCTCTAGATAAAGAAACTAAAGAGATTACTGATACAACAAGAATTGATAATGCTCTTGAAACAATCAAGCTAATCCTAGACAAAGGTGCATCTAAGTTAATTATGATGTCTCACCTTGGACGTCCTAAAGGACAAGTAAACTCAGACTTCTCTCTTGAGCCTGTTGCAACTTACCTTGCAGATAAACTGGGTGAAGAAGTAACGTTAACTGAGTCATGTCTTGATCGCGGAATTAAAACTCTTCTAACTTTAAACTCAAATAAGATCATTCTTCTTGAAAACCTTCGTTTCCACAAAGAAGAAACTGAAAACGATCGTGAGTTTGCACGTAAACTTTCTGAGTATGCTGACATTTATGTTAACGATGCATTTGGAGCTGCTCATAGAAAACACGCTTCAACTTATGAAATTAATGCTTTCTTCAAAAACAAGGCCTATGCAGGACTTCTTATGAAGAAAGAAATCGAAGCTCTTTCAAAAATTACGCAAAGACCTGAGACACCATTTGTTGCAGTCGTTGGTGGTGCAAAAGTTAGTGACAAGATTAAAATCATTGAAAGACTTCTTTCAAGTGTTTCTAATCTTATTATTGGTGGAGCTATGGCCTACCCTTTCCTAAAAGCTAAAGGAAATGAGGTTGGAACTTCTCTTTGTAGTGACGAAGATGTAAGCCTTGCTAAAAAGATTTTTTCTCAAAGTACGGCACATAAAATCATTCTTCCGATTGACCATATCGTTTCAAGTGAGTTTGGTGGAAAGCCGGAAGCAGTTGATAAAGTTGGTATCCCTGATGGAAAGATGGGTTTAGATATCGGTGAGCAAACAATTGCAAAGTACAGCTCTATTCTTCGTGAAGCAAAGACAATCCTTTGGAATGGACCAATGGGTATTTTTGAGAATGAAGATTATGCAAAAGGTACTTTTGCTATTGCTGAAGTTTTAAGCGAGTCAAATGCCTACACTCTTGTTGGTGGAGGTGATTCAGTAAGTGCAGTTAATAAGTCTGGTCTTGCGAATAAAATGAGTCATGTATCGACTGGCGGTGGCGCTTCTCTTGAGTTTATCGAGAAAGGTAGCCTTCCAGGTATTAGTGCTCTAAAATTTGGTGTTGAATAAATAAGTAATAATAAGGGATGTAAATATGACTGAGAGAACGAAGTATATCGTAGGAAACTGGAAGATGAATCAGAATACTGAAGACGTTATCGCCTTCTTTGATGCTATCGACAGCACGAAACTTCGTCATGAAGCATGGATTGCTCCACAAGCAATCCACATCCCTATTTGTCTGCAAAATACTGATGATTTTAAAATTGGTGCTCAAAATTGTGCCACAGAAAATAGCGGTGCATTTACGGGAGAGATCTCACCTGCATCACTAAAAGATATCGGTGCACATTTTGTTATCATTGGACACTCTGAACGTCGCTCTATCTACAATGAGGACGATGCAACTCTAAATGCAAAAGCAAAGATTGCTCTGGCCAACGACCTAACAGTTATTTTCTGCATTGGTGAAACACTTGAGCAAAGAGAAGCCGGAAAAGTCGAAGAGGTTTTAGCAGAGCAGTTAAGTAAAGGTCTTGCTGATATTGACAGTGTAAACGTTATTATTGCTTACGAGCCAGTTTGGGCAATAGGAACAGGAGTAACAGCAACTCCAGAGCAAGCACAAGAAACTCATGCCTATATACGTCAGTATATAAATGATAATCTATCAATTGATGGAAATAAAACATCGATTCTCTATGGTGGATCAGTTAAGCCTTCAAATGTAGAAGACCTCCTATCATGCAAAGACATTGACGGAGGCCTTGTTGGTGGAGCTGCCCTACAAGCGGACAGCTACATGGGTCTGCACGCTTAATTAAAAGACGTGAACTTTCATTTCTTCAGTATCGTTACAACTTAGTTCCTTGTAGGTTTGAACATCATCGAATGATGGCAAACTTCCCCTTGGTAAGTATAGATTTTTAGTAACTCCTAAGACCGTTCCGTCGGGCTTAGCAAAGACACGCCAGTCTGTTCCCCATTCTGTTGAAAAATCAAACTCACCTAAATATTTTCTTTCTTCTCCAAAATAAATGAGACTATCCACATTAATTTTCATATCACGACGAGCAAACTCTGGGTGGTATGGTAGATAGAATTGAAATTCTTGGCGATCTCCAGCTTTTCCTGCCGGAAGAATTTTAAGAATACCTTGAGGGTTCGTAATAGCAACTTCCATCGAATCTTGAGTTAATGTACGAACACCTTTAACAAGATATCCATTCTCTTTTGCGCAATGAAAGTATTGATTAACTTTTAATAAATCCTCTCTTCCATAAAAATCGTGACGGAAAATAAGAGACTTCTTTTTTAAGAAGAATAGTCTTCTTTTTGTATATCCGAGTTGTCCAACCGATGCCTTTAGTGAAGTTCTAAGTCCTTTTCTAGCATCGATTTTCTCTGTAAATGAATGAGTCTTTAGGTTTGGATTATAACGGTAATGTCCTTCACGTGAAATTTCATCTAAGATTCCCTGAGCATCACAACCAACGAGACCAAGGTAGCGAATATTAGGATGGACTGACTTAAATAGATCCTTAACATCCTTTCCGTTAATACTTAGGACAGCTCCCATATTATTTGAACCTGTCGTATTCTGACTTGTTCCTGCAGCATGAGACGCCCAAAAAACAGCGATATTATTTGGATTATGAAGTTGTCGGCGAAGCTCGTGAAAATCCACACTATGCTTTATGACAATATTGTAGCCTGATTTTTTAAAGTGCTTCTTGAAGATTTTTTCAAGTTTGGGGTCAATCTTCCAACCTTTTGGACGATACCAAACCTTTGGTGTTTCAAGTGAGGTTAATAAAACAACGTTTGGTTTCACATCCTGTGCATACGTGAAATGCGCAGAAACAAACGTTAAAACAGTAAGTGATAAAATAATTAAAGCTTTCATGCCACAAAAAGTAGCATAAAAAAATGAACAGTTAGGCCTAATTAAAGTTAAATTCGAATGTTAAAATTTACTAACAATTAAGCTTTCTACTGAATATCAACTCTTAATGAAACTGGGCAGTGATCTGAGATAAATCGCTGATACCATGAAAGATTCTCAAGTCTCTTTGTGTTTCGACTACTTCCACTACAAGCACGCCAAATTTCAACGTACTTTGTTTCAACTGTATTTGAAACATAGAAATGATCAAAAACATTTCCTGAGCCACCATTACGATAAGTATAATCATAGTCACTCGTTCTTCTTGTCACATTAATTGTATTAAATGCTTCACCTAAAACGACTAAGTCAGATTCTTTATCTTCATAGCGAGTATTTCTGTAAGTATTAAGATCACCTGCAATGACTACAGGCAAATTAGCTTCACGGTATTCTAGTACTCTCTTATTTAAGTTATTAACTTGTTCTAAGCGTTCACTAATTCCATCTGGGCCAGCTTTTAAATGAAGACCAACTAAGTGAATAAGCGGCTGTTTTGAATAACGATCGATAACCTTTCCATAAAGAGCAGGTCTTAAAAACGGACGATTTTCTAATAAAGAGTAAGTAAAATCGTCATCACCTTTTTCAGGAACGATATCAAGTGACTTCTTTAAGCAAATCATTAAGTGCTGGTGATTAAATTGTTCATGACGATAAGAAACACAGTGGTGACCTAGGCCATCCATTAATTGTCCCAATCGTTCAGTGTCGATAACTTCTTGAAAAAGAAAAATATCTGTATTGATATACTTCGTGCTTAAAAATTCTTTGATAAAAGGATCACGATATTCGTCAGTTCTTTGACCAGAGATTTCCCCCCCAAGTCCGTACCAACGTAGATTGAATGTTGTAATTTTTAAACTACTCGCAAAGCTATTTCCAGAGATCGAAAATACCGCTGCAGCACAGGCCAGCCATGGCCAAAGTCTCTTAATTCTTCCCATATAAAAATGGTAAAGAAGGGATTACCGAAGGTCAAAGAAATTATCTATTTAAGTTACTGATATCACTTTGTGACCATCTTTTTTATTGAAATTATTTCTTATAACCTTCTCATTTTGCATCGCGTGGGATACACCATGCTCAAATCTGTAGGGAGACTCAATGAAAAAACTGCTATTTACGACATTAATTGCAAGTAATATCTTCGCTGGGACAAGCTTCTGGGCCCTCTTCTCACCACACCAAGGTGAAGAAGCATTTAATCAAATTTATACAGCAATCGAAGGCGCAAAAGAGAAAGTTTGGCTAACGGTATACAGCTGGTCAGACTCAACAGTAACAAAGAACCTTGAAGTTGCATGCCTTTCGGGTGTCGATGTAAAAGTTGTTCTTCACCCTAATTTAAAAAGTAGTTCTCGCGTAATTGATTATGCCAAATCAATTGAAGATGCCGGATGCGGTGTTAAGTTCGCTTACAAAAAAATGCACGAGAAATTTTCAATCGTTGATGATAAATGGGCATTCAACTCTAGTGCGAACCTTTCAGGTGGTGCAAAATCTCGTTACTCTGAAAACTTTATTTTCAACAATGACTCTTCTGAAGAAGGTCGTACTACAATTAAAACTTTAAATCGAGAATTTAAGTTTCTTTGGAATTCAGGAAAAGATATCTACACTTCACAAGTTAGTGAAGAAAACCTAGCTTCACTTGATCTTTTAGATCTAAAGAATATTCCAAATGAAGAAGAGAATCCTTCATTCGTTTCAAGTTCAATGAACTTCACATACAAAGAATATGCTCCAAGCTCTAAAAGTTACAAGACTGGACGCTACTTAGGAATGTCTCCTAAAAAGGTAGCTGGTCAGAAAACATGGCTAGTTCGCGATGCTATGATTAAGCTAATCAATGAATCTCAAAAGAATATTCTGGTTAATGTTAATCACCTTGTAATTAAAGATGTAGCAGATGCACTTTTAGATGCTGTTAAAAGAGGTGTTGATGTTAAGATCGTTGCCGACAATCAAGAATATAAAACAAGCACAAAATCAAAAGAGATGACTCCTTACTTTGTTTACAATTGGAAGAAGCTTCCAGGTAATAAGAATAAGGTCGCACCAGTAAGAATTAAGTACTACTCTCATGCACCATC
Source organism: Halobacteriovorax sp. RT-2-4 (assembly GCF_047085445.1). Classification (NCBI taxonomy): domain Bacteria; kingdom Pseudomonadati; phylum Bdellovibrionota; class Bacteriovoracia; order Bacteriovoracales; family Halobacteriovoraceae; genus Halobacteriovorax; species Halobacteriovorax sp. RT-2-4. Next base: position 795,876 of record NZ_JBKIXY010000002.1, read on the forward strand.
TCCTCGTCACTGGGCCCTTAATCACCACAAGTACATGATCTTTGATTATGATGAGAGTGATTTCTCTAAGACAAAACTTATGAGTGGTTCATATAATATTTCAGAAACAGCGGAGCTTACTCAATTCGACAATATGTTCACGTATAAAGGTGAAGTATTTGCACAGCTTTTTAAGGACTTTAAAGGTGAATTCGATAATCTTTGGTTCTTAAATAGAGATGACAATGATAAGCCTTCTCAAGAAGCTTGGGATCGCGTCGCTAAACCATACAACGGAAATATTTATCTTCACACAAAGATGCCTGTTTCCCTTACTTGGCCTGAAATCTATAAAGTAAGAAAGGCCGTTTCAAATGCAGCACCACTATTCTTTAAAAACGCTTACAAGAAACGTGACTGCTATCTTTTCAATCTAGAAAAGCAAATTTTCACTGGTTGTCCAAACTAAATAATTATCAAATCATAATTTTTTAACTCATCAGGTCATAGACAGTACTTGTCATGGCCTCGATGTGTTGATATAAATTGTTGTTAATTTATCTATTTATATTGAAAGGAAATAAATTATGGTTACTGGTTTAATGATTTTTCACGGTGTTGTTTCAGTACTTCTAATCATCGTAGTTCTTCTACAATTTGGTAAGGGTGCGGAAGCAGGTCTTCTAGGTGGTGCTTCAGAAGCCGTATTCACAGGTAGCCAACAAGGAAATATCCTAAGTAAAATTACAGTTGTACTTACTGTTCTTTTCCTAGGTAACTGTATTCTTCTTGCTAAGATTCAATCTGGTAAAGAGTCTAAATCACTACTTGATAGTGCAGCGCCAATCGCAGCTCCACTTAACTCTGATACAACAGCTCCAGCACAAACTGCTCCAGCGACTGAAGAAACAGCTCCTGCTGCAAAATAAATTCAAAGAAATTCTAAGAATATACAAAATAAAAAAAGCTCCCGAAGGGAGCTTTTTTTATTTCTTCTTCATTAATTTTAAAATTGATTCTATTCCTAACTCTTGTGCATATTGGGCAACAGTCTTCCCGTTCGCATCTGGAATATTTGGATCGGCCTTCATTCCTAATAAAGCACGGACATTATCGAAGCGCTTATTCTTGATAGCAATGTGAAGAGGAGTATCACCTCTCTTATTCTTCTCATTTACATCAGCGCCTTTTTTAGCAATATAGTAACGAATTGATTCAGGTGTTGATTTCTTTGCCATAGCAAAGAGTGAAGCTGGCCTTCTCTTCTTGTGAACTAAGCTTACCTCTGGAACAGAAGCAATTCCACGTGACTTTCTTTTTTTAGCAGCTTCAGCGGCCTTGGCCTCTGCAACTAGTTGAGCTTCATTTTTAAACTTATCTTCAACAAAGCTTACTTCGTAGTCGCTAATAACAAATGAGCTATTTTCAATTTCATTAAGATTAATATCTTCAAGTTGCCAGTCTTTCTCTGTTTGCACTACTCGCTTAGGAGTGTCCCCCTTGATATCAAGTTTCTCTTCAGAGATCCCATAAAGGTCTGCAAGGTAACGATACTCAGCTTCCTCACTTTCAGTTAAAAGCATCTCATTACTTTCAACTTTGCTTAGAGGAAGAAGGCCCCCATGCTGCTCAAAAGAACCACATGAAGCAAGAATAACTAAAAATGTTAAAAATCTTAACTGACTCATCAACTCACTTATCGCCACGAAGTTAAGATTTCTTTAGTCGTTCTATGTTTACTTTAAAATTCAGGTATTTAGAAATAAATAAGGCCCGCAAAAGCAGGCCTTAGTCATATATAGAAATTTAAATTAATCTCTAGAATGGGATGTCATCAGCTGTGAATGAAGCGTTCGATGAAATATCGTAACCTTGGTTCATATCATCGTGCTGAGGCATTTCTTGGTTAAATGAGTTGTTGTTATTAGACTGACCCATTGAAGCACCTTGACCAGCAGATGGAGCTGCTCCACCAAGGAATTGAATTGTTCTAGCATTGATTTCTGTTGTGTATCTCTTGTTACCGTCTTTGTCTTCCCAAGACCTTGTTTGAAGTTGACCTTCTAAGTAAGCTTGACGACCTTTTGCTAGGTATTGACCACATAATTCAGCAAGTTTTCCCCAAACAACAACTCTGTGCCATTCAGTTCTTTCTTGTTTTTGTCCGTTCTTATCTGTCCAAGACTCACCTGTTGCTAGTGAGAAGTTACATACAGCCATCCCAGATGGTGTGTACTTAAGTTCTGGATCTTGTCCTAAACGTCCTACTAAAATAACCTTGTTTACACTCATTTGTTCCTCCAATTTTCTTCGCGTATAGCTGAAACAATACTTAAGAATTCAGCTATAACCGCAAGGTTGAGTATTACCTGAATACATTACTACAATAATACGACTTTCCCCTATCGAGAAGTCATAAATAGCTATGCAAATACAAAAAAAAGGACAACTTGCGTCAAGAGCCTGAAATGATATTCATTAAAAATTGAAGGTTCTAAATTTTTTTAATACATGTCTGCAAAAGCTTGCTCAACATTCTCTGGAGCAATTTGAGCATGGCCACCTCTAGTCTGCCAAAACTCTTTTACTTTTGATTTCGCGATACGCACATCCTTCTTGTACCAAGCAGCATCAAAGCCACAGTGAGGACATGGAATTTCTTTTTTGAAGTTTAGTCTAAGCGCTGCTTCAAAGCCTGCCCAGAATAGAAAGAAAGAAAAGATTCCTGCAAAGCTAATAAATGGATAAAGTACACCAGTTGTTGCAACTGTAAGCATGAATACCTGAAGGTAGTTTTTTGCATTCATGTGAGGGTTTGTGACAACTGCCCTTTGAGTGCGACAAAGAGGACAGAAGAATTCAATATGCGCTTTCTTAAATTTGTAAGTACGCGTCTCTAATGGATTAAATGAATTCAATGTCTTCAATTATCGCCCTCCTAAGCATCGACAAAGTAAACATACTTCGACTCCTTAATTTTACCAATTTAGTCGCTGAGAATTAAGCAGGTAAAAAAGGTACCAGGCCCTGTTCTTATTCATCCGTGATTCGAACAAGACCATAAGCCTGGTAGAGATAAGTACTCACAAAAACAAGTACTTAAAGATGACCGAAAGGCCATGGTTAAGGTGGTTAGCCTTGCCTGTACAAACGTTCTACTCCAGGGATTAGGCACCATATCCTTGGTACCTATTTCTATTACAAGTTCAATGCCAACTTAACTCGGTGCAACTAACTAGAAATAGAAAGTGTTCATATCAATTGACGCATAAATGCCACTTTCGGTAGCATTAAGTTACCGGAAAAATAAGGCATTATGACACAACCACAACATTCACATTCGAAAAAATTAGTTAAGAACACGAAAGGCCAAATTAGTATCTTCTTTGGAGTTACACTTGTGGCAATCTTCTCATTCATCGCATTCGTGGTGAATGTTGGACTCTTCGTAAAGGCCAAGATCAATCTGCAAAATGCAGTTGATACTGCTGCTTGGTCGGGAGCCGCTTCTCAAGCTAGACAACTAACAAATATTGCTCACCTTAATTGGGAGATGAGAAATACTTATAAAGAGTGGATGTTTAAGTACTACGTTCTTGGCCAACTTGCGAATGAGAACACTCATGCTAACTCAACAACAACAATGAACTTTGCCTTGAAGCGCTTTGATGAAAGTGGTTCTGACTTTAGTAGTGGTGTTAAGGGTGACCATTACAACGTTCCCTCTATTTGTCTTCACTTTGGCTCTGGTAATAACGAAAACCTTTGTACAATTTATCAAATCCCTGGTCTTCCTCGCTTTCACGTCGCAGGGATTCCAGATGTTAGTGAAGAATTTGAAAGAACAATGGATGCCTTTGTTAATTTAAAAGCAAAGAACTGTATGGTTCGTTCAACTTATAACTTTTCGGCCGCAAAGAATTACGCTTTTGCTGCCGGTGTTTCACAAAATGATGTTCCTATTGCAGCAGCAGATCGAACGGGTGCGTGGATTGAATCAATGGAGCTTGCTCTTAGAATTAGAAATCTTGAGATGATCGTAAACCGCCCACCTATTACACAAGGAATTTGTGGTGGTGGTTCTGCCACTGGTTGCGTTAACCCTGAGCAACTATTTATGGAGAACCAATCGACAGGAATTCCAATTAACGATCGACCACTGAAAGCCTATATGGCCGCTGCAAAAACTCTTGGTGGTGGAATTTTTAAAACAACATTCGACGGTGCATTTGCAAAGTCTTTAGTGCTTTATGAATTAGCTCCAAAGACGTTCACACCTTCACCACAATCGTTATCTAGTTTCCTAATCCCACAAGATGCCAGTTATAACGGCGGTGAACTAGTTGCTTCATCAAAGCGCTATCTTGATCTTGTACCGATGATTATGAATTTCACGACGTTCTTTACAACTTTTGCTCCTACAACTGAAGGTATTTCAACGATTGCAGTTCCTGATTCAAGCGGAACAGCTGCAGAAGCGTCATGTGCATCGACAAAGACTTCACTACCTGTACCTGGCTATATTCTAGGCTTCTATAAGAATCCAAAAGTTGTGACATATTATGCAGTTAAGGCCAAAGCTAAGTACCTTGGTTTACTTAATCCATTTTCGTTCCTAGAAAATAATGGCTTCATCGATATGGCAGCATATGCGGCAGCAAAGCCTTTTGGTGGCCGTATTGGGCCGGCCCTCGTTTCACCAACAGTTGGAAAAGATTATGCTGAATCGAGTTCAAATTCGGCCCGTATTGCAAATGCCTCTGGTTCAAGAAGTGCTAACTTCATTATGGGTTTTACAACAACTGGTGACCCAAGAACAACAGATGACCCTACTGATGGTGTAAAGATTCAGGGCCTACCACTACCGGCAACCTCAGACTTTTTTCTAGATGCTGCTGACACAACTGCTGCAATTGGTGGGATTCCATCAAATGTTGATGTGAAATTTACGATACCGAATATGATCTATAATTTGAATTCGCAAACGACTTCGGAATCAGACCTTCCAACCCTTGCCTACAATCCTAACCCAAGTAATATCACTGGCGAGAAAGCAGGGCTTTTCACAACAAAGCAATTTGTTGATTTAAGGGCAAATATTCCGAACTACACGGTAAATCAGGCCGGGGTGACAGCACAAAATCTTATCGAAGCTTTTCAAAATGTTCGTGCTCCGACAAATTATGATGTTCTCAATTACTTAGTTCCAACAGTTAACAGCTTAGAAACAGATATGACGGCCGATCACTTTCCATCAGTGCGCTATATTGATCCAGCGGCCAAAACTATTGGTTACTTTGCACCACTCTTCCACTCTACTTTACTTTATAAGGACAGGGAGGCCCTGACTGGTGTTCTAACTGATTATATTGATACTCTAAGTGATGCTGTTATCGTTTATCGCAAGGCCCTGGATTTCTATGCAACGAAAGTAAGAAATACTAGTGCTCAAGATCCTACGGCCTATATTGAAGCCTCAAAGGCAATCTTTGATCCAGATGTTGATGGCGACCCAACAACGACTACTGTTGCCCTCCCGATTCCGCAGTGCCAAAAACAAAGTATTGCCTCACGCTTCACTTACTTCATTCTAGGAAAGGATGAAGAAGCAAAGCCAGACAACTGTGAAACGATCCCACTATTAGGGGCCGTAAAGACGTATATTAACACTAAGGCTCAACAAACACAGTCTAACCTCTACTACATTACGACTTACCGCCAGAACAATGAAGCGAACCCTCCTTCACCGTCACTAAATAATAACTCCCTAAGGACGGCATATGCTCCTGGGAAAGATTATGGCGGGGAAAATAATGGACGTTCAGTAAATCCATTCACCAGTAAAAATAAGAATCATCGCCGTAACGCCTATTCAACAAAGCTTATTAGCCTAACATCGATTACAGATACTGCGTCAGGTTACGCGAAGAATGAATCAAATTACATGGAGTTTCAAGCAGGCTTCTCGCCAGAAGGTGAAACTCCAAGAAGCCCTGAAGATGTTAAGGCCACGGGAGATGTCATTTCTAACCCATTGCCAAGAACTGAACTGCAAGAATTTGGTTCGAATTTATACTTCTAATCACTTTACTTAAATTAACCAAGTCCCCTTTAAAATGGCCCTAAATGGGCCATTATAAATAAAAAAGAACTTGCGAAATTTTTAATTTCTTTTATATACTAAGGACGATTTATAACTTTTTCGCGAGGTATATATGGCAAAGAAGAAAGTAGCCAAAAAGACTGCAAAGAAAGCAACTAAAAAAGTAGCCAAAAAAACTGCAAAGAAAGCAACGAAGAAAGTTGCAAAAAAAGCAACAAAGAAAGCGGCAAAGAAAGTAACTAAAAAAACAACTAAGAAAGCTGCAAAAAAAGTAGCCAAAAAAACTGCAAAGAAAGCAACAAAGAAAGTTGCAAAAAAAGCTGCAAAGAAAGCAACGAAGAAAGTTGCAAAAAAAGTAGCTAAAAAAACTGCAAAGAAGGCAACGAAGAAAGTTGCAAAAAAAGTAGCTAAAAAAACTGCAAAGAAAGCAACTAAGAAAGTTGCAAAAAAAGCGGCTAAAAAAGCGACAAAGAAAGCAACAAAGAAAGCAACAAAGAAAGCAACAAAGAAAGCAACAAAGAAAGTTGCAAAGAAAGCAACAAAGAAAGTTGCAAAAAAAGCTGCAAAAAAAGTTGCAAAGAAAGCCGCTCCAAAAACGGCCAAAACAGTCGCTAAGAAAACTGTAAAAAAATCTGCCGATAACAAAGGTCTTTCTCGCGAAGAAGCAATTGCAAAATACAAAGAGAAGCACAAAGATGCTCTTGATTCTCAATTAGCAGACTCTCTAAAAGAATATGAATTAGAAGATAAGCTTGCAGTGGCAGAACAGTCAAAGCTTGAAACGATCGAAGAGACTGAAGATAGTGTAGGACTTGAAGCTGCGGAAGATTACAACGAGCCAGGACCAAACCTACAAGAAGAGTATAATCCTGATGATGAGCAAGATGAGAAAGATGACCTTAGCTTTGGCTGGGGATACAACGATGCATTTGACTCACCAGAAGAAGAAATCTCTACTGAAGAACTTGACGAAGATGAGAGATATGCACTTGGCCTTGACTCATCTGAGGAAGAAGACGAGGACGATTTTTACTAAAATCTATTGATATCGAATATAAATATAAGAAAAGCGGCTTTTGCCGCTTTTTCTATTTGGAACGAAATTATGAAACTAGAATTTTTTTACTATACAGGCTGCCCATTTTGCCATCGCGTTATGGATGTTATTGATCAATTAGGGATTAAGTTAACTTATTGCGATATAATGAATGACACATCGGCCCTAGAAAGGCATATTAATACTACAGGACGAAGAACTGTACCATGTCTCTATATCGATGATAAGCCGATGTTCGAATCTCAAGATATCATTAATTGGCTGATTGCGAATAAAGATAAGATTAATTAATTTTTGAGGAATTTTTAATGGAAGTAAGAGACCCGGTCCACGGATCAATTCATATTCTTAAAGAAGAAGAGCCAATCATTCGCGCGGACTTTTTCCAACGTCTTCGCAATATTAAGCAACTTGGATTTTCTGAATATATTTTCCCAGGTGCCACTCATACTCGCCTCATCCACTCAATCGGTGTAATGAAAGTTGGAGAAATGGCATTTGACCGTCTCTTCAAAAATCAAATCATCACAAAAGAACACTTAAGGATTAAAGAAACTTTCAAGCTTGCCTGCCTTCTGCATGACATTGGCCACGCGCCCTTAAGTCACTCGACAGAAGTCGTAATGCCAAAGCTTACTGATCTTAAAATTCCTCAAGAGTATCTTCTTGATCGCGATAAAAATAGTGAGCGTCAAGCGACTCACGAAGATTATACAATCAAAGCTATCGCAGATAGCTCCCTTGCTCATAGCCTAAAAGAAGTTGAAAGAGTCTTTGGAGTTGAAAGAAAGTATATTGCTGATTTAATTCGCGGTGAAACTAGTGATCACGACTATTTTAAAATCGATGGAATTAGCTACTTCCCTCTTCTCCATCAATTAGTTTCAAGTGAACTTGACTGCGACCGCATGGACTACCTTCTAAGAGATAGTTACTTCTGCGGAGTTAGTTATGGTTCTTACGATCTTGACTGGCTTCTTGATAATCTTGAGCCTGCAATTATTGATGGCCAAGCTACACTTGGTATTTCAGAAAGAGCAGTTATTACTTTTGATGACTTCCTACTAAGTCGCTACCACATGTTCATCATGGTTTACTTCCACTACCGTGCAGTTTGCCTTGAAAAACTTTTACAACGCTATTTTAAAACTTCTCCATATGAATATTTAATCCCGGCAGATATTGAAAAATATATTGAGCACGACGATTATCACCTTATGAAGATTTTAAGACACTCAAATAATCCTTACGCAAAGGCCATTGTTAACAATCAAACGCCTGAAAAGATTTTTGAATCTTTCAACTCTTCACAATTGGCAACTCTTGAGAAGGTTCAAGCCTATCTAGAGTCTATCAATCTGGAAGTTATTCGCTCATCTTCAACTGGACGTTTATCTAAGTATTATGCAGCAGATAGACCAAAGGACAAGGGGCAATACACGATGAAAGTTGTAAGGAATTCAAAAATGGGTGGAATGACTGAATACTTCGATATTAACGAAGCAACTGATCTATTCCATAAATTTTCGAAGTCTCACGCAATTAATAGACTTCATTGTGACATGGACAAACTAAGCAAAGAGAATTTAGCAGAAATTAATAAAATTATTTCTTCAAATTAATCTTTGAATCTTTGGACTAGCCTCATGGGGCCCGTCTATAATAAATAGATATGAATAAGTTTTCACTTTATGTGCTATTAATTTTGCTTTATCTCGGTATATCGAAGAGTTTTTCTCCGTCTGAGAAGAGAACAATATTTGTTCCTAATGCGAATGCGTATGCAAATATATTTAAGGGCTCACCAATTTCAGTTATTCTTGAAAGAGAATTTTCTACTGGTGCTCTGATTAAGACTTATCACCATCGATACCAAATCATTCATGCCTTCAAAGCACCCCAAAGAATTAACGTCAGGATTTCTCGAGAGTTCTTCTTGGAGAATCAAAATAATATTGGGATGTCTTTATTTAGAAGATATGAAAATGATGAAAGCTCAACAGTCCCAATGCCTCCTGGTTCAATCTATATCGGCTCCCCTGCTTATGGAACATGGAGAACATCTGATTCAGGACAAAAAGTATGGCGCTTTCACCGCACCTACAAAAACTTTCCTCAAATCTTTCACTGGGGTGAATTTACTCCAACATATGACTTTTATCGCAGAATGATTGTCTTAGAAAAGGCAAGCTCTCCTTTCTATGGCCTAAATAATGAATTTGGGACAAACGGAACAGTGACTACGGCACACTATGCGTTCAAGAAAAAAAGTGAAAATAAAACAACACTAAAAGACATACTTAAGAAATATACAAGTTTACCTAAGTGGGAACAAAAGAATGAATGAGTTATACGATAAATTAATTATTCGAATTATTTTTGCACTAATTATTTGCTTTATTATTTATATTTATAAGCAAGCTCATTTAATTCTCTTTCCATCAATTAAGCATCAAATTCTAAAGAAATTCTCTCCATCAAAAAACTCTACTGATACAATTCACCTATTTGGAAGAATTATTGGAATCGGAATAATTTATTCGAATATTGTAATAAATGTTTCAGATGGAATGTATTTTGCACTTGGACAATTATTTTTAGAGTCGATAATGGTAATCGCACTCTACCTAGCTTCACTGTATATTTTAGAAAGTATTGTTCTTTATAACTTTGAATATGCTGATGAAATTTTACGTCGTAAAAACTATGCTTACGCTATTATATGTTTTTCTCACTCAATTTCTTTGGCCTATATTTTAAAAACTGTTATTAAGGTTTCAAATAGTTCTCTTATAATGACGCTTTTTCTATGGCTCTTTGCTGTGGTTCTCATTGGATTCTGTTCAAAGACATTTCAGATTATTTCAAAGCTCTCTTTTAATAGACTACTTGTGCAAAAAAGCTTGGCGGTTGCCATCTCATACATGGGATTTATTTTAGGGCTTTGTACGATTATTTCATCATCACTTGATCACTCTCTGCAAGATATTAAGTGGTACACGATTCAAGTTATTTTAAAAATCCTACTCTCTATTATTATCATTCCAATTATTCGTAAAGGCCTTATTTGGGTCTTCTCAATTCAAGATGATCTACAGATTAAGAAGGATGATACTGACGATTCAAACCTTAGTGTTGAACTTGGTTATGGTATTTATGAAGGTGCAATTCTCTTCACTTCATGCTTTTTAACAACGGTTATTACTGGGAATATCTATTACGGAAATTTTTACCCTCTCTTCTAAATAAGGGTACATTCCTTCATTCCACTTTTTATTTGGCCGATAAGAAATTGGAACGAGGAGGATTTTCGTGGATTTAAAATATTTTCAAATGCTAGATTTTATCAATACTAGACTAACTAATATTGAACGCAACCTTGCTAAGATTGACGAAAAGGTCGACTTCTCTGTTTCACTTCAAAGAAATCATTTAATTCGCGTAAAAAATGGTGAATTCATCGATGATAATATGATCTTAATGGGACTTCCATATAATGACCTTTCTCCTCGCAAAGCCTTTGATGTCTACGAAGATAAGGATATGGATTATATTATTTTAGATATCACACCTAAGGATTATGAAAAACCTGTAAAGCTTGAAGGTGCTATTCATATTCCGTATGAAGAACTCGATCACCGCTATGTTGAGATTACAAATAAGACAACACCTATCCTAGTGATTAGTGAGGATGGACTTAAATCAATACAAGCATGCGAAAAGCTAGTAAAGAAAGGTTTCTTTAACGTAAATAACGTTTCCGGCGGCTATAAATTTTGGCCGGCAACTCAAGGTTCAGTTGTAGTTAAAGTAGCTTAAACTTCTTAAAAATCGAGAGATAGGTTGAGTTGAATTCTCGACTCTAGAGTTTGCCTTTCAACATTACTTAATTTGTTGTGCATATTCTCAAGAGTAGACTGAATTCTTTCAAGCTCAACCTCTCCAATTCTTCTCGAATAATTACCTTCAATTAATTCAAGAACATCAAAGAGAGAGAACTTAAACTTCTCACCATATTCAGTTAAGTAAACGCGTTGTTCACGCTTATCAACTTCTGAAGATTTACGAACGATATAGCCACGCTTTTGTAACTCATTTAGATGGCTTGTCATTGTTTGTTTTTTTAGGCCACAAGAAGATCCAATCTCCTTGATAGTTGGTCCTTCGTTTTCACAAATATAAACTAGAATTTCAAGAAAACTTGGCCTTAAGTCTGTAAAGCCTTTGTCTTGTAGATAACTAAGAATGTGATTACTGTAGATACGATAGATCTTCTTCAGTAAACTTCCAATTGCAGATACGTGCTTCATTGCATACCTCACTAACACGAATATTGTAGCGAGATAAAAAAGACATAGTCAAATATTAGTACTATTTTAATCAAATCTTAAAATGTTCTCTCAAAACGGTGAATTAACTCATAAGGTACTGATTTCACGATAATTTGATCTTCGCTCCCCTGAGCTCCCCCATCGATGACATCAGTATTCGGAATTTTCATATCAGTTGTATGCACATATTCGAAATCTAGACCTAGATTCCACATATCTTCTTTAAGGCGATCAAATAACTCGAACTCACTATCGAAACCAGCACCAAAGGCCTGTGGCGCGGATAGTATTAAGACAAGTGTTAAAAAATTGATCATCTTTTTTAGCATATTTGCTCCATATTAAGTTGTTTTACTAATATAGATGCATTATCGATGCCAAAATCCCGCTCCTCTAAAAGAAGCGTCTTGTATTTGAAATAGAAGTCGCCACTCCAATACAAACCCCAAATGTCAAAAGTGAAGAACCACCATAAGACATTAAAGGAAGAGGCAGACCAACAACAGGTAATAACCCCATGACCATTCCCATATTAATAAAGGTGTGCCAGAAGAATATACTCATGACCCCGATAATGGTGACGGACTCAAAGATTCTACTGACGTTGACAGAGAGCCACACAAATCTAAAAAACAAGAAAAGATATAACCCAATTAATAAGATTGCTCCAAAGAAGCCATGCTCTTCATTATAAATAGAAAATACAAAGTCAGTATGATTTTCAGGTAAGTAGTTCAGGGAAGCCTGAGAGGACTTTCTAAGTCCCTTCCCGAATATTTTTCCAGACCCAATAGCAATCTTTGATTGAATAGCATTATAGCCAGTCCCTTTTGCATCCGCAGTTGGATTAATAAAGGTTTTAATACGATTTCTTTGATATTCTTTTAAACCGAATTGATACATCACTCCACCACTGACAAGACCAACAAGAGCGAGAATTAAAAGTGTCTTCCACTTAAGTTTTCTAAAGAACACCATCGTAAAGAAAATTAGAAGAATAAGAAGTCCTGTTCCTAAGTCCGGTTGAACTACAATTAAGATCGTCGGGATAAATGCCAAGATAGCAGGCTTAATTAAATCCTTGAGTCCAAGTTCACTATCAGGAGCATAATTTCTAAAGTATCTAGCGAGTACGAAAATAACAGATATTTTCATTAACTCTGAAGGTTGGAATCTAATTGGCCCAATCATTAGCCAACGTCTTGCCCCCATTCCTTTATGACCAAGAACAATAACCAATATTAGTAGAACAATATTAAATAGATAAATAGGCCATGCGAAACGATAAAGATTTTGTGGGTTAATAAAACTAATAACGAAAGCAATGACAATCGAAAGAGCATACCATCCAATTTGTACTTTAAATAAATTAGCATGTGCAGTAGAGGCAGACGCATGTGTTGCTGAATATAGATTAAGAATTCCGAAGAAAAAGATAACTGAACTCAAAAGAAAGAATGAGAAGTCATATCTTTTAAAAAATTCTTTAATATTTGATAAATCCATTAAGTTCTCACTTTTTTAATCTTCAGTTTGACCTTCGTCATCACCATCAGAATCTTCATTCTTCTTTTCTTTTTCGGCCCTAAGTCTTTCCGCTTCTTCACGCTTTTTTCTTCTATCAGCAAAGAAGTCTGACATGATTTTGCGATCTTCCTTGGCATAAATCTTATGAAGATCTGGCATATACTTTTTCATATATGTCGTTAGAACATTTCGAACAATAGGTCCTGCAGCACCTGATCCAGAACAACCGTGTTCAACAACAGCTGCAACTGCAACACGAGGATTTTCATATGGAGCAAAAGCCACAAATAACCCGTGGTGTCTCTGGTTATATGGTTTCTCAGAACATTTTTGAAATAGCTCAGTTGTACTCATCGAGATAACCTGAGACGTACCAGACTTACCGGCCATCTTTACACCAGTACCTCTAACCCACCAGCCAGTACCTCTTGGGTGGTTGGCCACTTCATAAAGACCCTGTCTTACATCAATCAGAGTTTGTTCACTCACCTTTGCTGTTTGAACTAGATCTTCCTTATAGCTTTTAATGATATCACCTTTATTATTAAAAACTTCTCTAACGATTTGAGGCTTATAAACCTTCCCACCATTTGCAATCGCAGCATAAGAAACAGCAAGTTGAAGTGGAGTTGTTAAAACATAAGACTGTCCAATAACACAACTTACCGTTTCACCATCTTGCCACTTTTCTCCAAAGCGTTTCTCTTTCCACTCACGAGTAGGAATTAGACCTGTTGTTTCTCTTGGAAGTGCAATACCTGTCTTCTCACCAAGCCCAAACATTCTCGAATATCTTGCAAGTACATCAATATCCAATTCAACTGCGATCTTATAATAATAAACATCAACAGATCTTCTTAGAGATTTGTATAAATCAGTTATTCCGTGTCCTGATCTTTTCCAGTCATTATAAGTACGACGACCTAGGCGGAAGCGTGGCCCACACATAACTTCATCTTTAGCTTTAATGATGCCTTCTTCTAAAGCAGCAATCGCTGTAAAAACTTTAAATGTAGAACCTGGAGCATAGTGATCTTGGATTGTACGATCTCGAAGTGGACGGTCAGGATTATTAATAAGAGAGTTCCAATACTCTGAAGTTAGCCCCTTAGAAAACTGCCCTGGATCAAATGAAGGACGAGATACCATCGTTAGGACTTCACCATTTCTAACGTCAACAGCAACAACACCACCAACTTTCCCCTCTAAGGATTTATAAGCAGTTTTTTGCATATCACGATCAATTGTTAATCTTAGGTTGTTTCCTGGTGTTGCTTTCTTATTTTCAATGCCCGCAAGAATATTACTAGTTCCAATAGAACGGCGCATACGCCCTCTAGCATCTACTTCCATAATTTGATAACCATCTTCTCCTCGAAGGTCCTGATCAAATCTTTCTTCAACACCTGCTTGACCAATAAAGTCTCCAAGCTTGTAATCAATATTATCTCTTTTGCGATAACGAGGTAGTTGGTTTTGAGAAATCTCACCGATATAACCAAGCAAGTGTGAGCCTACTTCCTTATCTCGATACTCGCGAGAAATAAATGTTTCAACTTGAACACCTGGAAGCTTCTCATTTTCTGTTTCAATGATGGCCACTTCTTTATTAGAAATATTTTTCTTGATACGAACAGGACGATAGCGTGCTTGCCCACGAAATTTCTTAAGAGTTGAGTAGATCTCCTTCTCAGTCATTTCAAGAATTTTAGCAAGCTTCTTAATCGTCTCTTTCTTATTGTCTAAGTATTGTGGAATAATAACTAAGTCAAAACGAGGTACGTTATCAACCATGAGTTGATTATTACGTGAAAAGATCATTCCTCTTGGTGCCTTAACTGTTTCTTTTCTTAAGCGGTTTTGAATTGAATATTGATACAGTAGATCACCTTGGTAAATCTGAAGGTACCATAAACGTATTAAAATAATCGCAAACGCGAGTGTAATTAAAGTAAATAGAATGTCGGCCCTAGTCTTATGAGACCGAACTACTTCTTCTTCAGCAAACATTAGACATTATTCCCCATAAGGCCTTCACTCTTCGTTCTCCAAACTTTATCAAGTAATGAAAAGAAGATAGGAGCTAATAAAGATAAAATAATACTCTCAGGAATAAAGCGCCAAAATTTCTGCACAATATAATCGAAGCTATCAAACTTTAAATATAGTAGTGATGAACTGATAAAAAACCACAGAACCTGAAAGAGAAAAACTGTCAGCATCGTGATAAAGCTACTTGTAAAGTGTAGAAGATCTCTTAGGTATCCAATCACAATACAAATTAAGATTCCCGAAATTGTTCCGTACTCCCACCCTTCAATTGAAAAAAGTGAATGAGTTAATTGAAGAATTAAAATGATAATTGCAAGATACGGAGTTTCCAATTTAAAACCAATATAAAGAACAAGAAGAACATTAAATGGAATCATGTATTTGTTAAGGCCAAATAGTGGTAAGAAAGCACTGGCCAAAACTTCTAGTACAATTAGGATTAATACAGTTATTAATAATCGAATTGGGATATCTGAAGACTTAATCATCTCCCATCTCCTTGTTGAGCATTATTCTCTAGAGCTTCCCACTCCACACGTTTCTTGTCTTGGTCCTCTGAAGGAACAAGAACAGCGACTTCTTCAAGTTTTGAAAAGTCGACAGTTGGAGTTACTTCTAGGTGTTGAGTAATCCCATAACTCTCTCGTTCAATCTTTGTGATAATACCAACAGGGATTCCTCGAGGATAAATATTTCCAAGTCCTGAAGTAATAACAAGATCATTCAAACGAACAGGATCTGTACGTACCACATACTTCATCACAGTACGCCATCCAGAATAACCTTCAAGAATACCGTATGAACGTGTGCGATTTACGATAACATCAACGCGGTTACTTGGATCAAGTATTGTTAGAATGTCGGCAAAGTGATCTGTTAAACGATAAACGTAGCCAACGATTCCATCTGAAGTTACAACTGTAGATTGCAACTTAATACCATCCTTGAAACCTTTATCAATACGAATAACTCTAAAGTCACTTGAAGAGTCCCATGCCACAACTTGAGCAGAAATCATTTCATGTTTAATTTTTTTACCAAAATTTAAGATTTGACGCAGGCGTTGGTTTTCTTGTTCTAATTGCTTTAACGCAAATACTTCCTGCTTTAACGAACCAATTTGTTCTTTCAAAGTAACATTTTCTTTCGACGCATTAACATTAAGCATATAGTCTTCAAAGAACGAAGCTACATTCTTGTATGCATTTGAAATGCCTCTTTGAAGAGGTGCCAACGTGTCCATCATAACATTTTCAAAAATTGAGGCTTCTTTGTAAGGTGCCTTACGCTTTGACACGCCGTAAAATGCAAGTGATAGAACAACTAGGTTTATGATTAATTTGGTTCGAGATCCTTCCGATGCAATTAGCTTCATTCTAATCCTAAGTTGCTATTTTTTTTTATATTAAAAGAGTACACAGGATTATTTAAACTGCCAATATTCTTTACGGAGTAGCATATTTAAGTGATAATAACGAAAATTAAAATTACATGGAGTGGTAAAATGTCATCTAATTTTCAGAAAAAATCATCGCAGATATTCCTGACTCTTTTCATCGGAATTATCGTTATTTCATTCATGGTTTCAGGCCCATTTTTCAATACGGGAACACCTGATTCAATTGGTAGTGTTGCTGGTCACGATATTAAGGTTCGCGACTTTAACATGGAAGTACAAAGACAATCTGATTTTTACTCAAAGTTTATTGGTGGAGGCCAACCTCTTACTTCTCAACAAATGAGCCAATATAAAGTTTATGACAACGCGATCAGAAATTTAGTTTTCCAAAAACTAAGAGTTGTTCTTTCTGAAGATCTTGGGATTCTTGTTTCAAAAGATGAAGTAATTAATGAAATTAAAAACACTTCTTACTTCCAAACAAATAAGCAGTTCGATATCAATAAATATAAAACTCTTCTTTCATATAACAAGTTCACTCCAGAAAATTATGAAGAAGAACAAAAAGAAAGAATTGCACTGACGAAACTACAAAACATTGTTCAACATGTTCCTGTTTCAAAAGCTCTTACTAAAGAATTAAATGAACTTTACAATGACAAGAGAAATGCAAAGATTATTACAATCAAAAGTGCAAACGTAAGAAAGCTTGTAACAATCTCATCTTCAGATATTACAGCTTTTCTAAAAGAAGAAGCTAATAAGGCTAAAGTAGAATCTTTATTTAAAGACAAGCTGCCTCTACTTAGTCAACCTGAGCAAGTTAGAACAAGACATATTTTAATTTCTACTGAAAATGGAAATGAAGCAGAAGCACTTAAAGAAGCAAACAAGATCAGAAAAGAAGTTAACACTAAGAACTTTGTAACTCTTGCTAAGAAATATACTCAAGAGCCACAAGGTAAAACGAACGGTGGAGACCTTAACTGGGTTAAGCGTGGACAAATGGTTCCAGAATTTGAAAAAGCAACATTTGCTCTTAAGAAAGGTGAAATCTCTCAGCCAGTTAAGACTTCATATGGTTACCACATCATTTACGCTCAAGATCGTAAAGAAGCGGTAGTTGCAAAAATTGAAGATCACCAAAGAGATATTGCAAAAGAAATTCTTCAAAAAGAAAAAGATGTTGCTCCTCTAATGGCAACAGCAATTAAAGAAGTACAAAAAGCAGCTTCAAACTCAAAAGCACTTAAGTCACTTGAAGAGAAGTACGGACTTGGTATTAAAGAAATCAATATCAATAAACTTGAAGGTGCTGGACCAACAGGTGAACTTGATGAGAAACAAGTTGCTGAAGTTTTCACAAAAGACTCGGGTCTATTTACTTTTGAAGACGCTACACAAACAACAATTGTTGCTACGACTCCTGCAAAATCAACAGATTCAAAGGGTTATGATGTGAACGCACTTACTAATATTAGTGCTCAACAAACTCTAAAAACTCTGCTAGATAAGTTAGGAAAAGAATATACTTTTAAGCAAAATAAATACGCACAATTACCACAGTAATTTTAAATAATTTGGAGAAGTGAGATGGCCGACAAAAGCGCAAAATTTGATCAAAATGTAGATGGAAAGTTCTATGTTGATGACCAATGCATCGCCTGTGATGCTTGCGTGATGGAGGCTCCTCGCTTCTTTGAAATGAATGACGACGAAGGCCATGCCTTCGTTAAGCTTCAGCCTTCAAATGATGCTGAACTTGAAGAGTGTATGTCTGCTCTTGAGGCATGCCCAGTAGAAGCTATTGGAGAGGACGGCTAAGTCCTCAATTTCTTTGCAACTCACCTCTCTTTTTTAATCTCCTAAACTACTAAAATCACATTAAATTAAATCAAATTGAATTAAAGTTATCTGCCCAAATAACCGAGTAGTATAATATGGTTATGAGGTTAAAAACCCTATTCATTCTAACGAGCTTAAGCTTTAGTGCCGTTGCAAAAAATAGCAATGACAATCAAGAAGCACGTTATCTTCAAGTTCTAACAAGTCAGAACCCGATGTTTGAAAGTGCCATGAGTGTTCCTGGTGTCAAGGATATGTATTCCGAATGCTATCGACAGGAATCAGAGAAAACATCATTTAATGGTGTTGAAGTTGGAAATTGTCTATGGGGAAAAATTCAAGCCGATGAAGGAACACTTAAGCAAATCAACAAACTAGTTGAGAAGCAGAGTGGAAAAGATGGATCCGGGCGCTATCGTACAACAATGGATACGGCCAAAGGAACATCAAAAGGACTTGAAACCTTAAAACAATTTCTTATCGAAAAGCTTGAAAAGGCCCTTTACGGAGAATTTGATAGTAAAACTGGCCAATACGATAAAATCGCAAGTCAAAAAACATTCTTTGAATTATATAAAACGCAACTTGGTAAAAATATTATCTCAGCAGCAACGAGCTACTGTATTGAATCAAAGAACTATGGTTACCCTCTCATTTCTGAAGATGAATCGGTAAGAGAAAAAGTTAAAAATGAAAACCTCGTTGGCCTAAATGAAACTATCATAAGAACAGATCCAAATACCGGTGAACAAAAACAAGTTCTAAAATCTGCAAGTAACTGGGAAGCATGTATTGGTAATATCAACGCTGTTTGCTACGCAGGGGCTGCCGGTGGAGAATTCAAAGTTTTCAACTCCGACCCGAATAACACACAAGGCGAGAAAAAGATCGTTCGTGCAGATATCATAAATACTTGTGCAAAACATGTTTCAGGTAAAGATAGTGACGAAAAAGTTGATAAGTGTGATTCTCTTGTTCGCTACTCATACC
Organism: Halobacteriovorax sp. RT-2-4; assembly: GCF_047085445.1. Taxonomy (NCBI): domain Bacteria; kingdom Pseudomonadati; phylum Bdellovibrionota; class Bacteriovoracia; order Bacteriovoracales; family Halobacteriovoraceae; genus Halobacteriovorax; species Halobacteriovorax sp. RT-2-4. The sequence goes on from NZ_JBKIXY010000002.1 coordinate 815,159, forward strand.
CAAGAGCCTGTAACGTCATTCAGTATATTGAGTTAGCAAGACAAAGTATTACAACAACAGATGGTATCGCAAAGAAGTTTGAAAAACTTCAAGGCACAGATAGCTTATCAAATGTAAAAATGTATGATTCACGAGAAAAGTCAGACGAGAGTATTGATGCTCTTACAACGATTTCTTCTGGTGAAGCAATGGACGCTGTTGCAAAAGGACAAAAAGAAGAGATTGCAGCAATGGAAGAATGTTATAAAGATGGCAAGATCGTTGATGCAGAGGCATGTAAAAACTTTCTTTCATCAAATAGAGAGGAACAGTACTCTCTTCTTGGAGAGCTAAAGGTACAAGAAGAAGTTACACTACAAAGACTAAAAGATATCGAAGATAATCCAGAGGAAGTTGCAAAACTTCTTATTGAAGAAGGTTACACTGAGGATGAAGCTAAGAATCTTGCAACTGTTCAAGGTGTAAAGGATCAAATTGCAAAACGTTATGAGGCCAAGAAAGACGCCATTCTTCAATCTCTAAGTGATGAAATCAAAAAACATACAACAAAGGGTGATGAATTTAGCGAAATTGAAGATCTTGAAACCATAGCGGCACTAGCAGAAAAAACGCAGAAAAAAGCCGAGAATTTCTCTAAGCTCGTACACTTTAATAATATCGTTTCTTCATACCTGGAAATTCGTAGTGGAGATGAAAACGAAGATACTCAACGAAACACGCGAGCTCTAGCAATGGAGATGAAAAACTCTATCCTTTCGGAAGAGAATCGTGAAAAGTACAAAGAGATGGGAGTTGATCTAGGATCGATTGGTTACTCTGCAGATGATCTTAATGAAAAATTTGCGACTACTGGAATGGACTATTCTGAATCTTCAAATGATGATGCCACACTAGATGTTGGTGATATTAACACTTATCTTTTAAGTTTATTTAAGGGTGAGTAGGTTTCTAAGTAATTCTGATTTTTTAAGTAAATTTTTTTGCTAACTTTCACTTCGTGAAAGTGTCGCTTTTCATTGCGAGAGTTTTGCTAACTTTAGCTTCGCTAAAGTGTCGCTTTTATTTTGCGACACCTTTCCCATTGCTCCTGAGACACATCCTGCGGCAAAAGTGCCCCAAAGGGCAGTTTTGAAGCAGAGATGAATGTGACCTAAGAAACAAAGAGCGTAGCTCGCGTGTTTCGGTCATGTAAGAAAGAATATTTACTCATTTTCACTTTGTGAAAATATCGTTTTCTTTGCGGTAGTTTTCCCATTGCTCCTGAGACAACAAAGCCGGGCTTGAACCCGGCTTGTTGAATTAGTTTTCTAGCTAAAGATTGGGGAGCTGGCATAGCGTCCAATAGTTTGCCTTTGGGCAAACAATGACGCTATTCCTCATCCATAATAGCTTTAACAGATGACTTAGTTTCAAAAGCGATATCCTGATCGTCTTCTGCATCAATATCATCAACTTCGTCAAAGCTCTCATCCGCTTCAATATCCATCTCACGAAGAACATCTACGAATGCCTTATCATCATTAAGATCTTTTAGAACTTCATCAATAACTTTTATCGGGTACTTACCAATAATCTCTTTTACATATTTCTGAAGCATTCCTTCTTCAAGAATTGAGATCTTATTCTTAATTTCTTTCCAATATCCAATATAGTGAAGACGACAGAAACCAGCTGTAGTCGCAGGATTATCACATCCTTTTGCTAAACACTCATCTGTATCACCTAGGAAGTAGTCTAAAGTTTCAGCAAGTCTGAATACTTCTTCAACTTTTTCTTCTTCAGTTGCCGGAAGTGGAGTCTTTTTAATTACTTCTTCTTCCTCGTCCTCTTCTTCTAAAATCTCGTCTTCACCAGCAACCTCAAGCTCTTCTTCTTCGATTTCATCTTCATCAAAAAGCTCTGGTTGCACCTCAACGATTTCTTCTTCAACTTCTACAACTTCTTCAACAACCTCTTCCTTCTTTGCTTTCGCTTTTGTTGGCTTTGTTGTTGCTTTCTTTGCAGTTGTTTTTTTCTCAGCTGCAGCCTTCTTAGTTGTCTTCTTAGCTGCTACCTTAGTTGTTTTCTTTGCTACTTTTTTAGCTGCAGCTTTAGTAGTCTTTTTCTCAACTTTCTTTGCTGCTACTTTTGTAGTTTTCTTTGCAACTTTTTTAGCGACTTTCTTTTCAGCTTTTTTGGCCACTTTTTTTGTTACTTTTTTAGCCGCTTTCTTTGTTACTTTCTTGGCAACTTTTTTGGCCGTCTTTTTTGTAACTTTCTTAGCTGCTGCTTTAGTTGTTTTCTTCGCAACTTTTTTTGCAGCTTTCTTAGCTGTTTTCTTAGCTGTCTTAGGTGCTGCTTTTTTAGTTGTTTTCTTAGTCGTTTTTTTCGCAACTTTTTTCGCAGCTTTCTTAGCTGTTTTCTTCTTAGTAGTTTTTTTGGCCATGCCTACTTTCTCCAAGATTTTCTTTAACATAACAAGTTAAAACCGTATCACTTCTCTTTCAATTGAACAACTATCTACTTTAAGCTCTTAAGCTCATTAGCAGCGATAACCACTCTTTGAATCTCTGAAGTCCCTTCATAAATTTCTGTAATTTTAGCGTCACGGAAGAATCTCTCAACCGGATACTCTTTTGTATAACCATTACCACCACAAACTTGAATCGCTTGAGTTGTAATCCACATTGCCGATTCAGCTGCAAATAGCTTTGCCTGAGCAGATTGTAGTGAATACTCTTCACCATTATCCTTTCTACGAGAAGCCTCCCAAATTAGAAGACGAGACGCAGCAAGTTTTGTACTCATATCAGCAAGTTTAAATTGAATCGCTTGAAGAGCGTGAAGTGGCTTACCAAACTGAACTCTTTCATTTGAGTAGTGCTTAGCATAACGGAATGCAGCTTCACCAATCCCAAGGGCCTGAGCAGCAATACCGATACGTCCACCATCAAGTGTATTCATCGCAATTTTGAAACCTTTTTCATACTCGCCTAGTAAATTTTCTTTTGGAACTCTAACTTTATCAAATGCGATTTGAGCTGTTGAAGATCCTTTGATCCCAAGCTTATCTTCACATTTCATAACTTCGAAACCTTCTGAGTCACATTCAACGATGAATGCAGAGATTCCTTTATAGTTATCAGTCTTAGAAGTTTTTGCAAAAACAACAGCGATATTCGCTTCTTTACCATTTGTAATGAAGTTCTTAGTTCCACTAATCTCGTAGTAGTCACCTTTATCTTCTGCATAAGTTGTTAATGAACCAGCATCAGTTCCTGCATTTGGTTCAGATAGACAGAAACAACCAATATGCTCACCTGTAGCAAGCTTTGGAAGATACTTTTTCTTTTGTTCTTCATTACCAAAGTTTAAGATTGGATAAACACATAAAGATGTGTGAGCTGAGATTAGTACCCCTGTTGAAGCACAAGCACGTGAAATCTCTTCCACGATAATCGAGTATGAAACGTAATCCATACCTGCTCCACCGTACTCTTCTGGAACATATGAACCTAGGAATCCGTTTTCACCAAGCTTAGCAACAAGCTCAGTTGGAATTTTTTCATTCTTATCAATAGAAGCCGCAAGTGGCGCAACTTCACTGTCTGCAAATTTAGAAACTAGGTCTCTAAGTTCTTGGTAGTCACTTAACATCATTTATTATTCCCCTTTAAATACAGGTTTTCTTTTTTCAACAAAAGCAGCTGTCCCTTCTTTCATATCGTAAGAAGAGAAGATATCACCAAAGTGGCGAGCTTCAATATCTAGACCTTCTTCAACAGTAAGGTCGTTTCCTTCATTCATAAGCATTTTTGAAATAGCTACAGCATTTGGTGAGTTCTTTGCAATAGACTCAAGTGTCTTCATTGCTTCATCAAGCATTTCTTGTTGAGTTTCAAATGAACGAACAACAAGGCCAATTTCTTTTGCTTCATTAATATCTACATTGCGTCCAGTATAGATGATTTCTTTGGCGCGATTGCGACCAATAAGCTTAGACAATCTTTGTGTTCCACCAAAGCCTGGAACTAGACCTAGCTTAACTTCTGGCTGACCAAATACTGCAGTATTTGTTGCATAGATAAAGTCACATGCCATTGCCATTTCGCAACCACCACCAAGTGCAAAACCATTTACACATGCGATAACTGGAATATTTAGACTTTCAAAAAGTAGCGTTACATCTTGTCCAAGAGTTGAGAAGTCATGTCCTTCATCAACACTCATATCACTCATCTCTGCGATATCGGCACCAGCAATAAATGCTTTCTCTCCAGCACCTGTAAAAATCATCCCTTTAAGGTCATGATTTTCGCTTAGTGAAGATAGGAAATCTTTTAGTTCATGAAGAACTTGTGAGTTAAGAGCATTGTACTTCTTCTCACGGTTTACTTTTAAAACTCCGATATCACCCATTTTTTCAAATGAGATTGTTTCAAAATTAGTACTCATAAACACCCTTTCCTACTTTACGTCCGAAGCGCCCAGCAGTTACATATTTTTTCAGAAGTGGACATGGACGATACTTTGTATCACCTAGACCATCGTGAAGAACTTCCATGATTGCAAGACAAGTATCAAGACCGATGAAGTCAGCAAGTTCTAATGGACCCATTGGCTGGTTACATCCAAGCTTCATTGCATCGTCAATACCTTTAGCTTCAGCAACACCTTCATAAAGTGTATAGAAAGCTTCGTTAATCATTGGCATAAGAATTCTATTTACAGCAAAGCCTGCTACATCGTCTGCGCGTACAACAGTCTTCCCCATTTTCTGAGCAGCTTCTTCCACAGCGTTGATTGTTTCAGAACTTGTTTCAAGCCCTGTGATTGTTTCAACAAGCTTCATTACAGGAACTGGATTCATAAAGTGCATTCCTGCTACTTTCGCTGGGCGAGAAGTTGCAGCAGCAATTTCAGTAATTGAAATTGAAGAAGTATTCGAAGCAAGAATCGCTTCAGGTTTTGCAATTTCATCTAATTGTTTAAAGATTTTAAATTTGATTTCTTTGTTTTCAGTTGCAGCTTCAATGAATAGATCACAATCCTTAAGGTCGGCCATATCAGAAGTTGTCGTAAGATTTGCAAGAGTCGCCTCAACGTAAGACTGCTCCCACTTCCCCTTTGAAACACCTTTGTCTAATTGCTTTTTGATAAAGTTGTGACCGAACTCAAGACCCTCGGCACTGATATCGTACATAAAAACTTTATAGTCATTCATAGCAGCAACTTGAGCAATTCCACGCCCCATTTGCCCTGCTCCAATAACGGCAATTTGTTTAATCATTGTGTCTCCTTTGTATTGGCATTGAAAGTACCTAATTTAAAAGGGATCGTCCATTAAATTACTGGTTAATAGGGCCTTATTTGGTCCTATGGCCCAACCAACAAAAACAACAAAATATAGTGACTTATCGTGTAATTTTAACTTTTCACTTGCAAAAAGGCCCTTGGCAGATTATAAAAAGGGGCTTATTAATTAGATGTTGAACAAGTTAAACGTAGGAGTCGATTGTGGCAAACCACAAATCTGCAAAGAAAAGATCTAGACAATCAATTGTTAGAAACGAAAGAAATACTGCAAGAAAAACTGCTGTTAAGTCAGCTGTAAAGAACGTAAGAAATGCTATTGAAGCAGGTAACAAAGAAGAGGCATCATCTCTACTAGTTAAAGCGCAAAAGCTTCTTTCACGTCTTTCTAAGCACGGAGTTATCAAAGGTAACGCTGCTGGTAGAAAAACATCTAGACTTGCTGGTCAAATCAACAAACTTTAATCTTTTTCGAAAGTTTGAATATATAAGAAGCGGAGATATTTCTCCGCTTTTTGTGTTTGTACTTATTTGAAGTTAATCCTATAGACTTAAGTATTCTCTTCGTAGACTGTCTCTCAACCAAAAGTCCTTTGACTTTGCCATGATTTCAAAATCAATCATTTTCTGTTGAAATTTAACTAATTCTTGGAAATCCCATTTACGAGAAGCAAGCTGAATTCCCCTATCGTATTTACTAGGTGTTTTTTTCGCAGCCAAATATGAAGGATCAATAACCTTATTTACATGCCCCTGGAATGAGCGGAAAAAATCGAGATATATTCCAAAATCGTCTTCAATAAGAAGAAGGTTCAAATAAAACCTTTTAAGATTTGATTGATTGAATAAATCTGCCTGATCAAAAAAATCCAATTTCTTAATCTTAATAAGAGTCTTGGCCTTATCGAGAGATATCATCCCACTCTCGTCAACATGGTGAGAAAGAATATGGCAGCAGTTGAAATAATCACTAGCATTTTCAGGCACAGACTTTTCAATAAAGTTTTTAATCTGAGCAGAGATCTGAAAACCAAAATATTTTGCAAAAACATCAAGGTATTGGCCAAAATGCCATGGCTTAGGAGCACTTAAAGAAAGTGCCGTTAAGTCATCTTTAGGAAATCCCTTAGGTAGCCTTCCCTTCGTTATAAAGATAATTGATTCATTAATTAAATGACGATTATTATTAAATGTATCAAATGCATTTGATTTAATATCTTGAGCATCAATTACAATGAATGGCCCTGATGGACCAAACAAACCACCACCAGCAAGAAGTTCTTGTTCAATAAAGTCGAGACTAAATTCATGAGGCCAAAGCTTCTTAGCTTTCTTGGCCAAGCTATCGCAAATAATTTTTGAAGTAAACTCATCTGGAACACTCAGATGATAAACACCATCAAATGCTTCTAGAACTGAAACGATCTTATCAATACCATTTAGTTCGAAGCTTTGCTTTTTAGAAGGCATATAGAAGTACCTCTCTAAAGTCTTCTCCGAACTCTTTTGCATCATCTACTAGAGACTTCTTGAATGTACCTCTATTCTTTACACTTCTTAGAGGTGCAGATGTATCAATGCCACCAACAGTATTTTCAATAATAAAAGAACTGTTAATCGTAAATTTCTTAGAGAAAATACTACGAGGAAATTGAGAATGATCTAACTTGTAAAATGATTCGTAGAATTTAATTTCTTCAAAGTTTGGTTTTTTAAAAACACTTACTTCAATATCAAAATCATATGCACCTTCAGTCGAAAGATAGAATGCATTTCTATTTCCACCAAGTTGATTTTTCTGATCATCACTCATCAGAGTATCACCTTGTTCCCTAACTTCCTTACCAGCAATTTTCTTACTTGTAATTTCAGCCAATAGTATTGCATCACTTCGATAATTCTTTCCAGAACGAACTCTTAAGTTACTAAATGAAGATAATGTCTCAACTATTTGATCTGTATAAATTTGAGATAGGCCAGTAATCCCGGTGTGATTCTTAACAACAAAAACTGTTACACTGTGCACGCCCTGGGCCTCAAAAGGATTACTTGAATCACTAAAACGATACCCCGCACAAGAACTTAATAAAACGATGCTTATAAGTATAAGAAACTTCATATTACTAATATGCCTAGGATTAATGGAATCGTCTATTACTTTGACTGTGAGAGCCTATTTAATATATGATGCATGCTGTGAAAAACCTGAAAGATATTCTTAAAGATATTGATACTGACGGCCAGCTGGCGCGCTATAAGAACTATGCTCCCAAGCAAAAAGGCCTTGGAAGTGTCGACCTTTTTGACTTCCTCGATCTTTCAAATTCATGGGATAGAATTGTTGGGCCAAGACTTTCACAATTTACAATTCCATTGAAACTTAAGCATAAGTCACTGACTATTTTAACGTCTCACCCAGTTTATGCTCAACAGCTTAAGTATATGGAAACAGAAATTATCAAGTCTATTGGTAATGTACTGCCACAAACAAAAGGTCATATTTCAAAGGTCTTTTTCCAAGTAGATAATCAATACTTCACAAAAAAGAAATCTTCTGTTGTTCAAAAAGAGAAGGTAAAACAAGAAGTTGAAAATAGACTTCACCCTCAGTCTCCTGAATACAAAGCAATTATGCAAGCAGCAGAAAATGAATTTAGAGATATTAGTGATAATGACTTGAAAGAATCTCTAAAGTCCTTATTCTTTCAATTAAGAACGAAAAAGTAAAAATATTGAAAAGGCATTTGTCTGATCTAACCTTTCAATTGAATAATTTTTTGAAATATTACTGATGACATTTTTTGTATCTTTATCTTCACGGCAAACAAAGAAGAAATATCCTTTTGGCGCTAATAACTCTGCGCCTTTTTTTAATAATGCTTCAAATTGGCCATCTTTATATTCGCGACATTTCCTAGTTCTTTCATCCAAAGCAGATCGTCCGCTGGCCTGATTAAAGTAAGGAGGATTCATAACAATGAGATCGTAAGAATTAGTAGCTAAGTTCGAGTCATCTAGTATATTACAAATTTGAGTTTTAAATTTAATACTTGGTAAGTACTTACGAAGTTGATCAATATTATTTTCAATATGTTCGAGGTATTCTTCTTGAAGCTCATAGAGATCAAGAGAAGTCGTGTTTAATGATACTTTATTTGATAGCTTTTGAATTATTTCAAGGGATATAACTCCACAACCACAACATAAGTCAGCAATTGTTTCTGGATTAATCGTTTTTGCCAAAAGGTAATTTACAACCGAGTCAGCAAGCTCAATTGAATCACGAGAAAAACGATAAAATTCAGGTTGAGAATAATCAGTAATTAATTCCATGCTTATCTAATGTTTCGAGAATATTTTTAATATCCTCACCTTCTCGTATTATTTTTGCACTCAAGCCAGATATAAAGACAATTGTTGAAGACTTCCCACTTGGAGTTAAAAACTCGGAACTGATAAAGTTCGTTTCAGGGCAATGCTTTTGCCAAAATAAGTTAGCTTCTTCAGTATCACTAATAGGATCTTCACCTGTTAAGTTTAGACTTGTAGAAGTAATGAAACCTGGGAAGTCCCTAATACATTCATCAATAATCTCATTTTGAATTACGCGAAAACAGATAAAGCTTGTTTCATCAAATGGACCTGTAGGGAAATTAAGTGACAAGCTAGCTTTTGGTAACCCTACTGTTATCTGAAACTTAAAGAGGTCATCAAATAACTCATCCAAACTCTCCGAGCCTCTAGAGATTGAAATAAGCTGTTGGACATCATTTGTTAAGATACTCAGAGGTTTGTTTACAGAAGTCCCCTTAATCTTTGCGATCAGTTCATATGTTTCTATTTCAAATGGATTTCCACCAATACCCCAAACTGTATCAGTTGGATAAATAAATATATTCTTCATAGGTCGACCATTATGTTCTTAATAATATTTTCGTCTCTTTGCCCTAGATATAGTAAATGAAATGCAATCCAGCTACTATTTTTTTCATTTAACTTCTCTGACAGATAAGTTCTTTCAATACTAAAAATAGGTCTTTCAAAAAACTTATCTTTCTTAACTAATTCTCGCTTAAAGACAGGATTTCTAAGTCCAACAATCAATGACATCATTTTTTCAAAATTATATGACTGATAAGATGAAGCTACCTTCTCAATTAACTCATCCCTCTTTTTTCCTATATTTGGAATATTATATTCAAACAAAATATTTCCATAGTCATCAAAACCTTGAATCGCAGGAGTATTAAAATAGCGCTCGACAAGTCTTTGCTTCAACTTAAAGTCTTCTAATTCCTGAACCCAAAATGGAGCGAGCTTGATTCCAAATTTATAACTAGAGAGATCAAACTCAAGAGTCGAGCCAAATGTTTGGTTTAGAAGCTGTGATAGTTTTAATCGACTATCTCCAGAAGAGATATGAGTGAATTTTTTAAAAAGCATTAGTTTATAAACTTCATCAATACTTGAGTTATTAATAATATCAAAAATACGTATGAGTGCTCCCTCATACCTTGCTCTTGCTTCACGCGGAATATTTTCATTAATCCAAACTGGATATAATTCGATATTTCTTTTTAAAAGGTCAATGATTACACCAGTTAACCATTCTGCTTTATTTAAAGAAGAAGCGATGACAATTTCTAACATCAATTGATGAAAGTTTTCTCTTTCTAACTTTTTCAAAAACTTCTGATGTCCAATATTTTTGCTATCAAACTTCATCTTTAAAGCTTCTTCGATTTCCTCGAGTGCTTTTAATGAACGACTCTCTTTTTTATTTTGAACAATAAGATCTGAATAAAATAGCTCCTGACATTTTGCCTGAAACTCAATCCACTGGTTTGAGGACTGGCCAGAAGTTGTAAATGCATAGATTAAATTAAATTCAAATTGTGAAATATTTGAACAATTTGGAGGTGCTGATTTTACAAACTCAGGCTTGTACTCAACTCCACTTAACGATAAATTATAAGAAATATTAACAAAGTTTAAAAATATCTTTTTTTTTTATCTGCTTGAAACTCTTGCGCTAATACTGTTGTAGTAGGCATTTTAAAATGAAGCTCAGAAAAGAGATCCTTTCCCACTAACTTTGAATAAAACTTAGAAATAAAAAATAAAAGAATTATGAGAACTCCAATGGCCACATAGACAAAGCTATAGTCACTCTTTCTCTTTTTCTTTTTTGATTTCGTCGATTTTTTCTTCGTCTTCTTTCTTTTTGGACGAGGCATTTCAACGGCCTTCATAGGCTTTATTTCTTCTTCCTCATCTAAATTTGGCGCCGATGCTGGAAGCCCTGCTAGCTTTTCTTCCTCAAGAGCAAGTCTCGCATCTTCAGCAATCTCGTCTAAATTAGAATCTGCTTCAGCGACAATTTTCTCTTTCTCAGCTTCTGCTTCAGCAACAAGAAGATCAATTTGGCTCTCACTGCTTGATGTGTCCGTTTGCTCTTCAGAGACGAGAGAAAGCGTTGACTGTGTACTTCCCAGATCTGGAAAGTCTAGGTCATCATCACTTGGTAATACAATTTCTTCCTCTTCTACATTCATGGCCTCAGCAACTTCGGCCATACTAACACCAGCATCCATATCCTTTAGCGGACTTGCGTTTGTAACAACTGGAGCATCATGTTGTGGAAGAGTATTATTGCTATAATCAATTGGTTCAGGAAAATCGAGATCACCATCTTCTGGTAAAACGATTTCTTCACCATCTTCTGTTGTATTTATTGAGATTGATCCAGAAGCCGTCGTTTCAGCTTCAGTAGAACTTGGTGTAGCAGGAAGTTCTTCAGAGTCTTTAATTTTTTCGACTATACCAGTAGTCTTTACAAGCTTAGATACGCTAGAGGCAACCTTTGTTTTTGCCTCTGATACAGGATTGAAACTTTGCTCTTCTTCGCCAAATAAATAACGATTTAATAAATCGTCTTCTTTAATCCAAAACCAATATCCATTACCACTACAGATTTCATCTTCCTCTGTAAGTGTTCCATCTTGAACAAATTCGATAACTTTTTGTTTCGAAAGTGGGCCAAGAATCTTATTTGATTTTGTGCGAATTAGCCAATTTCTATTGTCCATCATCATCTATTTACTACATCCTATAGAAAAATTCCTATGAATCCTTTTAAGTCTTCATCATTAAATTTTAGACCAAGACTATAAACTGCATGTGGGTCATTAATTAAATCTTCACCTTCGATTTTACCATAAAGTACGTTCCAAAGTTGTAAATCTAGCCCAACGCGAATATTTGGCCCTACATCTTCTCTATAATCAAAAACTTCTAATGAAGATACCAGACCAATATCGTCAAAATTATAATCCACAGCGAATCCACCATATGATTCAATTAGACCACCACGAAATGTCCAGTTATCAATGCGACGGCCAAGCTGTAGGTTAAGAAGAATATCGTTATATTTTCTTTTCTTCTCATCAACAACAGTTGTGGTTCCACCAACAGTCGTCTCTGTAATCTTTCTTCTTTCTGGTCCAAACTCAGTTGTTGTCACACCAAGTAAGTAGAAACGTCCAGGAGAAGGAAAGATTCTAAGTTCAGCTGTCGTATCAGTTTGTCCTGTTCCCGTATTGGCCCCTGTATAAACAGAAAATTGAGTACGAATACTATCAACACGCCCAATAACTTTTTGAACACTAGCTAAAGTCGTTTTAACCTCATCAGCAATCTCTTCTTCTACAAGTAGCTTACCAACTGTCCCCTTACCATCTTTAATATCTCTTACAAGGCCTTGTAGGTCGGCCATCATACGATCTGTTTTCTTTAAAATTTCTTTTACATCAGCAACTGTACTCTCAGGCTCATTTGCATCTGTTTGAAAGGCAATTTGATCAGAAAATGCTTCAAGATTATTCACAATATTTTGAATCTTCTCGTTATTGCGACCAACAATATCATTCAATTTTGCAGTCATTTCACGAGTATTTTCTAGAGTAAGCTGAACGTCGCGAATGATCTTTTTCATTGCAGGCTCGCCACCTTCTGGAACAAATGATTCTTTGATACTTCCGACAAGTGTTTTCACATCTTGCATAACATCTGTTGCATCTTTTAAAAGCGTCTCTATCCCCGCTTTCTCTTCTGCAATAATTTCTGAACCATCAGGAAGAATAACCTCAGAGTTTCCGATATAAATTTCAAGATACTTATCGCCAAGGAAACCAACAGAGCGAATCTTCAGTTTTGATCCTTTTGTGATTCCTACTCTTGCTAGAACTTCGAAAGTAATTTCTGCTTTATTTCCAATTAGACGAATTTCTTTAATTCGGCCGGCATTGATACCTGCAACCTTAATTGGTGTTTTTGGAAAAATACCAGACGCATCACTTACTGTTGTATAGTACTCATTATATGCTCCAAAACCAGATTGGTTTGAAGTCACAATAAGTGACATAACAACAACTGCTATCATGGCAGTTAGGGCCATTAGCCCAACTTTAAATTCATTCATTTTAACCCTCTTCCCTAGGCTTAGTACTTACAGATTTATAAACTCTTGCACCAAAGGGTGCTTTGAATTTCTAAACTCTTTCGCTGGTAAGTACTCAACAATATTACCACGATTAAGGAAGGCAACGTAGTCGGAAATTTCCAGCGTCGCTTTAACATCGTGAGAAATAATAATTGACGTTAATCCTATATCTTTATGTTTATGGCTCGTATCGACAATTAAGTCGTTGACCATTTTAGTCGTAATTGGATCAAGACCAGTAGTTGGCTCATCATAGAGCATAACCTGTGGACTTAAGGCCAGCGCTCTTGCAAGACCAACCCTCTTTCTCATCCCCCCAGAAAGTTCACTTGGTAATTTATCAAATGAAATTTCTTGGAGACCTACTGACTTTAGTAGACCAAACACCTTCTCTTCTATTTCTTTTGGAGTCATTTTAGTGAACTCTTCTAATGGAAAAGAAACGTTTTCAAAAGTTGTTTTAGAGTCAAATAAGGCAGCATATTGAAAAAGCATTCCGTAGTTTTGACGAAACTTTCTAAGTTCATCTTCTTCTAAAAGAGAAAGATCTTTGCCTAACACTTCAATTTTTCCAGAAGTTGGATGATGAAGCCCTAGAATATGTTTTAAAAGAGTCGACTTCCCCGCTCCTGAGAACCCCAGGATTGTTGTAATACTTCCTCTTTGAATATCAAAACTAAGATCATTTAAGACAGTATGTTTTCCAAAAGTCTTAGTTAAATTAAATATTTTTACTGACGAATCTTCAAAGTGTAACATTCTACATCACCTGCACTAAAAAGCTCGTTAAGAAATAGTCAAGAACGAGTACCGAGATCATTCCCCAAACAACAGCTAAGTTTGTTCCCTTACCTACCCCTTGGGCACCTTTTGTAACAGAGAAACCAAAATATGTTCCAATAACAGAAATAACAAATCCAAATACGATAGCTTTGATTATTCCTTGGAAAATATCTGAGACATACATGAACTGTCCAAGCTTTGAGAGATAAATCGCATCATCAATTTTTAGGGCAACAGTACCAACAATATAAGATCCAATATTTCCTACTAAGAGAAAGAAAATTGAAAGTAATGGTAGAGATAATGTTCCGGCAACAATTCTTGGTACAGCAAGAAATTGAACACTACTAATACCCATAACTTCAAGTGCATCAATTTGTTCTGTAACCTTCATTGTTCCAATCTGCGCTGCCATAGCTGCTCCAGCACGTCCTGCAACAATCAAACCAGTTAATACCGGAGCTAATTCTTTAGCTAGTGTAATTGCAACAACTGGCCCAACTAGTGAATCAACATTAATTAACTTGAAACCAAAATAAGTTTGGTAGGCCATAACCATTCCCGTAAATGATCCGGCCAAGAAAATAATGAATAAACTTTTATTGCCAATAAAGTCCATCTGCTCAAAAAATAATTTGAAACGATAAGGCTTTCGACTGGCCCAATAGAAAAAGTTAACGATAAAATTCATTATCGTTCCAAGGCCCGCAACATTTTTAATAATGATGCGACCTAAGTTTTCATTAAAGATGACAAAACTTCTAAGTAAATAATTCATTACTGAAATTTTACGGGAAAAAAAATGAAACTGCTACTTACTGTCGATAAATTTTGGGAATTCTTTCTGTTAAGTGAATGAACACTTCATAAGGAATTGTCTTAGACTCGAGGCATATGTTAGAGAAGTTCTCACCACTTTGATCCCAAACCACAAATCTCTCTCCATTTTTAATTTCAAGATCTTGGTTATTAAACAAAATTTGTCCCATATCCATATTCACTCGCCCGACAATTTGGCCAATTTCTTTACCGTGTCTTAAGTGAACATTTTGATAACGAGTCGAAAAGCCATCCCCATAGCCAAGTGCAAATATCCCAACAACACCATCTGTTGGACATGGAGTTGCTCCATAACCAATTGGAGTCCCGCGACCTACTTTAAAACTGTTGATAAAAGTTGTCTCAAGTCTAGAAATTAACTTTCCTTGCCAACAGCTCAGGTGACTATACTGAGGAAGAAGTGAAGTTGGTCCATACATCATAAGTCCTGGCCTTACGTGTGTTTCCTCCAAGCCTACTTTCTGTTCAATTGCTCCAGAATTTGCAAGTGATGACTTATCAATTTCTATCCCTGATGCAAGTAATTGCGATTTTAGCTCACGCCAATTTTCTTTTTGTGCAAGATTTCTCTTATTTTTATCCATCGATAAACTAGAGCTCGAAAAGTGCGACATCAAATGATAGATACTCTTTCTACCTGAAGCTTTAATTAGTTTAACGACTTCATCAATTCGATCAAGCCTCAATCCAAGTCGATTCATTCCCGTATTAAATTTTAAACACAGAGGAAAATATCTAAAGTCTTCTTGCTCTAAAAAGTACTTCAAGTTTGATTCGTTTGATAGAACTGGAATGATTCGATTATTTAAATAGATATCTGCTGCTTCTTGAAGATCTAGATTCACATCTGAGAAAACATATACTTCAAACTCTCCATTAGGAATTTCTTCACGCAGTCTTAAGGCTTCACCAATACTGGCACAGCCAAATTCTTTAATCCCTAGTTCAAAGTACGCAAACTTAACAATTGGAACCATTCCATGGCCGTAGGCGTTTGCCTTAACCATAAAAAGGGCTTCATTATTTGGACAAATTTCTTTCAGTAGTTGGTAATTATTTGCAAGAGTTGAGACGTTAATCTCCATGCAACTTTTTATTCTCATATTGTGCTTTCTTGAAACGATCTCTTAGCTTTCAACTTTCTTGCTGTTGTTACCATTGAATACTGAGAATATGGTACTTCAAATACATTTAATGACATTGAAAGAATTAAACTCTTATCCTTCCCTGAAAAATACTTTGCTAAGCGAATATTTTTGCAAAGATCTTTTGCCGCTGCAAAACTTTCTTCGAAGAAATCATTTTCAACATCTAAAACAATTGATTCAAAAGAGATATTATAAATATTTGATAAATTAGTTATCTGCGATAGATTGATCTTCATATCGCGCCAAAAAGTTTCCCAATCAAAATCAAAGTCCGATCTTAATTCCAGTAGATCTGATATTTCAGAAGTGTCTACAGCAATAAGATTTCTTCCGTGAGTAGTTTGAGAGATTTGACCAAGTAACTCAAAAGGTCCTTGAGCACTTGCCACCGCAGCTGAGTGAGTATTTGCATTCACTATTTGAGCATATACTCCACTTAGTAGAGACTCTACAACCTGCCAGTTAAAATTAAATAAGTAATCACGATCAACTTCAAGAGCTACAACAGTTGTAATATCCACACCATTTGCAGACATTGCAAGAGTTACAACAGGATTATGAACAAGGCTAGAAACTATATTCTTTACCATATTCATTCCGTTCTCATTAACCCCTCTAAGCTTAATATGACCTAACCAGATATCAGGAACATTGATATTCTTCATCCCATCATATTTAACGGCACATAACTTATTCGTATTACTATTAAGATCAAAAACTGTAACACTTGTTACAAATTCTTGTGGCTCAAATACATTTGCAATTAGAGATTTAAAGTCACTCTCATCTTTATTGAAATTAATTATGTCGCAAACTTCAAAGAAATCTTTTCCATAAAGAGTCTTCGTTCTTTCACTCTCAAGACTTGCAACTAAAGCTTCTTGTTTGTGACGATATTTATCATGGAAAGTTTCAAGCTGATTAACCTGTCTAATTAAAGATGTTTTGCGATTATATTGATCAAGAACTCCACGCACTTGCACTAGAAGATCTAATTCAGTGAAGATCGATCCAAGACTTTCAATTTTAGCAACTGACTTCAAGTCAGAGTTTGAAGCAACAATGAATGCTCTTTGAACTTTCTTTAGCTCAGGACGATCAAAAAGAGATTGGCCTTCATAGTCCACATCTTGAGCGCGTACTAATACTAAGTCATATTGTCTTTGAATATGAGAGATTAGAAATGAATCTGCGTCATCAAATGAATCAATAAGAATATTGATATTTTTAAAGATTTTAGAAAATCCCTTACAATCTTCAATCATCGAAGAAAGAATGGCTACTTTTGGACTAATCATTGTCATGGCGCAAAAACTCCTTCTAAGGACATAACATCGTCTAAAATCGTATCAAAATAGAAGGGTTATAGCAATTTTAAGAGCTCTTCTACTGTATTTATTTCTTGAATTTGTGCCTGCGTAAGAAATAGATCACTTTTTTCATAGCTTGGAGTTCGCTTTTCATAGAGATCTTTCATAAAATCGATACCATTTTTGGCCAATGGACGATTATTATCCTTTTTAAGCCTTTCCCAGCATTCTTCAAATGTACTTTGAATATAAACAAGCTTTCCGCCAATTTCTGAAATGAAATCAACCACAACTTGCTCATCTAATGCTCCGGCCCCAAGTGAAACAAGATAATCATCTTTCATATTTTGATGAAGTAGCTTAATCATATCGATTTCGTCTTTACGAAATTCTTCAATGCCAATGTCCTGAATATACTCCGCAAGCGAGTCATAGCCAGTTCCCATACGATTAAAAATTTCTTCATCTAAGTCAAATACTTGAAATTTATCATCCTTAGATAGCTTCTCACCAAATGTTGTTTTGCCGGCTCCAGAAAAGCCCGTTAGAAAGATTCTCATAAGTAAAAAACTACACGATTAAGTTCATAATGTCCTAATTTTCTTGCCTTTTGGCCCCTCGCAATATAAACAGAGAACTCAAATCACAGAGGAAAAAATGCAAATCGTAAATAAAGATAATACATTCTTAAAAGATTCAACGATTCTCATCTCACGCGTAGGTGACGAGTTTGAAACTTATCATCTTACTGATAAAAATAATGCGTGGGTAAAATCAATCCTAGACGGTATTACAAAGGACTTCGAACCTGAAGTTAAGCCTGAGGGCTTCGAGCACTTAAATGTTGAACTTCAACTTAAAAATGCTCGCGACTATACTTTCGGCGAGCACCTAATCGTTAAAGGAAAAGCTTCAGGAGCCTATACAGCAACTTGTGTACGTTGTCTTATTGATACTCCTCAAGAGTTTGAAACAGAGTTCACTTGTGCTTTTATTAATAAGAGATATGAAGACGATCCTGAGTATGAAGAAGTTGATGAGATTTACATCTCTGATGAAACTGCAGATATGTTTTTCCACGAAAGAGGTAAGGCAGATTTAAGAGAAGCCGTAGCAGAAAACTGCTTTTTGGCCATAAATCACTACCCAGTTCATGACGCAGACTGCAAGGGTCTATGTCAAACTTGTGGAGTCGACCTAAATACAGGCAGTTGCGAACATAAGAATTAATAAGGCCTAACTTTTAGGCTTGTAATAATGGAGTGAGTAAGGTATTTAAGTAAGCTCATTCGTAAAGATTTTTAAAAATTGAAGTTGAATATAACGGAGTAGAAAATGGCAGTACCTAAGAAGAAGACAAGTGTTTCAAGAAAAGGCCTAAGAAGAGCTGGTCAAACACACAAGCTTTACGCGAATAATGTAGTTGTAGCTGATTCAACAACTGGTGAGTTAACTAAGAAGGGATGTATTTCTCCATCTGGTTACTGGAAAGGTAAGAAAGTATTCGCTACAAAAGCAGACAGAGAAGAAGTAGAAGAATAAGATAATTCATTATTTCTCATATAAGAAAGCCCACTCTACGAGTGGGCTTTTTGCGTTTTCAAAGTCTGCTGGAACCTAATAAAAATCAGTTTGACCCATCAAACTTTCTTTTAGTATAACTAAACTACACAAACTGAGAGAGAGACCATGAGACTACTTTTAACAATTGCATTCGTATTTAATACATTTGCCCTGTCCCCATTAGATGAAGCACTTTCTAAGCTCATCAAAAAACACAACTTAACTTCCCTACCTGAATCCCAACTACAAAATCAGAATGAAGTAATTCTAGGATCGCGCCTATTTGCAGAGGTTCGCCTAAGTGGAAATAAAGACATCACATGCATGCACTGTCATCATCCAATGCTTGGTACAGGAGACAATATTCCATTCTCAATTGGAACTGGTGGTGCCGGACTTGGAAAAAGTCGCGTTCAAGACGGCAAAGGCCATATTATTAAGCGCCATGCTCCGGCCTTAATCAATCTTGGCTACGACGAAATTACAGATATGTTTTGGGATGGACGAGTTCACGTTGACTGGAACAAGGGTGAATTTAAAACTCCAAGTGTGGAGCTTAATAACAAGCCTGAACTAAATAAGAAAATTCGCAATGCCCTAGCAGCTCAAGTTATCTTCCCTCTCCTCTCTGTTGAAGAGATGTTAGGAAAGGATAATGAAATCGCCTCTAAAGAAGGAGACTTAGCAAAGTGGGATGCTCTAGTTAAGCGCCTTCTAAATGGATCTAAAAGCGCGATGTACCAAAATCTTTTCAAACGCGCTTACCCAAAAGATTTTGAAGCAAATAAAATTGATATTTCACATGTTGCTAATGCACTAGCAGCTTTTATCACTAGAAACTTTAACCTTGTTGATACTCCCTACGATGAATACTTAAATGGAAATCAAGGAGCACTAAATGAATCCGAAAAAAGAGGTCTAAAAGTTTTCTTAGATAAAGGCGCTTGTATCAACTGCCACAGTGGCCAACACTTAACGGACTGGGATTATAAATCAATTGGGCTTCCACAAATTGGGCCAATCAGTTCAGATGCTACCTTGAACGATAAAGGTCGCTTCGAAGTCACTGGCAATAAGGCAGACCAATATAATTTCAGAACACCACCGCTAAGAAATATTCATCTATCTGCACCCTATATGCACAACGGTGTTTATGAGACTCTAGAAGAGGTTGTTGATCACTATAATCACACGCGTCCTGCTATTAAAAACTATATTGTCACAGAGGTAACTCAAGGTCATTACGAAGAAAAAATCGTAAAAGATGAAAATTTTGTTAACAATAAATTGCGATATCAGTTAATAAGCGATGACGATATTAGACGTCCACTACAATTAACAGAGGATGAGAAAGCAGATCTTGTTCAATTCTTAAAGACAGGATTGGCTTCACGCCGTCTACAAAGGCTTAAAGAAGCTTCAAAACTTTTAAAATGAACATAAGGCCACAAACGTGGCCTTTTATTGTAAATTTGACTCAAAAACACACAGTGTCAAATAATAACGCCCCTGCCCTTCCCCATCATTGTTATACTCAATAAAATAGGCGCAATTTTTTATTACCAAGATTAGGAATTTAAATGGATATTAAAGTAAAGATTAAAGGAACTGGAATCTACGCTCCAAAAGAAGTTAGAACAAATGTCGACCTAGAAAGTATGGTTGAAACAAGTGACGAATGGATTTATGAAAGAACGGGAATCCGTCAGCGTCATATTTGCTCAACAGAAGGTGGCGAGTGGCCAAGTGATATGGCCTACCATGCAACTCAAGATGCACTTAAAGCGGCAAACCTTGAGCCAAATGATATTGATATGATTATCTTCGCATCGGTTACTCCAGATTATAAACTTCCAAATACAGCTTGTATTCTTCAACAAAAGCTAGGAATCACAAATAAGTGTGCGGCCATTGATATTGCAGCAGCATGTTCTGGATTTGTTTACGGTTTAAATATGGTGACAGGACTTATTCGCATGGGTGCAATTAAGAATGCCCTTGTTGTTGGTTCGGAAATGTTATCTAGAGAAGTGAACTGGGAAGATCGTAACACTTGTATTCTTTTTGGAGATGGTTGTGGTGTTGCCATTGTTGGTGCAAACGAAGATGGTGATGACTCAGACATCCTTTCACTTGAATTAGGTGCAGATGGTGCAGGTAAAGAATTCTTTGACCAACCAGTTGGTGGAGCAGTTGATCCAATTACATCTCAACACCTAAACGAGAGAACTCACTTTATGCAAATGAAAGGTAAAGAAATGTTCCGTGTAGCAACGAGAACTCTTGCCGAAAATGCTAAAAAAGTTTTAGAAAAAGCAGGTAAAGACTTAGAAGAAGTTGATTGGTTAATCCCTCACCAAGCAAACGTAAGAATCATCGAAACAACAGGAAAACTTCTAGGAATCAACCCAGAGAAAGTAATTGTTAATATTGATAAGTACGCAAATACATCGGCGGCAACTGTTCCAATCGCAATGCACGAAGCAATTGTTGATGGAAGAATCAAACGTGGTCAGCTACTATTACTAGATGCGTTTGGTGCAGGTTTAACTAGTGGAGCAACTCTACTTAGATATTAATTAAGGTTTTATATTATGAAAAAAGTTGTTTTAATTTTCCCTGGTCAGGGATCACAATACGTAGGAATGGGAAAAAGTCTTGAAGGACACCCATCATTTGAATTACTTGAAGAAGCAAATGGAGCTCTTGGATACAACCTTTCAAAGATTATGCTTGAAGGCCCTGAAGAAGAGCTAACTCTTACACAAAACACTCAACCAGCAATTCTGACTTACTCAATTGGCCTATTTCAAAAAGCTAAAGAGATCTTAGATGCAGCAGGTGTTGAAGTTTCATGTGTACTTGGACACTCAGTTGGTGAATACCCTGCACTTGTTGCAGCTGGTGCTCTAAGCTTTGAAGATGCGCTAAGAGCTGTTCACAATCGTGGAAAATATATGCAAGAAGCTGTTCCTGCGGGAATGGGAAAAATGTATGCTGTAATGAGAGTTCCTGCAGATATCGTTGAAAAAGCATGTAAAGAAGCTTCAACTGAAGGCAATGAAGTAATGCCTGCAAACTTTAATGAGCCAGGACAAATCGTTATTTCGGGACATGCAGACGCATGTGACAAGGCCGTTTCATGGATTTCAGAAAACTTCTCTGAACCACATAAAACAGTTGAGCTGAAAGTAAGTGCTCCATTCCACTCTAGTCTTATGAAACCAGCTAGAGAAAATATGGCAGCATTTTTTAATGACGTAACTTTTAATAAAACGACAATTCCTTATATTGCCAATATTGACGCCAAAAAGTATCAAATTGGTACAGACGGTGAAGTTGTAAAAGAGAACCTGATCAAGCAAATTGATGGTTCAGTTCTTTGGACTCAAAGTTTTGCAAGCCTAGATGATGACACTCTTTGTGTTGAGGTTGGACCAGGACGAGTTCTAATGGGACTAGCAAGAAAAATTAACCGTAATATCAAAGTTATCTCTTTAGACAAAGATGGTGCCTTTGATGAATTAAGAGAAGCACTAAACTCTTAGGAGCAAATATGATTGCAACTTATAACGATTTAAAGAACAAGAAAGTTTTAATAACGGGAGCAAGCCGTGGTATCGGACTAGATATCGCTAAATCACTTGCTTCTCAAGGCGCACACGTTATCTTCAACTACCGTGAAGGAAAAGAAGATGTTGCTAAAGAAGTTGAGTCGCAACTTAAAGCGCTTGGTGCTTCAAATGTAACTGGCCTAATGTTCGATCTAAATAATGAAGAGCAAATGAAGACGGCAGTAAATGACTTTGTTAAGGAATTTGGTCCAGTTGAAGGTCTTGTAAATAATGCGGGTGTTTCAAAAGACACTCTTCTGCTTAGAACGAGAAAGGCTGACCTAGACGCAGTTATCGATACAAACCTTAAAGGTGCTATCATGCTAACAAGTATCTGTTCACGTGGATTCTTAAAAGCTGAAAATGTATCAATTGTTAATATGAGCTCAGTTGTTGGTTTAATGGGTAACGTTTCTCAAACAGCTTATGCAGCTTCTAAAGCAGGGCTTATTGGTGCAACAAAATCAATTGCCAAAGAATTAGCTAGTCGCAACATTCGTTGTAACGCTATCTGTCCAGGATTTATTGAAACGGATATGACTGATGCTCTTGAAGAAAAGGCGAAAGAAGCTTATATAGCTTCAATTCCAACTTCACGCTTTGGGTCAACGGAAGATGTATCAAACCTAGTTTGCTTCCTACTTAGCCAAGCGTCAGGATATATTACTGGTGAAGTTATTAAAATTGACGGTGGACTTTATATCTAGAAAAATATTAATATACTAAAATTAAATTTTTATATAAGAGAGAGAAATTGAGTTTATAACTTAATATATTTATTAGGAGACAAATATGGAACAAAAAGTAATTCAACTAGTAGCGGATCAAACAAAAATCGATATCGCAAAAATCAATGCAACAACTTCATTCGTAGACGATCTAAACCTAGACTCACTAGACATCGTTGAACTTATGATGAAGATGGAAGATGAATTTGATATTCAAATTCCAGAAGAAGATGCAGAAGGACTTAAGTCTGTTCAAGACGTAGTTAAGTACCTAGAGTCTAAGCAATAATCAAAAAATAATTCTTAGATAAAAAAAGCCTGCTTATAGCAGGCTTTCTTTTTATAAATTTTTACAGCTTTGTATTTGAAAAGTTTTGTAATCGTACTTAATCTCAACCTTCTCTTTTGACTTAATTGCCTTTTGAAAGCACTTCGCATCTTTTTTACTCGCTCGGTAAAAGGGAGCACTCTCCACGAAGCTAACAGTAATTTCATCTTTCTCTAACTTAAAAGTTGAGACATGGTATTGTGATGTGGCCAGATTGGCTGCATAAGTAGATACAAAGCTTAGTAATGTACAAAGAATTATTTTTTTCATTTTACTTATTCCTAAAGAATTCTCTTCTCATAATTTGCTAGTAGTTCCTTAGCTGCCTTTGATCTTGCTTCACGGCTCATCATATTGGCCGCAGTTTGCGGGTGATATGATTCCCTACTAGCAATTCCAAAAGCAGTCTTACCTACACTCACAGCATCTAAACTTGGAGGAAACCCCACATGATCGACCTTAGAAGCATCTGCTCCCATTGTCTCTAGCCACTCATTAACATGAATCGGTTTTGAAGCAATAGCAGGATCAATGATCATCTTTGAAACTCCGCCTCTTCCATTATCAACATAAACAACAGGTGCCGTATGATAACTCCAGTAAGGATATTGCTGATTAGGAATTTTAAGTTTTCCTGATGCCCAGGCCTTATCTGCGATAACACCTTCTTCTTCAAACATATTAACCATAAGTTCTGAACGAGCATAGCATCCGTCTTGTACGTACTGCCAGGCCATCCCTTCCATTGCACGGGCCTTCTTAAAAAGCTCATTTGCTTTTTGAATCGAGATAACACCACTAGCACGTGGACGATAGTCTTGAACTTTTTCATATGAATCAGCAGCATAGTAACTATCACCATCGCGACAGCTATTCTTTGGTAAGAACTGGCGATTGATATACTGGCTATTGATATTTCCGTTTACGACATCAACAAGATGAACGAAGTCTAAATTATCTCTTTCGCGCACCGATTGCCTTCCAAGGCCGATAATATCTCCCTGAATCTCTTTTGGACAATGAGGAAGAACTGTTTTTAGGTAGTCGCTAAATCCAGCATCCTGCATGCTGAAGAAAGTTGTGGAGTTGTGCCCCATCGCTTCAGGTGCCTTTCTTTGAACAGTAAGACGTGACTTCTCATACTCTTCATTTCTCTCAATAACAGCACCACCAAGAGTACGAGCATACTTGATATAACTATCGTTCTTAGTGAACTGAGCATTACCTCTCGTATCGCGAGAGTAATTGATAGGCATATACACATTACGAGCTGGATCAAAGATTATGTAGTGATTATCGCCACACTTTTTAATAGTACACTTAGTGGCCATCTCACACTGATGATTTTTGTTATTATTATCTTGGACCCACATCTTTGTGTATGCTTGAGTCACCTTTTCATTTTGATTTTCAATATCGTCTTCAACACCTTCTAAGATATTCTGTAGGCTATCCCTAATTTCTTCTTGGGAAGGATCAATATTTCTAATAAGTGAGAAGATAGATTTTTGGGCCTCATCCATTGCTTGGATACGAGCGGCCGGTGTATCAAATTCTTGTACTGCTCTTTGAGAAACAAATTGCTTACTATTGGCATTATGAAAAATAATTTCTTTTCCATCGCTAATCGTCCTAACAGGAAAAAGCTCAGTTTCCTTGGTGCTTCCATTGCGATAAATCCCAAATAGGTGACCACTTTGATTTCGCTGAAGAACGACCTGCGAGTCACCATCTTCACAAATGACAACCGGAACTTCTGCGGGAGCATTACAGCTGTCAAAGCGCATATCATTGGCAAATTCAACGGAAACCTTTGCGCCAAAAGTGTAAACAGATAAAATTGATAAAATTAATAGGTTAATCTTTTTCATGGCAGTCTTATCGTATAAGCCTTTAAAAATATTAACTTATTAACGATAAAAATGAATAAAGTGTTCAACCTACTGAAATTACGTTAAAAATTAAACAGTAATGCTTGAAAAGCGTAAAAATTAAGACCCTCTATGCCTTGTCAAAATGCCTGCAAAATTATCAAATACTAGGAAAAAAACTTAGTAGAATTGAAGAATAAATAAAGGAAGATAAAGGAATATATATGAGTAACAGAAGTAATAAACGTGTTGTTATCACAGGCCTTGGAACAATTTGTGGATTAGGTCACAACACACAAGATGTTTGGAATGGACTAATCGAAGGAAGATCAGGAATCTCAGAAGCTGAAAGCTTCCCTATTCCAGATCTAGCAATCAAAATTGCTGGAGAAGTTAAAAACTTCGAATTAGATGAAAATATCATGGAAGCTCGTGAAGCGAAAAAATATGACCGCTTCATTCACTTTGCTCTTCACGCAACTGAAGAGGCCCTAAAAGACTCAGGTGCAAACCTAGAGGATTTCGATAAGTACAAAGTTGGTGCAATCCTTGGAGTTGGTATTGGTGGTTTCCCAATTACAGAAGAAACAGCAAGGACATTTGTCGAGCGTGGGCCACGTCGTATCTCACCTTTTTTCATCCCGGCGATTATTCCAAATATGGCAACTGGTGTTTTAAGTATTAGACATGGATTCATGGGTGTTAACTACACTGTTTCATCTGCATGTGCATCTTCGTGCCACGCTATTTCAAATGCGGTAGAAGAGATTCGTTCTGGCCGTCATGACCTCATGATTACAGGTGGAGCTGAAGCTGTTATCTGTAACCTAGGTATGGGTGGATTCATCAATATGAAAGCATTTTCAAAGCGCGTTGATGAGCCTACTAAAGCTTCTCGTCCATTTGATATTGATCGTGATGGTTTTGTAATGGGTGAAGGTGCTGGAGTTCTAATTCTTGAAGAATATGAAAGTGCAGTTAAGAGAGGAGCTAAGATCTATGCAGAAATCGTAGGTCACGGTGCAACTTCAGATGCTCACCATATTACAGCTCCACATCCAGAAGGAGATGGTGCTTACGGTTGTATGAAAAAAGCTATCGAAGATGCAGGTATTTCTCCAGAAGATATTGATTACGTAAATGCTCACGGAACATCAACTCCACTTGGAGATGTTGCAGAAACTGGTGCAATTAAAAGAGTACTAGGAGAAGAGCATGCAAAGAAAATAAATGTATCTTCAACTAAGTCAATGACTGGTCACCTTTTAGGTGCTGCTGGTGGTGTTGAGACTGTCTTTACAGCTCTAGCTCTTCACCACGGGATTATTCCACCAACGATTAACATCGACAATCAAGACCCTAAATGTGATCTTAACTACACTCCTAATAAGGCAGTTAAGAAAGATATTAAATACGCCCTTAATAACTCATTTGGTTTTGGGTCGACTAACTCTTCATTAGTACTGAAGAAAATTGAAGGATAAAGAATGTTTCATAAAAACGCCAATAGCCTAGAAAAAATGGATGAGGAAATTTTCTCATTAACAAAAAAAGAACTAGCGAGACAAGAAGAAGGATTAGAATTAATTGCTTCTGAAAACTATACTTCACTTGCAGTAATGGAAGCACAAGGTTCAGTACTTACAAATAAGTATGCCGAAGGTTTACCTAACAAGCGCTACTACGGTGGGTGCGAAGTTGTTGACTCAGTTGAACAGCTTGCAATTAATCGTCTATGTGAATTGTTTGGATGTAAATTTGCAAACGTACAACCTCACTCAGGTTCAAGCGCAAATATGGCCGCATACTTTTCAATCATTGCTCCAGGAGACAAAATTCTTGGGATGGATCTATCAGAAGGTGGCCACCTAACTCACGGTTCACCGGTAAACTTCTCTGGAAAATATTTTGATGTGAAATTTTATGGATTAAATCCTGAAACAGAAATGATTGATTACGATGATGTAAGAAGAGCTGCTAAAGAACACCAACCAAAGGTAATCGTAGCTGGTGCATCTGCATATCCAAGAACAATTGACTTCGCTAAGTTCAGAGAAATAGCTGATGAAGTTGGTGCTTACTTAATGGTTGATATGGCCCATATCGCTGGCCTTGTTGCTGCAGGCCTTCACCCTTCACCATTTCCTCACGCGCATATTGTAACGTCTACTACACATAAAACATTACGTGGACCACGTGGTGGTATTATCCTGACAAACGATGAAGAACTTGCAAAGAAGATAAACTTCAACGTTTTCCCGGGAATTCAAGGTGGACCTCTTGAGCACGTTATTGCTGCGAAAGCGGTATCTTTTAAAGAAGCTCTTGATCCACAATATAAGGAATATCAAAAGCAAGTTATTACAAACGCTCAAGCATTAGCTAAACAGCTAATTGAGCTAGGAATGGAAATTGTTTCAGGTGGTACAGATAATCATCTAATCCTTATGAAAACTGATCCAGCAGGCGTTACAGGTAAAGTTGCGGAAAAGGCTTTAGAAGAAGCAGGAATTACTTGTAATAAGAATATGATTCCAGGGGATACAAGATCTCCATTTGTAACGAGTGGGATTCGTCTCGGAACACCTGCACTTACAACTCGTGGAATGGGTGAAGAGCAGATGAAGCAAATAGGAACTTGGATTGTCGAGGCCCTAAAAAATGCTGAGAATGAAGCCGCTCTTAAGGACATCAAGTCGCAAGTTGAAAAGCTTTGCAAAGAATTTCCTGTCTACTAATTTCAATACTTTATAGAGGATAGTAGCCTACTATCCTCTAATATTAATAAAATTTCTTAAATTAGCCGATAACTAAATGAGATTTAGTTTGTGGGGATATTGTGAGGAATTTTCATTCGAAATTTATTTCAGTCATTTTAGTTTCAACTTTGTTATCGTCTTGTGCTTCTACTGTCGATCAAATAGAAATGGCCTATGATCAGTACTCTGCTGCAGTATCTCGCTATATCGCTTCAACAACACCAGACTACAATCCATCTAAGTTCAAGATCAGCAAAGAAGTTATCTATGAACTTCAGGAAGCCGTTGAAAAAAATCTTGTGTGGCGAATGGACTTTGCAAAAGCACAAAAGAAAAATAATCAGAGTTCTCTAAAATTTATTTCACCGTATTTTGATTCGAATCAAAAAATAACTTCTGAGCTAAATACATTTTTAAAAAATATTTCGTGGGTAACAGATCCAACAACACGTTTTGAAATACGAACTAATCAAACGACACTAGTTGAACAAAGACGAGAAATATATTTTGAGGGAAAACGAAAGCTTAAAAGACAAGAAAGAGATATCGACTACGCAATCATTAATCCTTATGACATAAAAGGTGCCGAAATTATAAAGGCCATAAAAATTGGTTTTATCGCAAATATTGCAATCTATGAAAATCACTTACTATTAAAGAATAAAATTCGTGAAGCAATAAAAAGTGAAAAAGATATTACTCTTCAAAAAGAGCTTGAAAATTATCACAACAACCTTGTCAACAAGCTTGTTAAGTCCCCTTCTCATAGGAGACTAGCAAAGATGGCCGCAATTTATCGTGATATAAAAATATTTGAAGAAGTTAAAAATAAAACAAGAATTTCTTATTATATCAATCCACTTATTGAAGAGACGCTTGTCTATAATGAATTGATTAAGAGCTATAATAAAAAGAAAAGATGGAATGAAATTACTTCTTCACTTCAAAATACAATCTCATCGATGGCACTTAAAGATAAGACTTACTATGTAGGCTACTTTAATAAAGCTATCAAATTTGAAAATTTAACAGGTGGTCAAGTTACCTATTTAGGAAAAACAGAAAAAGACCATTTAGTTTATCAACTTAAACCAATGGACATTATTTTTACTCATAATAAGAATAGCTTTAATAACGCTGTCGTCGATCGCTTTTGGGATAATGTTGGAATCTGGATTGGTTCTTGGGATGAAATCGTTAAGCTTGGATTATCTAAGCATCCTCTCATTATTAAGTATCGTAATGAGATTCAATCTAAGAACCTCAACTTTATTACAACAACAAGAGAAGGCATCAAACTAAAAAGTATCGAATCGATCTATAATCAAGACGACCTTGCTGTAATTCGAAAAAGAAAATTATCTTATCATGAAACAACTCAAGGAATTGTTCTGGCCCTAAGTAATATAGGTAAGCCATATGATTACAAGATGGACCCTTCAGATACAAGTCGCATTTCATTTGCGCAGTTAGTCTTTGAATCCTTTCCTCAGATTAAGTGGGATAAGTCCCACATGTACAAACAAGAAGCTGTTGCTCCATATAAAATTACACAGCGCACAGGAGAACAACAAGACTTTTTCACGGTTCTTCTCTACCATGATGGAAACGAAGTAATGGAAGACCTTGAGGATAATTTCAGAAAGCTCTCTTCTCTTCAATAAATATTCACACCGTAAAAATGGGAATATGCAATGCATTCATATTATGCTAAAAATAGATATGTATTGCCCAAGTTGCCAAACACCTAACACAAAAGTTATTGATTCCAGACATCTGTCAGATGGACTTGCTGTTCGTCGTCGCAGGGCATGTCTAAATTGTGACTTTCGTTATACGACTTATGAGAAGCTTCAGCTTCAAGTTCCGGCACTTGTAAAGAATGACAAAAGACGAGAGCCATATAACCGCGAAAAAATTTCGAAAGGGATCAATAAGGCCTGTCAAAAAAGACCTTTAACTACGGCACAAATCAACCGATTAATTGATGATGTTGAGATGACTCTATCGCAAATGAACAATATCGAAGTTCCTGCGAAAATTGTTGGTGAAGTTGTTATGGAAAAGCTTTACGAGCTAGACCCTGTTGCCTACGTTAGATATGCTTCATTCTATTGGAACTTTAAAGACATCGATGGCTTCATCGAAAGTTTACAAAAGAGCATCGGTCAATTTGGAAATTTAAAAGAAAAGTTTTTATTAAATAAGGATTCAACTAGTGAAAAACCAAGCATTCAACAATAAGTCAGCAGCACGTCGTTTTGCTTTTAAATTTATCTACAAATTATTTTTAAAAGACTTCAAAACAGAACTTGAAGAATATAAAGATGATATTGGAAAGCTTAAGGCCGATATTGAAATGTTTGAAGAATCATACATGAAAGAAGACGAAGAGCACCATGATAATGATATCAACCCAAGCGTACAAAGCTTTGGTAATAAACTAATTACAGGTGTTATCAAGAACTTTCCTGAAATCAAAGAAACAGCATCAGCTTATATTCTAAAAAGAAGCTTTGATTCAGTAGATGCAATTGAAAGAGCAATTATTTGCCTTGGAACTTATGAGATTAAGTTTGAAGATACTCCAAATAATGCTGCAATCAATGAGTACATCAACCTTGTAAAGAGCTATGGGAAAGAAGAATCTAAAAGCTTTGTTAACGGAATCCTAGATAAGGTAAGTAAAGCACAATAAAATGGCACTAAAGCACGAACTCTTCACATTAATAAATGAAAAAGTTGGCGCAGTCATCTGTCTCTATGACGAGCAACAAGAAAGTTCTGCTCAAATCCTCGAGGCCATTAACCATCTCGTTGATGGCACACTAGAGGAAAGAATTTTAAAGTCTAAGAATAAAAATCTAATTAAAGATAGCTTAAGCCATTACTTCTTTTCAAAGAATTATGGTGAACAACTCAATATCATTTTCACTTCAATTCCTAATACACCTTCTCAAATTGAATTAAAGCAATTCATTGGTGTTTTAGATGCTCAGAAGAAAACTCATATCGAAGAGAAAGAGATCGTTGTGATAAAACCTAAAGGACATGCCTTTAAGTTTCATCACCCATCATTTCAGATTAATCATTTTGAATACTAGCGGATAACTACTGCCGCTTGAGAAATTTTAGACCAGAAACGTTTCTTCTCTTTTAAGTTACCGTTTGGCGCTTTTCTACCAGTAATCTTCTCTAATGTATCAGAGATTTCACTGTGAATATCAGAATATTTTTCTTTTTGAATCATTGATAGAAGAGGTTTCTTAGCTTTTTCAAACTTAAGATCACCTATTGTAGTAATAATTTCTTTTACAATATGGGCCCTCTTTGTTGATTTAAGTTTTTCATTGATATGATAGTTTCTCTTATCATATAGCATGGCCCAAATATTTGGAGCGAGGTCTGTAAGGTTTAACTTCTTAACATTCTCTAGTGCTTGATAGCGAACAATTAGAGAATTGTCTTTTAGAGATTGCTTATAAACATCCTTATAATCTGTTTGATTTAAAGCTAATAATGATTTTAGAGCGGCCATTCTCATAACCCAGTTAGGATGCTTCGCAAACTTAGAAATAAATGGAGCTGATTTCTTTCCCATAACTCTACCAAGTAAGAAAGTGGCCATCCAACGATTTTTCTCTGGATACTTTTCGTTCTTCATTACATTGATAAGTGCCGCTACTGACTTTCCTTTAAGCTTTAATACTTGCTGTTTAAGCTTATCCATTTCAGCAGACTTTAGATTGTACTTGAATTGTCTTTCTAGCTTCTGCGTTAAGACAGCTTGATGTGCCTTGTGATTAACAGCAGAGTACGAGTTAAAACTAACAATTAATGTTGCAATAAGAAGTAGTTTTTTCAAAAGACATCCTTGTCCAAATAAACTTATAAGATTTTAGTAATTAATTCTAACCTAGCATTTTCTCAAATTCACTTAAAAGTTCTTCTGCAGATTTTTGCTCAGCTGATTCATTATCAGGCGCTTTCTCAGCAGCAACATCGGCCACTGGCGCAGGAGCAGGTGCCTCTGCTTCTTCAATTGGTTCAGGGGCTGCATCCAT
Source organism: Halobacteriovorax sp. RT-2-4 (assembly GCF_047085445.1). Classification (NCBI taxonomy): domain Bacteria; kingdom Pseudomonadati; phylum Bdellovibrionota; class Bacteriovoracia; order Bacteriovoracales; family Halobacteriovoraceae; genus Halobacteriovorax; species Halobacteriovorax sp. RT-2-4. The sequence goes on from NZ_JBKIXY010000002.1 coordinate 846,960, forward strand.
TGTCGGTTCATCAAAAGATTCTTCGAAAACCTCAGGAGCTTCTTCCATCAGCGTCTCAGGTTCAGGAATTTCAACTGGCCCTGGTGCTTCGACTGGCTCTTCCTCAGGAGAAGTAAATTCATCTGGCTCAGGAGAAAGATCAACCTCAGGTTCGGCTTCTGGAGTTAAGTCAATCTCAGGCTCTGAAGGTTCAGTAGGCTCTTGCATTACTGGAGCTGCTCCAGAATCCGCTAATTGCGCTTTAAGTTGTTCATTTTCTTGCTTAAACTTTCTAAGGTCAGCAAGATCACCTTCAATCATTTCATATTCTTTAAGTCTAGCTTGAAGCTCATCTCTTTCAGAAGCTAGAGCTGATACTTCAGCACTACTATCACCGGCCGTGGCACTAGCAGTTTTTAAAGTTTCAACTTGTGCTTTTAACTGTGCAATTTCAGAATTTAGATTTGTTATAATTTGAGCTGAATCAGAATTAGAACCCGATTGCTCAACAACATTAAGTTGTGCTTCAAGGTCTCTAATTAGAGAATCCTTATTTGCAATTTGTCCATTTAGTGCAGCAATTTCTGCATTCTTACTTGCAAGCTGTGCACCATCAACATTACCTGTTGGAAGACTTCCCCCAGGAACGACAGAAGGAATCCCCTCTCCTGTATCTAATCCACCGCCTCTAAAAAGAGATGACTTAAGAGCATTCGAGTTTTGAATAACTGAGTCTAGATAGCTCTTTAGAACATTTGCTGGAATTTGATGTTGTAACTCCTGCATACGTTTTCTTGTATAAAACCAATAAACGACGATGATACAAATTAAAAGTATAAGAATAGAGAATAAAATATAAAAAACGTTGTCACTAACGTACATCATTTCTCTTGATAATCTCGTGATAGAATTCGTCACTTTTTAATCCTTTTAATATATAAACCTTTGATTATTTTAACATAATCAGCGCTATTTAAAAGATATGAAAAAATAGCAAAAATGAACCTATAAAGTAGGTGTTTGGCCGAGCTTTTTAATCAGAAACCATTTCATTTAGTTTCTCATAAAGGGGATTTCTGCCTACAATAATTGTCTCTGAGAAGATATTATGATCATGACCATTATACTCTGTTACTTTTGCACCAGCTTCTGAACAAATTATTTTTCCAGCGGCTACGTCCCATGGGGCCAGCCCCTTCTCCCAAAAGCCATCAAAGATTCCACGGGCCACATAACAAAGATCGATGGCCGCTGAGCCAAGTCTGCGAACAGCAGAGATATTAACCATGACTTTTTTAAATTTTTTGAACTCATCATTAAATGGCTTTCCCTTCTCTGTGGCAAAGCCAGTTGCTAATAGAAAACCACGATCTCTTGAGCGCGTTTTTTTTAGTTGAGTCTTTTCTTTGCCCTTCATAAGATATGCTCCATTGCCTTTTGTAGCACAATAAAACTCACCTTTTTCAGGGATATAAATTACCCCAACAACCGGTTGAAGTTTATAAGTTAGCGAAAGACAAACACAGTAATGTTCCAGGCCGTGGACAAAATTATTTGTACCATCAAGGGGGTCAATAACCCAAAGGTAGTCGCTATCTTGGTATTCCTTAAGATGCTTATAATCACCTTGGTACTTGTGATAGAAGTCTTCTTCGGCCAATACAGGAATATCTGAATGTAGTTTATAGAGCTGATCTATAATATATCCCTCAGAAGCATGATCTGCTGCTGAGACTGCGCCTTGAGCATCTTTATAACTAATCGATAAATTTGAAAGATCTTTTTGATAAGGTTTTAAAATTCTTCCAGCTCCACGAGCAATTCTAATCAACTCACCTTCAATGGCAATAAGTTCACTCTTAGTAATCTTCTTCATCCTGTCTCTTTCTAATTACGGCCTCTAAATCACTTTCAGATAATGGCTCATTACTTGCGACTGTATAATTTTCAGTAAGCCACATTCCTAAATCAACCATTTTACATTTCTCACTACAAAATGGACGAAATTCACTTGAATAATAATTAAACTCTTTTGAGCATTCAGGGCATTTAACCTTCAACACTTTTGTCACCAAATTTCTCCGTAAAACTCGTTAACTAACTTCTTAATTTGTGTATCTTCATTATAAGCTACTTCATCTATACTTGAAATATGCCTTATGCCATTAAATGAACTTGTAGAAAAACAACTTTCAAATTCATGTAGTTCTGCTGCATGAACGCGCATCTCTTTTAGCGGACGTCCTAATTTCTCTAGCATAAACTTAATTCTCTCAAGGGAAATTCCATCAAGAACACCAAACTCAGCAATGGGAGTAATATACTCATCCCCTCTCTTAAAAATAATATTAGCTGTAGGTAGCTCTAATATATATGATTCAGAATCAAGCAAGAGAACGTCATCATAACCTTGGGCCAAACACTCTTTTCTCAATTGAAATTGAAATTGGTAATTACTGCGCTTTAAAAAGTCGGGAAAGTTTCGATCAGGATAATAGCAACGAGACATAATCTTTAAGGCACTCGTTAATTGCGATTTTTCTACCGTCCAAATCCAATATTGAATTTTTCCAGATAGTTCACGATAGAATGTAATTCTTAGATAAGCATGAGCAATAGAAGTAAACTCATCAAGAATTTTAGCTGTGGCCAATTGGACTTCATCAATTAAAGATTTACTAAAATCATTAGGCCAACAATATTGAAAAGACTTCTCTAATCTTTCACGATGCTGATCCCAAAAAATCGCCTTTCCCTCTTTAACAAGTATTGTTGTAAAAAAAGAATTCCCCCAGAGATTTCCCTCATTAATTAATGCATCACGTGCTGTTAAGCCTTTTTTAGAAAAATAGATTACTTCCTGTGCCATAACTTCCCTTATTGTTTCAATCCATGATATCTAATTTTTATGATGAAAAATAGTAGCGATAATATTTCTAATGATATTTTAATTATTGGCTTTGGCTCTCAAGCAAAATCATGGTCACTTAACCTAAGAGATTCTGCTCGATCAGTCACTATAGGCTTGCGCCAAGGTAGCAGCTCAATCGCCCTTGCAAATAAGATGGGGTTTCCAACAATTGATATCAATAATTCGAAAATTGCTAATTATGAATTTATCATCATCCTAACACCAGATGATACACATGAAGAAATCTTAACTTCTCTTCAATTCTCTGATACGAATTTTAAGCAAAGATTAGTTTACGGTCATGGCTATAGTGTTATGTACCAAGACCTACGATCAAAGCTTCCTTCACATGAGCACTTTCTCTTGGCGCCAAAAGCTATTGCAAGTGAACTACGCTTTGGTTACGAAACAAATGCGCCCTTAACTGCTGTTGTTAATTGTGAAGATGAGAAACTTCTAAAGCTATCAAAAGATTTAGGCATTAGTGTTGGCCCAATTGTCGCAAGCTTCGAAGAAGAAACTATTTGTGATCTCTTTTCTGAGCAATCAATCCTATGCTCAGTCATTCCCCAAGCTGCAAGGCTGTCATTTGAAACCCTGATTGCAAAAGGTCACACTCCAGAGATTGCTTATATCGAATGTTGGCATGAGGTTAAACTCATAGCTGACGCCATGATAAAATTTGGCCCAACCGAGTTTATGAAGCTCATCTCTCCAAATGCCTTTATGGGTGGAGAAATGGCCAAGTCACTGATTTTTGATGATGAGTATCAGAACAAGCTCAATAAAATCTATAAAAATATCGAAAACGGCTCTTTTGCCCGTGAAATTCTTCATACTGATTTCCAAAAGCAGCTCTCTCAGGTTATAAGTGAGTGGAATAACTTAGAAATCACCAAGGTTTATAATAGCTTTGGAAAGAAATTGGTTCACGGGAATGAAGAAGCTAACAACTCGCAAAATTAGAAAATCAAAACTTTCTGCAACAGGAAAGTCACTACAAGTTCTTACTTGTTACGATTATCAAACAGCTCAAATGTTAAATGAAACTGAGCTTGATATGATTCTTGTGGGCGACAGCCTTGGTAATGTTGTTCTTGGTTATGATACGACTGTTCAAGTTAGCCTAACAGAAATGTCCATTTTTGGTGCAGCAGTAAGAAGAGGTGCTCCAAATAAATTTGTTATTGTTGATATGCCTTTTGGTTCATATACAACTTTTGATAAGGCCCTTGAAAATGCCACAAAGCTATTTCAAGAAACTCAAGCTGAAGCACTTAAGCTTGAAGGTGCCTACCCTCACCAATTAGATATCATCAAAAGACTTACTCAATCAGGGATTCCTGTTATGGGCCATATTGGTCTAACGCCTCAAAGCGTTCATGAGCAAGGTGGTTACTATACTCACGGTAAGGATGATTCGGATAAAGCAAGACTACTTGCCGAAGCAAAACTTTTAGAAGAAGCTGGTTGTTTTTCAATTGTTCTTGAATGTGTCACTGATGAGATTGCGACAATTATTACAAGAGAGCTTTCAATTCCTACAATTGGAATTGGAGCCGGAAAAAATACAGATGGACAAGTTCTTGTGATTAATGATCTCTTGAAGATGGGACCTGGAAAGTATCCAAATTTTTGTAAGCCAATTGCTAACTTCTACGAACAAAAACTAAAACTCATTAGTGAATATATTCTTAAAAGTAAAAAAGCGGATAATTCAGACGATGCAGACCTACACCATTGATAGTGGAAACACTTTCTTAAAAATAGGTGTTTTTAAAGATAGCATTCTAAGAGATGTTAAAAAATTAAATATCTCAGATTTTAGTTTTAAATTTGAAGAGAGTGCTCCAATTATCTATTCTAATGTCTCAAAAGAAATAACAGACTTACTGCCTGAAAGAGCAGAGAATGCGAATGATCTTATTAGGGATTTTAAAACGACTTACGATCCAAATAAGCTAGGTATTGATCGCAAGGTAATTTCCCATTACCTACAAAAGAATTTTCCGAACGAAAAACTTCTACTCGTCGATACAGGAAGCTTCATCACATTCGATGAAATTGATCATGGAAAACATCTTGGTGGCCCGATCTTTTTAGGACTGGCAAATTACTTAAAATCATACCCAGAATTTTCAGCGAATCTTCCCCTACTAAGTGAAATCGATATAAATGATATGACTAATACAGAACAGGCCATCTCACATGCCTACATGGCCTATCTTGAGATGATTATTTCCCAAGTGAAAAAATATAATCAACACAGAGTCATTTTAACTGGTGGTGATTCTCATAAATTAAAAGATTATGGTGAAATCCAGAACGAACTAATTCATCATGCTCTCTTTAGTCTACTTTAACCTACAAAGTTCTTTTTAAAATTTGCTGGAATTTCGATAGCGCGATACTTCTTGCCATTAGAAAGTCGTAGCCAATAACCTTCCTTAACATCACCTTCAATAACGATATTAATTGGCTTCATTGACACGATATGATCGTAATTTATGTAGATTAGTTCTAGTGTATCTCCCAGTGCTTGTACGTCACGTTGTGAGATGATTGAGAACTTACCAAATTTCATAAACTTACCTTTGTTACTTATTACACAGGCCTTCCGAATACCTTCAGATATTTCAAATTCAATGGCCTAAATCCTTAAAAACATATATAAGATAGACACATAGTATTAACAACCAGAAAGTTAAATATATGAAAATATTAGTAGGTGTATGTGGCTCAGTTTCCGCTTATAAATCAATTGAGTTTGTAAGAGGGCTGGTAAAGAAAGGTCACGAGGTAAAGGTTATTTTAACAAGTGGAGCAACGAAATTTGTTCATGCTGACCTCTATACTTACCTTGGTGCCGCCCAAGTCTATAGCGCGCAATCTGACTTTAGTGGAAGTGTCGAAACAAAATCTGTTCTTCATATTGAGCTAGCAAAGTGGGCAGACTCACTTCATATTTATCCGGCCAGTGCTAATACAATTGCCAATCTTGCCATGGGTAAGGCCGATGATCTACTAACATCAATCTTTTTAGCAGGATGGGATAAGTTTCAAACGATTATTTATCCTGCCATGAATACGTCAATGTGGACGAATCCAATCACTCAAGAAAATATTGACCTACTTGAGAGGCTGAATAAGCAAAGTAATATCTTTATCTACCCACCAGCTTCTGGTGAACTCGCATGTGGTGATGTCGGTGCGGGAAAAATTCCAGCAGTTGAAGAGGTCCTGGCCAATTTTGATGCTATCAACCCATCAATAAATGAATCATCAAAACGAGTTGTTATTACAGCGGGAGCAACTGTTGCTCCAATTGATCCTGTACGTTTTGTAACAAATCCATCATCTGGTAAAACAGGTTATGAAATTGCAAAAGAATCTCTTCGCTTAGGATATCAAACGACAATTCTACTAGGACAAAACTCATGTCCAGAATTTCAATTTTTAAAAAGCCTTCCAGGAGTTAAAATCATTTCAGTTCGCACAACGGATGAAATGTATGAAGCAGTTCTTGCGCTTGAAAATCAATTTGATACTTATATTTCAACGGCCGCCATTAGTGATCTAAAATTTAAGACAGCAGAAGGTAAACTAAAGAAGGAAGCCCTATCTTCTAGTTTAGAATTTGAAAAGGCCCAAGATGTTCTTGCTCATGTTGTTGCCAATAAGTTAGAGAATCAAATTATTGTCGGATTTGCTGCTGAAACAGATCTTTCTAAAGAAATCTTAGAATCAAAATATAATCGTAAGCCAACGAAACTCTTAATCGGAACTCATGTCGACAGTGGCCTTTGTAAGAGTTCACGAAAGGGCTTTGGTAATAATGAAGCTTACTACACAATCCTTAACGATGGCGTAATTGCCTTTACAGGTGAGCTATCAAAAATCGAGTTAGCAAAAGAAATATTTCAAAGGATTAAAGCTTGAAGTTAATTCAAACGCGATCAGATTTAATTGCAGCAATGAAAGAAGTCTCACACGACTCTCTTGGCCTTGTTGCAACAATGGGAAATCTACACGCAGGTCACATGAGCCTTCTAACAAACGCTCTTGAAACCTGTGATAAAGTTGTTGTCACAATCTTTGTAAACCCAAAGCAATTTGGAGAAAATGAAGATCTGGATAGCTACCCTCGAACACCAGAACAAGACCTTGACCTAATCAAGGAAACGGCAGGTAATCGTGCCGCTGATATATTAGTTTTCCTACCAAAAGATAATAGTGAAGTTTATCCAGCAGGCTTTAACACGACGGTATCAGTTGATGGTATTACGCAAAAGCTATGTGGACAAAGTCGTCCGACGCACTTTAGTGGTGTGACAACTGTTGTTTATCAACTCTTCACACTAATTAAACCAAGCCAGGCTTTCTTTGGTCAGAAAGATTATCAACAAGTTTGTGTCATTAGGAAAATGGCCCATGACTTAAATCTTGAACTTGAAATTAAAACAGTGCCAATTAAACGCGAAGAAAGTGGCCTTGCCCTTTCATCACGAAATGGCTACCTGACAAGTGAAGAAAAAGAATTTGCTCTTATTCTTCCAAATAAATTAAATGAACTAGAAAATCTTCTAGCAAGAACGACATGGGTTGAAGCACAGGCTCAGCTTAACGAAATCCTTGAGGAAACTTTAAAAGATTCAAATTGGGATTATCTTGAAGTACTTGATAGTACTAATTTAGAAGATGTTGAATCAAATACAAAAGAAGTTGTTATCGCTGGTGCATACTTTGTAGGAAGTAAACCTACTCGCCTTATCGATAACAGATTAGTGGAAATTACTTATGCTTGATAATGAATTTTTTATTTCACGTGAGGCAAAGGCCTCACTTGTATCTTTAGTTTGTCCAAAGTTTAAAGAACATGCGACAGAAAAAGACACTCTCCGTTCACTTGGAGAGCTTAGAGAACTAATGCGAACATTAGATATTGAGACAGGTGAACAGTATATTCAAAATAAGAAGACTGTTGATCCTGGAACAATCTTAGGAACAGGAAAGCTTGAAGAAATCGCAATGGATGCAAAAGCTGAAGGCTCGACTCTTCTTGTTTTTGACTGCGAGCTTACATCTTCACAAATTAGAAATATCAAAAAGCTAACAGGAATGTCGGTTGTTGACCGTTGCCATATTATTCTTGAGATCTTCTCTGAGCACGCCCGTACAAAAGAAGCACGTATTCAAATTGAAATCTCACGTCTGCAATATATCCTTCCTCGCCTGGCCGGTTTCTGGTCTCACCTTGGCCGTCAAAAAGGTGGTATTGGTGTCCGTGGTGGAGAGGGTGAACAGCAGATCGAGCTTGACCGTCGTATCATTCGCGAGCGTATCGAGTTTTATAAGAAAGAGCTTAAAGAGGTTGAAAAATCTCGTATTGAGCAAAAGAAGAAACGCTCAAAAAAGGCTATTACAACGGCCCTTGTTGGTTATACAAATGCTGGGAAGTCGTCTCTTATGAATCGTCTTTGCCGCGTAAACGTCTTAGAAGAAGATAAGCTATTTGCGACTCTTGATTCGACATTTAGGATGTTAAACCCAGATACAAAGCCGCCGATGATCCTTATTGATACGGTAGGTTTCTTATCAAACCTTCCAAACACTCTTATTGATGGTTTCAAGACAACTCTTGAATCTGCCCTAGAAGCGGACCTTCTAATAATCGCTTGTGATATTAGTGATCCTAATTACGAAAAGCATCTTGAAGTTACAAATAATGTACTAAGTGAACTTGGACTTGCTGATAAAGAGCGCTTCATTGTCTTCAATAAAAAAGATAAGTTAAATGATAAGATTACTGAAACTATCATCAAGAGAAAACATCCTAATAGCTTTGTGATCTCTAGTTTTAATACTGATGAAATTGATAACCTTCGTGAATACATCGTTAACTTCTTTTTAGAAAAGCAGAATAATTACGATCTCTTTATTCCATATGATGCAGGGGCCGCACACTCAATTGTGGTTTCAAAAACAAACGTCATTAAAACAAGTAATCACGAAAAAGGGATCTACTATCAAGTTAGAGTACCTGACTTTATTTATAATCCATTAGGGTTACAAAAGTTTGAACTCGGACCTCACGATCCCCTTCTAGACGAACTAGACGAAGTCTAAGTAAAAAATTAAATTTAAATTTTACTATTCCGATGAGCGAGTATGAACAAAATCATACTCGCAACACTACTATCTATGCTATCTTGGTCTGCCTTTTCAGCAGTTAAAACAATCGACGTTGAAGCTTATTTTAAAACAGATATGGACTTCATGTTCTCAATCAAAAATAAGAACTACGATAAGGTCATTCTCGACTGCCAGGGTTTTATCAATGGCCTAAACCTATATAGCACACGTGGACACGATATTTTCACTCTTCCAGGATATGGACATTGCATGGCCATTCACAATGAAATCATTAAGAATATCAAAGATGAGAAAAGTTCTTGTTTAGTATTAAATGATAAGGAAGGGCAAATACTAGTTCTGGACAGCAAGTGCCCAGAACAGAAGTAGAAGTCTTAAGAGATTCTCTTAATTAGGTGGTAACCAAATTGCGTGCGAACGATTGGAGAGAGCTCTCCAACTTCTAGTGCAAACGCAGCTTTTTCAAATGGTGCCACCATCATCCCTTTTCCAAACTCTCCAAGGTCTCCACCTTGTTGCCCAGAAGGACAATTAGAAAAATCTTTTGCAAGTTCTTCAAAAGTTTTTCCATCTTCAAGCTTTTTTAATAAATCTTTCGCTTCATATTCTTGATCAACAAGAATGTGAGCACAACGAATCTTAGACATAGTTTTTCCTTTGAATATATTTTTTAAGAATGAAATCGCCAATAGTATGTTCCTATGATTACGAGAATTATAATGGCAAGGCCAAGATACATGTAAAACTCATCCCTCTCCATTAAAATCTCCACAAATACGATCGAGGTTAGAAAGTAAATTTGCAATATCTAACGGTGCCTCTATAACACGCTGAGCACCCTCTTCACCCTTCGTCACAAGTTGAACAACAGGGATATTTTGGCAAAACTCTGATTCGATTTTTCCAATTGTATCGGCCGTGATTGTCGAAAGATCCACAAGGATGACTTCAGGCACAATATCTCTGATAAAATGAAAGGCCTCTTCTTCATTAGATAGCGTGAAGAAATCTCCACCGACTTCCCTACCTAAGGCCTCGATAGCAGTTATCATCATTTGGTTATTAGATAAAAAGAATAGTTTTTTAATTTTCACGATTAAGCCTTCGTATGTTACATTTAATCAATAAGAGTAATGGGAGTCCACATGTCTAGCCGCATTAAAATTATTGATAACCTATCCAATTCTACCTTATATGAGTTTTCAATGGAAGACGCAGATCGTGCTTATCAAAAATCTGAAGAGCTGGAAGAAATGGGCCTTGATATTAAGCTAGTAATCCCTTCAGTCTCGCAAACACTTATTGAATCTCTCGGTGCCTCAAGTGAAACAGTTGAAAAGCTTAAGGAAATGCTGGATGAAGAAATTGCCTCTCATATCGATGAAGAAGATGGAGGGTGCTCAATTTGTCTTCCAGATGGAAAGGTTCATCAATAAATTAAGATCAAAGTTCTTCATTTAGAAGAGCTTCCATCTTCTTTGTATTCTCTTGAAGAGATTTTAAAGATTCCATTGCCTTTTGAAGTTCAGGATTATTTTTTACGGCCTTACTAATATCTTCTTGTGACAGTGATTGACCAGTTTTTTGGGCCGCTTCGTTGATTGATTCCTCAAAGACCTTATCGTAATCAGTCTTTTTCGAAAGATCATTATTTACTGACTCTTGACTAGATTCACTCTCGCTAGGCTTTGAATCTGAACCACTACTTGCTTCTGCAGTTGAGGAACTCGAAGAAGTATTCATAAAAGGTATCTTTGGTAAATATATTCCACCCAGAACCCCGCAGTCCTCTACTCGATTTGAATCATTCACAAATAGATCAACCTCAAATCGCTTAATAATCGTCTTTCCACCATAAGCATTATTATTCATACGATTAAGTTCTAAATTTAATTTTAATTCCGCACGGTGAAAGTCTTGTCCTTCTACCTTGTTCACATAGAAGTTCGAAATATACATTGAAGAAAGAACGAAATTCGTTCCGTTAACCTTATCTCCTATCGTGTACTTTGCCTTACCATCAGGTCTAACTATCTCTTCAAGAATGAGATCATTCTCTATCACCCCAAGCTTTCCTAGAGACCTTTTACAAATCCCAGGCTTTGCCATATAGGCCTTAATTGCATTAGCGTAGTTATTTAGCTCTGTTTGATTAATTGCAGTCTTTGTCGACTTCATTTGAGTCTTCATGAAACGAGCGAATCCAAGTGCTATAATTGCTAAAAGGCCTGCTGCCATAACAATCTCAAGCAGGGTAAAGCCAGAGTTATTTTTTGTGATTTTGTGCATAAATATATTTTAACGGAGAACTGAGTTTGAAGAAAGAATAAATATAAATTCCATCCTGGACATGCGTCCGCGGGCATGCGTCCGCTCTCGGCTCCTGCCTTCGCGGACATACCGTCCATCCTGGACATAAAAAAGGCCACCCTAGGGGTGGCCTCGTATAATCAACTATTTAAGTAGTAGATTACTCGTCATTTCCAAGGTTGAAACCTTTAAGAACGTCACCAAGAGTCGCAGACTTAACTACTTCTTGTTGCATTCCCTGAGTATCAGAGTTTAGAGCAGACTTCATAGAAAGAGCGATTTTCTTCGCATCTTTATCTAGAGAGATAACCATAGCTTTAACTACGTCACCTTTCTTAACTACGTCTTCTGGCTTCTCAACTCTATCTTCAGATAGTTCAGAAATGTGAACTAGACCTTCGATACCAGTTTCAAGTTCAACGAAAGCACCAAAATCAGTTACTCTAACGATTTGAGCTTCAACGATTGTACCAACTGGAAGTCTTGTTTCAATTTTCTTCCAAGGATCTTCTTTAAGTTGCTTAACACCTAGACAGAATTTTTGGTTTTCTTTATCAACTGAAACTACAGCAGCTTCAATCTCATCACCAACTTTGTAATCATCGTTTAGGTTGATATTTTTCTTAGTCCAAGAGAAATCAGATACGTGAATTAGAGCATCTACTTCTTCACCAAGGTCAACGAAGATACCAAATTCAACGATTGATTTAACTTTACCAGTAACTTTTGAACCTACAGGGAACTTAGCTTCTAGAGCATCCCATGGGTTTTCTTGAAGTTGCTTGATACCAAGAGAAATTCTCTTGTTTTCTACGTCTACTTCTAGAACCTGTGCTTCAACGATTTCACCTACAGTGAAGTGCTTAGTTGGGTTCTTGATAGAGTTTGTCCAAGACATTTCAGAAACGTGGATTAGACCTTCGATTCCGTCATCAAGCTCGATGAAGATACCGTAATCTTTAACAGATACGATTTCACCTTTAACTTTTGTTCCTGCAACATACTTATCTTGAGCAGCTTCCCAAGGGTTTTCTTGAACTTGCTTAAGACCAAGAGAAACTCTTTCTTTTTCTTTATCAAACTTAAGGATCTTAACTTCGATTTCGTCACCAAGAGTAAGGATATTTGATGGGTGCTTAACACGTCCCCATGACATATCAGTGATGTGTAGAAGACCGTCAATTCCACCTAGATCGATGAATGCACCGTAATCAGTGATGTTTTTAACGATACCCTTAACAACCATTCCTTCTTCAATTTGAGAAAGAACTTCACCACGTAGTTTACCTCTTTCTTCAGCAAGAATTGCTCTTCTTGAAAGAACGATGTTTCCACGTTTCTTGTTAAACTTGATAACTTTGAATTCCATCTTTTTACCGATGAATTTATCAAGGTTTCTAGTTGGTCTAACATCAATTTGTGAACCAGGTAAGAAAGCCTTAACACCGATATCAACAGATAGACCACCCTTAACTTTTGCTACAACTGTACCAGTAACTGGAGTACCGTCTTCACATGCTTCAGAAATTTTATCCCAAGCTTTAAGGATTTGAGCTTTGTCCATTGAAAGAACTAGGTTACCTAGGTGAGACTCTAGTTTATCAAGATAAACTTCAATTTCGTCACCAAGTGCAACTTTTAGAGAACCATCGTAGTTAGTGAATTCTCTTTTTGGAACAAGACCTTCTTGCTTGTATCCAATGTCAACAAGTACGTAATCTGGTGAGATGTTAACAATTTTACCTTTGAAAACTTCACCTTCTGTAAATGTTGGAGTTTCTGTCGAATCTAGTAGTTTCGAAAACTCTGTTTCATCTCTTGTCTCGATGTCTTCACCAAGAACAACTTCGTAACCTTGCATCCAAGATTGTTTTAGATTGTTTAAATCTGTCATAATTTACCTCATGGAAGGATTATTAACTGTGTCCAATCAATATTCCTTATATTTTTTGATTCTAAGGGAAACCCTTAGTGTAAATCTCTTCTACTGAAGACAACTTACAATTTTTTGATTTTGCGCATCTTAAGTTTTTTGGGGCCCTACGTCAACAATAAAAACTTATTAATTATAGAACCTTAGGCGTTTGTTCAGGTGCTTTTCGTACAGTTTAAATAGGTTATATTTATAACCATCGATACCATGCTCATTCCATAGCTCATCACGAGACTTAAGACATGATTCCTTATACTTAGTATTATTTTGGACGATATCTTTAACTCTAGTCCTCAACTCACGTGCATCACCTTGACGGTAAGTCGCAAGAGAGCCGTGATAGATTCGATGAAGTTCCTCCGTCGTAGCATTGCGCGGAACAGCAGTAGGAATTCCTTTAAGAATTGCCAGCAGTGCGTAGTCTTCTATTGGAGATTTTGATGTGTACGAAATCCAGATATCAGAGCGTACTTCATAAATATTATCGTGCTCATGAAATTCAACGTAATTTTCAAGTTTATACTCTGCAATTCTATCCTTTATCGGATTATAAAGGATATTTCTCTCCCACTTTCGATTTGAGAAGATATGCAGCTTAAATCTCTTAGGTAGCTCATTGTCTAAATTCAAGGCCCATAAAGCCTCTAAGCAAACTGAGAGATCATTTAACTCAACTTCGTGATCATTAACCCAACAAGAAAGGTGAATTAAGTTTTCCTCATCAAAAGTATATTTTTTCTCAAAGTTAATCTTATCAACACCAAGGCCTGAAGAATAAATCTTACGTACAGGCACATCCATATGAGTATTAATTGAATCAATCATCTCTCTAAAAGGAATAAAGATCAGATCAATTCTTCCTATCAGGCGACGATACCAAAACTGTTTATAGAATTTACTCACTTCAAAATTAATTGTGAAAAAGAGTGCTGTTAAATTTCTCTTTCTTAAGAACGAGGCCAGCGGCCATAAGAAATTTAATTGATAGCAGTGAACGATATTAATATCGTAACGCTTTATTATTCCTCTAAGTTTTGAAAGCTTATACCAATTCCAAACTCTTAACTTAGTTGTACCTGTATGGAAAATACAATCGATCCCGGCCTTTTTACACTCTCTATGCAAGAACGAGTCTTTCAAGCAGTAAATGAAGATATTATGGCCAATTTCTTTTAACAAAATACTATCTCTTAAAAGCATGCGCTCCTTCGAACCTGAACTATAGGTTGGAGAAACATAAAGAATATTTTGTTGTTTTCTAAAAATATTAACCATTAACTTTACTTACCAGTATCCTTTCCCGCTTTATGTGAGATAAGCTCTCCTTTTACAGTTCCAATTTTAACCTTTGCAGAGAACTTAAGTACAGTCCTAGTTTCATCAGTTGAAATCCAAAAATTTATATCGCCAGATTTCTTTAGAACCCCAGGAAATTGTGTTTGGGCAGTTATCTTATAAGCTTGATAAGCTTTTCCCATTATAGTGATATCTTCTATTTCATCGACAGTCGCTTTTAAAAGCCACGCCTTACCTCTTGTAATAATTGGAAAATCAAAGCTTGTTCCAATCTTCATTGGAATACCGCGAATAAAATAAAGAGCGGAAAAAGAATCAGTAAAGTATCGTGGTAGAGAGTCTACTTTCTTAATCTTCTTTGTTTTTCCTTTCTTCAGACGATTATAAAAAAAGTAGGTCTTCAGTTCGTCATGATCAAATAGTTGAAGATCATCCACAACCTGTCCTGATTCACGCTGCTTCATTTCATACTTTAAAGAAGAGAATTTTCCATGGTCCGCATCGACATAAACATCAAGAGTATCTTTTAGCTTATAGATACCTTCAAAATATTCAGCAGATTCTAAAAGAGCATTTACATGAAGAACTTCTTTTTCTCCGATCAGTGCCATCGGTTGTGTTGTAATCGTTGCGATCCCCGCCTTAAAGATTGACCAAGTAATCTCATATTTGAATTCTTCACCAACAAAGAAGATCGGCTTATATGAATCCCAATATTTCTTTGATTCTTTATCAAATTTTAAAAATGCTTTTGGGTAATCTTCTTTTTCTTGAGGATTAGTTTTTACCTTTGGAGCCGCTTTAACAACAGGCTTAGCTTTAACAACTTTTTCTTTTTTCTTTGCAACTTTCTCAATCTCCTTCTCTTCAATTGAAGAAGAAAAGGGAGTCGGTGTCGGAGCAGGCTCTTCGACTTCAGTCGTTTTAAACTTCTCTAAAGTCTTACTTTCCTCATCAGAGAAAATTTCCACTAGATCCATATCATCGCTATCACTTTTCATAAGTGCACCAGCACAACCAAAAAGTAATAAAGCCAAAAGACTTAAAGAAAAAATATTTCTCACTCTAACCTCTAACAACCGAGTTGATTTTATCTTTTACAAATTGTTCACCTTTTATAAACTCGATACCAATTTGTAGGTAGTGAATTCTCTCACTACTAGAACACCTCTTCATTTTAACAATATCTTTCTCTGTTGTAAGAATGATGGCATCCTTTTCTTGTGCTAGTTCCACTAAGCCTTCTAACTCACTAACTTTATAAAGGTGGTGATCAGGAAAATTAAAATCGTCAACTATATTTGCATCAAGTTGCTTAACTAACTTTAAGAACGCCTCAGGAGATGCAAGTCCAGAAACACAGATTACACTTTTTCCTTTTAAGTCAGTCAAAGCATAATCTTCTTCATGTAAGAGGTTCTTAATTGCACTTGGAGCATACTTAAAGAAACCGCTCGGCGTATTCGGTTTACAGTTTTTAAGAATATAACTTTCTAACCTTTCAAGTTTATCTTCAGTTACAAGATCTGCCCTACCAAATAGAACAATATCCGCTTCTCTTAGAGCACTTACGCCCTCTCTTAAGTATCCCCTAGGAGGACAATGATACTTCGACATTGGAAGTAGAGAGTCGAAAAGAACGATATTCAAATTGCGGTTGATTTTTAAATGCTGAAACCCATCATCAAGAAGAACAACATCTGCTTTTTCTTCTTCATAATATCGTCTTAAATTATCACTTCGGTCTGCACCAACAACAACACTAGCATTCTTTAGATTGCGACTTAAAACAAGTGCCTCATCACCAAAAACAAAAGGGTTTTCACTGATTTTCTTTCCCGTTTTAATGATTCCACTTGAGTTCTCTAATTCGCCCTTATAGCCTCTTGTTAGAACCATCGTCTTTTTATTTAAAATATCATTCAAATAATTACCAATCCAAAGCGTAAAAGGTGTTTTTCCTGTTCCACCTAGCGATAGATTTCCGATACTAATAATTGGTACTTCAAAAGATGATGATTTTAGAATTCCCATCTTGAAAGCAAAACGACGTAAACGATAAATCCACTCCCACAAAAAACTAACAGGAGTAAGAGCAACGGAAAAAAAGTTAATGAGTTTTATATTAATATTATTCATGATTCCTCATTATAAATAAGCACTTTTAATTTTTTCGAGAAGATATTGAGAAACCTCTATATCCTCACCTTCAGTTAAATCTCTTAGCTTTTTCAGTTCACTTAAAACAAATTCATAGCGTTTTTCATCATCGAATAAGTCTTTGGCCTTGCGAACAAGATTATATTCACTGAAGCCTTCGCCGAGTAGCTCAGGATAAACTTCATGACCTAAAATTAAATTAGGAATAGAAACGAAGCCTTTATACTTAACAATATTTTCTGCAATAAACATATTGAGCAGATTAAGATCGTATGCGATCACGCTTGGTACCCCATAAAGGGCCAAAGATAGGTTTACTGTTCCACTAGTTGCGAAAGAAAAGTCTGCTGCTTTGAGCGCCTCATCTAATTCACGATCTTCATAAATCTTATCAAATTCATTTTCAAAACGAGAAAATAGTTCTTCATCAACAGAGCTTGCTTTAACGATTGAAAGCTTAAATTTATAACTCTCTCTAAGTTTTTGGCATGCCTTAATAAATTGAGGCAACATGAATTCAATTTCAAAGCGACGACTTCCAGGCAGAAGTAAAATATTAAACTCTCCATTCTTAAAATCGACATTGGTTCTTTGGAAATTTTCCAACAGAGGTTTTGTCTTCTTAAGTAGTGGATGTTCAATTGTTATGGCCTTACTTACTCCACGATCCATAAACCACTTTTTTTCAAATGGTAAAATACAGAATAGTGTATCAACAGAAGCTTGAAGATATTTTGTTCGCCACTCTTTCCATACCCATGCTTGAGGCGCAACATAGTAGAGAACTTTGACACCTAGCTTCTCAAGCTTCATGGCCAACTTAAGATTAAATGTCTGAAAATCAATTAAGATAGCAACTTTAGTTCCACGCTTTTTAACTTCATCAATGATGTGATTGTAAGCACCGTAGTAAAATGGAACCTTTTTAACTGCTTCTGTAATTCCCCAAGTGGAAAAATCTTTTAAATCGTAAAGAAGTTCGACTCCTTGCTCTTTCATAAGCTCTCCCCCTACTCCAAAGAATTGAGTATCAGGAGCTCCCTTTGTAAGAGTCTCAAGGAATGTCATTGCATGTTCTTCACCAGATTTTTCACCGGCAATAATTAAGCAGCTTTTCAATTAAGTTCAACCTCAATGTTTTTCTCGAGTGATTCATTAACTGCAGCAATTAACTCCATTGCAGCAATTCCATCATCAATCGTTACAAATTCTTTCGTATTATTTAAAATTGAATTATAGAAACGTTCTTGTTCAATTAGTAAGTGATCTCTTTTTTCGTAATCAAATTCATTAATTACTTGCTCTTCTCCAGCTTTAATATCAGTCGAATAAGATGCCTTATTATTTAAAAGATCAACTCTAAGGATTCCCTTAGCAGAGTTAATCTGAACGCTTCTTTCAGTCTTTACATCATTTCTTGAATTTTCAATTGTAACAAGACGATCACCATAGCTAAGTAGAGCTTTAACGTGATCAAACTTATCAGTGAGAACTTTCATTCCATATGCTCTAATCGATTTAGGTTTTCCAAATAGCATAAGGGCCAAGTCAAGGTCGTGAATCATTAGATCTTCAACAACTCCAACATCTGCGGCCCTTCCCTTAAATGGAGAATTTCTTACAATTGTAGCAACACTAGAGTTTGCAGTAATGTCTTTAAACTCTTCAAGACGCTCCCAAACTTGATGGCATCTTTCACTATGTCCAACCTGTAACTTAACACCCTTTTCAGAAGCAATAATCTTCAAGTCTTTTGCTTCTTCAACCGTTACCGTAACCGGCTTTTCACAAAAAACATGCTTACCTTCTTGTAATAAGAATTTAGCAATTTCAAAATGAAAGCTTGTTGGTGTAGCAATAACTGCAGCATCAATTTCTCCAATAACTTCTTTGATATCAGATACAACTTTGATGTCAGGATATTTTTCTTTTGCTTTTTCTTGGTTAGCGGCAAATGGTTCAACAATGGCAATCAATTCACAATTATCTAAGTTGTATGCTTTTTGAGCATGCCATTGGCCTAAGTGTCCATAACCGATTGAAGCAACTTTTACTTTAGACATAATTTATTCCTATTAGCTTAAAAACGGAGCAATACCCATTTTTGTCGTTACAATATGCTCTTTAATGCGCTCGATGATTTCATTATTTGCATATGGCTTCATTAGCTCTTCAGTCTCAACGAAAGTACGTGGTGAGTATGTTGAAGCTTCCATATCACGGAAGAAATCAACAATTTCAGAAATAGCATTTCTTTCAACACCTGCACGACGAAGACCAATAATATTAATCCCACGTAGCTTTGCACGGTTACCATAAGCAGTACAATATAGTGGAATATCTTTATCAATAGCTGAAGCACCACCGATATATGCACCTTCAGCAACTTTTACAAATTGAGAAATATTTGTACCACCACCAATGATAACTTTATTACCAACCTTCACGTGACCTGCAAGGTTTGTTGAGTTTGCCATAATAACACGATCACCAACAACAACATCGTGACCTAGGTGAACTTTGGCCATCAGTAGACAATTACTTCCAAGAGTCGTTTTTTCACGATCTTTCATTGTTCCTCTGTGAATTGAAACGTACTCACGTAAAACGTTATCATTTCCAATTTCAACAGAAGTAGCATGCTCTTCTTTGTATGTTAGATCTTGTGGCTCTTCACCAATTGAACAAAATTGATAAATCTTATTATTATTACCAATTGTTGTATGACCATTAATGATTACGTGATTGCGAATATCACAATTAGTTCCAATTTTTACATTTGGACCAATAATGCAATACGCACCAACAGTTGTTCCCTCTCCAATTTCAGCTGACTCGTGAATAATTGCAGTTGGGTGAAATCTCTCGCTCATGGAGGCTCCTTCTTAATTTTCTTTTACTTTAAAAGATGCAAGAACCTGACACTGGCTTACTAAGTCGCCTTCGTGATAGATTTTGCAATCATTTTGTAAGAAACCAGTACGCATTTTTGTACATACAGTTTCAATATCTAATTTCATTCCAGGATGAACTGGTTTTCTAAATTTTGCGCCTTCAATTGATAATAGCGCAACTTCAAATTCACCTTCTTCTAAATTTTTGTAATAAAGCTTTAATTGAAATGAAGTAAATTGTGCCATCATTTCTACTTGAACAACACCTGGAAGAATTGGATTTCCAGGAAAGTGTCCTGCAAAAATAGGGTGATCTTCACGAGTTGTATAATGTCCTTTTACAACTGCTCCAACTAGATCTTTTAATTCGTTTACCTCACCTACTGCTTCTACACTTGTGATTTCATCAACAAATAAGAATGGCTCGCGATGAGGGAGAATTTGCATTACTTGTTCTTTGTTTAATTGCATACATTACCTTCCGTTAAATATTCTTTCGTAAAAAAGCAATTCCTCGTAAAAATTCACGCATAGGTCTTGCTGGGTATCCACCAACGATTTCCTTCGGCTTCACGTTTCCAATAGCAACCGATCCTCCTGCAAGTTGAGCGGCCATACCAACTTCTAAGTTGTCTGCAACAGCTGCTTTTCCTCCAAGAACGGCATAATCTCCAATCTTTGTACTTCCACCAAGTCCGGCCTGTCCGCAGAGAATAACTCCGTTTCCAACCTTAACATTGTGAGCAACTTGAACAAGATTATCAATTTTTACGCCACTACCTATACGTGTTGGAGAGAATGTTCCTTGGTCAATTGAAGTATTTGAACCAATTTCAACATCATCACCAATTTCAACTCCACCAAAGTGCCAAATCTTATGATGAACACCTTGATGAAAGTTATAACCGAATCCATCACTACCTATAGTCGTACCAGAGTGAATTCGACAATTTTTTCCAATGACAGTTTGAGGATAAATTGTCACGTTTGGATAAATTGTACAATTCTCGGCAATTTTAACATTTGGTAAAATCACGCAGCCAGGCATGATTATACAATCAGCTGCGATTTCGACACCCTCTCCAACAAAAACATTTTCAGCAATTTTTACTGAAGGATGAATTGAGGCCAAGCTACTTTTACGGCCATCAAGATCGTAATTTAAGCTCCCAAGTTTTTCGTCGAAAAATAATTTAGATGCTTTCGTAATTGAGATAGGTATATTTGAAGAAGTAAGTAACACTATCGAATTATTTTCTAGTTCTTTCTTTTCAGAGTCATCAAGCGATTCAAAAAGATTTGTATCAATAATTAGTGCTAAATTATCTCCAGCGCCAGCATCTCTATATTTAGCTAGAAATTTTTTAGCACCAATGAAGAGAATTTTTTCTTCAATAATTTCTTCTATCGACGAAATCCCAGAAACAGAGTACTCAAGATTTCCAGATAGAAAACTCATATCGCTATCGTTTTCGATAATATTTTTAATCAGAATGGACATTTTATCCCCTCCTTTAAAACGACAAAAGGGAATACCTTCGTATTCCCTTCATGAGTCTATTTTTATTAGCAATTTACTTATGTTTGTTATCGTAAGCTTTAATTACATCTTCAGTAATGTCAGTAACTTTATTGATGTAAAGAATTGGAGTTGTCGAAGTCTCATAAGTCCAATCAAGACCTTTCTTCTTTGATACTTCTTCAACAACAGTTTTAATTTTATTTAAAATTGGTCCTTTTGCACTTTGTTCCATTTTTGCAAGCTCACCTTGGTACTGTTGCATTTTCTGTTGGAAACCAAAGAACTTCTTCTGTAGTTCTTGACCTTTTTGTTGCTTAGTTTTTTCATTCATAACAAGAGCTTGTTTTTCAAACTTCTCTTTTTCTTTTACTAGAGCTTCTTCTTCTTTCTTAAGCTCAGCTTGCTTCTTATCGATTTCTTTTTGCAGTTTATCCTTAATCTTTTTAGACTCTTTAACTGTTAAAAGAACTTTTTGAACATCAACACGTCCGATATTCATTGCAGATGCTGTTAATGAAGAGAAAAGTAATCCAATTACTAATAAATTTTTCATATCGTCTCCTTACGAATTAAAATAATTGTCCAATATCAAAGTGGAATTTTGTTCCCGCATTCATATCTGGGTCAGGGTTAATAGGAATACCCCACTCAAATCTTAGAACACCAATTGGTGAGAACCAACGGAAACCAAAACCATAATCCATATATATCTTATCGATATCTTCTAGCCTTTTGGCCGTACCTGCATCAAAGAAAGTAACAAATTTAAGGCCTGCTTCTTTGGCAAGTGGGTGCTCAAGCTCCAGTGTTGTAAACACAGTGAACGGGGCACCTGTATTAAATGTTTCAGTAACATTAGGAGTTCCTGGGTCATTATCATCATCATAAGTAACAGTCTCTTTTGGACCAATATCTTCAATGTCATAACCACGTAAGTTTCTCGCACCACCTAATGAGAATTTCTCATTTCTTGGTACAGGAACACCTTTATCTTCAATTTTCCCAGTGTAGAATCGACTTCTAAAAACTAGCTCTTTCCATACCGGATAGAAATAACGTACATCAATTTCATTCTTCCACCATTCTTTATCACCACCAAGTCCTGCATACTCAGTAGCAAGGTTCCAGTAGTAACCATCAGTAGGCTCAAAACGGTTATTTCTCTTATCCTTTACAACAGCAAGACGAACTGAAGAAGTCACACCATCTTCGTTCTCATCGACTGTTGGATCTTTAATATCTGTAAGCTCAGTTTCTTCAAGTTTATATGTTGTATATAGCCTTGTGTATTCGAAGATAGGATAACCAATACGGGCCGCAAAACCATGCTTCTTATAATCGTATGAATCAAGTTGAGTATCAACTGTTCTAAACACCTCTCCACCTAGAGTCCATTTCGAATCCA
The DNA here is from genome assembly GCF_047085445.1 of Halobacteriovorax sp. RT-2-4. Taxonomy (NCBI): domain Bacteria; kingdom Pseudomonadati; phylum Bdellovibrionota; class Bacteriovoracia; order Bacteriovoracales; family Halobacteriovoraceae; genus Halobacteriovorax; species Halobacteriovorax sp. RT-2-4. The sequence continues at coordinate 869,523 of NZ_JBKIXY010000002.1, forward strand.
TAAAGTATGGTTCAGTAAATGATAGAGAGAAGTTTTGTTGCTCTTTTGCAATATTTGTTGAGAACGATAATTGTTGTCCTAAACCTCTAAAGTTGTTTTGAGAAATAGAAGCTTGAAAGAAACCACCTGTTGCCGTTGAGTAACCAGCACCAAGAGAAATTTGTCCTGTACTCTTTTCTTTAACACTAATCTCAACATCAAGAATATCGTCTTGTCCCGGAGATGAAACAGTATTGAAGATAACGCTACCTGGTTCAAAGAAACCAAGACGATTAACATTTTCTTTTGACTCACGAAGACCTGAACCAGAATACTTCCCACCTTCATGAATTTTAAGCTCACGACGAATTACTTTATCACGAGTTTTAGTATTTCCAGTTACAGAGATGCGACCAAACTTCGCAAGCTTCCCTTTTTCAAATGAGTACTGAATATCAACTCTATTTTCACCAGGTACTAGTTGGATATTTCTGATAACGTTGGCAAAGGCATAACCAAGGTCTTGGTATGACTCAGTAAGAGTTTGAATATCACGTCTTAAAAGCTCTTCTGAATAAACTTCTCCGGCCTTAAGTTTTGTTTTTTCTCTAAGTTCATCTTCAGTAAAGAGAAGCTCACCTTGGAAGTAAACATCACGAACATCAAATTTAGGACCTTCTTTAATCTTAACAGTAATGAATACCCATTTCTTATCTTCTGAAACTGTTACTTCAGGGACAGCAACGTTGACCTGAAGATAACCTTTAGTCGAATAGAAATACTTAATTCTTTCAATATCTGTTTTAAAATTTAGTTCTTTAAAGTTTCCTGAACCAGAAAGGAATGAAAATAGACTCTCCTCTCTTGTCTCCATAATTGACTTAACTTCTTCTTCTGCAAAAGCAGTTAGACCTAAGAAAGTCACTTTCTTAACTCGAACCTTATCGTACTCACTGATTTTATAAACTAAGTGAACATTCTCTTTGTCGACATGTCTAATTTCATACGAAACATTGGCCAGGTAGAAGCCCTTTTCTTCGTAGGTCTTCTCCATTTGGCGAACATCAGCTTGAATTGAGTTAATGTCTAGGATTGAGTATTCTCTTGTCTTTAAGTTTTCACTTAAGTCGTCTTTATCGACTTCATCATTTCCACTAAAAACGATCTTAGCAATGATAGGCTTTTCAACAACTTGAAAGATTAGCTTATTGCCATCCTGATGAGCCTCTACGGACTCAAAGTACTTGAGGTTATAAATTGTTTTAATGTCATCAAATAGAATTTCATTTGTAAGAGTAAGGCCAGCGCGAGAACGTAGCTTATCAAGAACAGCTTCTTTCTCTACCTTCTTTAAACCTTGAACTTCAACACTTGAGATTTTAAACAGACGAACACGTGGTCCAATTTCACTTGCTTGAATACTTAAGGTAATTGAAAAAACAATTATATATATAAAACTCTTCCAAGAGTTAATCATCTAGTCTCCGTGATCTCACGATCCTGTCATGTGTGTGCAGACAAAAAATACTTGAGTAAAAAAATATCAATAATCTTACAAAGTTACAAAAAGAAAAACGAACATCCTGCACAAAAAAGTGATGTATTAATGCAGGATTCCATCGATCATCGTATGAACACGACTAAACTTACGAGACATTTCCTCGTCATGCGTTACAACAAGAAGAGTTGTTCCAAGCTCTCTTGATAATTCGAAGATAAGATCAGCAACAATTTTTGAATTCTTAGAGTCGAGATTACCTGTCGGCTCATCGCACAGTAAAAGCTTTGGACGCAGTGATAGAGCGCGTATAAGATTGATACGCTGCTGCTGCCCACCAGAGATCTCATATGGGTAGCGCTTAAGACACTCAGATACACCTAAAGTCTTGGCCAGAGAGAGAATATACTTCTTTACCTTTGACACATCATGTCCACCTAAGCGGGCCGGAAGAAGAATATTTTCAAGACATGTTAGAGATGAAAGTAAAAAGTGAAATTGGAAAACAAATCCTATTTTGGAATTACGATAATTTGCTAACTTCGCATCATTCATTTGACCAATATTCAAGTTATCAACTGTAATTTGACCTGAAGTAATATTCTCAAGTCCCCCAATAAGATACAAAAGAGTTGATTTACCACACCCCGATGATCCCTTAATTACACATTGTTCACCTTGTGAAAGTTCAAGATCAACCCCTTTTAGGATATGAGAATTTCCAAAGTCTTTGTAAACATTCGATACATTTAAAACTGCCATTTACGAAAACTCCTCTCTAAGGCCTTGGGCCATTGATTTTGAATCTAATCTCTTAAGAACTACAAAGGTTAAGAATATAATAAAGATAAATGAAATTAATCCAACAATAAAAATATCTCTTAGGGATAAGAATAGCTCAATTCGATTTAGGTGATAAACATCTGTTGGAAGAGAAAAAATATCAAGAGTTGATAGAAGATAATCAAAAATCTCTACGCAAACGAGAGAGCCTAAAAATGCAATAAGCCAAATCCCGATATTCTGAACCATCCAAAGTGTTCTAAATTTCTTAGGAGAAAGTCCAATAGCATATAGTAAAAAGATTTCTTGTGACCTTCTCTCTTTTGAAAATATGATAAAAGCTAAACAGTTAAAGATAGCTAAGATAACAACAATTGAGAAAACAATCGAAATCATATATTTTTCAAATTCAACGGCCTTTAAGAAAGTTGCAAAATCGCTCCAATAAGGTGCGATAGTATATTCATAGTAGAAGACACTTTTCATATCAGCTACAACTTCATTGATCTTCGAAAGACTTCGATACTCAGGTTTGAGCCTTAGGCTCATTAAGTTAATACGATCCTTAACTCCCAAAAGAGTTTGAATCTTTTTTAAGTTCACATAAACAAAACGATTTCGATATTCGTGAATTTTAAAAGTTTTAATATCTTTTACTTTTAAAACCGCATTTGTTGGAAGATATCGCTCACCTAATTTACCCGCCGAAAAACTGAACTTTAAAGTATCTCCCACTTTAACCTTTAAATCTTGTGCAAGAAGGTCACCAATTATAACTTCATTTTCGCCAGGCTCAACTAGACCATTATCGAGTTGATTAATCTTATCATTAACACCAACGACAAAGACGGCCTTTCCCTTCTCATCTTTATTTACAAATGATTGTGTACGAAGCATTGGAATTTTAGTTTGAATTGGAAAGTTATCAAGATCCTTTTGTTCATTTTCATTTAACTCAAAGAATCCATTCGTTGCCGTAAGAATAATCTCACCACTTCCTGCATTGAGGGATTTCTTAAGAGTTACCCCAAAGCCATCCATCAGGGCCAAACTACAAAGAATAACGGCAAGAGAAAACATAAGGCCTATAATTGTGGCCGTAATAAAATAACGTGACGATCGATCACGAAAAAAAAGTAATTGAAAATCTTTAAATAGATAGAAAAAACTCAAATTACTCTTCCTTCATCCCATCAACTGACCATCTTAAATATGCATCCATAAAACCATCGATATCACCATCTAAAACTTTTTCAGCTTGTGATGATTCATAGTTAGTTCTGTGATCTTTAACCATTTTATAAGGATGTAGAACGTAAGAGCGAATCTGTGCCCCCCATCCAATCTCTTTCTTATTAGCTTCTTCTTCAGCGGCCGCTGCTCTTTGCTTTTCTAGCTCTAACTCATATAAACGAGACTTAAGAACTTTCATGGCCTGAATTTTATTTTGCAGCTGTGACCTTTCATTTTGACAAGTTACAACAAGACCAGTTGGAAAGTGTGTAATTCTAACGGCCGAATCAGTTGTATTTACTGACTGTCCACCTGCACCACCAGAGCGGTAAACATCAATACGAATATCTTTATCTAAAACTTCAATTTCAATATCGTCATCGACTTCTGGTGAAACAAAAATTGAAGCAAAAGAAGTATGTCTACGATTAGCTGAATCAAATGGTGAAATACGCACAAGACGATGTACGCCTGTTTCAGATTTAAGATTTCCGTAAGCGTAATTGCCTTCAATTAACATCGTTGCTGATTTGATCCCTGCACTATCACCATCTTGAACATCAAGAAGTTGAACCTTAAACTTTTTATGTTCGGCCCATCTCTTTACCATTCTAAATAGCATACTTGCCCAATCGCAAGATTCGGTACCACCGGCACCAGCATTTATACTAACAATCGCATTATTTGGGTCAGCATCATCAGAGAGTAGAACTTTTAATTCCGCTTTATTGAAAGCTTCGACGAATTCATCTGAAATCTCAATCGCACCTGTAGCAGATTCTTCATCACCTTCAGCAGCGTATTCATTTAAAATTTCAAATTCATCATATAGATCTTTTAATTTTGTATAAGTATTAACGACATCTTCTAAAAGGTTTTTTTCCTTTTGTACTTTGGCAGCATTTTGATTGTCGTCCCAGAAGCCAGGCATGGCCTCCATATCTTGAATTTCACCTATGCGTGCTGACTTTTGGTCAACATCAAAGTGACCTCCTTAGACTTGCAAGCTTCTCATCATAACTTACCATTAGTGATTTTTTTTCACCAAGGGCAATGCGAATACTTTCTTCCATTTTTAATTCCTATTTTTTTTGCCTAGATTTTTTAATTTTCATTAGAATCTCTTTTTCAAGAGCTTCCATAATTTCTTCTTCCTCTTGTGAGATTTCATGGTCATATCCTAACAAATGAAGAAGTCCGTGACAAAATAAGTGAATAACTTCTTGCTCTAACTCGATATCAAATTCGCGAGCCTGTTTTGCGGCAACATTTCGACTAATAATGATATCCCCAAGCATTACTGGACCAGGAAGAACGAAATCCGTACTGTCTGGACGAAGACTTTCATACATTGGAAACGAAAGAACGTCTGTTGTTTTATCTTTACCGCGATGTTCGCGATTGATCTGTTTCATACGAGAGTCGCCACAAAAGTGAAGATCAACTTCAATCTCCTCGTGAACTTTCTTGTCTAAACAAGTGTTCTTTGAATAAAGGAAATTACTTAAGACAATAAGCGAATCCTTTAACATATTTTCGCAGGCCTTAAGTCCCCAATCAGCTCTAGAATTGTCAGCTAAGTTAACAATAAGTCTTGATTTGTTTACTTGAATAGTTGCGCTATGGGCCATTATTTCCAATCTCTTTTTAAGGGTGTATTATTCTGTCTTAGGTTACATAGATTATATTACCAAGGCGAAGTTATGTCACTAAGCGAAATGGAAAGATTAAGAGAAGTTGTTGCAAAGTTAAGAGATCCTAAAGACGGTTGTCCATGGGATCTAGAGCAGACTCACAAGTCACTTCTAAAATATTTGATGGAAGAATCTTATGAGTTCATGCATGCAGTGGAAGACGGTGACTATCGTAAGATGGAAGATGAATTAGGTGATGTTCTTTTACAAGTAGTCCTTCACTCTCAGTTAGCAAGTGAGAAATCAAAATTTGATCTCAACTCTGTGGCCAAAACAATCGCAGATAAAATGGTAAGACGACACCCTCATGTTTTTACAGATAATAAGGCAAAAGACGTTGCCGAAATTAAACAACGCTGGGAAGAAATAAAGAAAGCTGAAAAAGCAAACGAAGAAAGCCTTAAAAAATATGAAATTTGTAATGAACTTCTCTCTTTTCCGGCCCTTACAAGTGCTGCAAAAATTGGAAAGAAAACAAATAAAATAAACTTTGACTGGGAAGATTACACACAAGTAATGTATAAAGTCGAAGAGGAGTGGCAGGAGCTAAAAGAAGAAATCACTCCAGGACGTGAGCTTAATAAAGAAAGAGTTCAAGAAGAAATGGGAGATCTTTTATTTTCAGTTGCACAGCTTGCAAGACATCTCGATCTTGATCCAGAGATCACACTGCGAGAAGCAAACTTAAAATTTAAAAGAAGATTCAATCAACTTGAAGACATTGCTAAAGAAGAAGGCATTGTTATTCGTGAAAGCTCTCAGGACGAACTTGAAACCCTTTGGTCTCGCGTAAAAGAAAAAGAAAAAAGTAACTAATTATGAAAGCATCACCAATTAAACTTAAAAAAGAATTTATCACTTTGAAGAAAGATAAACGTCTATACCAAATGCCTTGTCCAGTTGTTGGACTAACAGGAGGTATTTCTACCGGAAAATCGACGGTGTCAAAAATACTACGTGATAAAGGATTCCCTATTATCGATGCAGATGCTCTTGTAAAAGAAGTTTATAAAACAAAAGAATCAATCGATCATTTGAAGAAGTACTATTCACGTGTTGTAGAAGAAGACAATTCAATCAATTTCAAACTTCTTCGTGAGTACTTTTTTCAAGATATTCAAATTCAAAATGATATTGAAAGTTTAATTTATCGCCAACTTCCTGAAGCTTTCTTAAAAGCATTCAAAGATCTTGGTTCACCAAAAGTTGTCATTTACGACGTGCCTCTCCTATATGAGAAGAATCTTGATTCTTTTATTGATCATAAGGCCGTTGTTTATTGCCCAAGAGCAAAGCAGGTAGAGCGCCTTATGGCCCGTGACGGAATTGAAAAAGATTTGGCCTGTAAAATTCTAGCAAAACAAATCGATATTGAAGAAAAAGCAAAACTTGCTGACACAGTCATCGATAACTCAGGAAAACCTGAAGATTTGAATTTAAATATGTTTCTTGATCACTTTGATATGCATTAAAAAAGGCTCCCTACGGAGCCTTTTTTATTTCTAAATAATTGGATTATTGTCAGCGACAGTATGTTCAATCTCGCCGTTTTGAGTGCGAAGATTCTGAAAACTTCCATAAAGCCCACGAAGTGAAGAAATTAATTGCTCATCTTCTTCTTGAGCAAAACGAGAAAGATGCTGAGTTTGTGTTGCAACTTCATTAATCTCATTTCTGATTGCCTTAAACGTATCTTTTATAACTCCAACATCTGGAACTTCTTTACTGTCCATAATGATTTGTACTTTAGAAAGACCAACATCAAGCTGAGTCGATACTTTAGAGAAACTTCCAAGAGTTGAATTGAACTCTCTTAGTTCTCCTGCAAACTTTCCAACAGTTGTTTCACTTGCAACCCCACGTTGAATTTGATCGATAATTTGAGAACTTCTTGCTCTAAATAATTCAACTTGTGACTTAAGAGATTTAAATTGATCACGAGATCTCACAAGTCCTGCATATGCTGCTTTATTCTCATTAATAATCTCTACAATCTCACTTGAGCGAGTTGCTAATTCTATTTCCTCATCAAATAAACGATTCGTCATCTCAATCATATAACGATTCATTTCCTCAAACTTTGCTCTCATCTCAACTACAGAGACGATTTTGTCTTTAGCAATTTTGAATTTATTGATCGCATCTTTTTGAAGATCTTTTTGACCTTCAAAAATAATTCTTACATCATCAATAATTTTATATTGTTCAAAAAGATTATTTTCTAAAAGTTCAATCTCTTTTAAAAATGAAGCTTTTTGCATTAAGAAGTGATCGTTAACTTTTGTGAATTTCTCATAAACGTTATCAATTCCAGCAGCAGAGAAGTCTTGCTGTAATTTTTCTCTTAGTTCTCCATTAAACTTATCTTCAACTAGAGCATCTAGAGACTTCCAAACAGGAGACACTACCGACTTCATTTGATTTGATAGAGTTTCCTCTAAACTTCTCAATGGATAGAAAATAACCATAATTCTTTTTTGATCAGCATATTCAACAGGTGAAACGTACATTTCAAAAGGTGCAGCTTCGCTAGAATTTTCTGTTTTTACCTGAATTTGATAAATTCCAGCAATACCATCTCTTACTGCACTAATAACAGGATCATTCTCACCAAGATTTGTAAAAGTACTTAGATAATCCCATGTGATACTCATATCTTTTTTAGCGCTATCGATACTCCAGTGCTCATAGAATAGCGAGTTTGCCCAAACAGCATTTAGATTTGAATCCAGAAGTAGAGATGAAAATGGCATAGCATCTTGAAAGATCGATCCAAAACTCATTCTCTTGTGAATATAACCGCGATATTTTTCAATTTCTTCTTTAAATGGATGTGTCCAATCACCTTTCAGACTTGCTTTAACTGGGATAACACCATCTTTAATTAAATCAAGAGAAGTAATTTCTAATAATTTCTTCGCTCTTTTTTCAGAATAAAAGTACATAAAGATTCCACCAGCAAACATTGCAATAAGAATCCCAACAATAGCAATTAATCCATAAAGAGTTGTTTTAGAAGTTTGGTTAAGTTCAATTTTTTGATATGTAAGCTTTGGCCCAAACTTCTCACTCCATGCAAGATAACTTTCATTCGTTGTTTTCCAAATGCTATCGAAGTCACGTAGTGTATTTAATGATTTTTCTAATAGATTTAATTCAGTTCTAAGTGTTCCAAGGCGAACAACAATTAAGTTCTTATCTTCATCAGAAAGAACAGACTTCATTGTAACCTTTTCCATATAGTCTACATCTGCAACGATTGATTCGTGTAAACGCTTTAAATTTCCATAACTATAAAAGTTGGAGCTTTTTGTCGTACCTACAGAAATTTTAGTTTTAATTTTATTTGAAACTCTTGTTAGTGTTCTCCACTGATTATGTACAACAAAATTTTGGAAGCCAATCATCTTTGTTCTTAAAACATTAATCAGTGTCGATTTATTTGCAGAAGTCGTAATATCATCAAGTTTCTTTCTTAGTTCACTTAAGTTACCACTTAGTGTTTCATATTCAGCAATAGTTACGATTTCATTTAAACTTTTAATTGAATTTTCAAATTGATCAAACTCTGAAGTCGCCTCTTTTGAACGATCAACTCTTACCAATTCTTTTATATCTTGAAGTGTATTTGAATTTTTAACTTCATCAAATTTAGATGTCGATTCATATACCATCGTCATTCGGTCAAAGTTGGCCGGGCCATTCTTCCAAAAGGACCAAACTCCAAATGAAACAAGAGCTGTCGTTAGAACAAGAGAAACAGAGAAATAGATAAACAACGGCTTACTGAAACGAAGCTTCATTATAGGTCTCCTAAATGTCGGAATGGGAAAATCACTTCCATATGTTAACGGTCCTTCACATCCTGTGAACGTAAGAAATTTCTACATCCATTATGCAATTTTTTGAGTGAATTTTAAAGGGTTAATTAATTTATTTTATAGGCAAACAAAGGCCCTTTAATGAAAAGGGCCTGAGTAAATAAGTATGTTTTTTTTAGAATAAAATTGTGATTAGCTTACTAGTTCTTCATAACCTTCAAACATCGTTTGTAGCTTAGCTTTAAGCTTCATTACTGCTTGAGTATGAAGTTGAGAAACACGTGATTCAGTAACATCTAGTACCTGACCAATTTCCTTAAGGTTTAAATCTTCATAGTAGTAAAGTGAAAGAACAAGTCTTTGTTTTTCAGGAAGCTGCTCGATTCCCTCTTTAATTTTATCTCTGAAGTTTTTATTTGAAACAGCAGTAAATGGATTCATTGCCTTACTGTCTTCATTAAGACCTGCCATTGCACGCTTATCATTACGATTAAACGTAGCAGAGTCATCAATATTTAGGATAGAAACAGATTTTGCTTTATTAAGCATTGAGTGAAATTCTTCTTTAGAACACTCAAGCTCTTTACACATTTCATCATCAGTAGCTGGACGTCCAAGCTCTGATTCAAGTTTAGAATATGCGCGGTCAATTAGCTTAGCCTTTTCTCTTACTGAACGTGGTACCCAGTCTTGAGAACGAAGCTCATCTAAGATAGCTCCTCTAATTCTAAATTCAGCATAAGTTTTAAATTTATTATCACGTGAAGGATCAAATTTTTCGATCGCATCCATAAGACCAATAACACCACATGAGATTAGATCATCTAGCTCAATATTTGATGGTAGGCGTGAGGCAATTTTTTGTGCAATATACTTAATAAGTGGAGCGTATTCCACTACGATTTCATCTTTTACTTTTGGATCTACAGTTGATCTATAGTCTTTTAAATTCTTTAATTTTCTGGCCAACGATGACATCTCTCTCACTCCTTGATTAAGCTAGTTGCTGTGGGTTACTACCTGAATGACTGAATCCCTTCAGTAATACAGGCGCGACTCGACTAGTACTGTCCTCGTCGGTAAATTTATTAATGATGTTAGTGTAATATTTCGAAAGGGAATTCTTTTCCGTTTTCAAAAGAGCGTGATCAAATTTGTCAGATGGGATTTCTAAATTCTTTACACCACCCAATACTCTTAAGTTTGCTTGCATAAAGCTTGCAACAGTATCCACTAGTGACTTCACTACTTTTCTATACTGTTGATTTGAGTCAACTCTATTTACAATTAGGTGATTATTTTTAATTTGGTATTTTTGGTTTAGGATTTTAATTAATGCATAAGTATCAGTGATAGATGAACGGTCAGGATTAACAACCATAAAACGATAATCAGCATAAGCTTGTAGATTGATCGTCTCCTTGTTCACTCCAGCCGGGCAATCAAGGATTACATGATCATATTCACTTCTATGGGCAGCGATAATATCAATAATGAATTTATCGTGCTCAAAACTAGTATCAAACAGATCACTGTTTCCATTACAACCACTTAGTAGATGAATATTTCCAAGTTTGTATAGACACTCATCAAATGATTTTTCAAGAGAAAGAAGTGAGTAGAAGTTATCGTTCAAAGGAAGACCTAATTTTACGGCCGTGTTTGAAAGATTATAATCACAATCGATTAAAAGAACTTTCTTTCCTTTTGCACTTAATTCATTTGCGATCATTAAAGCAGTTGTAGTCTTACCTACACCGCCTTTACCTGAACCAACTGCAATAATTTCACATTCTTCATTAAGGTAATTAAGAGGGCTTTTAACATTCAATTCGCAGTTATCGTCACTACGGTGCGACAACAACCATGTTGAAAGATCGTTTCTGGACATCCTGTCTCCTAAACAAAACTTAAAAATTTAATCTAATAACAAAAAAAGCTACAGTTTAAAAATACCGGCCAAAATCCTTTCGGCAGTAGCAGCTTCTAGGTCATCAGGAACAATCTCACCCGTTCCAAAAAACTTGTAAGGTAACGAACTAAAGTCAATGGCTAGATTAAAGAGTGATCCATAATTTAAGCACTGATCTAAGTGTGTTACCACTAAACCATTTGCAATATTTGCATAACGATTTAGCACCTTTCTATTATACAACTCTGTATTGATTCCCGATAGACAGATTAAAACTTCCACATTTTCAAATGAGCGTCTTAGACCATCCACGAACTTCTTGATTTCATTGATCTCTTGATTTGTCGCCTTGTAGTCGATAAAAACATTTTTCTTTGTTTCTATTGATTTTCTTGTTTGTGCAACGATTTCAGAAATTGATTCACAGATATTTGATTCAACATTAAAGAACTTTTCAGAGAAAGAAGTATTATCTTTAAATCCTGTATTTGCTTTATTTCTGATAATTACCGAATCTTGCTTAAGAGCTGAAAGCTTTGTTAACATTGAGCTTTGCCCACAAGAAGCATCTGAAATAAGTACTGTAACCGTTTTAGACTGCTCATTATCAACAGAAGAAAATAGAGGTAGCGCAGTTCTCACTTCTCCCATCATTTCTTTAAGAGCAAATTCAAAAACAGTATCTGGATTTTCTTTCTCTTCATCTGATAATTCAAAGTTTGCTTTACGAACAACTTTTTGAATATATCTTTCTTCGATATCTAAACTTCTAAAAATTGTTACCATCTCTTTTACACCAAGAGCTTGAGGCTTAGTCATCCCCTGCACACTTTGTGTTAATTCGAAAATTTTCTTTTCTAGATCATCGATTTTATTTCTTTGATTTTCAATTAAGTCACTAACCTCATCATTACTTACACGAGACTCATGTAGTTGTTGAGACTGAATTGGCCTTGCTTGAACTTGAGGTCTTTCAATAACTTCTTCTTCCTGAATTTCCTCTTCTAAAGAGAAATCTCCATTTAAGAAATCATTAAAATATTCAGATTCAGTATTTGCGGCAGCTTTTTTTACTTCTTCTCTATCAATTGAGTTTAAGAAATCATCTAAACCTGAATTTGATTGTGAAGAGTTCTCTTCAACAGCACTCACCTTTCTATTAAGACCTAAATTTCCATATCCATTGATTGAATTTGATTGTGCTTGAGAACTAGTATTTTGGTCATGTGAATTAATCATATTTGCGATATAAGATGAATTGTTTTTATAAAAAGAATTTTTTTGATCAGATGTTAGTACGTTATCAACCTTAGCTTTCTTAGTGTAGTTCTTTTCAGAGATCGCAGCAGTAATTTCAATTTTTTTCTTTTTGAAAGCACCTTTGATCCCTTTATTAGTCTGCGTTTTAAGAATAATTGCATCAGGTCCCAGTTCGGCCTTAATATTCGCTAACGCCTCATCTAAAGAATCTGCTTCAAATTTTCTTACGTACATCCTATAACCTCACCGTTCCAAGTGACCTAATATTCACATCCGGACTTAATTCATTATGACTTACTACAATCAAGTTTGGTATGAATTTTTCTGTCAATTTCTTAAAGTGTCCACGAATAACTGGTGAGCAAAGAACAACCATCTTTTCTCCCATGTTTGTGGCCTCCTCTATTTTCTCATTTAAACTGGCCAAAATCGATTGGGTAATTCTTGGGTCTAAAGAAACTTGTTGACCATTTTCTGTTTGTATGAGATTGCCAGCAACCTGTTCTTCTATTTTACGATCTAACGTAAATATCGGCAAATCACCATTGGCAGACTTTATAGACTCAGTGATAGTGCGGTATAACGATTGTCTGACATTTTCAGTCAGAAGATCTGTATCCTTAATTCTAACCCCATGCTCAGAAAGCGATTCTAATATCGTACGAAGATCTCTGATGGAAACATTTTCCCTTAAAAGATTCTGTAAAACCTTTAATACGGCACCAAGAGGTAGAATCTCAGGAACAAGATCAGAAACAATTTTTGGATAGTGTTCTTTGAAATTATCCATAACTCGTACAAGTTCTTGACGACCAAATAATTCATGTAGATTTGTTCTCAGGATCTCAGTTAAGTGAGTTGCCAGAACAGTTGACAGATCCACTACAGTATAACCATTGAATCCAGCATCATCTTTCTGATCTTCAGTAATCCACACAGCTGGTAGACCAAATACTGGCTCAATTGTTTCAATTCCATCAATTGGTTCAATAACACTTCCTGGATCCATTGCAAGGTAGTGGTCAGGTACAAGTTCACCTTGAGCAACTTCAACACCTTTAATTTTTAGAGAATATCCACCTGGAGCAAGCTCAAGATTGTCCTTAATTCGTACAGAAGGGATAATTACACCCCAATCTAGTGCAAATTGTTTTCTCATATAAGTAATACGCTCAAGAAGATCACCATTTTGAGATGAATCGACAAGATTTACTAGTCCATAACCAACTTCAAGTTCAACAAGTTCAAGATTAAGTAGATCTTCAAGTGATTCTGGTGTCGATTTCTTCTCATCTTCGACAACTGTCTCAGCAGCAAGCTTCTCTTGAGTAATTTGATTTTCCATTTTATTTGAAACATAAAGTAGCGCCAGTCCAACTGTGATAAAAGGTAATTTTGGAAGTCCTGGAATCATAGCAAAAATTAAAAGAACACAACCTGCGATTAGAACTGCTTTCGGGTGAAGCTTAAATTGCTTACTCATTTGAGCACCAAGATTATCTTCACTTGTATTTCTTGTAGCAATAATACCGGCTGCAGTTGAAATAATTAGAGCAGGAATTTGAGAAACAAGACCATCCCCGACGGTAAGTAGAGTGTATGTTTCAGCTGCTTGGCTAAAGTTCATATTATATTGGCCAACACCAACAATAATACCACCGATAACATTAATAGCAGTAATTAGAATACCAGCAATGGCATCCCCTCGTACGAATTTAGAAGCACCATCCATCGACCCGTAAAAGTCAGCTTCTTCAGCAACTTCAGCACGTCTTCTTTTTGCATCCTCATCGTTAATTAGACCAGCATTTAAGTCAGCATCAATGGCCATCTGCTTACCAGGCATCGCATCTAAAGTGAAACGCGCACCAACTTCAGCAACCCTTCCAGCACCTTTAGTGATTACCATGAAGTTAATAATAACAAGAATGATAAAAACGATAATACCTACAACAAAGTTACCTTCAACAACGAATTCACCGAAGCTTCTAATAATTTCACCGGCAGCACTTGTTCCCTCACTTCCTGAACGAAGAAGAATGTTACGAGTTGAAGCAACGTTTAATGAAAGTCTAAAAAGAGTTGTTACAAGAAGAACTGCTGGGAAAGTAGAAAAATCTAGAGGTTTCTTAGTATAAACAGAAACTAATAAAATAATAATTGAGAATGATAAAGTAATTGCTAAAAGTAAATCAAGAACGACTGGAGGAACAGGAATAATCATAACAGCAAGAACTGCTAGAATACCTATTGCTACCGCGAGATCTGAATTCTCTGTTAAAACTTTTAATCTTTTAAAGATATCATCCATGATATATTCCTAAATTCTAATTAACTTATAGCTTTTTGCTTTTTCTTAAGTTTATAAACAAATGCTAAAACTTCAGCTACTGCTTTATATAAGGTACGAGGGACTCCTTCCCCTACTTTAACTGACTTATATAGTGCTCTTGCTAAAGGAACATTTTCTACGATTGGAATATTATGTTCTTTAGCAATTTCTCTAATTCTTAAGGCCAAGTGATCAGCACCCTTTCCAACAATTCCTGGAGCGATCATAGTCTCTTGATCATATTTGATAACAATCGAAATGTGAGTTGGGTTTGTCACAATAACATCTGCTGTTTGAATATCGGCAAGCATTCTTTTTTGCGCTTGTTCTCTTTGGATTTGGCGAATTCTTTGTTTAACTTCAGGAGAACCGTCTTGCTCTTTAGACTCACGCTTGGCTTCTTCTTTTGTCATCATAAGTTTTTTCTTATGAGCATATTTTTGATAAGCAAAGTCCCCTACAGCAACAACAACAAGTCCTGCAAGGATTGAGAAACCTAATTTAATTAGAATATCTTTACCAATAACAAAAGCCTGAAAGAAATCAACATGTAGAAATCCTACAAATTGAGCAATATCGTCTTTCATATATAAGTAAACAATTCCAAGAACGATTATGAATTTGAAGACACCTTTAATTGCCTCAACAACTGCCTTCATTGAAAACAAATTCTTAGTTCCCTTGATTGGATCAATTCTTTCAGGTTTAAACTCAAGAACTTCTGGCGCATAGATGAAACCAATTTGAGCAACGTTTGCAATAATACCAGCACATAGTGAAACAATACAAACAGGTGCTGCACAAATAAGAGCTGTTGTAGCCGTTTTATTTGCAATAGTCTTAAGCGATTTTTCTGTAAATGCCGTTGCTGGATCAAGATGCATAATCCATCTAATGAACTCTTCCATTTCTTGATATATAAAAAGAAGTGAAAGACCTAATGTCATGATACAGGCGGCCAGCACTAACACACTTGTTAGTTCTTTTGAGGATGCGACCTCACCCTTTCTTCTCGACTCGTCAATTCGATGCTGGGAAGGATCTTCCGTTTTTTCCTGATCTGTATCTTCGGCCACGACTTACCCCTTTAAAGTATAAAGTTAAACCACTCGCCAAGTCTTTCAGTATACATTCTAAATGCTACTTGAAAGAACTCATCGCTTGTTGCCGTAAATACTAGTAGACCTAGTCCAATATTGACGACAAAGCTAACCATAATGATATTCATTTGTGGAACAGTACGAGCAATAATTCCTAGAACCGTACTGATGAGCATATTTGTAAAAATTAATGGTGTTGCCAGCATAATTGCAGCAATAAAAATTGATTTGAATGCTTCGATATAGAAGATGTGTGACTTCGCAAATACACCAAAATCATAAATATGAATTGTATAAAAAGATTCAAAAATCCCTTTAAACATTGGTAGTAAAGCACCTGAAGAAACAACCATAACGAGAACAGTCCATTGTATTAGCCTTTCGAAAGGACCTACTTGCTGACCCGAAGATGGATCGAAGTAGCGAATGGCCGCAAATCCAATTTGCTGGGTAATAATACTACCTGCTGACAGGAAGATACCCATAATTGATTTTACCAAATATCCGATTACCAATCCAATAAGTGTGTAAATAATAGTTAGCGCCCAGAACTGGTCCTTGCCTACATACATGATGTCTTTGATTACTTCTCCTTGGATATATGGGTAGAAGCAAAAGCTCATGACTAGTGTCGATAAGATCTTAACAATCATTGGGATTGGTAAGTTATCATAAATAGGTAGTTGAAAATTAATGGCCAGCAATCTGGTAAAAATTAACCAGAACGCAATGATTGGGACAATGTCAGTAATTTGAATTGTCATCTAATTTCGCCTACCTTCCAGTAACAAGACTAGGAATTGAAATAATTAAATCTTTTGTAAAAGTTGTTAACTGATCCGTCATCCACGGAGCAGTTAGAACAAGAGCTCCAACAATAACTAAGATCTTAGGGATAAATGAAAGTGTTTGCTCATTGATTTGAGTAACCGCTTGGAAAATTGAAACTAAGATACCCATAATAAGTGCACCTGCTAACATTGGTGCTGAAATCATTAGTCCAATTGTGATTGCTTGTCTTGCGATGTCAGAAAAAAAGTCCATGACTACTCCTAATTAAATGAACGTAAAAGTGATCCAGTAACAAGTTGCCAACCGTCCACAAGAACAAATAGTAATAATTTAAAAGGCAGAGAAATAACTACCGGAGGAAGCATCATCATCCCCATGGCCATTAAAACTGAAGCCACAACCATATCTAAAATAAGAAATGGAATATATAGTAAGAATCCAATTTGAAATGCTGTCTTTAACTCTGAAATAATAAAAGCAGGAATTAAAAAATGAATTGGAACATCATCAATTGACTGAGGTGCCTGACGACTAGTTACATCGTAGAAAAGACCTATATCAGCTTTACGAACTTGCTTGTTCATAAACTTTCTCAGAGAACCTTCAATGCGATCGACTGCTAGAGTTGTCGTAATTTTCTTATCCATATAAGGTTTTACAGCTGTTGCATAAATCTCTTCTCCCGTTGGCTGCATAACAAATACAGAAAGGAAGAGTGCAAAACCGATTAGAAGTTGATTTGGTGGCATACTTTGCGTACCAATTGCTTGTCTCATGAATGATAGAACAACGATAATTCTTGTAAAACATGTACAAAGAATTAAAACCGCCGGTGCAAGAGTTAGTACTGTAAAAAGAATAGTTAGTTCGATAGTATCAACGAGATCAACACCCTGTCCGAAGTTAACAGAAAGACCTGGAAGTCCCAGGTTAGTTGATTGTTGAGCAAAGATCGTACTTAGCCATCCCCCAATACTAAATATTAATAATGCTCTTAAAAAATTCTTCATCCAACTTCCTATTGAATTATTTTTAATAAAATTATTGTAAAGACTTCATGTCTTTTACTTTTTTCTTAATTTGAGCAGTTAAGCTAACTTTCTCTTCTTGAGTTGCTTGCCCTGCAAGGCTATTTAAAATATCTTGTTGTGATGAAGTCGTCGAGTTACTCGCCTCTTTCATATTCATAGCAACTTCTTTTAATTTAAATTCCTTAGAACCTGAATTAGCTGTATCTAAATTAGTATCAAAGTTAGATCCAGTTAACGCTTTCTCACCTTCTTTAAAGAACTCAGTTGTATCTTTAATTTCAGTTAAGAAATCCATCCCTTTTTCAGATTGTGCCATTAGAAAGACTTGCTTTTGTACTCTAACAACAAGAAGGCTTCTTTTCGGTGCAAGATAAGTTGTCGATAAAACTTCAACCATTTTTGCATTTGAGAAAAGTCCTAATCCACCCTTCTTTAACATTCCCTTTCTAAAGAAGTTCATTAAAAAGAAAATCCCTGCAGCAAATAGAGCAAAAAAGCCGATAAATTTAAAAATATAAGTCGACATCTGAAATCCACCTTTTTCAACACCTGAAGAAAGATTGCTAACAGTATCTTCAATCTGCTCATTCTTCTCTTTGGCAAGAGCAAGTAAAGACTCACTAGTCTTTTCAAGCTTTACGTTATTCTTATTATTATTTTTTGATACTTCTTCTTTATCTTTAAGTAGTTTTGCAAGGTAGCTTTCATCATAAGCTTCTGCACTCTTTTGCTTTACAGGAGCTTTCTTAACTGGAGCTGCTTTAGTCACAGCAACTTCTTTTTTATTTGTTGTGATTGGAAAGTACATTTTAATTTCATTATCACTTACTTCTAAACTTACCTTATCTTCATTACCCTTGATATCGTACGGGAGAATTGCACGAACTCGAGCAACATCTTTAGTAAATTGATAAGCTAGAAGCTTCGTATCAAATTTTTCATTAACAGATACTTGTTTCTCAATCTTTGGCCATACGATTGCATCTTGAAGAGCAATTTGAATAATATCATCCTTAATTGTTAACTCAGGAGTAGTATCAAACTTCCCTTTTAATCCAACAGTAACAACTCCTGTTGAACCATTTTTAGTTAACTTAACCTTCCCTACTTCAACTCTAGCAAATGCATTCGTCGTAATAAGTGAAAGTGCTAAAAATAATAATTTAAGTTGTCTGGCCATAATTAGTTCCTACGTTTTTCTACTACTTTAGATTTTCAATTCTCTCGATTGGTGAAATGATATCTGTTAAACGAATACCAAATTTTTCGTTTACAACAACAACTTCACCTTTTGCTACTAACTTTCCATTAACTAGGATTTCAAGAGGCTCACCAGCTAATTTATCAAGTTCTAGTACCGAACCTTGTCCTAGTTGAAGAAGGTCTTTAATAATTACTTCTGTTCTACCTAGTTCAACTGTTACCTTTAGAGGAATATCTAAGATAAAATCTAGGTTTTGAACCTTAAGTTTATTGATTGCATCATCACCAGCTCTGATTTCATCTGCAAGTTTTTCAACTTCCATAGTATTGAAATTTTCAAGCCCTTGTGTTTGGTTATTTAGTTCTGTTTGATCACTCATCTATATCTCCCTTAATTATTCGACATCAATATCCATAGAAACTTTAGGTGTCTTATCAACATGTGTAACTTGCACCGCTCTGTTTCCTTTATATGTACCAATTAAACACCTTAACTTCTCAACACCTTGTATTGCTCCCTTTACTTCACTTGAAGCTTCTTGATTTAAAGGGATAATATCTCCAGTTTGAAGAGTAAGCAGGTCTCCTACAGTCATCTCTGCTTCACCAAGTTTTACAACGATTTCGGCTTTAGTATCTTTGATGTGCTCATTCATAGCACTTGTCCAAATACTATCGGCCATATCATTATCAGTTTGGTAATTTGAAGAAAGTTTTTGCTTGATCGGCTCAATAGTTGAGTATGGAACCACGATCATAATTGTTCCTGAAGCAGATTCGAATTCAACTTCTAAAGTTGTTGCGATGATTACATCTGATGGAGGAACAACACCAACGAATTGTGGGTTAATTTCAGTTCTTACGTATTGTGCATCAATACGGTGAACTTGTGCCCATGCTTCCTCAAGGTCAGCAATGGCCATATCCATAACCTTTCTCATGAAAGATAGTTCAATCGCTGTAAATTCTTTTCCTTCAATTTTTGTGAAAGGACGATCTGTTCCACCAAAGTAAGAATCGATGATTGCATAAGCAAGCTTTGATTCGAATACTAATAGTGCCGGACCTCTTAGCTCGTTAAATTTCATGATACACATACACGAAGGAATCGGAAGTGTGTTTACAAACTCACCAAACTTTAAAAGATCTGTTGAGATCATCGAAATAGTCGAGATCTTTCTTAGAGAGTTTGAAAGTGATACACGAAATGAACGAATGAATCTTTCGTAGATGATTTCAAGAATAGGCATTCGCCCACGAATGACTCGGTCTTGATTAGTTAAGTCATAGGGCTGAATATTTTCGTCTTCAGCTTCATCATCGAAATCTCCACCTTCACCTAGAAAATCATCTGCGTCACCATCGTTAACAGCGTTTAATAGAGCGTCGACTTCGTCTTGACTTAAAACCTGTGCCATCGTTCCCCTCCTAGGATTTGATGATCTTGGCATCCTGCCAAAAATTAAACTTAAAACTTTATATTAACTAGTTGATCTGGAAACCAACGTAGTAAACATCTAAAACTTTTCCATCAACTAAATAAGAGTTAATAGCTGATTTGATCTCTTCTTTAAGGTATTCCTTACCTTGTACTTTAAGAAGATCATTTGGCCTCTTAGAGTTCAAAATACTAATGATTGAATCCCTAATTTGAGGCTTTCTTGCTTTGTATTCCTCTTCTTTCGCATTAAGCGATAGTTTAAGAACAGCATTTAATCTAATGTATCGTTGTGGCCCATCGCCTTGTGCAAGGTTGGCCGTAAAGCTATCAAGTGGAAATAACTTTCCTTCCTCTTCTTGTGCTTCACCAGTAGTTACAACATCTTTATCTTGAGATTGTTCGGCCATTTGGGCCTTAACAATATCTTCCACAGACGATTGCTGTGAAATCTTTAAATGAGTTTGGTATTGAAAGTAAGCGATAACACCCATTAATACGATATTCAGTAGTAGAGCTACTGTTAGTAGAGGGTTCTTTCCACTTCCTTGATATGAATTGTCAGCACTTCCATCTGCCATAATCTATAAATCCTTTACTTCACACAGAAAAAAATTCCTTTAAAAACTGTGCCTCGTCAAAAATTATACATCTAGCGGCCATTTTCTACAAGATAGTAAAGTATGTTCCGGAAGATTCTGCCCATTAATTTTGCAATTTTAAGACTTTATGAGAAATGTAAAAAAGTGGTGGTGTCAAAATGTCGACGTTTTTTTGACGCTGACAGGGTGTGATAGGCAAAATATGCCTCTAGAAATAAGAAAGCCTCCCTAAGGGAGGCTTCTTATTATGAAACTAATTTCAAACAAAAATTAGAACATTTCCTTCCAAGCTTTACCTGGCTTGAATTTTGGAAGTGTCTTAGCTTTGATTTTGATTTTTTCACCAGTAGCTGGGTTGATACCAGTTCTAGCTGCTCTTCTTACTTTTGTGAAAGTACCAAAACCGATTAGTGAAACATCGTCACCTTTCTTAACTGCTTTCTTGATTGTTTCAAGAGTAGTTGATACGAATGCATCTGCATCTTTCTTAGTTAGGTGGCTTAATTCTTTGTTTTTTAAGATTGCTTCTACAAGTTCTTTTCTGTTCATTTTAACTCCAAATAGTTAGTTATTTAGTTGTTGTAAAAGTAGGATGAAGTTTGAAACACGCTTTGACAAGGCTTTTTAGCGTTTTTTTTAACTTTTAAAGATTTTTTTTATTTTTACACTTATTTTAAGTTTTTTTCTTGCCAAACTACTATCTCTTCCTCTAGTGCGATTCTCACTGCTTTTAGCCACTCTCCTTCAAGTTCTTTATGATCTTCAAGG
Organism: Halobacteriovorax sp. RT-2-4; assembly: GCF_047085445.1. NCBI lineage: Bacteria > Pseudomonadati > Bdellovibrionota > Bacteriovoracia > Bacteriovoracales > Halobacteriovoraceae > Halobacteriovorax > Halobacteriovorax sp. RT-2-4. The sequence continues at coordinate 890,969 of NZ_JBKIXY010000002.1, forward strand.
TCTCTTACTTCGACAAAAAGTTGTATAAAAACAGGTCCGAGTTGATGATAAAAAGTTTCCATTGTTGGAATCTTTATATCAATAGGAAGACGATGAGAAAGCTTCTCTAAGCTTCTTTCAAGCTCTAAAACTTCTTGGGCCAAATCAAAAATTGAATTAATTTTTAACAAAGATGTTAGATGATTTATATATGCAGTATTTAAAACATTTTGTTCAACTAAAGAATGAGGTACATCATCATGAAGAAAATCTTCAATTGAATAATCAATTTGTCTTGCCGTTTCACGAAAGAATTCTTTATTAACTTTTACCTGATTATGATCAAAGAAGTTCACCATAATAACCTCCAATGATCATATTATAACATGGAAAAATAAAAAGGCCCACTCGATGGTGGGCCTTCATATTTTAATTGAATTTGATCACTGATTAGATATCTAGTTTACCTTTTTCTTTTAGTAGACCTAGAATCATTTCGAAGTGTGATAATGGGTAAGCACCTTTTACTGGTACACCATTAATTACGAAACCTGGAGTCCCTTGAATATCAAACTTTCTAGCTTCAGCTTCGTCTTGAGCAATTCTTTTTTCAACTGCATCTGACTTAACATCCTTAGCAAGTTTAGTCATATTAACACCTAAGTCTTTCGCTGTTTTCTTTAGGTATTTTTCTTTTAGGTTTCTAAGTTTTTGTTGACCTTCTTGAGTAAAAAGAATGTCGTGAAATTTAAATGCTTTCTCTTCTGATTGAAGTCTTACAGCTTCATAATAAGCCGCTGCAATTCTAGCTTCTGAGTGGAAAGAAAGTGGAAGGTGTTTGTAAACAAATTGAACCTTACCTTTGTACTTATCAAGCATTGGCTTAACAACATTATCAAAGCCTCTTGTACAGTAAGGACACTGAAAGTCAGAGTATTCAACTAGAGTAATGATTCCACCTTTAGTACCTCTAACTGATTCATCTGATCTAATTTCTGGCTTAAGAGGGTTTTCAATAAACTCGTGAAGTTTTTTGTTTTCCTCTTCTTCTCTTTTCTTCGCCATTGCTTCTTTTGCGTTTTGAGCTGCAACTTGAAGAGCTTCCATAACTTCAGCAGGGTTAGCTTTAATTGCTTCTGCTAAAATCGTTGGATCATCTTTTAATGCTTTTTTGATTTCATCTTTACCTACACAACTCGTAAGTAAAACTAATGACATTACAATGCCTAATGCTTTTTTCATTACTATCCCTTTTGTTATTATGAACAAATTTCACATCAAATTATTATTATGATTTTACTTGAACAAAGTTAAATACTCAATCATCTTTTACTGAGTACTCTTTTTCCATATAGTCCAAATACTTGTTGATGGCACGCGTCTGATGACGAACGTACTTGTATCCGATAAGGTGAACTCTTGATGTATATCGTCCACTAATGAAAGATCGCATCGTCGCAAAAATACCAAATGCTGGCGTTGCAACTTTGTTATAAAGATAGGCCATGAAAAAGCCATAAGAAACAATATTAATAATTATTGTAATACCAACAATGTCGTCCTGAATTAAGGCCATGTTACTAAAGTAATCTTTAGCAAATTTACCATTGGTAAAGATTTCGTTAACTACAGAAATCACAGCATCAAAGAGAGCGTAATTGATAATTAAAATAATCATCCCAGTCAAAATACAAGTAATGGCCACATAAATACTCTTATGGACAAAAAACATGGTTTCAAAGACCGGTTTGTGTATCCTCTTGTATTTAGAAGGAACTTCAATTTGAGTTAATTTTCCACTCATTCGCAGCGTCGAAGTGGTGGTAAAGAACCAATCACTAAAACTTGATAACAATCTTAACTCAGATTTAAACTCTCCATCGAAATTCGTAACTTTTTCTTCAGCTCCAAGAAAGTCCAAACAGTATTGTGCAATCTCATCAAATGGTCTCAGCATCAGTTGAGCAAGAACAATTCCTGCTACCAATAAGAAGGCAATTGAAATAATCATCCATGGTAAGGCTTCCATTAATCCAATTTGTAGATAGTCATAAATAAGAGAATCGATGATATAATCAATATCCTTTCGATAAGCTGTAATATAAATGATTGTTGATTTTAAAAGAATCCAATTAAGAATGAATCCCACAAAAATTGAAATAAAAGGTATGACTGCAAAAATTAGTCCCATCTTTAAACGAAACTTCGCCTGATCATCCTTTTTAAAGTCTTTAAAGGAGCCTGTAATAATCTTAAATGTTGATTCTTTTACTTGTTCATAAGCTGTCATAATTACTTACTATTTCGGGTAATTTAAAAAAATTCTTAATTAATTTTATCAATCTCTAAAGAAATCCTAAATTTTCACCGATACAAGAAATAGCGTGAAAACTAATATTTGAGGATATTATGAAAAAGTTTAAGTTATTAATGGTTGTGACAATTGCTTCGATGCTTGTAACAAGCTGTGGACAAGACTCTAAGGGTAGTGGTGGCTACTACTCTGGCTGGGGTACAGGTGGAAGTCGTTCAAATACAGGCTCAACAGGAATGGACTCACAAGGACAGGCTTTATTCGATAGTCTCGTAAATGCTCAAGCTTTTAGTTGTCAGCAATATGGTAATGATCGATTCAACATGGATAGCTATGGAAACTACCTTAAGATTGGTCAAAGACGCGCAACGATTGTAGCTAATATTCAATCTGGATATTCTTATAATAATGACTCTGTTTATGGTCCTTTACAAGAAGGAATGCTTCCTAATGAATCAAACCAACATCACGTTGGAGTAAATAGCTTCGGTGATATTCTTATTATGACAAAGGTTCTTAATGGAAACTCTGTTGTAGGATACAATGTTCGCCTCTCACTTTGCTCACGTTACTTTACATATCAGAATTATAGGTTCCCAATCATTGGTGATGATCGTGGACTTCAAGGAATACAGCTAAGTACAGGAATGAGTTTAGGAACAGGAGCGAATTGTCCAGCGGCAACAATAGATGCTGCTCACTTTCAAATTACGGCAGCACCTTTCCAGTACTCTCAGCCAATGCAAGGAACACTAGGACCTGTTATGATGAATGTGACTTTCTCAACACCATGTCCTTAATGATTTAAAAACTAATAAAGTTTTAAGATATTTAATTTCGGAAAATAATGGGCCAGAATTTCACGATGGCCCTTTCCTTTTTGAGCAAGCCCTAAAGAACCAACCTGACATAAACCAACACCGTGACCATTGCCCTTTCCAACAAAGTGAAGACCAGCTCCACCAACATCTACCATATAGAAATGATTTGAAGGAAATTCAACACGGCCAAAGTAGCGACGGAATAAACTCTTTTTGATTTTGATCTTCTTTACACCATTTTGTACGTAAAGATTTTTTTCATCTCTTTTATCTGGATACAAGAATAATTTCTTTTTTAAACTTTGTTGTTCAATGTAATTTTTTTTCATTGCCCAGTTTAAAAATTTTTTAAATCGAAGCTTTGTAATTTTAGAATCCCAATTCTTCTTTTTCTGACAGTAATCACACTTCACAGTTGAATAACCGTGAACATCATTTCTCCAAACATCAGAAGGGATTAATGTTGTTCCCCCACAACTTGCATGAAAAAAAGCAGGAACAAGGTTACCTTCACCATTTGTTAAAACAAGACCTGCTGTATCTTTTGCAGCTTCAAGTGTACTTGCTGTCACATCATTAAATGTTCCATTAACCTGATGCTTTTCAGAGTTCTCTAAATCATAAAGAGTGTCATTTTTAAGTCCAGAAATCATCATGTGATGAAGAGCGTATGTACGAGCAGCAACTGCTTGAGCTTTAAGGGCCTCAATTGGCCAAGAAGCGTTCATCTCTTTAGCAAGAAGTGTTGCAATATAGTCATCAAGATCCATCTCATTAACAACGTCACAAGAATTTCCATCGGCACTCGTTACAATATGCATCTGCCCCATGAATTGCTTGCGATCAAAACTAATTAGTCCTGTTTGCGATGTAAGAGAGGCCAAGTACTGAGGTTTAACAGACTTGGCAGATTGTAAATTTTGGCAATTTACTTTTATTTTCTTAAAGCCCTTAAAACTTTTACGATTCCTTGTTGCAACAACTTTTCGTGTCAGATCAACACCTTCAAGCATAACGTTATCAAGGTCTTTTGCTACTCTAACTTTTATCGTGTGTCCTGATCGTAAATTATCTAATGGGCTAATTCTCGCCAGAGAATTCAATGAAGAAAGTATAATGAAAGAGATAAATAAATTTCTCAACGAAGATCGTCCTGATTTGTGCGGCATCCTTGCCCAGCAACTTATCTAATAAAATGATATATGATTTTACTAAGCTACTCAACTTGAGAGAAATTTTATCGCTTTTTGCATATCTGTCCACGCCGTTTTCTTCATGGACTCATTTACCTCTAGTAATTTAGGATGAAATAAAGGCATGACATCAATTAACTGAGCATTTTCATCAACTTCTATTTGAACTGAATGGAAGTCTCCGTGAACATTTGCAAGACGAACACGTTTATTTAAACATAGATTTGTTGCGGCAGCCCCAAGGCTAATGAGTAATCTTGGTTTAAAGTGAGCACAACATGTAAAGAGGAACTCGCGGGCATCTTTTTTAATAAATGGTACACGAATAAAGCGGCCACTTGAGATCTTCATGGCCTTAATCATACGTCCCATAATATCTTGATCTGATTCAATCATTGATAAAGGTAGAAAATCAGGGAGCTCCCCTTCTTCAATTTCATCAAGGCCAAAAAAGATAATATCTACCTCGCCTTGATAATCCTGATAGCCAGGAATTGTTTCAAGATTCCAAGATGTATTATATTGTGAAAGGAATTTATTTATATCATCATTAACTTTCAGAGTGTGAGTCGATTCACTAGGATTTGAAGCGGCAGCAATATCAATCTTTCTCTTTTGAGGTGCCACAGGAACTTCTATTTTTGGAGCTGTGACTGTTTCTTCAGCTCTGGCAACTTCTTGCTGAGCTGCGGCCACAATCGGCTTAGAATCAACTTGTGTGGCCCTAGGCTCATCCGAAGAAGCCTTGCTAGCAGTAAGTTTGCTCTCTTTTAACTTAGGATACCAAAGAGTGTTTTCAAATAACTTGGCACAGTAATTCGGCTTCTCATCACGTGAGACTTTTAAAATATTATTAAAATCTTTAGTTAATTTGGTTAAAAATTGCGCCATTACTTTATTTCCTATGGGTAAAATATCCCTAAGTCTTTAAAAAAAAAAGCATAAATTTCAGAACATTGTTAAGCCGCCGATAAATCAACTACATCCACTGCTTGGGACACTCTGCACAATCTCAAATCCCCAGTGGTAATTAATATTTAAAGGAGTTGCTACAATGTCATTCGATCCAGATTTCCAATTTGAAAACTTTGAAGAGTTATTTGGTGATGCCGATCAAGTACATAAGGTTTTAAATGATTGTCCTGTTTGTGGCTCTAAAATGGTTCACACACACCTATCGGATTATAAAAACTTGTACATACACGAGAATTCGAGATGTACTGATTGCGGGCACGGCAATCGTAAAAAAATCCACCACCTTAACTAGACAGTTATTTCTGAGGGAATTCGGCCATAAGCTTGGCATGGATTCTCTCAGCAAGCCCTTCTTTTATATCTAACTTGTGACTTATTTCAATCACACTTAATTGCGAAAGTTCTTTAAGATTTAAATCCATATTTTCATGAATTGTTTTAAGAGTCTTTTCACCAACTCCTTCAATATCATCAAACCACGAAGAAAAAATACGATCTCTCTCCTTCTTATGATGAAGCTTTCTCGAAAACCTGTGGGCCTCATCCCTCATTTGCACAACAATTCTCATTAGAGACGGTGTCTTTTTTAAGATATAAGGATTAATTCGATTAGGAATAATAAGACGTTCGTCTGAACTTGAAACTTCCTTATCTCTAAAAGAGTCTTGTTTGCTCGTTTTAATTTTAGCAATTCCCACGACAGGAATATCAAGTTCGAAATCTTCAAGAACTGCAAGAAAACTCGAAACTTGTCCCTTCCCACCATCAACAATGAAGACATCTGGAAGCTTTCCTTTCTTAAGTCTTCTCGCTAAAACTTCCCTCATCATGGCAAAATCGTTATTGCCCTCTGGCCTTTCTTCTAAGTGATAATAGCGATATTGAGTCTTATCCGGTTTTCCATCACGAAAAACAATTTGCGATGCTGTTGGAGACTTTCCTTGCCAAATGGCAACGTCGAAACACTCAAGAATTTTAGGAGTTTCTTTTAGATTTAAAAGTTCTTTTAATTTATTTAAACCAATCCATGGTCCATCAAGATTTTTAACCCTAAAGCGTTGATGCTCTCTTGCATGATCAAGAGTTAACTCATAAAGAGTTTTCATCTTCCCAATTGGCTTTTGAACTTCGACTTCTTGATCGAGTACTTCGTTAAATGCTTCACTAATCATTGAAAGATCAGCTTTTTTCTCATCAATATAAATACGACTTGGTAGCTTCTCTTTTGTATTTGAATAGTATTGAAATAAGAAGGTTTGAAAAAGCTCGTGATTTTCATTCTCACTATCACCTTTTCCAAAGTGATAGTTTTTATGACCAAGAAGGATTCCAGATCTCATCATATAAATTGAAATATCAATTTCTAATTCACCAACATGGTAGGCAACAATATCAAAGTCTTTTTCAGTCGTAAGTTCCACATTTTGCTTTTCATAACTTAATGAGAATTGTTTTAACTCTTCGATACTATCTCGTATTTCAGCGGCCCTTTCAAAGTGCTCACTTTCAGCAGCTTCAAACATCCTCTCTTCTAAAATTTTTAAGACATTACGACTTTGGCCTTCAAAGAAATTGATAACGTAGTTAAGATCATTAAAATAATCTTTTTCAGAAATATAATCCACACAAGGAGCCGAACATTGTTTCATTTGATAAATAAGACACGGGCGCTTCCTCTTTCTCATTTCTTCAATCGAACAGTCTCGTAAAGTAAAAGACTTTGTTAGAATTCTAGAAATTTTTAAGATGTTACTTCCCGTTGTAAAAGGGCCGAATAATTTAATCTTCTTCTTTCTCTTTGGTCTTCTCGTATAAACAAGTCGAGGAAATTTTTCATTCATATCGACTTGAATATAAGGATAACTTTTATCGTCTTTAAGTTGGATGTTATACTTAGGAATATGCTTTTTAATAAGGTTATTTTCTAAGATATATGCTTCTGCATCTGTCTTAGTCATTATAAAGTCGAAGTCTTGAATATGAGAGACAAGAATTTGAGTCTTTGGTGATTTTTCAGAACTATTAAAATAGCTAGACACTCGACTACGAAGGTTTTTCGCCTTTCCAATATAAAGAATTTCTTCGATGCCAGCGCGCTTTCGCTTCATTAAATAGCATCCAGATTTTGTCGGTAAATGTTTTGCTTTTTCCAGCAGTGCTAAAGTATTTTTCTTCATTATAATTATCTACATATTACCTTTTATTCTCTTTACTTTAATCCTATTCGCCATTAAATTGACCTAATTAAGCAAAAGGAAGAGAGAATATGTCAAAACTAGGTGTTGGTAAGGAAATTGTAACATATTGTAGCAAATGTAAGTTAGATCTTGCTCATTTAATTGTAGCAATGAAAGACGCAGATACTCCATACAAAGTTCTGTGTAATACTTGTAAAGCAACTCATGCATACAAGCCAAAAAAGGTAGCATCTCCAAGTGCTACTCGTCGCAAAGCTCCTGCGAAAAAAAGAATTTCAACTGAAGATAAAATTATTAATGTTTGGGAAAACGCGCTTCAAAAATTAGAAGGTGAACCTATTGCATATAATATTCGTCACAAATTTGAAGTTGGTGACATACTTGCTCACCCAACTTTTGGGCCAGGGCTTGTTGAAAAGAGTCTCGATGCTAATAAAATCGAAGTACTCTTCAGAGGTTCAATTAAAATACTTATGCATAATAAATAAATATAAAAAGAGCTTGATAAGCTCTTTTTTTATTTATGCGTCCTTCATTTGGAATGAAGACGTACACGAGAGAAAGACCTTTAGGTCTTTCGGTTCGCAACAAACGCAATACAAAGAGGCTGATAGCCTCTTTTTTTATTTGTGCGCCCCTATTCGGTGCACATAGTATTCGAGAGAGAAACCTTTAGGTTTCTCGGTTCGCCACTGGCGCTATTTTTTTTATAAAAAAGCCTCCCATACAGGAGGCTTTCTTTTTATCTCTCATCTCTCTTGAAATTATTTTTTAATTCCAATTCATTCCCGCACTTCCACCAATTCCGACACTAAATTGACCATTAAGGGCCCCTCCGGCCATTGATCCAAAGTTAGTACCAGAGTTGTAATAACCATTATACGAATTTGCATAAATATTTTGTTGAGCATTTTGTAAGTTCTGATACAGAGCTTGGTTAGCATACATTACGTTCGCTTGGTTTTGATAATTACCTTGAGCAACAGCTTGTCCTTGAAGTCCGTTGATGTAGCTCTGGAACTGTTGTGCTTGATAACCATTATTATAGTTTCCATTTGCTCCCCAGTTTCCGTTGGCACCCCAACCTCCGTTAGCATTACCATTTAGGCCCCAACCGTTTCCACCGTTGACTCCCCAACCAGCGTTTCCGTTAACACCCCAACCATTATTAGCGCCAGTTCCCCAACCTCCGTTGACTCCCCATCCGCCATTAATATTTCCATTTCCACCAGGAAAAGTATTTCCACAAGCACATGGTGCTGAAATACACATACATGCAGGGTTTCCGCCGCCATTGGCCCAACCGCCGTTAACACCCCAATTGCCGTTTCCACCGCCATTGACGCCCCAACCGCCAGAGATAACTCCACCGTTTCCAGGACCTGGATATGTTGGATAAACTCCACCATTACCCCAGTTACCATTACCTACGCCATTAACACCCCAACCAAGGTTGAAACCAGCATTAATACCTGTTCCAGGATACATTCCCCAGCCAGATCCAGGGTACATCCCCCAACCTGCGCCAGTATTCATTCCTGGGAACGCACCAGTGTTACCAATATTTAGTCCAAAATTTAAACCAGTATTAAGTCCGAAACCGTTGCCCATTCCGAAACCATTCCCCATTCCAAAACCATTGCCCATTCCCATGCCAAAATTAGCACCAAAGCCAGTTCCAAAACCTGTTCCGTATGGGTATCGACCCATCCCCATTCCGAATCCCGTGTTCATTCCGAATCCCGTGTTCATTCCGAATCCAGGGTACATTCCACCATAGATATTTCCTGGGTACATTCCTGGGTATCCACCCATGCCCATTCCGCCGTTGATATTTACACCAAATCCAGCATTACCACCTGTTAGAAGTCCAGCAAGTGCCGAACCTGCAAGAGAACCTAATGGGTTCATATAAACATTCGCTTGGTAGTTTCCACCAAAGCCATTGCCCATCCCCATTCCGTTACCCATGCCCCATCCGGCATTTCCATAGATATTACCACCGAAGTTAGGTCCACCCATTCCACCTAGGAATCCTGAAGTGTAACCTTGACCTAGCCAACCGTTACCAACTCCACCAAAAGTTCCACCAGTAAGACCAAGTCCACCAGCGTACATACCGTAGCCGTAACCGTTACAAGAATTAAGCATTGAAGTTTGCTCTTTTGGAAGAATTGGGTTTGCACCCCTTTCAAGGTTATAATCTAAATAGCCATCGATTTGACCGTGGCATGATTTAATTCCATTTTCATAAGCATTTGCCCATGACTCTTGAGAATCAGCTTGGTGTTTAGTGGCGAAAAAAACACTCCCCATTGCTGCAAGTGAAGGAATTGCAACTTTTGCAACTTCGGCCCACTCATTTCTTTCAGGAAGTTTAGGTAAACAATCGACACAGAAGTCATTACTTCCAGAGCTTCCACGAGATGCTCTTGTCACACATGCCTGAGCATCATCTTCATAGCCATTGTCTCTTAAATAGATACAATCACTGATGTCGATCTCAGCATATGTATTTAGCATCATCATCGCCAATAAGATGCTTTTCGTGCCAATAAGTCTTAACTTCATAGTTTTCTCCATAAAAACTTTAACAATCCTCAACTACTTAACGACACTTTATGAATGAAACTTGAGTAAACTATCGACTTTTTCTATAAAGTATTGATTTAACTGATTAATATTACGTTTACGAAGCCAAAAATTAGGGATAAATTGCGGATTATGAGTAATATTTTTTGGTGGATCATCCTCATTTGCATTTTAATTTTTGCTACTTATGCAGCATTTGTTATTAAAGGTGAAAAAAAAGTCGCCTTAAAGAATGCTATCAGCTTCCCTTTTCACGGGCTTGAAATTCCAATTCCCCCTTGGTGGACTCTAACGACAGATGAATCTGAATTAAAAATATTTGAAAGAACTGATACTCGCTACGAGTGGCAATCGCGCTTTAGCTTCACTAATAAAAACTATTCAGATTTACAATCGGCATTTGAAGAGCTCGCTATTAATAATGAACTCGTCTTTGATAAAGATACAACAATTATCCACGAGCCTAAATCTTTCGAGAAATTATATGAGCAAGGAATAGAAACTCTAAGAGTTGAAGGAACGGCCACAAAGGGACATGAGCTTCGTGTCTACTACGATGCTGCTCTACTAAAAACTGATGATGGTATTGTCATTTTAGAAAGTGAGAGTTCGGTTCTAAATGGTTTGCTTGAAGGTCCGTTTTTCGAACAATCACTACACAATATTAAAAGGCTATAACTTTCCCATTGCTCCTGAGGCAACAAAGCCTGCATAAACGCAGGCCTGTTGAATATATTATTTTAGCTAAAGTGATAGGGAGCTAACACCGCGTCCAATTTAAGCTCCGCTTAAATGCCGCGGATGTTTTTCGAACAGTCACTACACAATATTAAAAAGAAATAAAAAAAGCTCCTTAAGGAGCTTTTTTATTATCTAGTCTTAAATGTTCTAATATTCTGTACTAGGAAGTTGTGAATTTCTTCATCAGTTCCAAAAACATCATCAATGAATTCACAATCAATTAAAAATGCAGTCATACGATTTGCAATATTATGTAGTGACTCTACTAAGTAAAGACCACCAATATTTTCACCACTAAATGACTTAATAATTTCTTTACGAGCATGGTTGAACATTTCAGACTCTGTTACGTCTTCAGGCATATTATCTACACCCATCTTCTCTTCAACTTCTTCGATAGCCTGATCGCGAATATCTTCATCAGTTGCTAGACATACACCAAATTCAGTGGCCATTGATTCAATAAGCTTCTCACGATTTGCAATATCGAATTCAATAACACCCTTTTCCTTAAGTGTATTAATTGTATGACTCGCTAAATTTTCGAGTGTTTCAAAACTAGTTCTCATTTACTGCTCCAAATGTGTAATCTCTTTAAGTTTAACGACTTGCCTCTCATCAAGCAAGAGAATTTATGATTACTTCCATTCTAATTTCGGCGGATTATCTTATTTAAGAAGCGCTGAATTAAAACATAATCCCCTAAGACACTTAGCACAATAACATAAGCAATAGCACCTGCACACGCTGCAGTAACGAAGGCCGCGAGATTATCAAGAGTCGAAAAAATATTATTTGGGAAGTGGCCACGTACATATTGTGTAGCATAAAAGGCCAATAGTGAGCTTAAACCAATTTTAAAAAATCTTAGCGGGAAGAAGAAATTAAGCCTTAGATCTAGTAATTTAAATAATAGAATCGACTGAACAAGGATGATAAAAATCATCGATACAGATGTCCCCATAGCAAGAATTTTAAAACCGTATGTACCAACAAGCGAAAAACAGAAGACAATATTAATTCCGACAGCAATCGAAGAGATAATTACAGGAATCTTTGGTTTATCTAATGTGTAAAAACTCGGAGAAAACACCTTATAGAGTCCATAAAATGGAAGTCCAAATAAATAAGCATAAAGTGCTTCTGTTACCATCTTAGTATCATCAAGACCGAAGGCTCCACGCTGAAAAGAAATTGCAACGCAATCCTGGGCAAGTGCAAACATTAAGGCCATTGCTGGCATAAGAACAAAAAGACTTGTTATATAACTTGTTTGAAGTGCTGCCTTTGCTTCTTCTTCCTTGCCTCCCCTCCAAAGTTCAGAGAAGTAAACGAGATTGGAATTTCCAATCGAAACACCTAAAATTCCTACAGGGAATTGAAATAATCGAAAAGCATATTGTAGCCAAGAAACAGCTCCAACAACTGTACCTGTAGCTAAGAAAGTTGAAACCAAAAGATTGATCTGAGTTGCAGCAACACCTATTGTTCCAATACTCATTCGTTTTAAAATTTCTTTTACATCACTTGAAAAAAGATCAATACCATCAACCTTTACAAGTCCTTTTGAAAATAGCATCGGTACTTGAATAAGCATCTGAAAAAATCCACCAACAAGAACCCCTATTCCTAAAGAAATAATCGGATGAAGATTCTTTGCTTCTAAGTACTTTGGTAATGTCACCATCGCAATGATCATAATGATATTAAAAACAGCTGGTGCCATCGCAGGAGCAAAGAACATTTTATAAGTGTTAAGAACTCCCATAAAAAGTGCGGCCACAGAAACGAATGCTAAGAAAGGTGACATCATTCTTGTTAACAATACAGATAATTCAAATCGATTTACATCAGAAGTAAAAAGCTCATTTGTTAATACTTGAATGATTTGTGGAGCAAAGATAAAAATCAGTAAACAAACAATCGAAGTGATAGCTAGTAAGACAATGGCCATTGACCATAGAAGCTTGCGAGCGTGTTCATCGCCATCTTTTTTGGCCGAAGTAAATATTGGGACAAAGGCAGATGAGAAAGAACCTTCTGCAAATAAGTCACGCAACATATTCGGAATACGAAAAGCAATTTGATAGGCATCAGTAAGCCCCGAAGCACCAAAAAGTTTGGCCATTAAAATTTCTCTAGCAAAACCCAATACACGACTTGATAAAGTTGCAACGGCCATCTTAATAGAGGATAGTAAAAAATTCTTCCTGTGTTCTCTTGTCATTCCAATATTTTGCACCACCCTATCTGACTTAACAAGCTTCCAGTAGTTGCCAAGTGAAGGATAATTAACTAATCTTGCTGCCATGAAAACAGAGTTGGAAAAGTCGATTAATCACATCAATACAAAGAGTGCCGTAAATTGGGACGAATACTTTATGCTTCAGGCTATTATGGCAAGTTTCAAGAGTAAGGATCCGGCCACAAAAGTAGGATGTGTTTTTGTTGATGATAATAACCATCAAATAACTTTTGGTTACAACGGCTTTGTTGCGGGAATTGATGAAACAAAACTTCCTTGGGGAAAAGAGAGAACTCTCCCTCTCGAGCAACAAAAGTATGGATACGTTGTTCACGCCGAGGCCAATGCAATTCTTCACTCAAATCACAAATTATATGGCGCTAGATGTTACGTGACACTATTTCCTTGTCATGAGTGTGCCAAGCTTCTTGCTTCTTCAAAGATTAAAGAAATCGTATACTTACAAGATAAACATTCAGGTACTGAGTCAAATCGTATCTCTCGTCGCATCTTCGACCTCACTGGAGTGAAGTATCGACAGCTTACTCTTGGTGAACACGTTCTCGATTCACTCATTGCACACTTTACCGACGCCTTCTATCGCGACTAACTCACTGTGTAAACATGGTTCATATCAGTAAAGTGTTCCTAGACAAGTTTGACTAATAAAACTATAGTAAGCCCATTGAGACGAATGGAGTTAAATATGGTTTTATCGAAGGTTAAAAAAGGCGTAAATGTTAAGATCCTATCATTTGATAAAGGACTTAAACATAAGACAATTATGACAGGACTTGGGATTCTTCCAGGTGATGCAATTCAAGTTGTCGCTCCTTCATTCTTAGGCTCTCCTCTTACTCTTAGATTAACAGATGGTGAAACAGTTGCCCTTCGTTTAAGCGAAGCTAGTCTCATCAATGTTGAGGAATTAAATTAATGAGAAAAATTTTACTTATTGGCCCTGCAAACTCAGGGAAGTCGGCGATTTTCAATATCCTTTCTGGAGCGAATCGTAAGGTTGCAAACTACAATGGAATTACTGTTGATACGGCCACAGCGGGTCTTATTTCTAATGCTCGTCATGAAGAAAAGTTAGCAGTAGTTGACCTTCCTGGGATTTATTCACTTGTTCCATCTTCAATTGATGAAGCAGTAACAGTTTCCACTTTAATCGGAAGAAATAATCAAGTTACAGAATTTCACGATATTGTTTGTGTTGTTGATTGTGCTCGCCTGGACTCTTCTCTATCTCTTGCACTTGCTGTTAAAGAACTCTTTGGAGGCAAGATTAAAATCATCTTCAATAAGTATGATCTTGATGTAACAAAGAATTACGATTTTGATAAAATTGGCGAACACATTGGTGTTCCTTATATTAAGTTCTCTACAATGAGAGACAGTGGAGCAACACTTGAAAACTTCTTAAGAGAAAACTCTTCAAGTGAAATTCTCCTTCCAACTAATAAAATAAAACTTTCAAATGAATCAACGGAATACAATCCATTTAATGTGAGCTTTGAAGAAGATCAATTTGTTGAGCTTCAAAATGAAGTTTCTGCTCTTTCTCAAATTGAAAAGTATCAAAGAAAAGCAAGAGACCTAAAAGCATCATATGCGATTGGAAAAAATAAGAGCCTGATTCAACTTTCAAATAAAATTGACCACTTTGTTCTTCACCCTTTCTTAGGTGGTGTTATCTTCTTGGCAATTTTCTACTTAATCTTCCATTCAATTTATACTTGGGCAGGTCCGGCAATGGATCTCATTGATGGTGGTGTTGGTGCATTCGGAGAATACGTTGCAGCTATGCTTCCGCAAGGTATGCTAAATAGTTTTATTGTTGACGGAATCATTGCAGGTGTTGGTGGAGTTGTAATCTTCCTTCCACAAATTATGATTCTCTTCTTCCTTTTAAGCCTTCTTGAGCAAAGTGGATATATTTCACGTGCTTCAATCATTACAGATAAGGCCATGTCATATTTTGGCTTAAATGGAAAAGCGTTCCTACCATATCTTTCGGGGTTTGCTTGTTCTGTTCCAGCGATTATGGCAACAAGAACGATTTCAGATAAAAAAGAGAGACTTGCAACATTAATGACGATTCCACTCATTACATGCTCGGCAAGACTGCCAGTTTATATTCTTCTTATTGGAACTTTTGTTCCTGAAAAAACTGTATTTGGAATTTTCAATTCTCAAGCCCTAGCATTTTTCTTCCTTTATTTCCTAGGAAGTATTGTTGCACTTATTATTGCAAAAATCTTTAGGCTAACTCTTTATAAGGGAAGTACGACTTCATTTATTATTGAATTACCTCTTTATCAGATGCCTACTCTTAAGCCCGCTTTTAAGGCGATGATCTTCAAAGGAAGAGTATTTTTAAAGAAGGCCGGAACAATCATCTTAGGTCTTTCAATGGTAATTTGGTTTCTTTCGACTTTCCCAAAACCAGCTGAAGAGCTGCTTATTGGAAAGTCAGAGGCAGAGTCCGCTGCAATTTCTCTAGAGTACTCAACTATTGGCCAATTTGGAAAATTAATTGAACCAGTTATTAAGCCACTTGGATACAACTGGAAGATGGGAGTTGGAATCACTGTTGCCATGGGTGCACGTGAGCTATTCGTATCAACACTTGGAACAATTTATGCTCTAGGTGATGTCGATGAAGAATCAACAACTCTAAGAGAAAGACTAAGAGCTGAGATTGACCCAGAAACAAATAAGCCAGTATTTAATACGGCCGTGGCCTGGTCTCTTCTAATCTTCTTTGCCTTTGCAATGCAATGTATCTCAACACTTGGGATTGTTCGAAGAGAAACAGATGGTTGGGGACATGTCTTCCTAATGTTTGGGTATATGACAGTTCTTGCTTATGGTGGTGCTTTTATTACTTACCACTTACTTGTTTAATCACAACTTTGATCTTTAGATAATTGAATAAACCTCACGGCATCACTTAGTAATAAGCCGATGTCGAGAGGGTCTCTTTCAAAAATTACCGTAACAACTTTATCTGCCTCAACCTCGTGCTTTCCTAGGTTTACCCAACCACTCTTGCTACTTTGCATATTATAACTAACAAAAGTCGAAAAGATTTCCACATCTTCTTGAAAGATACTCACTTTAACATTTGATAGGGCCCCTACAATCGTAGGTCGATAAACTTGTAAGCAATAATTTGTTCTACTAGGCATGAAGTTATAAGTTGAATAAGCATATTCATCTTCACTCATTCGAACAATATTTCCATCAGCACCTTTAAGCTTACTATTTACCCAATCGCCGTATTCACGGTAGCCATCTGTTCCTTTAAAAGTTTTCTGATCAACAGCCTTGGCCATTATCGTTGCACTCTCATCGAGGTCTTTATAAATTATTCCCTGACAGTCTTCATAATCACCAAGCTTTTTGAAAACTACTTCATCGGCCCTTAGAAGTAGTGGATCCTCAGCACCTTTTGAAAGAATCACACGACTCTCCTGTCCTGAAGTAAACGAGAACTCACCCAATGGATAAAGTCCCTTTTCACTACTTTGAAGTCTTAGACTAAAGTTGGCCAATCCAATTTCTTCAACACCATCAAAGATATCTATAATTGCATTATCTGTAGCATTCATTGATGGCACTCTGTAGTACCAAATACAATAGGTCGAATCGCCCAAAAGATCTGTGACATAGATGGCCCTAGCGCCAGGATCATTGGTGTAGCGACTTATACTTCCCTGATATCCTTTTAGGGTGTCCTGAAACCAATTCCCTTCTTGAATAAATCCGACTGTATCATCGAGAGAATTTTTTTGAGTGATATCAAAGAAGTTTCCAATAACAACTTCCTCCTCACCTTCAACAAATGTACTGGCCGGCGCCCTTGTACCTACATTTAAAGATTGATCTGAAATCATCTCACTTCTTATTTTTCTAAGATTGTGGCCTCGACCTAGACAGGCCACAAGAATAACAATGGCCAATAGTGGGAATAAATAAGTGAACACTTTTCGTTTCTTCATGATTGTGCCTCTTGATAAGTATCATATCAGTCGTTCACAGAAATTCTAAAATGAAGAAGAGTAAATAAACTCAAGTATTGTTAAGAGATCACTCTTTTGTAGAGGCTACAGAATTGTTTTATAGATCTCGTAGCTTTCATCGTCGAAGCAGCAGAAGATTACATCATCAAATTCTTCAATAGCATCAAAACTTTTTACGGCCGAAGTTGCAGTAATGGCAGCTTCAATTTTTGGATAGCCAAAGATTCCCGTTGAGATACATGGAAAGGCAACAGACTTACATTCGTTTTCTAGAGCAAGTGAAAGTGCGTAGATATAGCACTTCTCAAGTAAATCAGATTCACCATTTCCTCCACCTTCCCATTTTGGGCCAACGGCGTGAATGATAAATTCAGCTGGGATATTATATGCCTTAGTCAGTCTTGCTTCTCCGACAGGGCAACCCCCCACTTCCTTAAGTTCATCAGCTAATTCCTGACCACAGGCTGCATGGATTGCACCATCAACTCCACCACCAGCTTTTAATTCACTATTGGCTGCGTTAACAATGGCATCAACATCTAAAGTTGTAATATCGGCTTTAATTACTTGAATATTTTTCATAAAGAATTTTTAGCACGAATAAGTTTAGATTTCATCGTAAAACTTTAAGATTGTGCGGGCATACCAAAATTTTCTCTCTCCAGGCTCACCATTGTAATCAACCAACGCCTCATAATAATTTGTCATGAGATCATCTTGGTAATTCTTGGCCAAATAAACCTTTAAAAGGATAGCGCCATAAACTAGGGATAGATCAAGATCATGTAAAAATAGGAGCTTCTGCTCTGCCCATGTTCTCTCTCGAAGCCACAAGTGTGTCCATTCAGGAATTTCGTCAGAAAGAGTATTATTTAAATAAAGTGTATTTTGTAGATTTGCGTAATCAGGGCCTCTTTGACCAAGTTGATCGGAAACTTCTTGCGCTCCAATGGATGTAAACTGTGTTAACCCTACTGCTCCTGTTGGAGAAATAGCATCTCGTACAAAATTAGACTCCATACGGATCAATGCCAGAAATAGCTTTGCATCAACCCCAAATAGCTCTGCGACCTCAATGACTCGATCTGTAATGAGAGTGGCTTCTTGCTCAGAAGCACTAGGATTTTGGGCCATGATATACGCCTCAAAATCACCCTTAGAATATTCCTGAGTTATCTGATAATTCCTAATCATATCCTCATGACCAACGAAGTAGCCCTCAGGAATATAGGAAGCAAGAGATGCTGATACAAACAATTGCGTGAATATAAGTAATACTAATAATTTTTTAAATTTTTGCATCATGATAATTATGGTTAACGAAAAACTAAATAGCAACTTACAAAAAGTTTCTAATATTAAGGGTTACATGTAGCAAGTTGCGTTCTATAATCGCAATACAAGAAAAACTTAAAAAATCCATGGAGGCCTGAGTGAAACCATTTATCGTCGTTTGTGATGGAATGGATGCAGAAGTTTTTGCATCTCTACAAGCTATCAGCGAATTAGAAGTTCACCCAAAACCAAAATTATCTCAAGACGAGATCAAAGAACTACTACCAAAAGCAAGTGCTCTTGTTATTAGATCATCAACTACGATTGGAGAAGAATATCTTGAACTTGCTCCAAATCTTAAATATGTAATCCGTGCAGGTGCGGGAACAGATAATATCGATAAAGTTAAATGTGGTGAGCGTGGAGTTAAAGTTTCAAACACTCCAGGCGCTAATAATAACTCAGCAGCTGAACATGCTATCGCACTTATGATGACAGTTCTAAGACATACAGCTGCCGCAGACGCAACAATGAAAAACGGCGGATGGGACAAGTCTAAGTACACAGGTAATGAACTAGCAAATAAGAAAGTTGGTATCGTTGGTTTTGGTCAAATTGGAAAGATCGTTGCAAAACGTCTTCAAGGATTTGAGCCACAAGTTAAGTTCTTTGATCCATTCTGTGAATCGAGTGATCTTGATTATGTTACTAAAGCAAATACTGTCGAAGAAATTTTTGAGACTTGTGACATTATTACACTTCACACTCCTTTAATGGATGCAACAAGAGGAATGGTAAACAAGGATCTATTTAATAAAATGAAACCACATGCAATTCTAGTAAATGCATCTCGTGGTGGAATTGTTAATGAGCAAGACTTAGCTGTTGCTCTTATGGAAAAGAAATTTAAAGCAGCAGGCTTTGATGTTTTCGCAACTGAGCCACTTGAAGAAGACTCACCTCTTCGTAAGATTCCTAATCTTGTTCTAACTCCACACCTAGGAGCTTCAACTGATGAAGCTCAATTAAGAGTTGGAGAGATGGCCGTAAATCAACTGAAAGAATTCTTTTTAAACGATAATTTACTACACGAGGTTAAAGCTTAATTATGAAATCACTTGCGATTATTGGTTCTCAATGGGGAGACGAAGGTAAAGGAAAAATCACTGACCTACTTGGACTAAAATGCGATGTTGTTGTTCGCTACCAAGGAGGAAACAACGCAGGTCATACGATCATCGTTGGAACAAAAAAAGTTGTTCTTCACCTAATCCCTTCAGGTATTTTACACGATCACTGTGTATCAGTTATTGGTCACGGTGTTGTACTTGATCCAGAAGCATTTTCTAAAGAAATAGAAAATGTAAAAAATTCTGGTCTAACTGTTTCTCCTGAAAAACTAAAGATATCTTCTAACACTTCTGTTATCACTTACTACAACCGCCTTCTTGACGGTCAACGTGAAGCAAAGGGCCCTGTCAAAATTGGAACGACAGGAAAAGGAATTGGTCCTGCATACGAAGATAAAATTTCACGCAAGGGTATCAAAGTAAAAGATCTTTTTAACAAAGAAGTCCTTACAGAGAAATTGAAAGCAAACCTTTTAGAAAAAGAAACATTATTCACTAAATTATATGAATGTGAATTTCCAAGTGTAGAGGAAGAAGTTGAAAGACTAATGACTCTTGCAAAAGAAATTGAACCATTTGTTTGTGACACTTTCAGCTTCCTTGATGAGGCAAAACGCGCTGGAAAGAAAATTCTTTTTGAAGGTGCACAAGGTGTTCTACTTGATATCGACTTTGGTTCATACCCATTCGTAACATCTTCTTCTACTGCTTATGCAGGTATTTACTCAGGAGCAGGACTTCCTGGTGGAACAGTCGAAGAAGTACTAGGAATTACAAAAGCCTACACAACAAGAGTTGGAGAAGGCCCATTCCCTACTGAATTATTTGATCAAATGGGAGATGATATTCAAACTAAAGGTGGCGAGTTTGGAGCGACAACAGGTCGTAAGAGAAGATGTGGATGGCTTGACCTCCCTCTTCTAAAATACTCTGTTAAATGCTCTAACCTAACTTCTATCGCTTTAACAAAATTAGATGTTCTAAGTGAGATGGGACCTCTAAAAGTTTGTACAGGATATGAGTACGAAGGTCGTACGATCGATTGTGCTTATCCGGGAATTGATCTTGCAAAGGTTAAGCCAATCCTAAAAGAAGTACCCGGCTTTAACGATGACTTCAAAGGTGAGCTATCACAAGAAGTTAAAGACTATATTGCTCTTATCGAAGAAGCGATTCAAATCCCTGTAGGGATCATTGCTTTTGGTCCAGAAAGATCTGAAATCAAATTTCTAAAAGAATACTTCTAAATTTAAATTAGAACTTCGGCCCTGAGTTACCTCGGGGCCTATATCCATCTTGTGTCGGTTTTTTTTGAGATGGCCGTCGCAGAAAACCATCATTGAGGCGAGTGCCTAATTCAAAGCTACTCATAGATTGTGTGTGGTATATGCTCAATCGCATCTTCTAATAAGCGCGATGGATTTATAATTTATAAAGCCCTTGTGCTACAGCGGGAGAGAGAGATGTACGCAGTAGCACAAAGATTTTCGCCAGTAAGACACTTCTTCAGATTCAGAGAGGGACTTGAGAAATTAAAATCGGCAAGTGGAGTTTTTTAAAAGCAGAACAAAAAATTCTAAGGCTTGCCAACCTTGTTTCCTACTGACAAAACTAGAATATAAAAATTCATCCACCTGAGTGTTCAAGTTGTGTTAGGAAAACGTTTTTAATTGTTAATTAATTGTCAAAAAGATCGTGAGCGCCGCAGCATCTAGCATAACTCAGCAAAAACCTTATTCTCTTTAAACTCAATTAAGCGAACTTGATGGATTTGATTCTTTAAATCACCATCATGTGCAACCTTAACGCGAATAAAGTTTGAAGTGTAACCTTCCCATAGGCCTTGTTTGTCTTTCTTTTCAAAAAGAACTTGAGATGTCTCTCCGATATAGTCTTCAGAGAACATATTTAGCTTAGCATCTCCAAGCATCATAAGAGTCTTTACACGACTCTTTTTTACTGGGTGCTGAATATGGTCTTCCATACGTGCAGCAACTGTATTCTTTCTTTTAGAATATGGAAACACATGGAAGTGAGTGATTGGTAACTCTTTTAAAAGGTTAAAAGTATCTTGGAATTGCTCATCAGTTTCTCCAGGGAAACCACAGATTACATCTGCTCCAATTCCAGCGTTTGGAAAACGCGTGATAATTTTATTAATGATCGTCTTATAATCTTCAACAGTATACTTACGCTTCATTCCCGAAAGAATTTCATCATTCCCACTTTGCATAGGTACGTGGAAGTGATCAAGAAACTTTGGATTAGCGTGCATATAATCAAGAAGCTCATCTGTAATCGTATTCGGCTCAACACTACCAAGTCGAATTCTCTCTAAACCCTCCAGAGCATTTAACTCTTTTAATAGATCTAAAAGTTTTTCACCTGAAGTAGTTTCGTACTCACCAATATTTACACCAGTAAGAACGATCTCTTTAAAACCTTGAGCAACAACAGCTCTCGCCTCTTCCATTGCTTGTGCAATTGAAACCGCTTTTGAACGTCCTCGAGCAAAAGGAATAATACAGAATGAACAAACGTAATTACATCCGTCTTGTATCTTTAAGAAAGCTCTAGTGTGTCCTTCTTCTTTAGAAGTTGCAGCACCAAAGAAGTCTTTAGACTTATCGATGTGGATTGTATCTGTTTCATCTTCGTTTAAGTAATCAAAGACTTTATATTTTTCACTTGTTCCTAAAACGAGATCAACACCAGTCATCTTTGCAATTCTTGGCGCATCCATTTGAGCGTAACAGCCTGCCACAACAATCTTTCCATCTGGAGAAGAACGGTGTGCCTTACGAATTAAGTTTCGACAAGTTGAATCTGCACTATCTGTTACAGTACATGTGTTAATAAAAGTAACATCAGCTTGCTCACCAAACTCAACAACCTTATACCCACGCTCAACAAAGCCTTGAGAAATTGTTCCTGTCTCAGAAAAATTTAAACGACAGCCCAAAGTATGAAACGCTACTTTTTTTCCATCAAAATTTTCTAATTCATTATTTGTTGAATCTACTTCTGTTGTCACTGAAGCCTACCTCTTAAAACACTAGTAATAGTGGGCTAAATTAGCTCATAAGGCCTTTGATGACAAGGTGGGCGATAAAAAATACTAAGGGTAAATAAAATTAACTTCTTAAAAAAATTACACTTTTTTTTTATTTTTTTTAAATTCCCTGTTGACTTCTGAACCAAGATTACTTATATTCAATCTCACCAAAACACAGATGGTCTCTTAGCTCAGTTGGTTAGAGCATCTCCCTTTTAAGGAGAGGGTCCTGCGTTCGAGTCGCAGAGAGATCACCATTTTAATGTTTTTTGGTTTCCAAATCCGGGAATTAAGTTAGCGCTCCCATCGTCTAGCCCGGTCTAGGACACCGCCTTTTCACGGCGGTAACAGGGGTTCGAATCCCCTTGGGAGTACCAGTTTTATAAAGAAGCCAGACCTAGTCTGGCTTTTTTATTTTCTACGCCTTTCTTTTCTCAAACACTTTCAACCATTTCACTTAACCATCTACTACACTATAAGGTCGGATTTATCTTAGTTTTTACACACTTCGTTTACAATACGACTAAATAAAAATAGTCTCGCAAAATAATTAGCAAACCTATTAGCATAATAGAACAAATGATATGAGTTCTGATTTTAATTATTGGGGATATATGAAGAAACTTATTTGGATTTTACCGGCACTAGTTATAGCGATTTATTTTTTTGTCGCAAGTTCTCATAAAACACAAGACGATGTAGCAGTAAAAACTCCTACTCAAAAAGTCGAAAAAGAAAAACAGCAAAAGTCGACGAACTTGGCCAGTAGTCCTCTAGCAGAGAGTGGGTCCGCGAAGAAGATAGATGATAGTCCAGAGCTTTTGAGTGAAAAGAAAATAGTCATCAAAAAAATTTTAAAAGATCTATCTAAAGCAAAGTTAAATGAAACATTTGAAAATGCTTTTAAAAATAAAAAATTTAATGAGAAATCTCCACAGAAAAAAGAGAAGCTTCTTGAGCTAGTAAGAAACTTTCCATTTCAAGAGAAGCTTGAAAAGTCATATGAAAACTTAGACCTAGATGAACTTGAGGCAATTGCTGAGATTCAAGATAGTGAGACCTCTAAAAAATTACAAGAAAATGCTCAGCAAACACAGGACAAGATTGTAGATCTTATAACAAATGGTAAGGAATACTCACTTCCTGAGGATAAAAGAGAGATTGTGAACAGTATTATTGAAGAAGCTGCACTTCTAGAGCAATCAACAGCTTCGTCTAAGAGTTTAATTCAGGCAATGATGGTACATACTGAACAAGAAAGAAATCCTACAATGAATATAAACGAAGTCGTTGCTAACGCTCAAAAGCAAACTGATGCAATTTTGGATGCACAGGGAAGAAATATAAAACTGGCCCTCGATATGTCATACGAAAGCTTATCAAAAGAAGAACTAGAGGCCCACTTACACATGCTTCAAAAAGTTGACGCTAAGAAAGCGTATCAAGCGGCACTAAAGGCCAGTAACTCCGTCTATAAGGAGTTTATGATCGAGTTCCTAAAAGTTATGAAATAAAATGATGGCCGCTTCAATAAGCGGCTTTTTTTTTGCCTACTTAAGACAATAAAATCACATTAATTCTATAAATAGCTAAAATCTCGTTAACCAATACTGGACTAAATATGTACTTTTTTCAAATATAAAGTATTGTATAATGAATATACTTTTAAGAGGTTATAAAAACTAATTAGTTAATTATGATTGCACAGGACAAAGTTTTGGTGAATGATTACTACCATTTAGATCAAAAATATCGAGAATTCTTCGAGATGCACTTTCTTGCAGTTCTTCTGATGATTGTCTTATACGTAATCTTTTATTTCTATAATATTGAACCGCATCTTCTAACGACGATGAATTATATGATTGTCTTTGATTCAATTATGGCGATCGTTTTCTATAAGAAACTCTTTAAAAAAAATATTTCATTTGTGATATTTTTCTCAGTTGTAGTGGAAAGTCTCATTTGGTCAATTTACCCTCGCCTTGCAGATTATTCTGCCACAAGTTCACTTTGTTATATTGCAGGAATTATTGTTTTAGCGTTTCACTTACAACATACAAATATTAAGTACTGTCTTCTACACTTTATTATCATGGCCTCGAATAATTACTTCCTTAAAGATCAAAGCCTTGTTCTCGTCACATTCTTGCATCTTTTCATTACGACAGTAAGCTCTATTCAATCGATTACTTTTAAGAATAATGCGAATCAGATTTGGCATAAAAAAGAACTTCATAAGAATATATTAAATCTAAAGAGTTACTTCACTCACAACTTACTCAATCCAATCAATAATATGCTTGCGATGATTTCTTCAGGCTTAGACGATAAAGATAAGATTAAGAATAGTTTGAGAAAAAATAGTAATCGTATTGAAGACTTCTTAATGAAGGAGTTCGATGATGTTGATCACTTACTCGATCATCAAGTAGATATTTTTAATATTCCAATTTTTAACAACTTTAAAAGATCATCGATTATCGTCATTCTATCAATGACTGCCTTTTACGCATTCTTTGCTGTAGATCTTTTTAATCCAGTTGCAAATATTTCTTATTCTGGCTTGGCCATTGTTATTAACTTTTTGATTTTTGCCTTTCACCTTTATAAGACGAAAAATCACTTCTCGATTCAAAAGATAAGCTATATTTATCTCTTTAATGCTCAACTACTATTTACACTGAAGTATTATCTAAACTCAAGTTCGGCTACGGCGCTTCCACTACTACTAAGTAGTTACCTATTCACAATCGTTCTTGCAGCAAATACAAGAATTAAATATATCTACAGCCTTACAATATCTGCATGCCTACTTTCACTAGTCGTTAATGATATTGTTAACTGTATCTTATTCATGTCATTTGTAATCTATTTTTCAAAAGTAGTTCTTGGCTTCTTTCATAAACAAGAATCAATATACAAAAGTATAAAGGAACTTGTTAAACATGAAACATCATCAAGATTTGCTGTTGAGATTGAAACGAAGTTATTACCGTTATATCAAAAGCTTCAAGATAGTATTGATCACTACCTTTATGACCATGAACTTGCCAATGACACGGAAGAAGTAATTGCGTCTGCACACGACTTTACTGAAGTAGTCCACTTATTAAATAATGGCGATGAATATCAGATGGCCCCGAATTCTCACTAAGAGTTTATAGAATTATTTATTTTGAGAAAGAGAAATTGCTTCTTCAATCTCATTCCCTTTAAAGCCACGACGTTCGATATAGCGTCTAAAGAAACCACTGGCCTTAGCAACAAGAGTTTTACGTTTTGGAATTACGACTTGCTCGGCCCTTTGTTCAATTCCAGAGATAATTTCAGAGACGACCTCTTCAAGGGAGATCATCTTCCAAGGACCTTCTTTATTGCCACCCCAAAGCTTATTTCCGACAGGGTCACTTGTCACACCATCCATTAATGGCGATGGAAAGAATGTCGGATGAAAGCTTCCAATATCGACACCAAGATGTCGAACTTCCATGCGAACACTATTGCAAACAGCATGAAGTCCTGCCTTGCTTGCAGCATAAGATGCTTGTAAAGGACAATGAACGAAAGAGGCCATCGAACAGATTGCGGCCATATACCCCTTGCTTTGTGTAATATATGGAAGAGCTGCTTTGAATGTGCGCCATGGACCATTTAGATTAATATCAATCACCTGTGAAAAGTCTTTTTCGCTTGAAGAGATCATTGGGGCCATTTTTGTGATACCAGCATTTGCTACGACGATATCTATCCTTCCAAAATGATCATAGGCTTTGGCCATAGCCTGCTCAAGAGATTCGAAACTTGTTACATCAATACTAATGCCTAGACCTCCAAGCTCATAGGCTTGCTTTTTAAGTATTTCGCTATCAATGTCCATCAACACTAGCTTTGCACCACGCTTAGCTAACTCCACACTTAGGGCCGCACCTAGCCCACCAGTTGAGCCAGTAATAGCAATTACTTTGTCTTTTATATTGATTCTCTTCATATTGAGAGCTTATAACACCTTAAAAGTGGACAATCTTATTTATTGTAAACAATACAAGAAAATCTTAAGCTCTAAAGAACATAAATATCTGAAATAACAGAACTTAACTCTATTAAACAAGCAAAGATGGCCATCTCAATATTCATTTCTTCTAAAATGATACAATCGTTTAATGAAGTTGTTCTTCATAGTCTCCATATTCACATTGACCTTATCAGCTTTCGCGCAAAGTAGACCCCTTAATGAATTTTC
Organism: Halobacteriovorax sp. RT-2-4; assembly: GCF_047085445.1. NCBI lineage: Bacteria > Pseudomonadati > Bdellovibrionota > Bacteriovoracia > Bacteriovoracales > Halobacteriovoraceae > Halobacteriovorax > Halobacteriovorax sp. RT-2-4. The sequence goes on from NZ_JBKIXY010000002.1 coordinate 917,758, forward strand.
AATTAAGATTGATAATGATGCTCCATTTGAAACTGATAGGTATTACTCTAATGGTCTTGAACTGATGTATCAGCGTAGGCTCTACTCTCAAGGTTCATTAACAAAGTTGCGCTTTGGAGTTGCTCATAAAATCTATACACCAGAAGCAACTTTAAGTACCACTGTAGTAGAAGGAGACCATCCTTATACTGGCCTACTCTACGGAATTCTTGGAATCTCTCACGTTAATAGCGATTACTATCTTCGTGCGGATCTATGGACAGGACAACAAGGCCCATCTGCTAAAGCAGGTATTTTACAAAATATATTTCATAAAATGACACCTTCTTCGCAAGTTAATGGCTGGCAGAATCAAATAAGTAATCAATACTTTTTTAATGGAGAATTTAAAATTATTAAGATCAATCGAGGTCCAATATTTGAATTATCTCCTTGGCTGCAAGGGCATTACGGTGGGCTTAAGCGAGATGTCGAAATTGGTCTTAAATTTGGAATGAGGCTTGGTTTCTTTGAATTATTTGCTAACGGCTCTTATGTCGCAAACTTTTTCGATGCTGTTCTACAAGGTTCAAAAAAGGTTGAATCAGTCTACGTTATTTCAGATGAAGACATGGAAGATATTTACTACAAAGCAGATGCTGGTTTTAATCTATTTTTTAGAAGTATGAGAGTGACATTGAAAGCGAACTGGCATGGCCCTCAGTTTAAAGGTGCCACTAATCACACTTTTGCAACTCTAGAAACATCATTCTATTTCTGATCGCAAAATTGAATAATACTTCATATCCCAATGCTTACCACGATGATAAATTTCATTTCTAAGTAGTCCTTCATACTTAAGCCCAAGCTTTTGTATGACTCTTTCACTTTGAAGATTTTCGGCCTTACAACGACACTGAATGCGTTCAATATCAAAGTTCTCAAAACAATAATTTATCACTTCCTGGGCGGCTTCAACGATAATCCCCTTCCCCCAAAAGTCATCGTTTAAAACATAGGCCAATTCCATACATTTATTCTTTGTCGAGACCCAAAAGCAACCGACGCAACCGATAAGCTTGTCATTCTCTTTTAAAGTAATAGCAAATGGTTCTGGTATCCCCTGCTCATAGTTTGAAAATGCGTACTTTTCAATAAAGTCGACACTATCTTCAACTGACTCATGAGGTTCCCATAGGGTATACTTCGAAATATGAGGCTTCTTTCCATATTCAAAAATAGAATCCTTATCGCTTAACCTAATTTCTCTAAGCACAAGCCTTTTTGTTTCAATTTTTGGTGGTTTCCACATATTACTTCCCCCCTATATCTGATCTTAACTGACAGATTTTATTATAACGACAAAAGTTTTACACAAAAACTGTATTTTTTTATTGTACGGAATTTTGGAAAGGAATAATATATAACAAATATATATAACCAAGTTATATAACTAAAACCATATGAGGATTAATTATGAAAAAATTACTACTTCTAGTTCTACTATCATCAGCTTTTGTTTCTTACGCAAATGAAGATTGGTCAGATTCAGTTGCTTCTGATGAAGCAGCAGTTATTGAAGAATCAGCGCCAGCAACAGATTGTGCAGCAACTGGTGATTGTGTAGATGCTTCAGCTACTACAGATACTACTTTAGATACTGAGCTTTCAGACGATTCTGATCTGGAAGTTGAGCAATAATTAAAAAACCTTCCGCAGCAGCTCTCCAGCTGCTGCATTAATTTACGATCGGTACATCCTTGGTTTATACTAAAGACGTGAAAGACTTAGAATTTTCAAGAATACTTTTAGATGTCATGCCATTTATTATTCGCTCTATTAGAAGTGAACTCAGAGAAGCGGCATCCCCACATATTTCCTATCCTCAATTTAGGGCGCTCTCCAATATTGGCCGAGGACTAAGTACAGTTGGAGAACTAGCTGATCACCACGGAATAAGCCAGCCTGCAATGACTAAAACTATTAATATTTTAGTGGATGAAGAACTCGTAATAAAAAGTAAGTCTAGTGAAGATGCCAGACAAACGATTCTAAGCTTAAGCCCTAAGGGCCAACAACTTTACAGTGATGTGTGGAGTGAAGTTCAAGAAAAGATCTCTCTTAAACTAAAGAACTTTCCAATTAAAAACCGTAAAGCGATGGTTTCTAACTTACAAAAATTGAAAAGTATTATTAATTAATTATTTTTGAAATCGATTGATATATGTACAGTGCTGACAGAACTCTTCAACACGCTTATTATTATCAAACCCCTGCCTCATTGCGACTGCTCGTGGAGAACTAAGGATTGCTTTTAAGTCTTGATCAATTGCATTTCCTAATGGAATTTGACTTTCTTTATCCAGACAGCAAGGAACAACAGTTCCATCTGCATGAATTCCAATATGTGTTTTTAGGGCATGACAGCGCCCTTGTGTTCCTTGGTTTGGAAGATTCCAATCAGGCCAATCAAAATGTGAGTCAAAGTGAAGATAAACCTTATTCCAAATTCTTTTACTCTTAATCGACTCAACTTGAGTACGACGATTAATTTCAATATCGTAGAATCTCTCTAGAGTCTGAAACACCTCTTCATTTTCTTTCATAATTTGTTCATTACGGCCTAGGTTCCAAAGACGATAATTTACATATGTTTCAGGTGAAGTTTCATTTAACTCTTTTGAAAAATCTAAAATTGGTCTTAGGTAAGTATTGAAGTCGCGATTTGGGAAATTGTCTTTATAACTTTGAATCGAAAAATTAATCTGTCTTAAAACTTTGCTTTTAAGAAGAATTTCTTTTCGAGATGCAATGACCACCCCATTAGTTGTAATTTGAACTGGGACCTCATTACGCTCACATATCTCCATAATCTTCACGAAGTTAGGATGTGCCAGTGGCTCTCCCATTAGATGCAGACACACTTGCTTTGCAAGAGGCTTTGCCTGGATTAAGACTTTTTCAAAATCTTCTGGCGTCATGACCTTCTTATCTCTTTCTACAACAGGACAGAACGTGCACTGCAAGTTGCAAATATTTGAAATTTCAATGAAGATTCTATCTAGCATGAGACTTTCTAACACGCTTCATCAAGATTTGTCAGGTTTTTTTGACGAACAAGAAATACAACTCGATAATTATTATATTAAATAAATTTAGGGGGAAAGATGAAACAAGTACTACTAGTCGTAATTATATCTTTGATTGCATTTGCATCGGAGGGAAATCTTGATTCATTCTGTGCATCTAAAAAAGGTGATACTGGCCACTATAAATCAGGATCAAATTATTACATTTTCAAAGGGCCATTTCTCTATAAATTTGAAGAAGAACAAATTAGATTGATTTTTTCAAAGTATGAAATACGTTCAGTAAAGGAATATAAAGGTAAGCTTTATATCCTGACACCAGATTATGTATTTGTACATAATCTCAATAATTACGAATTTGTAACAAGCTTCCCTTCAACCCACTTACCAATTATACAAAAACATCAATCAGCACAAGATATGACAATAATGAATGATAAACTTTTTATCGCTCATGGCTCTCTTGGACTAATGAAGATCGACCTATCTTCATATAATGTAGAATCAGCTCACAACTTCGACCTACCCCACGATTCGAGCCAAGTTTCGACTGCCACTGGTATTGATAATGACGGCAAACGAATCTTTGTTATGCTTGATAATGTGACTTATAACTTTTCGACAAAGAAGAGAGCTTTTGAGGGTCTTGTTATTCTAGACGAAAATATGAATCAAGATAATGTTCTTTCAATTCGTCAAAACAGAGAAGCTCTTCATATGCCTAAAGCAGTTATTCATAATGGTTTTTTAATTTCAAAAAATATTCAAAACCTCTACTTTTATGAAATAAGTGAACTTAATAAGATAAAGTCACTGTGGCCAAAAAGAAGGCTTTATGACTTTGCTGGAGATGATCTAGCATCGACTCCTGCTATTGTAGATGGTAAGGTCTATGGTTGTTTCAATCAATACGACGGACTAACTTTCAAATACTTTCACAGAGAATTTAAACTATAAAAAAGCCTAGGAAATCCTAGGCTTTTTTCTTATTTTAATCCGTATAATGACTCTAGCTTTTGATCTAGCTCTGGTACTGTTAATTTCATCTTAATATAAGTATCTATTAAGTTATCATTTAGAAGACGGTTTAAGTCCTCTCCATTTTCTAGCTGTTGATTGATATTGTAGCGAATTAGATCTCGTAATCCCTCAATCCCTTCAATATCACCTCTCTCCATCATCGCTTCAACTTGAGCTCTCTCTTTTCTATTAAAGTCAAAAAGATGAGAGATTCCAGTTGTTGCTTGAGAAACAAGATAGAATGCAGCTCCAACACCCTCTGATGTTAAAGTGATTCCCTTTCCTGTGTACTCAGTACCTTTCTCAAGATTATCAGCGCCAATCAGAAGTTCAGTTAACTTTGACGACTCAACACTTGCCTTCTCAATTAGCTTAAATACTTCTTCTAAAGTCATAACAGAAATATCGATAGGCTTCTCTAGAACTCTTGATAGAAAATCATTAATATCTGTCAATAACTCACTACCTTTAGTTGTTCCATCTAGAGCTAACTCAATTAATTTTTCAAGATGAGTCATTCTTGTGGCCTTTGAAAGAAGATCTGCAATTTCTTCAGTTGCCATCGTTGAAATATCAAGAGGTTTTTCCAGAACTCTTGATAAGAACTCATTAATATCAGTTAACAATTCAGATGCTTCTGATGTTCCCTCAAATGCAAGATCAATGATCTTAGTTAAGAATTCTTCAGTTTTATCAGAACTTGGCTCTAAATAAACATAGATCTTTCTTGTTACCTCAATTGAAGACTTAGTCGCTTTACCAGATACTTCAAAAACCATAGCAATTCCGTCCGCAGTAAGACGGAACGCTGGCTTAGAAAATTCTGAAAGATTAATAATTTCTTCAGCTACTTTTTCTGAAGCACGGTACGAAGATTGGAGCCCTTTTGAAATTAGAGCTTCCAGCTTCTCTCGAGTAAAGTCTGCGACTTTTACCGTTTGTCTCGTTGAACTCTTGCCCGCATCATAGATTGCTTCTGAAACCTTTGAAGAGGCATCAAATGCAGCATCTCTAATATCGGCACCTACTGTATTAAGTGATAATAGAGTAAGTAAAATAGCTGAAGTTGTTCTTTTCATTATTAATCCTTTTTAAAAAAGTTATTATTTTACAATTTGACGTCCGTAGATTTCCTCTAGCTTATTCTCAAGATTAGGAACTGTTAGTCTAAGCTTGATATAAGTATCGATCGCATTATCATCAAGAAGCTTATTAAGATCCTCACCGTTTACAATTTCTTCATTGATATTGTGTCTAATTAGATCACGTAGCCCAGCAAGACCTTCAACGTCACCTCTTTCTACCATTTGCTCAATTTGCTCTCTTTCTTTTCTATTGAAGTCAAATAGTTGAGAAATTCCAGTAGTTGCCTGTGATACAAGATAGAACGCAGCTCCAATACCATTTGAAGTTAAAGAAATTCCTTTTCCAGAGTACTCAATACCTTTTTCAAAGTTTTCTGCACCTAAAAGGAACTCTGATGCTTGAGTAGACTTTTCACTTGCTTTTCCGATTAGCTCAAAGATCTCTTCAAGAGTCATCTTAGTTATATCAATTGGCTTCTCAAGAACTCTTGAAAGGAATTCATTAATGTCAGTAATTAGCTCTGATGCTTCTGATGTTCCTTCAAATGCAAGCTCTAGAAGTTCAGTTAAAAATTCACCTGTTGCTTCAAGAGTTGGCTCAAGGAAGATATAGATTTTCTTAGACACTTTTAAAGTTTGCTTTGTCCCTTTACCAGAGATTTCAAATACCATTGCTAGGCCATCAGCTGTAAAACGAAAAGCTGGCTTAGATACTTCAGATAGCTTTACAATTTCTTTAGCTAGTTTTTCAGAAGCTTTATAAGATGACTCTAAGTTCTTAGAAATAAATGCCTTTAGGTGCTCACCAGTAAAGTCAGCCACTTCAACCGTTTTATCTGTAGCGCTTTTTCCTGCATCATAAATAGCTTCAGAAACCTTTGAAGATGCTCCAAGAGATGCATCTCTTACCTCAATAGCATTTGCTTGAAGTGCCATAAGTGTCATAAGTGTCGCTGTAGTAAGTTTTTTCATAATTTTCTCCTCTTTTTTTGTTTTTTGTTTTTTGTTTTTTGTTTGTTATTTATATGCTTTCATTGAAATAATTCTTGCTTGATCACGAATATTTCTAATTAGATCTAGTAATCTTGCTAAATCTTGAACTTCTTTTTCATAGTTACTTTTTACGTCTTCTAGTAGCTGATTTTCGATCTTCTCTAGCTCTGCGCTTTTCACATTATGTCTATCAAAGTCAGAGTCTCTTAAGACTAATGGAATTCCGTAGCTTGAGTCATTGGCCTTTACACGGCTAGACTTTCTCATTTCATTCCACTCTTTAATTCTTAGACCAAGCGGTGTTTCTTCTTCCATATTCTTATCCAGGAAGTTCCCAACCTCTTCATCAATTGAAGATTGTTTAATTTTAAAGATTGCACCTGTTAGGATTGAAAGATCATTAAGTTTTCTTTCCACATCAACTGTTTCGCTAAGTTCATTTAATTCTTCAAATTTAGAAAACAGACGATCAACATCAAATTCTTCTAAAATATCTTTAATAAATTTTTCTCTTTTTACTTCTTTGTATTTATGATCACGGCCACCACCTACACGACGTCTTCTAACAGTGTAGTCTGATTCTTCAACTCCAAATAAAGATGTTTTTACTTCTTTTAAAAGTTCAATATCACTTGGGAAGAACATTCCTTGCTTTTGGGCTTTTTGTGTATCTTCTAAATCCTCTTCCTTAGAGAATTCACTTTCAGTAAATTTATCTAGCAGAGAATAAGGAAGGATTACTCTCTCATAGGCAAATTCATTATTTGGTAGAGCTGATTGAAAAAGCTCATTAGACTCTGAAGCACAGTTATTAGTGATAAACTTATAGTCACCTTCATATTCCCAATAAACCTCTAACACTTTATTGATGAAGTCTGTTTTTTGTTCTTCAGATAAATAGATTGGTTGGCTAATAAGATCCCTTAACTCTCCGCCGTTATACTCATTAATAACCTCAGGGAAAGAAAGCATGAATAGAACTGAGTCGTATCCACCAAGAACACCTTTTAACATGTCACTTTTGATATCTGTAACATTGGCACGGTAAGAAAGAACAACATGATAAAGCTTGTCTTTTAAACACTTCTCATCAACCTTCTTTCTAAAAGGTGCACAAAGAACAATACGATACATTGAGTGACCAAATCCTGAGATCATTGAGTCACCTTTTGAAGCAAGTAAATAATCGATTCGGTAAACACGACTTGGATCGATATCTCTAGTAACTTTTAAGTCATCTAAAACGATTTCAGAAAAGATCTTGCAATCGTAATTAGGAAACGGAATATGATTTAATAGCTCACTATAGAACTTGTAATAAGACGGTCTTCTACACTTGTACTCTTTATCCATTAGGAAAAATTCAAAATTTACAGCGTTATGCTCTTTTAAATTTTCAAATTCATAAGCGTCGACAGATCTTTTAGACGATAAGTTTTTCGTTTTCTTAGAAAAGAATCCTTTTTTCCAGTTTGCAAGTTTGTAAAATGAAAATAGGCCACTAATAGAGTTTCTATTCGTATCTTGGGATAGAATTGCTCGACACTCATCACTTACATGATTACGATCTTCTTTTTCATCACGACAAATTTTTGCTTTTCTCTTATGTTCTTTTGTTCTAACTTTTTTAAGGTCATAAAGGTGGGCCAATTCATGCAAGATTGTAGCTTGTGCTTTTCTTACATAATTCTTATGACCACAGTTAAACTGCTCAATACTCTCGTCACCGTTAATAATCTCTTTTATAAAGAGTGAAGAGATATTGATTTCATCGCGATCAAAGTAGCTTACACTTCCGTATTTTACTGGAACTGATTCGTTACAACGATCCTTTGGAAAATTTCTAATATTTTTATTCTCTTTAAAATCAGAGAAAGTAATTTCAATTTTCTCACCAATAGCTTCTCTTACTGATGTAGGAATCTTTTCATCAACTTGTGCGATAAATACTTCAAGAGTTTTTGTAAATTCTTTTGGAACGCTGTCTTTATTAAGCTTTAGGATTTGCCCACTATAAGCAAAAGTCACCCCTGTTAATAAAGTAGTCAGTAAACTCTTAAAGATTAGGTCTCGCATAATATTCCTTAAACAGTTGTACAAAGTTTGTTCAGCAATAAAGTCAGTAGAAGGCTGAAACTCCGTTCAATTTCTTTTATTTGAAATATTATGTTGCAATAGGGGTGCCAATTTAGAATTGGTTCATAGAAATCTAGTAAAGGCGTATCTTATCACTATTTAAAGAGCCTAACTCTTCTCCACAAATATTTGTAGGTGCCTGACCTTGTGGACCGAGAGGAACTGTCTCTAAGAGTGTTCCTTCAATATCCCTCTCATCGGTATGGCCACGACACTCAATTGCACTAGAAGTATAGGAGATAACCTTATACTGATAGATACTTGCCGGAGCTCTTAGCGGAGAATCCACTCCCTCATCAAGGCATGACAGTAAGAGAATGATAAAGAATATGATTGAGAATATTTTTTTAAAGGGCATATCCTACTTTTCGGAGAGCTTCTAGGACGAGGAGACTTAATTAAAGTAAAAAAGGGAGCCGTAGCTCCCTTACTATTAATTTGAATTTAGGCCACCTAATAGATGGCGAGAAGTGAAGCGAATGTAATCAATACTCTCTTCAGCTCCAAATGAAGATGTGTAGGCGTGAAAGCTAGATAAGAAGTGATGCCAAAGCATTCTTCTAAAGCCTTCTTCCTCTTCTGTGCGAATAATAATTCCAGCACTTCTAAACAACGGTTGTACCCATCCCCAATAAAGATCAACAATCTGTGGGGTCAACCTAGCGGCGACTGAGTCATTATCGGCCATATTCTTTGTATTGTACGCAAGAGATAAAAATTCATCAGCGATATTTTTGTGAATCATTAATTCTTGAAAAATCGCCTTGTAATTATTTGCAAGATTATCAGCGTTTGATTCATTCTCTTCAACGCGGAAAGGCTTGTTCGTAATTGCAGAATTCAAATTTTCTCTAAATAGACTGAAGATGACATCCTCTTTCGACTTAAAGTAATTATAGTAAGTTCCAATCCCCAATCCACACACTTGGGCCAATTCTCGCATTCCTACTTCATCGACCCCTTTTTGAGTAAATAATTCCATTGAGTTTTTTAGAATCATTTCTCTCGTTCTTTGTTTCTTGATTTCTCGTAAACCTGCCATAACACCTCCTTCATGGTCAGCGTAGAACAAGTAGCTCCCGAGCTAATTGGTCGAGAACTCTTTCTAATTTGATCATAGTCGATTCATGGATGACGCTCATCTTAATTAAGTTAAAAGATGGTAATTCGTAGGTAAAAATTTAGTCAGCTGATCTTCATCATTGCCCATTATATGTACTTTTTGAGAGATTATTGACTAATTTATAAACACCGATTTTTTTTAAATTGCTTAATTTACGAAGAATCTTAATTTTGAGATAATGATTAAATGTCTATATTATTAAAATTAGTTCCTACATTAGTTTCTTGGTACCTAAGATTTGTTAAGTTCACATCAAAAATTGTTGTTTTAAATCCTGAGAACTTAGATCTGGCAAAACAAATGGGAAATCATGGAAATTACGCCCTGGCCGTATGGCATGAGCATTACCCGACTTCAGTTTTAACAGAACTTGATACGGGACTAATTACAATGGCATCTCAATCAAAAGATGGAAGCCTAGCTGCAGACACAATTGCAAAATTAGGATTTAGTCCAACTCGTGGAAGTTCATCACGTGGAGGAGCAAAAGCACTACAATCAATGATCGAACAAATAAATGAGAGCAGACTTAATTCTGCTATTACAGTCGATGGACCGCGCGGGCCAAGCTATGTCCCAAAAAAAGGCATCCTCGTTGTAAGTCATGAATGTGAAACACCTGTACTTTGCATTCAATCTATTTCCACTCGCCGCTTTTGCATCAGTAAGAGCTGGGATAAAACAAAAATTCCTAAACCTTTTGGACGTATCTACGTCGCTTACGGTCAGCCTTTTCAAGTAGAAAGTCTAAATAATGATGATTTAAAAGCTTATAGCGAGCAGATTGTCACAACGCAACAAGGCCTTACAGAGCAAATTCGTAAGTATGTAGAATACTAAGCTACTGAAATCATGTAAATTGTCGAGATTTTTTGATGAATTAAGTCGTGAAATAATGTGTCGTTAGTGGTACAAATTTAAGTTACTATTAAGATTTCAAAAAGATTTTATTATAATCAAGAATTGATCAATATTGTTTAAAAAGTGAGATGCTATGGCAGAGAATATGCTGGAAATTAAAAACCTTACAGTTGAATTTCAAACAGAAGATGAAAGAGTTAAGGCCGTAAAAAGCTTAAACCTAAGTATTCCAAGAGGAAAAACTGTTGGGCTTGTTGGTGAATCTGGTTCAGGTAAGTCAGTAACATCTTTAGCAATTATGGGACTTATTCCTAACCCTCCTGGAAGAATCAGTGAAGGTGAAATTCTTTTTAATGGTGAAGACTTAACTAAGGCTTCTAATGAAAGAATGAGACAACTTCGTGGTAATAAGATTGCAATGATCTTCCAAGAGCCAATGACTTCTCTAAACCCTGTATTCACAACAGGTAATCAAATTGATGAAGTTCTTATGCTTCACCAAGGAATGACTAAAGAGGAAGCTCGTAAGAGAACAATCGAATTATATGAAGAAGTAGGTATTCCTTCTCCTAAAGAATCAGTAGATAAATATCCACACCAAATGTCAGGTGGTCAAAAGCAGCGTGTAATGATTGCGATGGCAATGGCATGTGAGCCTGAACTTCTAATTTGTGACGAGCCGACAACTGCTCTTGACGTTACAATCCAAAAGCAAGTTCTTGAACTAATGTTTGATCTTCAAAGAAGACACAACATGAGTATGCTATTCATCACGCACGATTTAGCAGTAATTGCTGATATCGCTGATGAAGTTGCGGTTATGTTTAGAGGTGACCTAGTTGAGCAAAATACAACAAAAGCACTTTTTGAAAATCCACAACACCCATATACAAAAGGACTTCTAGCTTGTCGTCCAAGTCTAGATGAAAACCCAGTTAGACTTTTAACTGTAGATGACTTCTTAAATGCAAAAGAAGATATTGATGTTTCAAGCCTTGAAATGAAAAAACCAAGAGCAATTAACGAAACAGATAATCCAGTTCTTCTAGAAGTTAAAAACTTCAACAAGCACTTCCCTATTAAAGGTGGTATTTTTGGTCGTACTGTTGACTGGTTTAAGGCCGTTGACGATGTAACGATTCAAGTTAGAAAAGGTCGTACTCTTGGTCTAGTTGGTGAATCTGGATGTGGTAAGACAACTCTTGGTCGTACAATCCTAAGACTACTTGAGCCAACTGCTGGTGAAGTTATTTATGACGGAATCAACGTTACTAATTTAAATAAAAAAGAAATGAGAGAGATGCGTGAGAGAATGCAAATCATTTTCCAAGATCCATACTCTTCTCTAAACCCACGTATGACTATTGGTGATATCGTAACAGAACCAATGGTAATTCACGGAATTGGTGGATCAAAGAAAGAAAGATATGCTGTAGCAGCTGATCTTCTTGAAAAAGTAGGACTTAGAGGTGATCACCTTAATCGTTACCCACATGAGTTCTCTGGTGGTCAACGTCAACGTATCTGTATTGCACGTGCCCTATCTCTTAAGCCAGAGTTTATCATCTGTGACGAGTCAGTATCTGCACTAGATGTATCGGTTCAAGCGCAAGTACTTAACCTACTTCAAGATCTTCAAGATGAACTAGGTCTAACTTATATCTTCATTTCACACGACTTATCTGTAGTTAAGTACATCTCGGATGAAATCGGTGTTATGAACAAAGGTAAGATTGTTGAGTACGGACCAGCACACGAGGTTTATCGTAACCCACAAGATGAGTACACAAAGAAGCTTCTAAGCGCTATTCCGAAAGGTGTTCCTAAAGAACTACTTTAATTAATTTTCTAAACTAATTTTTAGATAAATTCATAAGAAAGGAGGTCATTGACCTCCTTTTTTTATTTCCACTTTTTGCGTTATAATATTGAGATGGAGGAAGCGTAATGCCTGTCATCGAATCAAGATACACTTGTCATCAGTCTCTACAAAATGGTCATTTACAAACGATCATCCCATTCTTTATAAGAAGAACCCCTAGACATAAATTTGAGAAGCGAACACTGACAACTCCAGATGGAGACTTTCTACGCTACTATAGATCAACAACAAATTCTCCACTTGAAAACAAACATCTCATCATCATCTCCCACGGTTTAGAAGGAAATGGTCGAGACCGCTATATTGTGGACATGATGAAAAAATTCAATTCTCAAGGTTATGATGTCATTTCCTGGGATATGCGCTCGTGCGGTGGAGCACTAAATCGAACTAAAAAGTTTTACAATGCTCAAGACTATCACGACTTAAAATTTCTCGTCGATAATGTTTCTGACGAATATGAGCATGTCTCTTTAATGGGAATTAGTCTAGGTGGTGCAATTACTGCAAATTATCTAGGAAGACACCCCGAGGTTGTTAATCATAAGATTTATCGCGGCTTTATTCTTTCTTCACCAATGGACTTAAATGGTTGCTCAGTGAAATTAAAAACTGAAATTTCACGTCATATCTATCGTCATGTTTTTGTTTATTCCATGAGAAAGAAAGTGATCGAGAAGGCCAAGGTTATGGAACTTCCTGTTGATCTAGATAAGGTGAAAAGTATTAAACATATTGATGATTTTGATGAGTATGTTACGGCGCCTATCTATGGCTATCGTGACGGTAATCACTATAGAGAAGAAGCTTCACCAATTAGTCACTTGGAAAAAATTCGTGTCCCATTTTATATTCTTAACGCCTATGATGACCCATTCTTATCGGAAGAAAGTTATCCATATGAATTGGCCCAAAGGAAAAGTAATTTATACCTCGAAGTACCAAAAAATGGTGGTCACGTAGGGTTTATAAAATCTCCCTCTGAAAAATATTATTGGTATGAACATCGTATTTTAGATTTTTTGAAAATGAAGCTATAAGAAAGGCCTCCGATTGGAGGCCTTATTATTTATTTTTTAAATTCTACTTTGTATTGAGCCTTGGCCCCTTTATAACCGTAAACTTTGATATAGTAAGTATTTGAAGAGTTAACTTTTAGCCTTACTGCTTCATTGTCACTTGAAGATTCTTTACGAGATACAACTTTATAACTTGATCCCATTTTCTTTAAAACTTCAAAGTCTAGATCACCTTCACTATGAGAGAAAAAGATTTTAAAGTCTAATACTTCACCGGCCTTCATTTCTGCTTTGTAAAAATCAACATCTTCTTCGCTATCGATTTCAACATTTTGAGAGAAACTTGATCCTAACTCTGTTGCCGTTTCAGCAGTATTATTATCAGAGCTTGGTGTATCTGAAGAATCACTATCATCTTGATCTTGTGCTAAAACACTTGGGAAGTTTTCTAAGATGAAAGGAACAATTCGACTCATTGATACTGCACCATTGTAAACTCCGCGTCCTCCCCATCCGCCGTAACCAGCGTGGTGGATTGCATATACCTTGTCAGAGTCTGCGTTAAATACTGGTGAACCTGAAGATCCTCCCAATGTATCCGCATCGTATAGAACATCTCCTCTTAGGCCAACAACTTTCCCTTCAGAAACCTTCTTCGTCCAGTCACAATCATAGTCTGTGTAGTAATCACAATTTTGGTGGATAACATAAACACTATCACCTTCTACTGGCTCAGTTGTATCTAATTCAACCTTACCATATGTCTGTCCAGGATTTCCCTCACACTTAACAAGTGCAAAATCTAGTTCCTCATCATTACCGATAAATTCACTACATTTGATTTCACCTTGGTTAGACTTTGAAACACCTTTTTCGTGTTTCATAAAAACTTTCATTCCTACAACATCAGCAGCACTAGTGATGCAGTGATGGTTTGTCATTAAAATATTGTCTGAGATTAAGAAACCAGTACAACGGCCAGTATTTGAAAATTGAATGTCAGCTACCGCTTTTGAATTCTTTCTAACTTCTGATGATTCATCAAAAGCAATTACTTCTTGCCAGTTAACATCACCAACGATGATTGAACCTGTCGAAACATCTGCGTTTGATGAAGCAGGAACACCTTGGCCACATGAAACTGTTAAGAATGTGGAAACAACTACTAATAAAAACATGGAACTTCTTACTGACATTACCCTCTCCTCCAATCTTCCTTATGGAATTCTTCAAGTCCTTTTGTGAACTTGTTGATTGAGTAATTTATAAGAAAATAAACATGATTTAAGAACCTAGGTGTCTTTTTTATAGGTCAATAATGCTTAAAGTTAAGCAAATGTAAGAAATGAATTAAAAATGACAAAGAATAGCGGTGCTAAAATGTCACCTAATCAATAGGAATTATTGAAACATCTGCATTCTTATAGCTTTTTAGCTCTTTAGGAATAACTTTTAGGATTAGTCCTTCAAGTGCATCAATAACCTTCTCTTTGTAGAAAATACGGCCATAAACTATTGAAACTTCGCGAGTTGGAACAGGTGGAGTGAATGAGCGGATCATTTTCTTACGAGTCCCAGTTAGATCTAACATATCCAGGTGTGGAATGATTGTATAACCGCTATCTTTGGCCACAAGGTTCTTAATTGTTTCAAGAGAACCACTTTCAAAGTGTTGAAAGCCTTTTACTTTCTGACAAAGATTTAGGACCTGGCCACGAAGACAGTGCCCTTCTTGTAAAAGCCATAGGCCATCTTTGTCGAGATCTGAGAATTCGAGCTGGCTCTTATGAAATAACTCGTGATCTTTTGCTATAAATCCATAGAGTGGTTCATAGAATAACACTCTTTCAATTAGCTGATTATTGTGAAGTGGAGTGACAAGAAGTCCTGCATCCAATTCATCGCGATCAAGTTTTTCGATGATCTCTTCAGTTGTTCTCTCTTCAATAATAAGGTCGACTTTTGGAAATTCTTTAACAAAGCGACTTAAGAAAAGTGGTACGAGGTACGGTGCGAGAGTTGGAATAACTCCAAGCTTGAATTCACCTTCTATACCTACGATTGGATCACTTGCAATATCTTTTAATTTTTTAAATTCTTTATTAACAACTCTTGCTTGTGCAATAAAAGTTTCACCTTCAATCGTTGGAACAATAGGATTCTTAGAGCGATCAAAAATAACAAAGCCCAAGCTATCTTCTAACTTTTGAATTTGCATACTCAATGTTGGTTGAGAAACATGACACTCTTCAGATGCTTTTCTGAAGTGACGGTGTTTATCGACTGCTAATACATATTCCAGTTGAGTTATTGTCATAACAAGAGTTCCTGAAGGTTGATTTATAATTTCTATACTATATCATACTTCATAATCGGAGACTATATGAAGAGCAGTATTGATTTATTTCAAAGTCTATCATCTTTAGACTTATTTATATTTTTTGCCATTTTAGGTTTAACATTAGCGAGTGTGATTTACGGCCAATATCGCATGAAAAAATCCACCGAAAAAGAGACCTTTCTTGATTTACTAATTATGGGAAGAAGACTTACTTTGCCACTTTTTGTCGCAACACTTGTTGCAACTTGGTATGGAGGAATTTTTGGTGTTACTGAAATCGCCTTTAATCAAGGTATCTACAATTTCATCACTCAGGGTGTTTTCTGGTATGTAGCCTATATTATTTTTGCATTTTTTCTAATCAAGAAAATTGAGCCTTACCGTGCTGTTACTTTACCAGATTTAGTTGGAAAGATGTTTGGGCCACGCTCTGCAAAGCTCACAGCAATCTTTAATTTCTTTAATGTACTCCCAATTGCTTATGGAATAAGTTTAGGGATTTTTCTTCAACTAATCTTTGGTGGAACTCTATTACTAAACACTTCCCTAGGGGTTGGTTTTGTTGTTCTCTACTCGATGTGGGGAGGATTGAGATCAGTTGTCTTCTCTGACTTAATTCAGTTCTTTGTCATGTGCCTTGCAGTAGCTTTTGTACTTGGTTTTTCATTTTTTGAATTTGGGGGACTCCCTTACCTAAAAGCAAATCTTCCTGAATCTTATTGGTCACTAACTGGAAAGAACTCACTTGCGACAACTTTTGTCTGGGGTTTTATTGCTCTATCAACTTTAGTTGATCCAAACTTTTATCAGCGATGTTTTTCGGCCACTAGTGGTGAAGTTTCAAAAAAAGGAATCTTGATCTCTACTGTCATTTGGTTCTGTTTTGATATTTGTACGACGTTTGGAGCGATGTATGCAAAAGCCGCCATTCCGGATGCACAGAGCTCACATGCTTACCTAACTTATGCAATTCAAATTCTTCCAGATGGATTAAAAGGATTTATGCTAGCAGGAATTCTTGCAACAATATTATCAACACTTGATTCATATCTATTCATTGCTGGAACAAACCTAGCTTATGACCTCGCTCCAAAGAAGTACAAGGGGCGTGTTTGGGTTCACCACTTTGGTGTTATTTTTGTTGCCGTTTTAACAGTGATTATGTCTGAATACTTTCAAGGTAATATAAAATCTGTTTGGAAGACCTTGGGATCTTTTTCTGCATCATGTCTACTGCTGCCGGTCATATATGGCTACCTATTTCCTAAGCAAATTAGTGATAACCAGTTTGTAACGGCTTGCTTGATAGGTGTCGTAACAACGGGCACGTGGCGTCATATACCAAAGCCAGGCTTTTATTCTAATATTGATGAGCTTTATATTGGTATTATTGCAACTAGTCTAACTCTGCTCATTTATCACCTAATTAGGGATAAAAAGCTAGTCGGATAAGGGCCAAAAAGTGTATCCTTTGTGCTTAATATCGTAGGATTTTAAGTTCAAAGGATTACATATGACTGACAATAAAAAAGTCACGGATAAGTCAAACGCTGACGCTCAAAAAATTGAAAAAGCACTTAATTACCACTCAATGGGTCGCCCTGGAAAAATCGAAGTTGTTGCAACAAAACCATGTTTAACAGCATCTGATTTAACAAAAGCATACTCTCCAGGTGTTGCTCATCCATGTCTTGAAATTGCTAAGAACCCTGATGATGTTTACAAGTACACAGCAAAAGGAAACCTAGTTGCTGTTGTATCAAACGGAACAGCAGTTCTTGGTCTAGGAAATATCGGTGCCGCTGCTGGTAAGCCAGTAATGGAAGGTAAAGGTATTCTTTTCAAGCGTTTCGCTGATATCGATGTTTTCGATATTGAAGTTGAAGAATCAACTGTTGAAGGAATGGTAAATGTTGTTAAGGCACTTGAGCCTACTTTTGGTGGTGTTAACCTTGAAGATATCAAAGCACCAGAGTGTTTTGAAATTGAAAAACAACTAATCGAAAAAATGGATATTCCAGTATTTCACGATGATCAACATGGTACTGCAATTATCGCAGCAGCTGGTTTTATCAACGCGCTAGAATTATCTAAGAAAAAAATTGATAAAGTAAAAGTAGTATTCTCTGGAGCTGGTGCTGCATCAATGGCATGTGCAAAGCTTTTCTTTCACCTTGGTGTTAAGCCAGAAAACCTACTTATGACAGACTCTCGCGGTGTAATTTATAAAGGCCGTGAAAGTGGAATGAACGAATACAAGGAAGAATTTGCAAATGAAACTGATGCAAGAACTCTAGGGGATGCAATGGTTGATGCCGATGTCTTCATTGGTTGTTCAGCAAAAGGTGTTTTAACGAAAGAAATGGTTAAAACAATGGCAAAAAGTCCAATCATCTTTGCAATGGCAAACCCTGATCCAGAAATTCTTCCAAGTGAAGTTGAAGAAGTTCGCGATGATGCAATTATGGCAACAGGACGCTCTGACTTCCCTAACCAAGTTAATAACGTTCTTGGTTTCCCTTCAATCTTTAGAGGAGCACTAGATGTACGTGCTCGTAAGATTAATGAAGAAATGAAGCTTGCAGCAGTTTACGCTCTTGCAGAACTTGCAAAAGAAGATGTTCCTGATGAAGTTAAACTTGCTTACCAAGGTGAAGATTTCAAATACGGAAAAAATTATATTATCCCTAAGCCATTTGATACTCGTGTACTTACGAGAGTTGCTCCAGCTGTTGCTAAAGCTGCAATGGATACAGGTGTTGCAAGAAGAGAGATTGCTGATCTTCACGAGTACTCTGAACACCTAGCTAGCCGTCTTTCGGCAAGTGGTGCTTTCATGAAAACTGTTCGTGATCGTCTAGCAGCTCATATTAAGCGCACTGGTGAAAAAGTTAGAATGGTATTTGCTGAAGGTATTAATACTCGTATCCTTAACGTAGTAAAAACACTTCTTGATGGAAATGCTATTGAGCCAATTCTTCTTGGTCACCCAGATGATATCAAAGCAAAAATTAAGTCTCTTGGTCTTGAAGAGTTCTTAGATGGAAAAGTTGAAATCATCCGTCCAAGAAAAGCTGATAACTTTAAAGAATTCTACAAAGAATACTGTGAAGCTAAGCAAAGAGAAGGTGTTTCACTTAATGCTGCTGAAGACTTAATGATTCAAGAAAACTTCTACGGTTCAATGATGGTTAAAAAAGGTCTTGCCGATACATTTATCGCTGGTCCATCTCTAAACTATAGCGACTGTCTTTCTCCAATTCTAAAAGTTATTGGATCAAAGCCAGGAACAAAAGCGGCAGGTGTTTTCATCCTAGTATTTAAAGACCGTGTTCTTTTCCTAGCAGATACAACAGTTCAACCGGACCCAACTGCAGAAGATTTAGTAGAGATTGCAAACTCAACTGCTGAGCTTTACAAGTCACTAATGAAGAGAGATCCAAGAATTGCTTTCTTAAGCTACTCTAACTTTGGAGACTCAAAGCTTCCGGATGCTAAGAAAATGAAACTTGCTACAAAAATGGCAAAAGAAAAATATCCAGAACTAAAGATCGAAGGTGAAATGCAAGCAGACGTTGCAGTTAACCACGGTATTATGAAAAATCTTTTCAACTTCAGTGAACTTGATAAGTCTGCAGATATTTTAATCTTCCCTGAACTAAACTCTGCAAACATTTCGTACAAGCTTCTTGCTCAATTAACAGAAGCATCTGCTATTGGACCAATCCTTGTACCAATGAATAAGACAGTTAATATCATTCAAAGAACTGCTTCTATTAAAGAGATCGTAGATTCTTGTCGTCTAACGGCATTAAGAGCTCTAGAAGAAAAAGTTAACAGAAACGATATTTAAGAGGAGTTAAAGATGACATTTCAAAAGAATATTATTTCAACTGATAAAGCGCCAAGTGCAGTAGGAACTTACTCACAAGGTGTTGAATATAACGGGACATACTTCTTTTCTGGTCAAATCGGAATTGATCCAGCGACTAGTGAACTAAAAGAAGGATTTGTTCCTCAACTAAATCAGATCATGAAGAATATTGATGGGCTACTTGAGTCACAAAACTTAACTCGTGAGCACATTATTAAAACTTCAATTTTCGTTACTGACCTTGCTAACTTTGGTGAGGTCAATGCTGCATATGAAGCTTATTTTACAGCTCCATATCCAGCAAGAAGCTGCGTTCAAGTTCCAGCACTTCCAAAGGGAGCTGTTGTTGAAATTGAAGTTATTGCAGCTAAAGGATAATTAACACTTTTTTATGTTTGATAAGAAGTATGTATTTGAGACAAAACAAACTAGATCTTGGAGAAAGGCCCTCGAGCTTTTCTCCAAGTTTATTATTTTTATCTTAGGTTACTCACTTCTCTCTTACATCCTCATCCTCTACTCTCAAAACGAAAACCTTAAAACAAAAGAAACTTTCTATAAGAAAAGACCAGATATCATCGTTGTCTTTACTGGGGATAGAGGTCGTATTCAAGAAGCGATTCGCTTAGCAAAAGAATACAATCAAGAAAATATTCTAATTTCAGGAGTGCACACAAAAAATAGTGTTAGTACTTTAATTCAAAGTCATCAAATTACAGATGAGATTAATCACGATTTTCTTGATATCGATTACAATGCAAAGAATACTTATGAGAATGTTTTAGAAACTCTACAAGCTCTTCGCAAGAAGAGTAATATTGATACTGTTCTGATTGTTTCACATGATTACCATATTCTAAGAATCAAATCGATTATCGAATATCGTCGTCGCGATAGTGATCAATACAAGTTCTATTTCTGGGGAGTCAAGTCACCACTTGATTCACTTAGAAGTCTCAAAATTATCTACAAAGAAGTATTTAAATACTTCAGAACACTTACTTACTTGGCCCTGGCCAGTGAGGATTAAAATTTAAATAGGAGGAATAATGAATATCGTTCCATCAATCATGGCAACTAAGAAAAGTGGCCCAAAATCACTTCGTTCAACTGTAACGAGAGTTTACTTACTAACTGCAAGTGCACTAGAAGAAAGCAATATTACGCATTCTGAGCATATCCCGGAGTGGATTATCGGAAGAATTGGCGAAGAAAAAGAAGTTAGTATCCTTGGTAGTGAAGGACCTATTATCTTCAAAGTTATCGAAGAAGCTAAAGAGGGTGAGCAACACTATAACCTTATTACAGATAGTAACTACTCTATTGCAAGAGAAGCACTAGGCTCTCTTGTTGGTCAGATTACTAAAGAGCGCTCTAAGAAAGTTGAAATCAATTTCTACGGACTTGATAAAGATATGATTACTGGTGCAATCGTTGGACTTGAACTTGCGCTTTACCGTTTTAAAGAAGAACTAAACCTTGGTGCTATTTCATTCTTTGATGACGCAAAGAAAGTAGCGAAGTCTACAGTAGATACGGCCCTTTCAATGGCGCAATCGATTAATACAGCAAGGCACTTAGTTAATCTTCCTGCAAATATGTTAAACCCAGTAACTTACGCAGACGCGGTTAAGAAGCACTTTGCAAAATCAAAAACGATGAAAGTTACGATTTATGATGAGAAGAAATTAGAGAAAGAAAAATGCGGACTAATCTTAAGCGTTGGACAAGCTTCTGCGACTCCACCAAGAATTGTTCATATGCAATACCGTCCAGCGGGAGCAAAAGGCAAGCCTACAGCAATCGTTGGAAAAGGAATCACATTTGACTGCGGTGGCCTAAATCTAAAAGGTGGCGCAGGTATGGGTAAAATGAAAAAAGACATGGGTGGTTCTGCAACGGTTATGGGATTTGCTACGTGGCTAGAGAACTCAGGTGTGAAGAAAAAAGTAGACCTTTATCTTGCACTTGCAGAGAACTCGATTAATGAAAATGCTACTCGTCCAGGAGATATCTATACTTCTCGAAATGGCCTAAAGGTCGAAATTGGTAATACTGATGCGGAAGGAAGACTTGCTCTTGCCGATGCAATGGATATTGCGATTACTCAAAAGGAAAAGCCAGAAGTACTAATTGATTTTGCAACTTTAACTGGGGCCGCAAAAGTATCAATGGGTGATCATGTAACGAGTATGTTTGCAAACGATGATGAACTAGCTGATAAACTACTAAAGGCTTCTCAAAACAATGGAGACCTTTCTTGGCGTATGCCTCTTTATAGACCTTACTATAAAGGTTTTAAGTCGCACTTTGCAGACATGAACAATATGTCGACTGTTCAAGGTGGATCTATTGGAGCAGCTCTTTTCCTAGAAAAATTTATTGGTGACACTAAGTGGGCACACTTTGATATCTTTGGATGGACGAGTGGATTTAGACCTTCACTTGTTCAAGAAGGTGGCTCTGGCCAAGGAGTCGAGACTCTAATTGGATACTTTAAATAAGAAATAAAAAAGCAGGTCGTAAGACCTGCCTTTTTTTATGCTTAACCTCTTGTAACAGAGATCACGGAGTCTAGTGCTTCAAGTCCCGAAATTGTTTTAAGTAGTTCAGAATAATCCTTAACCTCTACTTCAAAAATAAGACTACCTTTTCGATCTTGAGTTGACTTGGCCATGGCCGAGCGAATATTTACGCCAAGGTTTCCAATTTCCTTAGAAATCATTGAAAGAATACCTGGCCTATCATGTGTTAGAACATGAATATTTACTGGATGCTTAAACGTGAAGTTCTCATTCCATTCAACGGCAATTTGTCTCCCGACATCACCTACATCGTAACGTGTACAGTCTGAACGGTGAATCGTAATTCCACGTCCTCGAGTGATATAACCAATAATTGGGTCCCCTGGAATAGGGTTACAACAACGGGCCATACGAACCATGAGGTCGTCCATTCCATCAACGATAACGGCATTATCTTTGTGAGCACGCTTTTTAGCAGTACGAGAAATAGTTGAAGTAAGTGAAGAGATTTCTTTCTTCTTTGCATCATCAACTTTTTCATCTTTTAGACCTGGAATACATTCGATAACTTTATCAACATGTAATTTCCCAGCGCCGACGTTATTGTAGATTTCACTATAAGTTTTAACGTTAGTCAGATTTTCTTTCGCATAATCAAGATCATTACGCTTTAAAACTGCTTTTAGAGTCGTACCAAGAACCTTGAATGCCTTATCAAGAGTTTCCTTACCAACTTCAATATTGCGCTCTCTTTCGGCCTTAAGCAGCCAAGACTTAATCTTTGCCTTTGCCTTAGAAGACTTAACAATATTTAACCAATCTTTATTAGGAGTTTGAGTCTTTGATGTAAGAATCTCAATTGTATCACCTGAACGAAGAACGTACTTTAATGGTACCATTCTTCCATTAACTTTCGCTCCCACACAACGGTGTCCAATATCAGTGTGGACACGGTATGCAAAATCTAGTGGAGTCGAATTATCTTGAAGTTCAAATACATCACCATTTGGTGTGAAAACAAAGACACCGCCTACATCAAGATCATTCTTAACATGAGACATGAATTCAGAACTATTATCTGTGTCCTTATTATATTCAAGAAGTTCTTGTACCCAATCAAGTTTAGTCTTACCTGATGACATCCCTTCTTTATACTTCCAGTGAGCAGCAATCCCTCGTTCCGCAACTTCATGCATCTCTTGAGTACGAATTTGAATTTCAATTCTCTCTGCCTTAGGTCCAACGACCGTCGTGTGAAGAGACTGGTAGTTGTTAACCTTTGGAATTGCAATATAATCTTTGAAGCGTCCTGGGATCGGTGTAAATGCCGAGTGAATAACCCCAAGGGCCTTATAACATTCAGTAATATTATTAACGATGATTCTAAATGCTAAGATATCGTGAATTTGTTCAAAATCCACACCGCGTGAAACCATCTTTTTATAAATTGAATAGAAGTGTTTTGAGCGTCCTGTAATATCGGCTTTTACTGAGTATTCAAAAAGCTTCTCTGTTACGACACCAATTGTGTCACCAATATAAGTTTCGCGATCACTCTTCTTCATCGCAACTTTTTCGGCCAAACGATAATAAACATCAGGGTGAAGGTAGCGAAGACAGATGTCTTCTAGTTCAATCTTTACCGAGTTGATACCGAGCCTAGAAGCTAGTGGTACGTAGATATCAAGAGTTTCTTCGGCAATTCGCTTTTGTTTTTCTTCACGAACATACTGAAGCGTTTTCATATTGTGCATACGATCTGCAAGCTTAACAATAATGACTCGCAGGTCTTGTGCCATGGCAACAACCATCTTACGGAAGTTCTCCGCTTGCGATTGTTCCTTTGACTTAAATTTCATTTTAGAGATCTTAGTTAGACCTACAACAATTTGCGCGATCTCAGTCGTAAATTCTTTTTCAATCTCTTCAGGAGTAACACTACAGTCTTCAACAACATCATGAAGAAGGCCTGCGATAATCGTATCAAGATCCATATGAAGCTTAACAAGAGTAGCAGCAACATTCAGCGGGTGAATGATATACTTCTCTCCAGAACTTCGCATCTGTCCCTCATGGGACTTTTCTGCAAAGAGATAAGCTTTTCTTAAAAGAGTGAAATTCGCGTCTGGATAATAAGTTTCGACACGTCGACAAAGTTCATCAATATTTAATTCGCGCTCATGGGCGAAATCGAGTTGCTGGTACATTACTTTCTTAAGATTCCTTCAAAAATATCTTTTAATTCAATATATGCAGTCTCAAGGTCATCATTAACCACAAGATAATCGTAATCATTCTTTCTAAGTAATTCGCGTTTTGCATTATCAAGACGAATATTTAAACTTTCATCTGTCTCCGTGCCACGGCCACGAAGTCTCTGCTCCAATGCTTCAACACTTGGTGGAGCAATAAATATCACACGTGCACGATCACCAAAATATTCTTTGAATGAGTCAGTTCCTTGAACATCTAGATCAAAAAGAAGATTATGCCCTTGAGCAATTTCGTTTTCGACAAAGTCTTTAGAAGTTCCATAGTAATTACCATGAACTTTTGCCCATTCTAAAAATGCATCTTGCTTCTTCATAGCAAGAAACTCTTCTTCTGATATAAAGTTATAGTGCTTACCATGCTCCTCACCTTCACGGGCCTTTCTTGTCGTAAAAGAAACCGACTCCAAGAGATCATGGAATTCATTTTTAATCCTCTTAATCAGAGTTGATTTTCCTGATCCAGATGGTGCAACAATAACTATAATTTTACCTTCACTCATAATACTACTCGAGGTTTAAACCTTGCTCTCGAATCTTTTCTAGCTGAACCTTCATTTGAACAACGGCTTCAGAGATCTCTTGTAGTGTTGACTTCGATCCCGTTGTATTAGTTTCGCGGTTAAGCTCTTGAATAAGAAAATCAATTTGGCGTCCAACTTCCCCGCCTTTTGTTAGCAGGTCATTTAACTTAGATAGGTGGGCATTAATACGATTAATTTCTTCGTGAATATCCATTTTCTCTAAGTAGAAGATTACTTCTTGCATAAAGCGAGGTTCATCAACAGGCATCGCCGTTTTATATTCTTCAAATCTCTTCTCAAGTCTTTCCTTTACGGCCGCTTGAAAATCATCTGACTTATCATTAACTACTTTAAAAAACTCTTCATAAGATTGCTGATGTTTTTTAATAACATCGACCATTTTTTGACCTTCAATCTTACGTGATTCTTTCAAGTTCTCAATCGCTCCCTTAAGGGCATCGATGGCAAAAACATTCATCTCATCAATAGAAGACTCATCGACTTCTTTCATAAATTCATTACGTAAAAAATCAGTTGGTTTTATATCGAGTTGAACATCATTCTTGTCTGCTAGATGTTTCATCGAAGTTATAAATGCGTTCACTTTTTCAGTATCAATATCATCAAAACGAGATTTCGCTTCAAGCCTTTTATAGCTTACGTTTATATCAAAGCTTCCACGTTTAAAATTTTGCGCAATGAGATTTCTCATTTCAAGTTCAACACTATTAAAAAGTGATGACATCTTAAATCGAATATCTTTAAAGCGATGATTTACTGTCTTGATTTCAACTGTAACTTGAAGGCTTTCACTTCCCGCTTCGGCCTTACCAAAGCCAGTCATTGAATATATATTTTTGGCCATTTCCTCTCCCAATGAATGACTTTTTTAACTCAAATATACAGCGATATCAACCGCTAGAAGTAATAATATTAAATATTTATTATACTCCCCTGAAGATTGCTTTCCCTACTCGAGAGACCAGCCTTCAACCTTTCCTTGGCTAAAGTAGACAAATTTACGCTCACCGTTTTCAAAGAAGGTCCAACGCTCATTTTCAAGCTGTGGGTTACCTGCTGTGTCAACACGATGTGGGTTTCCCCAGCGATCAATTACATTCTTCTTGTCCATCCCCATTGCAATTTCGCGGTGAGCCTGAGCTCTTGGAGAATAGCGAAAAATTGATGCAGGCTTTCTGGCCTCAAATTTCCTCTGCTTCTCATATCGAACGAGGGTTCTTCCATATTCTTGCTGCTCTGCTCTTGTTAATGTTAGGTAGTATAGTTTTTGAGAGTCATTATCAAACATCCTCTCTTTTCGACGGAATGCTTCACGATCCTCTGGACGCATACTATCGAGCTTACCCTGTAGCTCCATTTTCAATCGTTTTTCTTGAGACCATGAAGGGTAATCTTCTTCACTTGATGGTGTTCTTTTCATCATTTCATCTTTAGAGTACTGCACATAGCTAGGGTCTCCCCCAACAGTATCAAACGCCTTACCTGGGCTAAATAGTGAGAATCCTTCATCTTCCTCTCCCATAACATCAAGAAATTGTCGATCCATTGAGATCGGTCCGCATGAAACAATGGTCAAAAGTGAAAATAATGTTAATGCTCTAAGCATGTCTTCTCCTTAAAATATTCTCCCCATCACCTCTTCTCTACGGCGTAATTATTGAGATTTCTTAAGAATCCATTCAGCTTCCCCCACATCCAGAAAAAACTTCCTAGCATATTAATTTACTCAAGAATTAACTGTTGCCACTCAGGTATTTTAGGGACTTGCCGATAAGTGCTATAGAGATAGATTTGGGGATATTCTGTAATGATGAATAAATGGCTAAAAATTGAAAAATATTTAAATGGTTTGCTAACAAATCTTGCCAACTTCTTTACTGGAATTACTCCAAATAAGATTAAGAATTCTTATCACAACTTTCTAAAGACAATCGCTGGACTCATCCAGAAGATCATTGCCTTGCCAGAGTTCCTTACTGGGCCGGCAAAGAAATGGTTTAGAATTAAGCTAGCTGCATTAGTCACATTCATGCTGGCCAAAAAGCAAAGTTTAGCAAGTGTTGGAGCTGCTTTTAAGAATTTTAAAATGTCTGGTGATATTCCTCTCATGGCCTACAACGCAGCGAAAAGTTTTTGGTCAAAGAATGTTGCCCTAAAACTTGCAGCAGTCTCTCCGGCCAAGGCCGTGGGAATAACATGTACCCTAACTGTTTTTTCACTAACTGGTATTTCTGTTTATCAAAATATCCAGGAGATTTCAGATAAGACTTCTCCAAAACAAGAAAGAAAAATTGCTAGTGAAGAAGATCTAGAAAAAGCTAAATGGGGTCGATCTCGTTATCGTCTGGCCAATAAAAGAACGATCTTTTTAAGAAATGTTGATATTCCAATTTACATAAAAAATAGAAATGGCATGAAGTCTCTTCTTATCGATGTGCTATTAGAAACAAATAATCGATACACGGCCCAGTATTTCTATAAACCAGAAAATGAGATTTTAATACGCGACCGCCTCAATGAATCACTTCAAGCTGTTGTGCCTAACTTTCCTCTTGAGCCAGAAGGGAAGAAAATTATCAAAGAAAAAGTTCGTTATGAAGTTAATAAACTAATTGAAGATCTAAAAATCGACGGTCACGTTGAAAAGGTCTATATCGACTCAATTTTAAATGGATAAGACCGTTCTCACTGTTTGATTTGAAACTCCAAGTAAACTTGCAGTAGTTGCAACATTTTGGTCACAATGATTAAAAACTTTTAAAAAGTAACGATGCTTCATATCTCGATATGAATAGAATTCATTATTTTCAATAGAACGATCTATTATCTGATTGTGATCCATAAGATTATCATCCATTTCACAATAAGTTAGAAGATTTGACTTCCCCTTTAGGTGCTTCTTTTTTAAATGTGCATTTAATTGCCTAATATTTCCAGGCCATGAGTAACAATGATAAAACTTCTTAAGTTTAGGGTGAATGGTAATGCCATATCGATTTTCATAAGAACAAAGTAACTCATTTAAACGTTGATCATTCTCACGCAAAGAATCTAATTTTATCACTTCTTCAGATGATATACGAAAATAAAAATCAGAGCGCATTTTCCCTTCCTCTACTAGCTTTAAGAGGGAGCGACCTGAGGCCACGATAACTCTAGTTTTTATATATTGCGCTTGATTTGATCCAACTGGATAGAAAAGTCCATCATCGAGAAAGAGCAAAAGCTTTGCTTGAACTTCTTTTGAAATAGAATCGATTTCATCTAAGAATAATGTTCCACCATTGGCCATTTTTAGAGCACCATCCTTATCACTTAAGGCACCTGTAAAAGATCCTTTCTTATGACCAAATAATTCTGACTCCAAAATATTATGAGAGTAAGAACTTAAGTTAAGATGAACAAAATTACCAAGCACGCCACTTTGCTCATGTATCTTTTTTGCTAAATAGCTCTTTCCAGTTCCAGTCTCTCCTTCAATTAAGACATTAAGCTTTGGATGGATTTGATAATCAAAACTGAGCTTCTCTTTGCGCTCCTCTCTTAAGCAGCGAATTCGATTTCGCCCAAGGATGATTTCATCGCCCTTTCTCAGATAAGCGTGAGATGAAAATGAGCCGTTAATTCTAAAGGTTGCTCCATTAATTCCTGACAAACAAAAGGTATCACCTACATTTGTTTTCACAATTGATAGCTTAAAGCCAGCTTCATCCTCTATCGAAATAATAGGTAGTGAGATTTCTAGAGAATCAACAATAAACTCCTTTCCTGTTAATTCAATATGATAGGATGTTCGATTCAATAAAATTCGACGTTTTGAGCCAAATAAAGGTGTAATTTCTATAGAATTTCCATGAACACAAAATGTGTCTTTTACAAGTTTATCTAACTTTGGTACTTCTAGCATATATAACTCCTTAGAATTTAAGCAAAATCGTAGATAAACGGAAGTGAAGAAAAATGGAATATAAAATCGCCAAAGGTACAACTCAATTCAAATACGGAATGACAGATGTGAACCAACTAATTGAATGGTTAAATGCAGAAAAACCGATTGGTGTAAGTTTCATTGGCCGCTCAAATGCGGGTAAATCTTCAACAATTAACTCTTTATTTGGAAAAAGTACTGCTGTTACTTCAAAGACACCAGGACGTACACGCCAAGTAAATATCTTCTCATTTCAATTAGAGAAAGAAGGTAAAGTTGTCGATAATCTTCCACCTTTCTATCTATTTGACCTTCCTGGTTACGGACATGCTAAGGTTTCAAAAGAAATTCATGCTCATTGGGCAAATCTAATGGATGAATTTTTTAAGAACTGTGGTGAACAAAACCTTATGCTTAATCTTCAAGATGCTCGTCACCCAAATCAAAAAGCTGACTTAGTCTTTAGAGATTACCTAAGCCCATTTGGTCATGAAGCATTTCTTCTATTTAATAAACTTGATAAGCTTAAGACTCAAAAAGAAAGAGCGGCACTTAACAAGCTAAAGCCTGCTATCTTTAAAGAACATAAGTGGGTAACTCAAATTCACTTTATTTCGGCCCTAAAAGGACAAGGGGTTCCGCAATTAGAAAATGCCATTATCAATTACCTTTTATTACAAAATGAGCTAGAGAATAACCAAAGAAACTAAGCTACTCTTTAGAACATTTTGATTTAATATTTGATACGTCTTTTTCCATCAAATGAAGTTGATTTTCATAATCTTTAATTTCTTTTAAGAGTTCATCAACTTTAGGGTTTTCCCACTCAAGTATTCCCGAACTAAGATGCTTTGCAGCTAGTTGTCCCAACTCCTGATACTTCTCATTTAACAGAGTATTTGTATGAGACGCAGTAAGCATCTTCTTACCAATAACAGTTGCCTTGGATAGTTCTTGAGAGCACTCATCAACTATTTTCTTAAGCTTGGTTTTCCATTCCTCTTTTTGCATAATTCACTCTTTCAGATAGAATAAATAATAGATCGTCCCCTATTTTACAAAAAGATAAGTATGATTTCATTAGATTTTTTAGCAAAAAAATTCAACTCTTTTGAACAGGTTCTTGAAAGTAAATTTTCAAGTTATAAGGACTTACTAACTAGTGAAGAAAAGAGCACTCTCGAAAGTACTTATCAAAGTCTTTTAAAGATTTATGGGGAGACAGAAGACCCTTGGGGCCTAAGTGTTCCAAAAGCCAAGAAGAGTTTTGAAATTCTTTATACAATTTATCGCCACTACTTTAAGGTGCGTTTATTTGGTAAAGAGAATATCAAAAATGAACAGTACATGGTTATATCCAATCACTCAGGTCAAATCGCCATTGATGGCCTCATGATTGGCTGTGCCTTCGCTTTTGAAAATGAACCACCTAGAGTTTTAAGGCCAATGGTTGAACGCTTTTTTACAGCTCTTCCGTTTATTAACAAATGGTCTTCTGAATGTGGTGCCGTTTTAGGTGATCGTGATAATTGCCTCAATCTTCTGAAAAGAGGTGAATCTCTTCTTATCTTTCCAGAAGGTGTAAGAGGCGTCTCTAAGAGCACAACTAACTATTATAAAGTTCAAGAGTTCACGCCGGGATTTTTTAGAATGGCACTAAAGAGTGGTGTAAAAATACTCCCCGTTGCAGTTGTTGGAGCCGAAGAGATATTTCCTTATGTTTACCAAGCAAGCGCAGTTGCTAAAATCTTGAAGCTTCCAGCACTGCCTATAAGTGCAAATTACTTCCCACTCCCATCACCTATTGATATTCATGTAGGTAAACCAATAGAATTACCAGAAGATATTGATGCAGATAGTGAGGATAGCTTAATTAATCCACATATTCGAGAAATAGAAAGAGTCATTCAATCAATGCTTACTGAAGGTAGGAAGACACGTAGACCTTGGGTATTTTCTAAAAAAATGAATGAGGATAACGGCGATGAATAATAAACGCTCTATCTTAATCATTGGTGCTTCAGGAGGGCTAGCAAATATTCTATGTGGAATTCTAGCAAAGCGTATGCCTGATGCAAGAATCATTGGAATTGATTCTCGAAAGATGAAAAACGAAGTTGATTTCGATAATTATACATTTCATCGTATGCGATATACACGACGAAATTTTGAAAAGCTCTTTCGTGAAAATAGATTTGAATCAATCTATCAAATAGGAAGGATTACTCCTCCCGGAGGAAGTGCCGAGGAACGCCTAAGTTTCAGTCTTGTTAATACCAGTAAAGTATTGGAGCTCGCGGAAAAGTATTTGATTAAAAAGTTTATCATGCTTTCTACCTATCACGTTTACGGGGCACAACCAGACAATCCTGTATTTATAAATGAAGACTATCCACTAAAAGTTAGTATTAAGCACCCTGAGCTACGTGATGTGACAGAGATAGACGCTCTATGTACTAACTGGATGTGGAAAAATAGAGAAAATATCGAAACAGTTGTTCTACGTCCTTGTAATATTATAGGACCTCAAATTGATAATACGATTTCAAGGTACCTAACTTCTAATATGACTCCTGTGCCAATTGATTTTAATCCTATGATGCAATTTATCCATGAATACGATATGGCAAATATTTTGTTTCAAGCATTAGATAAAATACCTACAGGTGTCTACAATGTTGCTCCAAGTGAAACGATATCACTCCAAGAGGCAAAGAAGATTACAGGTACTAGAGATATTCCATTTCCTGTTTTCACATTAGAAGTTCTCTCAAAGGCGATTAGAAAGATTTGGCCATTTCCAAGTTATTTCATCGATTTCGTCATGTACTCTTGTATTATTGATAACACGAAAATACATCAATATATTCCGGAAGATATTTACCAATATAATTGTAGAAAAACCCTCTCGTTAATACGAAAGGGTTAGTTTTTTAATAATCATTCTTCTTCACTGGCCAGCGTACGTTCTTTTAGCACATTCAGGGCCGGATCATTTTCCCAATCATAGATAATATCGAAATTTGAAAAGGCTTCGATAACTTCTTCTCTCGTTCCTTTTTCAATTCCAATATCTGCACTAACGATAAAATCATCAACTGTTCCCAAGTTGTTATATATCTTAGTAAACGTATCTTTGTTCATGTGCACTTCAATATCCTTCATCTTCTCAATCATCTTCCTATCTGTAACAAAATCAACAACGGCATTTCTTATATGTAGGCCATACTTTTCATCATAACCGAGATTCACTGCAATGAACTTATCAGTCCCTTGAGATCGTCCGGGATTAATTCTAATGCGATAATTATTAACAAACGCACTTGCATTATTTCTTACTTGTACAAATGTTGCTGGTGCATTTTTAATAATGGCAACCTTACCTTCTGCTTTTCTTGCTTGACTCAAGGCCCAACTACGAGCAGTTGTAGCAAGGCTTCGATAGCCAATTTGTTTTAAACAATTTGCTTTGATTTGATTATTATCATTACTATTATTAATTCGAACAAGATAATTAGCTAACTGACATGACCACTGATAATCTCCGTCTCGATATGCATAATCAGCTAGCGACTTAACTCGTGTCTCCCCACCCATCGCAAGAACAATTCGCTTCGCTTCATCATCAGGATGAAGTTTATAAAGATTTGTTGCATCACGATCAAAATGTCCAAAAATAGCTGTATAAATACGAGGAGGCATTGATGAAACTGTTCCATAATTTTCAATCAATGTAGGTTCACTTTTTAAATAATCAGGAATCTTCACAAAGTACCTTAGTTCATCAGGACCCATTCCAAGAGAGATACCTTTTAAGGTTTGATCTAACACAAACGAGAGGCCATCTTGATAACTTTGAAGTCGTTGTGCTATTTTTTCTCGTCCCCTTAGACTAGTAGAATGAGTACTCATAAGGATTTCTGGTTTAAGTTTTTTTATAAACTCAACTGACCTTTTCCAATCTTCTGGGTTACGATACTTACCTCCTCTTAGACTATAAATATTCGGAAACCAGCCCCACATAATATTATTCAGTACCGCCTTTTTAGATGGAATATGGACGAGAACTTGATTCGAGGTATCTGTACCGATATCTTTAGTATAGAAAGTCATATCAACACCAGCAATTGTTAGACGTTGTCCATTACGAACAGGAGTATTTACAGGAACAAACCCATCATTATTAGGTATTACAGTATTTTTAAAACGAGCATCATCACCTTTATCTGGAAGGTATAGATTAAATTGCTCAACTGTTCTGGCCATTAAAACACCACTAACTTCAGAGTGTAGAGCTTCAACTCCTCCAGTCATCGCCATAACTTTATTTGTATTTGGATGACCAATTATCTTAATATTTCTATTACCTCTACGTTTTTCTTCTTCAACAAAGTACCTTGCACCAAGACTATAATGTTCATGTGAGTATATGATTGCTCTAACAGGATACTTAGTAACTTTTCTTAACTCTTTATAAAAGATGCTTGCATCGTGTTCGTTATCGCCTGTATCGTAGACGATTACGCCATCGTTACCAATGATAAAATGTGAGTTTACAATACTATCGCTTCCAATTGTATAGAGACCGCGTCCTAAGTTTAAAGTAGTTAATTTATCATATGAACCACGCTTTGAACTTTCCTGCGGTAATTTCCAATAATCGAAAGTTTCCTTAGACACAAGGGCACCATTATCAAGCTTTGATAACTTCTTATCCTTCGACTTCATCATTGGATTATCATGGAGTAGTGTATTAGTGCTAAGAGCGCTTCCCATAAAAGATGTGCCTCTTCCTACAAAAAATGAGATAACACATAAAATTAAAACGAGAAATCCAACTTTCATATATTCTTCCTTTGTAGAGTTTCTTCAAAGAGTCTTTCGACATATAACAAAGAAAGAAGTACCTAAGTTCAGTTAACAAAAGTAAAATGAAGTTTACTCGAATGGTTGACCAAGAATAACAATAACAAGGCAAAGGACGGCCATCAATATTGAGAAAGTAAATTTTTTCTTATTCAATCGGTAGTTAATTAAACAGCTACTTATACATTGGAATAGGTAATAAAGAGCAAAGGCCTTTGAAGCAAAAGAAATGATTTTGAAAATATCGAATAGCCAGACAAGAATTGTTCCGATACAGGCTATGAAAAGGTATGCATTTTTCGATTTAATCTTTCCACTTGAGATCTCTGCAAAAAGACCTCCACCTCCTCCCATATCCGCAATGGCAGCACTTAACTGACTTGCCATTGCAGCTGCAAATAAGAATGTAGGAGCTAGTACAAATACAAATTGACCAATATCAATGACAGATGTTTCTGAAATCACTCCGCTTAAAGGGTGTGACTTAAAAACAGGAATAAATAAGGCAATAAGTAGCATATATATTGCACTACTAAGCAATTGAGCGTACCTCATGCTTTTTACTCTCAATTCTCGATTATACTTCTCAGAAAGGTATCGACTTGTTTCAAATCCTTGCACCATAATGAGAAGTCCTAGACTTACAGCTAGAGAATGATAGTTAAAGTTACCAATATCTTTTGACTCAATCGGATGACTACCGAATTGATAAGCAACGAGTCCCATCAAAAATGTCACAATAATAGAAAGCTTTACATTAACAGAAACACTCTCCAGTTTTTCTAGTGATGATAACCCATGCTGGTGTCCAAAGAATGCGATGGCCATGATAACAACAGTAACAACACCTTTTTCAACAACAGCGCTATGATCACCAGTCATCCTTAGAAAGAATGATGAAAATAAATAGAGGTAGTAAGTAATAGATAAAATATAAGCAAACGCCAGTACCCACTCACTTATTCTTTCATTAAATCTAACTTTATCGTGAATATGATTATTAAGATCACTCGTTAATAGTACTGGCTCGACATCATTAATATTCCAGCGAATGACTTCCCCTATTCCAAACGAGGCAAGGCAGAGAACGGCCATTAAGACAGGAGCATAGACACCGCTTAACTCATTTAAAAGTGGTGCTGAAATAAGAAAGCCACTGCCAATAATGGAAGCCAAAGGAGTCATGGTTGCTGTCCAAGTAGAATTAGTCATTACTTTCTTCGTAAAAAGTAGAAAGAGAATAACTGTAACAATAAAGAGATAGGTCAAAGACTGCACTTCCATATATGTCCTCATTAATAGAAATAGTTTATAAGTTTGAATACAAAAAAGAATAAACTGCGCGTCATATTTATTGATAATTATTAACAATTGACTGATTTCTATGAAATGAATAGACTTAATCTATTCTCAATGGCCCGGTGGTGGAATGGTAGACACAGCGGATTCAAAATCCGCCGGTAGCAATACTGTGCGAGTTCAAGTCTCGCCCGGGCCACCATAATAAAAAAGCCCAGGTTTATCCTGGGCTTTTTTATTATTGTTGCTTGGGTATAGAATTTGAATTTGATTCGAGTTTAGGAGCAGGATGCGACGTATGCCAACGAAGGCAGGGCAACCAATCGCTCCTGCTCATGGTTGCATACAAAACATCCTGTTTATAAGCCGAAGTTGGCCAAGTCTCGCCAACTTAAAAACAGGCTTCTAGTCTAAATCATCAAATGAAATAGTCCACTTGTATGGATTAAACCCACAAGATGAACCAGTAATTGTCGCTTTTGAAACTTGCGTAAATGAGTTGATCATTACCGAAGGAACTTCGACACGATCAAAAAGATACACTAAGCTAGTCGCTTCACTATCTTCTAAAAGGTAAGTCATATGACCTGCATTTAGGCTCCATACGGCCGGATTGTATCCTTTAATACTATCGATAATATTAAATTCAACTTTAGTACAAGGTCCACTTACTTGAAGCTCAACATTATATTGATTAGCAAGTTTAACTGCAACTTGAGTTTCTTCATTAGTTAGATTCTTTGTTACAGTCTTTGCCATAACATTTAGTGATACTAGTGAAATTAGAGCTATGATCATTGATTTCATCAATTATATCCTGATTTAAGTTTTAAAAATACTTGTGACTTATAGCATGCGTGAACACTTAAACAAGAGAACATAAATAAAATACACATTAAAAAAGCCAGCTTTAAGCTGGCTTTTAATTATCTAGAAATTGTTGAAAGATTTGAGCACTTATTAACTTTATAGAATTTTTGAAGTCCAACCGTTTTATCTCGATTATTGATGATTTCCATCATAATCTGTCCAAGACGATCGCCTCGTAAACCTTTTTGACCAAATTTATTATCAAGGTAATCTTGTGCTTCTTCTAGCGAAAGCTTTTTTCCATAAAATTCAATATTACGAACAACACCTTCGGCTTCTGCAAGAGAATACTTCTGACCTTCAACTTCAACATCTTCACGTCCAAGCTCTCTTTGCATTGCGATCTTCTTTAGATAATTTCTTGCTGTGATAATACGACGAGCAAGGATCGCTGAATCATTATGAGATTTAATTCTCTTTCTATCAGCATTGTCTGCATCACCAAAGATATCATTATTAGTTGCGATGAAATCATAACCTAGCTCTGAAAGTTTTTGAGCATATACCCAAATCTCTCTTGTCGTTTGAACATCAACACATGCGTTAAGTTGAGCATCTTCGCCAAGTTTTGCTGAATTACCAGACTTAGTGATCTCATAATTCTTTTCAAGATCTTTATACTTTTGATTAAAGTTTTTATTTTGCTCTTCAGAAAGGCTTCTCATTTTATCTAAGAACTCGCGTCCATACTTTCCATAAACATGGTTACGAACGATATCAAGAGACTTAATAATTTCTCTTAAATCACCATCTTTTGAATCTACAGAAGAATACTCTTTCTTTGCAATAATGGCAGCTAGGCGATTATCAACTTCAGAAATAGCACCATAAGCATCGGCAATCGCCTTCTCTCTCTTTTTTAGATCATCACTTTTAAGAAGCTCTTTATATTCTTTTACAGAGATACTCTCTTCACCTAGTGAGATTAAATATGTGTCATCAAAGTTGTCACGGGCCTTCTTTCTCTTAGCTTGAATATTATTTAGAACTCTATTGAATGAGCTGGCCATATCTGCAAGGAATAGCTGATTAAAATCCTTAACACTCATCTCCATAAGCTCCATTGCATTATCAAGTTTGCTTAGTTTTTGTTTGAAAAGCATATTTAAGAAACGATCCGCTCCTTGTGATTCTGCAATATATTCATTTAAGTACTCTTCTAGCAACGGTTTTGAGTAAGCTAATTCTCCTAGGATCTCAGCTTGTTGGTATGTTGCAGATTTACCAGGCTTATCAGAAAGAGGTGTTTTCATTTTCTCATAAAGACCGACTATTAGTTTTTCAACATCAGCATCAACTTTTGCAACTTCAGCTTCTTTAATTTTCTCAAACTCAGCTTCGACACTTTCTTTTGCCTTCGTAAGAGATTCTAACTCTTTCTTTACCTGCGCAACTAATGCTTTAGATATCTCTTTATCAGTATAATGTCTGTCCGTATCAATATCGAAAACCTCAAGGGCCTTTACTTGGTTTCTTACGTCGTAGTATGCACAGTTAAGCTTTACAAAAGTATTGATATCTTCTTCATTTTCAAATTGAAAACGGTCATTAAAAATATTGTTAATAAATCGTAAAATTGAAGCAACAGCTAATCCACCGTAGGCAACTGTTACACCAGATGGTGAGTATAAACCAAATTGCGAAAATGTTTGGATAACATCTGCCGAGCGCTGAAGAAATGGAGTTCTATCAAGACTTGAACACTTATTATTTGAAAAGAGCGTGTTTACTCCATTCATAACCTGCATTAAAGGAATACCATTAATATCTACTTCATCTGCAGAAGGAATAACATCAACTGTTTCTTTTCCCTGCTCTTCTTTTAACTTATTTAATTCCTCTTCAAGTTCATTTGAACTGTTAAGGACTTGTTCGATTAATGATTCATTACCATCAAAGCAGTCATCTTTGAAAACTGTTACAATGGCCTTTAAACTACTTAATGCTTCTTCATAAGAGCGCGTATTATTTAATGGACAAAATTCAGGACGTGTAAGCGGAAGCTTATTGCGAGTAACAACCTCTTTAATATTGCCACCAAGCTTTGAATCAAGCTTGCTATACTTTAGGGTTTTAACATAATTCTCAAAATCACCAGCTGTGGC
Source organism: Halobacteriovorax sp. RT-2-4 (assembly GCF_047085445.1). Taxonomy (NCBI): domain Bacteria; kingdom Pseudomonadati; phylum Bdellovibrionota; class Bacteriovoracia; order Bacteriovoracales; family Halobacteriovoraceae; genus Halobacteriovorax; species Halobacteriovorax sp. RT-2-4. Next base: position 955,568 of record NZ_JBKIXY010000002.1, read on the forward strand.
AGTTACCGAAGTGGCCAATAAAAGAGACGACAGAACTGTAGACATTACTCTTTTCATAATTATCTTCCTCCAAAATTACGCATAGCAAGATTATGCCATTTTTATGAACGATAATTAGAAAATATGGGTTTTGCTGTAATAATTACTTAAGGTAACACACTGAAATCACGTCCAAACCCATCCGTTAACTAACATAAATAAGGTAGTTAGCTCTTGCTCATCAAGACTTTTATTTCATTTAAAACTTTTCGAACTTCACTATCGCTAAGATCAAGTGCTTTTAAGCAAGCTCTATTAACATGCTTGATAACCACAATACCTTTATCAAGAAGCTTCTTTTTCTCTCTCGCTCTTAGAGTCGATAAAACTGTAATTGGATAGATTCGATAGCGTTGAATCAAATCACAGAATGTATTCTTTTTTGGATAATTCATCGAAAATAACATTAAGTTGACACCCTTGGCGTACTTGATTGCATCTTCTGAAAACTGTGTATTTGAAATTAAAGCATATTGAAAATTTAAGTGTGGATTAGCTTCTTTAATATCGAGATAACGAGCATAAACATAAAGAGGTATTTTCACATCATTTTTATAATACTTTCGGTTATGAAACTTACACTCACAGTATATGTCTCCATCGGCCCTTGAAGCAACGACATCAACTTCATGCTTAACAAATTTTCCTTTCTTAACTACTGAAACTTGAGTTTTATACCCCTTGGCCCTTAACATTTCAGCACAAAGAATTTCAAATGGATATCCAGTTGGGCCTAATTTATAGATGGCCCTCTTAATATTATAATTTGCAGCATCGAGTTTAGATCTTCTCTTCAGGGCACGGTAGGTCTTTTGATGAATTGCAGTTGAAGTTGAAAATGGATCAAGTTCTTCAGCAATTTCTTTAACAATCTCTTGGCTTGCTTTTTCAGAAACTCCAGCAGCTTCTAAACTTCTCTTAAATTTTTTCTTATCAAATTCTTCAAAAGTCTTATTAACTTTTTGAATAATATATTTAAGCTTTTTTGTTTTCTTACTCTTCTTGCTGCTTTTCATTATTTAACTACTGTTTTTAAGATTTCTACACCACTGATAATTTTATCCATAAATGATTTTTTACTATCAACAAAGTAGAAATTAGGATGAACTGACCATATCTCTTTTAACTTACGATCTAATTCAATTGCCTGTCTATTTGTCTCACTTCGGTAGATATTATTACTCGTAATATCTCCCCCAGAGCTTGCTCCCGTTTCAAAAAATATGACTGCATCATAACGATTCAACTCATGGTCATAAGTGGAATTAATTTTATCAAAAAAAGAACCACACTCATCCGGCCAATACGCCATTCCATCTAATGTTCCACGGTCACACAGAAGTATTTTACCAGGGTTCTGTTTTTCATAAATCGACTCTAAGTTCACTTGATAATCATAAATCATTTTTTGAATATCTTTTACAACTTCAGGTCTCTTATCTCTAGCAACACCACTTTGAAAAACAGAAGTAGCAGCTTCAGGAACAATCACGATATCTTCCACAAGTTCTCTTTTGAAAAGATCAAGTGCAGTAGTTTTTCCACCACCTGGTCCACCAGTAACAACAATTTTCATTATTCCCCCAAAATATAATCAATGCCATCTTCAACATTGATCGCCTCTACACCCAAGCTCTCTTTTATCGTCTTTACAAAGTTAATGACGACTGGCTCTTCTCCGTGATTAACGAAAACCTTTTTTAAGTTTGAACCTGATTTTTTAATATAATCAATCAATTCATCACGATCAGCATGGGCCGACATTGACTCTAATTTTTCGACATGGGCCCTGACATTCATCGTATGCCCAAGAAGATAGATTTCTTTTTCATTATCAACTAACTTTCGACCGATCGTCCCCTCACCTTGAAAGCCAGTTATTAGAACTGTATTATTCTCATGTTTTGCGTACATATCCATATACTTAAGAATCTTCCCACCACTTATCATTCCTGAGGAACTTATTAGAATAAATGGCTTCTTAGCGCGAGCTAGTTTCTTTGTATCACTACTATATTCAACAAATCGTACTTTTTTCATTGCAGCGATAAATCGCTCAGAATCAACTTTTAACTTTTCGGCCATTTGCATATATAGCCTTGTTACACGAACTCCCATTGGAGTATCCAGATAAATTGGAATATCTATATCCGGATACTTCTCGAAAAGTTCAAATAGTGAGTAGATAATAACTTGAGTTCGTGCAACCGCAAAAGCAGGAATAAGAAGTACACCTTGAGTAGATATTATTCTCTTAATATGTTTTTTAAGTACTAATTGAGTATCTTCTTTCTTATGAAGGCGATCTCCATAAGTTGATTCAATCACAAGATAGTCTGATTCTGTTTCTTTATGAGGTGCCATGTGAATAAGATCATCCTTACGGCCAACGTCTCCTGAAAAACAGATTTTGGACTCTCCATTATCAAAGATAATACTAGAAGCACCTAAAATATGACCTGCTTCTTCAAAAATATAACGAAAGTCGTCTCCGTACCATTGACCTTGTTCTACAACTTTAAAATATGTCATTGTTTCATCTACATCATCAAGGCCATAGAGAACTTCTTTAATTTTCCTTTCTTTAAAATCGTACTCTTGAATATTTGCAGAATCTCTTAAGATTATTTCGACAATCTTCTTTGTTACTTCAGTACAATATATTTTACCCTTAAAGCCATTCTTAACTAATACAGGTAAGTAGCCAGAGTGGTCATAGTGAGCGTGAGTAAGAAAGATTGCATCAATTTTTGAAATATCAAAATCTGGAAGTTTTTGATTTAAATCACTTAAATCTTTTCCTCCCTGAAACATTCCACTATCGACAAGAATATTCTTACCATTTATATGTAGAAAAGTTTTTGATCCAGTTACCGTTGATGTAGCGCCATAAAATGTGAGTTTCATTTTTTCCATGGCAATAATTATATCGACAATTCCATCAAATTCATAACTAAAGTAAATAAAAAAGGGCCCGTGAGGCCCTTGTCTTTAATTATAAATTAAGAAATTAAGTGTTTGAGATGATCCTCGATAAATGAGGCGATGAAATAGTAGCTATGATCATATCCTTGGCGATAATTTACCGTTAGCTCTTGATTAAACTCTGCACAAATATCTTCAAAATTCTTTGTCTTTAATTGTTCTTCAAAGAATTCATCAGCAAGTCCTTGCTCAATCAATATTTTCTTTGCATGAGTCCTGCCACTCTTGATCAACTCACAAGCATCGTACTGCTTCCATAAATTCTCATCATTACCTAAATACCCAGTAAAGGCTTTTTGCCCCCAAGGTACTTGCGTTGGATTTACGATTGGAGAGAACGCAGAGATAGCATGAAATAATTCTGGATTATTTAAGCCGATAACAAGTGCTCCGTGCCCACCCATTGAGTGACCAGTAATCGAAAGCTTTGCATTTCCAAAGGCATCCTTTAGTAATGGAACAAACTCTTTAACGATATAATCATACATCTTATAATGGTCTTTATAACCATCTGTAGTCGCATTTAAGTAAAATCCAGCACCTGAACCAAAATCATAACTATCATGCTCACCAGGAAGCTCAAGTCCTCTTGGAGAAGTATCAGGACAAACGATCATTGTATTTGTCTTAGCAAGGTGAAATTGAGCACCTGCTTTTGTTATGAAATTCTCTTCCGTACATGTAAGGCCAGATAACCAAATGATTATATTTTCAATTTTATCAGTATTAGGCTTGAAGTATGAAAACTTCATATCTGTCTTTGTAACTTTTGATGAGTGGAGACAGAATGCTGTCTCCCCTTCAAATGATTTATGACTTTTTAATTTTTCAAAGCTCATGAATTAACCTTCAGCATTAAAATCAATAACAGTTCTAATTGCCTTACCTTCGTGCATTAGATCGAAAGCTTCATTGATTTTTTCTAATGGTAATTTGAAAGTTACAAGATCATCAAGATTAATTTCGCCTGACATATAACGATCAACATAACCTGGAAGTTCTGTTCTCCCCTTTACACCACCAAAAGCACTACCACGCCAAACACGTCCAGTTACTAGTTGGAATGGACGAGTACTGATTTCTTGACCTGCACCTGCGACACCAATAATAATTGATTCCCCCCAACCTTTGTGACAACACTCTAGAGCTGCTCTCATTAAATTAACGTTACCAACACACTCAAACGAGTAATCAACACCACCGTCAGTAAGTTCAACAATAACGTCTTGAATTGGCTTGTCATAATTTTTAGGGTTAACAAAGTCAGTTGCACCAAACTTCATTGCCATTTCTTTCTTATCATCATTAATATCAATAGCAATAATTCTTCCAGCTTTTGCCATCTTTGCACCTTGTAGTACCGATAGACCAATTCCACCAAGTCCGAATACTGCAATTGTTGCACCTTCTTCAACTTTAGCAGTATTGAAAACTGCACCGATTCCAGTTGTTACACCACAACCAAGAAGGCAGATTTTATCTAGAGGAGCTTCTTTACTAACTTTTGCAAGAGATACTTCAGCAACAACTGTGTATTCAGCAAAAGTAGAAGTTCCCATATAGTGATGAATCATTTTTCCATCTTTAGAAAAACGGCTTGTTCCATCTGGCATAAGACCTCTACCTTGTGTCTCACGAACAGAAGAACAAAGATTTGTTTTTCCTGATTTACACATTTTACAAACACCACACTCAGCAGTGTACAGAGGAATAACGTGATCACCAACTTCAACACTAGTTACACCTTCACCTACTTCAACAACAACTCCACCACCTTCGTGACCAAGAATTACAGGAAATAGACCTTCTGGATCTGCTCCAGAAAGAGTGAATGCATCAGTATGACAAACACCTGTAGCATGCATTTTTACAAGAACCTCTCCCTTCTTTGGTCCTTCTAAATCAACTTCTTCAATTTTAAGTGGCTCATTTGGGCCCCAAGCAACAGCAGCTTTTACTTTCATATATACCTCCAGAAAAATATTCTTTTATCTTGATGCATCATTATATATTGAAACCAAATTGTTGACAATTGTGACATCATTCGACACATTGTTTACACATGGAAACAATAAAGGATTTAAGTCACATTTATAGTTTTATAAAAGTTGCACAATTTCGATCATTTACGAAAGCAGCAGATGCCCTTAATGTCTCTCGTTCACATTTAAGTAAAGCAGTGAAGGAGCTAGAAGACAAACTTGGGCAACCACTACTAAAAAGAAATACGCGCTTCATTGACTTCACAGACTTCGGTAAAAACTACTTTGAAATATGTGCAATTCATATCCAAGAAATAGAAAGATTTACTAAACAATCTAAAGAGAGCTATGAATCCACTAAAGATAAAATAAGAATCTCTTTGGCCGGAGCATATGGAGAAGATATCATTGCTCCAATGATTTCAAATATCATGATGAAACATCCGGGAATCGAAGCAGAACTTGAGTTCTCTACTGAGCTAATTGATATAACTTCTCATGAGTTTGATCTTGCTATTCGTGTAACAGCTAAAAAGCCAAAGAAAGGTTTTGCTATTCAAATTGCTGATCGTAAAGAATTTGTCTGCGCATCACCAAATTATCTAAATAAGTTTGGACATCCCAAAAAACCAAAAGACCTTAGCTCTCACAATTGTCTCATTGGAAATAATGATACCTGGCAATTCTATAATGAAGATCAAAAAGAAAGTATTAAAGTAAGAGGAAATTTTAAGAGCTCCAATGGACGAGCACAAATGAACGCAGCTCTTCAAGGTCTTGGTATTTGTAAACTACCTGGTGTTTATGTTTTAGATCATATTAGAAATAAGACGTTATTGCCTTTGCTTAGTGAGTACACGGATCAGTCGATTCCGATTTGGGCCGTTATGCCATCAAAGAAATCAATTTCACCGACAGTGAAATTGATCCTTCAAGAATTTGGTGTTGTACTTTTTTAAACTGCAGCTCCATTTCTATTTTCATATTGCGAAACAAATGAATACATAACTTCATTTTCATAGTTCATATGTCGGCATAGATTATCAACGGCCTGTCTTACTTTTAGATAAAGATTCTCCCATTCTGGGCAACTCTCTTCTTGTAGTTCATAATTTTGCACCATTTGAATTAGACCTCTAAGTTCTTCTTCTTGTTCCAAATGCTCATTAGTCATTTCTTTAATATACTCATATGCATCGCTACAATTTTCCCTAAGTATTAAAGGAAAAATATATCGCTCTTCATTTTGCATATCCGCTTCAAGTGTAATCCAAAATCTCAAAAGAAATTCAGAGATACCGCTTGGGGCCCCATGCTTACCTTTTGATGATTCTCCTACAGCCTGAGATAAAATAATTAGACTTTTAAACTCTGTACGAATTTGTTGATGAAAAGAAACAAGCTTGGCCACCTGATCTTTAAAATTTGAAACTTTACTCACTTATTTTACCCCTGCAGTAATATCTATACTTCAAATAAGTATAGCAACCTACGCATGGCGCAATATGATCTACATCAGCTTTGTTGTTTTATGACCTAAATCAACTTCTACTATTTAGCTAATTTTAAGCTTTAAATCTGATGGAGAAACTATATCAACACTATGCCCATCATAAATTTGGTAAGAATTTATCATCTGTGCAAATATCTCACCTTCGTAATTTAAATGCTCCTCAAGTGTTGTAACAACTTCGGTAGTACGATTAACAAGCTCTTTCCAAAGCTCACATGAATTCTCATTAACTTTGTATTGTAAAACATAATCCACCAGAACTTTCAGTTCACTCTTTAATTTAGAGTGAGTTCTCAATGCTTCATTCGCCTTTTCATAAGCTCGTCTATCAATGTCTTTTATTAATGAAGGAAAGATATATTTTTCCTCTTTTTGAGTAAGGGCCTCGAGAGTTACCCAGAATTTAATCAGAAAGTTGGTGATATCCTTTGGCACATCGATATGGTTTTTACAAACTCTATCGACTTCTTGAGACAGGACAATTAATTCCTTAAAGGCCCTACTCACTTTTTGATGTTCTTCCACGAGGCCATCGACCTCTCCCAACAGTACATCGGTCATTCTCTCCCCCTTGCGATGGTTTAAATGCTAAACAATTATATCCTATTTAGGGGAAATACTTGTGTGTGTTCTATTAATCTTTGACACTAACGATAAAATTAATCGAAATTTCGATAAATTGAATTTCAAAAACAATCTTATTTTATTGGTTTAAACATAGATAGTTTCAGATCTAAGATCTCACCCATCCATAGTGTATTTTGAGTATGATCTAGATAATCATCTCCAGTATTTGCATGAGTAAAAACGGTAAGCCCACTTCTATTTTCAAGTAACCAAGGAATCATGTCATTTAACTTTTCTGGAGAAAATAAGAACTGACAACTCCAGCGAGGGTGAGGCCCTACTTCTTTTTGATGTGCTCTTCCTACTTCAACATAACTTAATTTCTTAACCTGCTCGATAACCTCTAGGGCCTTCTCGTAAGTTGATTCATCGTAATATAAGTGTGCATGATATGATGTAATTTCCATGTACGCATCTTCTTAAATTTTTTCTTAAATTGCAACTTCTCCTTCAACAATATTAAAATCAATTTATTTAAAAGGGATAAATAATATGAAATCTGAAGTTCGATTAATCAGACTTATCTGTGTTCTTGCGTTAGGAGTATTTATTTGGCATCAACAAATCCCAGATGGATTAGAGCCTAAAGCGTGGTATCTCTTTGCTATCTTTTTAAGCACCATCTTAGGTATTATTATTAAGGCAATGCCAATGGGCTCAATGTGTATGGTAGGACTTGCTATAAGTCTTTTTACTCAAACATTGAAAATTAAAGCTGAAGCCTTATCTGGATTTTCTAATAGTACAATATGGCTAATTGTTATCGCCTTCTTCATTGCAAATGGGTTCGTAAAAACAGGACTTGGCGCACGTATCGCTTATTACTTTGTCTTCTTACTTGGAAGAAGAACACTTGGACTTGCTTATGGACTTGCAATAAGTGATCTCATTCTCGCTCCAGCAACTCCCTCAAACACCGCACGCGGTGGAGGTATTATTTTTCCTATTATGAAGTCTTTAAGCCTCAGCTATGACTCAAAACCTAACGATCCAACAAATAGAAAGATTGGTCACTTTCTTACCTTGAGCTGCTTTCAAGTATGTATGGTTACTTCAGCAATGTTTATTACTTCAATGGCGGCCAATCCATTAATACAACAATTTGCTGCAGATAATGGCGTTAAAATCACATGGGGAGGATGGGCGTTGGCTGCTATTTTACCCGGCATAATATCTTTAATCGCTGTCCCTTATGTCATCTATAAAGTTTACCCTCCTTCAATTAAAGAAACACCTGGTGCACAAGAAATTGCCAAAATGAAACTTGAAGAAATGGGTAAGATGAAAGTACAAGAGTGGACAATGATTGCAACTTTCATCTTTCTTATCGTCTTTTGGATTTTTGGAAGTACCTTAAATATAAACGCTACAACAACTGCTTTTGGAGGACTATCTATTCTTCTTATTACAGGTGTTTTAACGTGGGATGATATTAAGTCAGAAAAAGGAGCATGGGACACACTTATATGGTTTGGCGTTCTAGTTATGATGGCAGATTTTTTAAATAAGTTTGGCTTTGTCCCATGGTTTAGTAAGTATGTTGCAAACGAAGTCTCAACTCTTGCATGGACAATTGCATTTCCAATTCTAGCAGGCATCTATTTTTACTCTCATTACTTCTTTGCATCTGCTACAGCACATGTAACAGCAATGGCAGCAGTATTCATAGGAGTGGGCGTACAGGTTGGAGTCCCACCATATCTCATGGCCATCACTCTTGGCTTTTTTTCAAACCTCTTTGGTTCATTAACTCACTATGGCTCAGGGCCGGCCCCAGTATTCTTTGGTTCAGGTTATGTTGATTTATCAGACTGGTGGAAAATGGGATTTCTCATATCAATTGTAAACATTCTGATATGGTTGATTATAGGAGGAGCATGGTGGAAGTTTCTGGGATTATTTTAAAAGCTTTGCTTTTAATAAACTGAAATTCATTCTGGCAATATTAGAAATAGAAATCCCTTCAGGACATTCTATCTCACATGCCCCAGTAAATGAGCAATGACCAAAATCCTCTAACTCCATCTGTTTTGTCATGGACAAAGTTCTTCTTCCTTCTTCAACTTTTCCTTGCGGTAAAAGATTTAAGTGGGTCAATTTTGCAGACGTAAATAAAGCTGCCGAAGCATTTTTACAAGTTGCAATACATGCACCACACCCGATACATGCAGCAGAATCCATTGATAAATCAGCAACCTCTTTTCCAATAAGTATTGAGTTAGCCTCAGGAGCTGTTCCTGTCTTAGCTGTTATATACCCTCCACTCTCAACAATTCGATCTAGAGCACTTCTGTCAACAACAAGATCTTTAATTATTGGGAATGATTTCGCACGCCAAGGCTCGACAGTTATTACTTGATTATCACTAAAGCTTCTCATATGAAGCTGACATGTTGTTGTATTAGCATGTGGCCCATGAGCTCTTCCATTGATAAAAACACCACATTGGCCACATATGCCTTCTCGACAATCATAATCATAAGCAATGACCTTCTCGCCTTTTAAAACGAGACTTTCATTAAGCATATCAAGTGCTTCGAGAAAGGACATATCTCTACTAATATTTTCAAGTTCGTATTCGACAAATTGACCATCAACTGTTGAATTATCTTGTCGCCAAATCTTAAAAGTTACTCTCATTGCTACCTACTTGTATGATCTGATTGTTGGTTTAATATATTCAAAATTGAGTTCTTCGCGATGTAATTGATACTCACCGCTAGAGTACTCCCAAGCAGACACATAACTGTACTCATCATCATTACGAACTGCTTCACCTTCAGTACTCTGGTACTCTTCTCGAAAGTGAGCACCACACGACTCTTCTCTTTGAAGAGCATCAAGACACATAAGTTCACCTAGCTCAATAAAGTCAGCTAAACGAAGCGCCTTTTCTAATTCGGGATTTAACTCATTATTAGAACCAGTAACTTTAACATTTTTCCAAAATTCAGATTTTAATTCTTTTATTTCAGAAATTGCTTTTTCAAGACCGGCCTTATTGCGACTCATAGCACACTCTTGCCACATAATTTTACCGAGTTCTCGATGGTAATGATCAACTGTTTTCAAACCATCGATTTTAAGAAGCATCTTTATACGTGCTTCAACTTCTTCAAGACATTTAGAAAATTCGTCATGAGATATATCTGGTTGGTCATATTTCATTTCATCGGCAAGATAGTTATTAATTGTATTTGGTAAAATGAAATAACCATCAATACTTGCCTGTAAAAGAGAATTTGCACCTAAGCGATTAGCACCATGATCTGAATAATTACATTCACCTATTGCATAAAGGCCCGGTACCGTTGTCATCAATTCATAATCAACCCAAAGCCCTCCCATTGAGAAGTGGGCAGCAGGTGAAATCATCATTGGTTCTTGATAAGCATTAATTCCTGTTATCTTTTCATACATTTGAAAAAGGTTCCCATAGCGGTCTTTTATCACCTCAATTCCCAACCTTTCAATTGCATGTTTAAAATCTAAATAGACAGCATTCTTAAGTACACCGACACCATGACCTGAATCGATTTGCTCTTTTGCTGAACGAGAAGAAATATCACGAGGGGCCAAGTTTCCAAAACTAGGATATTTTCTCTCAAGATAATAGTCTCTATCCTCCTCAGGGATCTCATTGGCCTTTCGACTATCTCCAGCTTTCTTAGGAACCCAAATTCTCCCATCATTTCTCAATGACTCAGACATAAGAGTAAGTTTTGACTGTAATTCGCTCGATTGAGGAAGTGCAGTTGGGTGAATCTGTGTAAAGCTAGGTGCTGCAAAAAAAGCACCTTTCTTATGGGCCGCCCAAATGGCAGAACCATTACAACCAATTGCCAAAGTAGATAATCTGAAAACGCGAGAATAACCACCAGTTGCTAATACGACAGCATTTGCCATGAATTTCTTTAGTTCACCAGTTTCTAAATTACGTGTGATAACACCCTTTGCTTTTCCATCGATAATAACGAGATCAAGCATTTCAGTACGAGGATGCATCTTAACATTACCTTGCTTTACCATTTTTGAAAGTTGAGAATAAGCAGCAAGAAGTAGTTGCTGACCAGTCTGTCCTCTTGCATAGAAAGTGCGTTGAACTTGTACACCTCCAAAGCTTCGATTAGTTAGTACACCACCGTATTCTCTAGCAAATGGAACACCTTGCTGTGTAAAATGATCAATAAGAGGAGCCGAAAGCTCTGCAAGACGATATACATTTGCTTCACGTGAGCGAAAATCACCACCTTTTAAAGTATCATAAAACATTCGCCAAACACTATCACCATCATGCTGATAATTTTTAGCTGCATTAACTCCACCTTGGGCAGCAACAGAGTGAGCACGACGTGCAGAATCTTGATAACAAAAGCAATCTACATTGTAGCCAAGCTCACCAAGCGTAGCTGCCGCACCAGCACCTGCAAGACCAGATCCAACAACAATAATTGAAACTTTCTTTCGATTTGCAGGATTAAGTAACTTACTTTCTGCTTGATAAGTAGACCATTTTGATTTTAATTCTCCATTAGGAATTTTTGCATCTAACATTACAGTTTCTCCCTAATAAAAATAACAATAGGAATAATTGCGAAGCCGAAAGTGATAATTAATGAAAAAAATCGACTACACTTATCTAGAACTTGTATGTGCTTTAATCGATAGAATCCTAGTGTTTTGAACGCACTCGATAGGCCATGATTTATATGGGCGCCAAGAGGAATCATAAGTAGAGAATAAAAAATAACATAGAATGGATTCTTAAATAATTGAGTTGTAATTAAATAGATATCTTTATGGCCACTAGAATCTATCGGAATGCTCTGTCCAAAGCCTAACTTCACTCGAGCCCAAAAATTTCCCATGTGAACAACAATAAATATTAATATGATGAATCCAAGAAGCCCCATATTTTGGGAAGTCCAAGTCGTCACTTCACTATTATCTTTAAAGGCGTAATCGACTCCTTGTGAGCGTGAATTTTTTATCGTTACTCGTACCGCCATATATGTATGAATCAAAATAGCCAAATAGAGAAAAATTGAGACGACTTTGATAAGAAGATTTTCTGCCAGTGTATGTGAATACAAATTATAAAGAGATTGAGCGTGAAATTTAGGCAATAGTAAAATTAAGTTTCCACCGAGATGAACAATAAGAAATAAGCACAAGAATAAACCAGTAAATGCTAAGATATACTTTCTAAAAAACAACATATAAACATCCCTTCTTTAAAAGAATTATAAATTAGGGAGTTCATAAAACCTAGATAAAATATAGTAAAAAAAAAGGGCACTGTGAAAGTGCCCTTTATTTTATTTGATATGAATGACAGTTATTATGCAGCTTTCTTTGTCTCAGAATTTTCTGATTTTTTATGAAAGTTTACAACATTATTAACTGCTCTTGCTGCTGACCTGATTTGAGCAACAATTAATCCTCTTAAATCAGTAATATCTTCACCAATGTGGATAACAGCTTGGCTTAATTCTGTCGATGCAGCCTTAAGATCATGTGCCGACTGATTTGTTAAACTTGCAGAACTTGAAATTTCCTGCATTGCTCTACTAACTTCTTCGACCCCAATTAACTGCTCTTTTGAAGCATTTGCCACTTCATTAGAGTTAGCTGAAACCTCATCAAAATTTCTTAGTACTTGAGTAAATACTTCCTGACATTGATTACTAATCTCAACACTTTTGTTAATTTTGTCTCGACTCATATTTAATGATTCATTTACATGCTTACTTGAATCATCAACAATCTCAGTTACTCTTTTTAAGCTATTAACAAGTAGTTTAGAAATTTCATCAGCAGAGTCACCACTCATTTTAGCAAGATTCCCTACTTCTTCTGCTACAACAGAAAAACCTTTACCGTTCTCTCCTGCTCTTGCTGCTTCAACAGACGCATTGAAAGAAAGTAGCTTTGTTTGAAAGACAATATCGTTAATCACTTGTGTTTTAGCGTTAATTTCTTCAAATACAGAGATAATTTCATTTAATTCGCTATTACTCTTTTCAACAGTATTTGCTAGTGCAGTCGTACTACTATCAACATCCTTAACACCACGTCCTAAATCTCCTAGAGACTTTACACCATCAGTAACAAGCTCCTGACTTTTTTGAATCAGAGAAGCTACATTATTAGATCCATCAGTATTGCTCTTAATCATTTGAGAAATCTCATGTAAAGAGCTCGACGTCTCTGTTGCTGCTGCTGAAAGTTGCTCAGAAATAGAGCTAAGTGCAACTGACTTATTTTTAAAAGTATTAGATACTTTCTCTAAATTTTGTCCCTCATGAGAAATTGACTCAACGATATTATTGATACGTCCATCGATTCTTCTTGCCATAAAAATACAAATACCAACAGAGCCGAATAAGCTAATAACTGAGATAATAGACATTAAGAAGATCGAATTAGAATAAGTCTCATCTGCGTCCTTAAATTCAGCATCTCCCATTCCTAAAATAAGCTCTTGTAATTGATCTAAACTATCTCTTGCATTCTCAAATTTAGAGTTAACTGGCCCAAGAGAATTAGAAATCAATTGTGACTTATTAAATCTCTTAAACTCACCATCTTTATTAAGAGGAAACTTTTCTGCTGCAGTTCTTTCAAATGCTTCTAGTCCCTCGTTAAATTTTTTCGAAATTTCAATTTCCTTAGGTGAATCACCTAGAACAGTATACTTTTTGAAGCGATCAACAACTTGCTGCTTATTAGTAAAGTAGTCATCTGCTAATGCTTTCTTCTGTTTTTCAGTTAGTCCCTCTAGAAGTAGCGTTCTTTCCGCAACCAACATCTGCTGAAAGTCACGGTCGGCTTGCACTAGACTGTTAATACTAGGAAGTCTCTTAGAAAATACTGTATAAAGATGTGACTTCACTGATGTTAATGATTGATATCCCACAAATGCAATAACTAGCTGTATGGCAAGCATAGTAGCTGATAGTGCAATAAGTTGTTTCTTAATTGTCCATTGTCCTTTCATAACCCCTCAATCTCTCCCCAAAATTCTATTTTAATTCTTCGCAACCCTTGTCAGAATTTGCTCAGTAATTTTATCCAGTGGTAAGGAAATACAAGAAGCACCTAAATCAAATGCTTTCTTAGGCATTCCATATACAACTGAAGTTTCCTCGTCTTGTGTAATTGTAAAAGTATCGCACTCTTTCAATTTTAGTAAACCTTTCGCACCGTCAGCTCCCATTCCGGTTAAAAGAGCAGCTGTAACTTTATGTCCTTTTAGCTTAGCTAAGTTTTCGAACAAATAATCAACGCTCGGACGGTGTCCAGAATATATCGGTGTTTCACTATCTAACTTGATCATTAATTTACTTTTACCAACAACTCCCATATGAATTCCACCAGGAGCGATGTAGACGGTGTTATTTTTAACTTCTTCACCATCAGTAGCCTCAACAACGTCAAATGGACAAAGCTCATTTAAACGATTTGCAAATGCCGTAGAAAAGACTGGTGGAATATGCTGTACAATTAAGACAGGTGGAAATTCCTTAGGGAAACGCATAAGCAACTGCTTGATCGCCTCAGTTCCCCCAGTTGAAGCACCAATTGTGATCAACTGACTACCTGAGAAATCAAAATTATTAGTTCCTACCCAGCTAGTTAACTTTTGACTTTTAGATTTAACAATACTGCTATAAGCAAGATCAATTTTTTCTAAAAGAGCCTTTTTAAACTTAAAGATATCATCAAATGAAGGCTTTTTAAGATAATCAAAGGCACCATCTTCTAGACAGCGCATAACGATATCCCCATCACTCTTACTTACAGAACTAATCATAATTGCCTGAAGCGACTGATCTTTTGGAAGGTTCTTTAAAACATCATGACCACTCATTTTTGGCATATTGATATCAAGAGTAATAACATTTGGTTTAAGCTCTTTAATTTTCTCTAAACCATCTGCACCATCAACTGCTTCACCAACAACTTCGTAGCCAGGAACACCTGTTAGACACTTTCTAATTAGCTTCCTAACCGTACTAGAATCATCTACAATTAGAATTTTTTTAACTTGCTCTTGCCTAACTCGAACACTTCTTTTTGTTTCATGATTTGTTTTGAAATAAATTGACTGCCCAAGACTTTGGAATCCCTCGTGCTTCCTAAGTGTTTCAGAGATACCAATAAAAAGATATCCCTTATTTGTCACACAATTAGAAAATTTCTTTATAACTTTATCGATTTGGTTTTCATTGAAATAAATAAAGACATTTCGACATAGAATAATGTCATACTTATCGCGATACTCCGCACTATTTTCATCTATTAAATTATGAACCTTAAATTTGCAAAATTTTTTAAGCTCATCACTTACTTTTACAAAGGGAGCAATATCACCACTACCGCGATACCAATTTCCTTCCAAGTACTCTTTAGGAACTTTTTGTAGCTCTTTCCAGTAATAAACACCTTTTTGTGCATGCTTCACTGATTTTTCGCAAATGTCTGTGGCCAAAATTTCAAATTTAAAACTTGGATCTATTTCTCTTAAATGCTTTTTTAAAATCATTGCAAGGCTATATACTTCATCACCTTTGCTACAGGCTGCACACCAGATTTTAAGGCTATTTCGGCCACTATTTTTGATGCGCTCAACTATCTTAGGAAGAGATTTTACAATGAATTCGAATTGATTCTTTTCACGCATAAAGAATGTGTAGTGTGTCGTTAGTAGTGAAACTAGCTCACTCTTCTCTTGACTACCAGGAGTCTTAATAAGAGAGAGATATTCTTCAGCATTATTTAAACGAAGCTCTACAATTCTTTTGTCAATGCGAGATTTCACCATTGCATCATTTTGTGATGTAAAGTGAGTCCCTGTCTCTTGTGACATCATTTGCGCTATTTCAATATAACTTCTAGCAAGATTACTCATTCAATCTCTTCCCAATTTCCTTATTGATCTTATACTGCTTTATCAAATCTTGCGTCGTCTTCGCTTGGATACTCATCAGAGTCTACTTCTAAAACAGGGTCATCAAACCCCATATCCTCGACGACTGGTGCACTCTTTGCAACGAACTTTGCTGGCTTATCCTTAACAACTTGTGGTGCTGGAGTCGAGTCGAAGACAGGAAAATCTTCAACCACTTTGTGCTCTGGTGCAGAATAAGTTTCTACTGGCGCGCTTGAAATTGAGTCTACAAGTCTATCTCTATCTGCCGATAAATTTTGAATTTTTCCTAATACTTCACTTTCTAACTCTTCAACAATTCCATTTAGAATTGAAGTTTGTTCAGACAAGCTTTCTGCAAAACCAGAAGTTTCCTGTGCAATACTTGAGTTAGTATGAGTTACTTCATCAAGTTCATTCATCGCATCTGAGATATTATTGATCCCCTCAGCTTGCTCTTGAGATGCTGTTGAAATCTCCGTCATCATTTTTGTAACGGCATCAACATTATCAACAACACTATCTAGAATTTTTCCACAATTTTCAGAAACATCAACACCTTTAGTAATACTTGTTTGAGCTTCTGAAATAAGTCTTTTAACGTTCACTTGTGTTTCATCAACAATTGATTGTACTTTCTTAATTGAGCCACCAAGTAGTTCTTCAATTTCAAGAGCAGCGTTACCACTCATCTGAGCAAGATTTCCAACTTCTTCAGCGACAACAGCAAAACCTTTCCCATGCTCGCCTGCTCGAGCTGCCTCTACAGAAGCGTTAAAAGATAATAGCTTTGTCTGGAATACGATATCGTTGATTACTTTTGTTTTTTCAGAGATCTCATTAATAACATCGACGATCTTTACAATCTCTTCATTATTACGATTCATCTCTTTCATAATATCTTCGTTATTACCGTTAATTTGTCCAATAGCTTCAACCATATCATTAACGGCCTTCTTACCTTCTAGAGCAACACGTTGTGATTCATCAGCCTTTTGGCTTGAAACTTTTGCATTCTCAACACTTTTGTTAACCATGGCCGTAATCTCATTAAGAGTAGCAACGGTCTCTTGAATAGCACTTGCTTGTTGAGTTACTGAAGAAGAAACTTTTGCTGATGCCATACTCATATTAGTTGAAGACTTTTCAGTAACTTGTGACGAGTCACGTAGTCTCTCACTAAGTACAATAATTTTCTTAATTGATTTTGAGAAGTTATACTGAAATCCATATGCAAAGGCTGCAATCACAGCAAAAAGAATTGGAATAAAAAAGCTAATTTTATCCTCTAATACAGTACTTTCTTCAATTCTTTCTTTAGTTTTTCTATCAATTAACTCAATATTTTTTTGGATAATTTCGAAAATATTCTTTGTCCCTTTTACTGCGGTAGCACTATATTTCTCTAAAAGTAGTTGATTTGAATATAATTTATCAAATGTACGAATGTAGTCATTAACAGACTTACTCACATCACTATAAACATATTGTTTATACTTTCGAGCAATTAGCTCCTTCTTAATTTTCTCACCTTCTGATTTCGCTTTATCTACATAACTCTTTGTTCTTCTTAAAAGGAAATCTTTCTCGTGGCGACGAAGATTAAGTAGAGAAATCATGAAACTTGGATTTAAATCGTATTTCTTAATCTTTTTTTCAATATCATGAGCGTAACTTCTAAGCTCACCTCTAAGACCACTCTTTGAGTCACCTTCAATCTTTAAAGTACTGCGAGTATTACCAAAATTCTTAGAGTGTTCTTTAAACTCGTTATAAAGCTCATCCCAAATGATTTCATTAGAATAATCAACATCTATTTTTTTCATATTGGTAAAAGTTTCTTCGTTTATTTTAGCTAGCTCAAGAAAACGCTTAACTCCAGCTGGATCTTGTGAAATTATAAACTCTTTCTCGTGTGAAATTTGTTCTCCAAGATTTGCTGCAAAAGTTCTCATCGAATCTTTCATTTTCAAGTCATTTTGAACAGTATTCTTTAAGCTTTCAACGAGTCCATAGTAAGAATAAATTGAGATAGCTAATCCAATTCCAAACATTGCAAAGATACCAAGAAAACTCAGAATCGTTTTTTTGTTCATTGACAGTTTTGTTTGTTTCATTACTTTCTCCCGGTGTATCTACACCATCCCCAATTATGCAGCTTTCTTAGCTAGGCCATTAATTTCATCGATATTCAAAATTGATTCAAGATCAACTAATTGAATTAAAGATTCGTTATGACGATATACCTTGTTTAAGCGGTCACGTTTCTTTGTTTCTACAGAAGCAACTTCTTGAATCTGCTCTTCATCTACAGATAGAACCTTGCAAATATTATCAACAACAATACCTAAGCATAGCTGACCAAACTCAACAATAATCACGGCCTCTTCATTAGATTCAGCAGGCTTAACACCTAGCCTCGTGCGTAGATCAATAATTGAAATTACTTGTCCACGTAAGTTCATAATTCCGACATAGTAACTAGGACTAAATGGTACATTTGTTGTTTCAGGAACAGAGATAAGTTCTCTTACTTGTAGAAGTGGGATTGCATAGTGTTCATCCCCAAGTTTAAATTCTAAGTACCTTTTTGTTACATCAGTTGTTTCATTTTCCATATTTTCCCCACACTTCAAGTTATAATATTAAGCTGCGTTACTTACTGGTCTCTGACCTTTTGTTTTACTTACTTTATTCACAACAAGTTCTTTCAAGTCTAAGATTAAAGCAGGACGCCCATTACCAAGAATAGAGCTTCCCATAAAACCTTGTGTATTCTTGATATCATTTCCAAGACTCTTAATAACGACTTGCTGACGTCTTAAAACATCATCAACAACAATTGCAAAATCCATATCTTCAGTTCTTACAACTAGTGCAATCTCATTTACTGAAGGCTCTTTCACATTATGTTTCAGAAGTGTACTAAGTCTAAATGCTGGTAGTACTTGTCCTCTAAGCACAATACATCCTCCAACATTATTAACTTTCTTATAGTTTTCTTCTGTAACAGAGACAGTCTCATGAATTAAGTTCAATGGAACAACATAGTTTTCTTCACTAACTCGTGTAACCATCCCTTCAATAATAGCCATTGTTAATGGAAGCTTAATTCTAAAGGCAGAACCAGATCCGACCTCAGACTTAACTTCAACGGCCCCCGAGATATCTTGGATATTCTTTTTAACAACATCCATCCCTACACCACGTCCAGAAATTTCACTTACAGCTTCTTTAGTTGAAAAACCTGGTGCAAAAATTAAGTTAATCGCATCTTGATCACTTAGCTTATCCGCATTTTTAATAACGCCTTTCTCAATTGCTTTACTTTTAATAATCTCTGGGTCAATCCCTTTTCCATCATCAACAACTTCAATCACAAGACTATTACCTTCATGATAAGCTTTGATTTGAATTTCACCAGCATCAGACTTACCAACGGATTTTCTATCTTCAACGCTCTTTTCAAGCCCGTGGTCGACTGCATTTCTAACGATGTGAACTAATGGATCTGAAAGTTGCTCTAGAATATTCTTATCAACTTCCGTCTCTTCACCAACAATAGTAAGATTAACCTTCTTACCTAATGCCTTTGATGTATCTCTTACAATACGTTGTAATTTAGAGAATGTTGTTTTAAGTGGTACCATTCTCATTTTCATTGAAATATCTTGAATTTCTTTTGTAATTTTTGATAAGTGACTAACACTCTTTCTTACGTGCTCATCAGCAACAAGATCGTTACATTCACTTAAAACAGTTTGTAGAATTACAAGCTCACCGACATAGTTATTAAGCTTTTCTACACGGCTGATACCAATACGAATTGTCTCTTCCGGCTTAGCTGCTTTTTTAGGAGCTGCCGCTTGTGTTTTTGCAACAGGAGCCGAAGATGGTTTCTTCTCTTCCTTCTTCGCTGCAGAATCTAGACTTACAACATTATCAACGACAGGATCTTTAGGAGCTGTTTCGCTCATTAAAGTATCTAGATCATTTGGTGTACTTGAAACAGGTGCTTCAACAGGCTTTACTTCTTCTGTTGTATCAAAAGATTCACCATATAATAGACGATCGAGGTCACTCATATCTGATTGACTCGGACGTGCATCCGCAACAACTTCTTCATCAAAGCTTACAGGTTCCTCGTTATCAAGAATTCCTTGTAGTTCTTCGTCTTCAAAGTCCTCTTCTACTTCTTGATGATAAGTATCTTCATCTTCTTCTTGCGCGCTCGCTTCAAATTCAGCTTCATCAGGAATATTTGAAATTCTCAGGTCATTATGCTCAACATCAGCACTTGAAACATCTTTAATAAGTTGGATGATCTCATCAGAATTAAACTTTGCTTCAATATCATCTCTTAGAGTTGAGATCATATTATTTAAATGATCTGAACATTTTAAGAATACATCAATAACATCAGCACAAATATCGACTTCGCCTTTCTTAACTTTTAAGATCAGCTCTTCCATCTCATGCGTAAACTCAGCTACATCACTAAACTCAACGGCCCTTGATGTACCCTTAAGGTTGTGAGCAAGGCGAAAGATTTTATCGATATGCTCATCTGTATTATCGACACCCGATTCTAGCTCTAGGAAAGACTCTTCACAATCTTCAAGAAGCTGAACAGCCTCTTCAAGGAAATCCATCTTTAATTCTAATTCAAACTCATCCATAATCACATCTTGTCTTTTGTGTTAATATCTCTTCATTATTCGGACAAAATTTTTATTTAATTAGTGTTTTTAGTGGCTTACTATAAATTTCTATAAACAATCTTAATTACATGACAAAGATCATGTTCAGTTTTTTCCAACTACCTAATTATTCGTTTGCCCCCAATAGGATGTAGATATAAAAAGAGCCCAGTTTCGTTGCTAGTGGAATCATTAACGACTCATATTTGCCTAGCTCAATTTCTGAAAAGTTCTCTCTTAGTAAAACTGATGGAATTGCACGGTCAATAACAATCCCTCTATTTTGATTTAAAGTAGCCTTTGCCTGCCCTAATGTAATATTTGTAAATTCTGCAATTGCATCTTTCACATCTTCATTAAGCTCAGTGTAATCTTCTCCGAATATTTGGTTATAAATATTGATAAAAACAATATCTGGAAAACAAATTAAAAGCCTGCCATTAAACTGCTCATTTTGAACATCAATTGATCCAATTAAACCAATCTCATAACTTTCAAAATCTTTAGCTTTTGATACTTTTCCCGGTAATACTTTTAAATTTGCCTGAACCCCAAATGTATCAATTGCTGCTTGAATAAATGGGTTAACAAAGTTTACATCAAGCTCAATTCTCTTCTTTTTAAGATTTAGCTCTTGTAGTCTTTTCGATATCGAATCTGTGAAATTAAAACGTTCATCTGCATAATCACTTTTAAGTTCTCTAATTAATTTTGATCGCGCATTAATTGTATAAATCAGAATTGATTTATCTTCTGCAGATTTAAAAAGCCTAAATATTTCATTATAAATTTTTGGTGATACAAATTCGACACTCTTAAAATCTAGAATAATTAGCTTATCCTTCTCGTCCTCTAGAATCGCATCAAAGATCATCGATAAAGACTTTACGCAATCTAGATCGATATCACCTGAGAAGGCCAAAACAGAGAAGTGAGATTTAGTAATTCTCTCTACCATACCCATGAAAGCCTCCTATTAACCTTGTGGAAACCTTTTCTTCATGGCCAGGGCCAACCTCTTTTTAAATGATGCTTGATCGAATGGTTTAATAACATAACCATCTACATCACTAGCAATTGCCTCTTGAATTTGTGCAACGTCTTGCTCTGCAGTAACCATTACGAATGGCATCTCTTTGAAGTTCTCACTGCCTCTAATTGTTTTTAGCAGATCCAGTCCAGTAGCATTCGGCATACTCCAGTCAGAGATGATAAAAGATATCTCATTTGGTCCACCTTTATTCTCTACAATTTTTTTAAGAGCATCTTTTCCATCAACTGCCTCAACAAAACGATCGGCCCCTAAATCACGTAATAGCTTTTTTACGATCTTTCTCATTGTGCTCATGTCATCTACAATTAAAAAAGAAAACTTCTTAAGATCTTCCATATACTCATTCTCCTACTCAATAATCTTCAACTAATATATCACCAGGTAAATAGCGCAAATAGCGACCTTATTTTTCCCAGCAAATAAAAAAAGTTTTGATCTCTTATTTAAACTTAATATATCTAGTTAGTTATCGGCTTTTACTAATTTAAATTTATGCCAATTTGTGTCAAAGTTTATTATTTCCCCAAAGGGAATTTATTGTAGAAAATGCCTATAATTTCCTGTGTTTGCCAATTTAGTCACTTAAAAGTTAACTGAATTAACTTTCTCCTTATAGTGAGCTATCAGTCGATAAAATATGCTTAGACTTTGTTCACACTTATAACTATTACATTCAACGATTTTCCAACTATTTATTATGATATTAATCATAGACATGAATAGGTTCAAAACACTGATAATTATCCTGATTACGTCACTCAGCTTTGCGGCCGAGCAGGCGCCTATTAACGACAAGAATGTGGTAGAAACCACAACTCAAGATAGTACTCCAAGTACTTATTTGAAGTTCAAGTACTTTCTAAGAGATCACCTGTCGAAAGAAAATATCAATAGAAAGCTAATCGATGCTTTTAACAGTTTAAAAGTCAGCTTTGATGTTGATATTTTTAAAATCAATATCGCAGATGGCCTTTCTCTAAGAGGAAAGTACGAATACGAAGTAGAAAAATCCTATATTCAAGGAAACTATACTCGCCGTGATCAATTTAATTTTAGAATTCAGCACGATACAAAGAATGCCTTCTTCCCAGAGCTTCAAACGCCATTTTTCTTAAAGGCCGATCGAAATAATGAAGTAATCATTTCAAGACAATTTGCAAAGAAAACAGATGCAATGAAGGCCCTTCCATTTAATGTCGCTAAGATCCCAATTCGCTCTAAATATGTTGATGAATTAAATCCAGGTGACTTTATTTCAATCCCTGCTTCAATGGCCATTACGACAGGCTTTAGTTACAACAATGCAATCCCACTTATGAACACAGGTCTTACTGGGTTTTATACGATGGCAGGAGACTTCTTAATTCAGGTATACAAGCTTGATGATAAGAAAGTTCGTGTAAAAATCATTGCTCAAAAGAAGAAAACTTCTGGAATAAGCTTTAGAAGCCGTTTTGGGATAGAACTTATTAGCTTTGAAATTTTGGGTCAAGATGTCGATTACAAGTATAAGCTTGATTGGTTTAAACTAGATGCTTCTCGCACTAAGGGTAATATTATTCTTGCGGACTATGTTTTTAACCTTAAAGATGAAGAAGTTAGAAAGGTTTATGATAAATTATTCAACAATGTCTTTAAATTTAAAGAAGCCAAGCTTCTTGCTGAATCACTTAATTCTGATCTTTTAGATAAGTACTACGTTGTTAACCTAGAGGATGTTGATCGAATTGCTAAGATTGATAATGGTCAGAACTCTCCAAGAGTAGAGCGTGTTTTTAAAGGACACAATAGATACAAATCTAAATCCTCAGGGATTCAGCTTAACTTAGATATTCTAAAGCTTGGAGCAAAGAGCCACTACGTTAATAACCGTTTTAATTTCGAAAAACTTGATGGCTCAACTGTCGCCTTCTACTACCCTAACTACACAAAGACGAAAGAATCAAAAATCTCTATTGAAATTTTTGATACAAAAGAGAAAGAAATCCTTTCATATTTTGGACTAACTTCATCTCATAGTGATCATAAATTCTTAAACGTAGGAATGAACTTTAATCGAGTTGATAACGAGTTTAGAAGATTAGAGCAAAAAAGATACTTAAGAATTCTTAGTGGAATACTTCCTGAGATAGTAAGAGATGACGTCATCGCACGAATCCCTAAAGAGAAGCGTTACGTAAATTTTAATTCGAAACTTACAATGATTTTAAAGAAGGATGCCTTCTCTTATCTTAACAAGATCTCCTTTGAAGATTTTCACTACCGCTTAGCTGAACACTTAAGAGGCAAAAGAGTTATTCGCACATCAGGCCATGACAAAGACTCTAGAATGCGTCCATATGAAGTACCGGAAGATGAATACCAAAGAAAAACAAAGAAACTTGCTAAGTTCTTCTACGATATCATCCATAGTGATATGCCTTACAATGAAAAGGTCGATAAATTCACTTCAAAACTTAGAAATATAAATAACGAGCAATATATTATGCAACTTCTAGTAGAGCTTCTACCTGTTGATAATATTGAAAAATATCTTTATCTTGATGTTTATATTGCTGATGATTCTGAGACTCTAGTCGACCTAAGAATCGGAACTAATAATTACCAAGAAATCTATAATCAACTTGAGTACCTGAACCGCTATATTAGAGGAACAGATGAGGACTTAAGAATTGATGATCGAATTGATCGAATCGAAGATATCCAAGAGTTAGACTAATTTACCGACTAAAAAGATAAAAAAAAAGCCGCTTAAAGCGGCTTTTTCTATTTAACAAATTCTACGTGAACATGTTTCTGTTCATTTTCTTTCTTAGCGACACGAGCTTTCTTCTTATCTTGTCTCTTCTTGAAAGCTGCTTCTTTTTCTTCCCAAGCTTGTCTTCTAATCTCTTTTTCTTTTGCTTTCTTAGTTTCAGCAATCTCTTTAATTGATTTAAAGTAAGTCTCTCTTCTAAACTTAACAAAAGCTTTATCATCGGCCGCTGTACAACCTTGATGACCTTTCTTCTTTAAGTTTACAGACTTCTTGCTTGAAATATACTCAACAGCATCTTGCATTTTATTTCCTGCCATATCAATACCAATAGCATTCAATAAGTTTCTTCTATTTACTAGACGGTATGAACCAGGAGCAATCCCCTCTACAGTTAAGCCACCAATAGCAACACGCTTTAGTTTATCAACAGTTAGACCTGCACCTTCACACATACGACGAATTTCACGGTTTTTACCTTCATTGATTCTAAACTCAAGCCATGTTTTTGTTTCTAGTTGCTTAATTACGCGAACAGCTTGTGGCTTTGTCATTACACCATCAATATAAACCCCCGCTCTTAGCTTTTTAAGTAGGAATTCATTGATTGCACCAAATACTTTTACTTCGTATACCTTAGTAATTTCTGAACTTGGGTGAATAACAAGATTTGCAAAGTCACCATCATTAGTCATTAATAGAAGACCTTCTGAAAGGTAATCTAGACGACCTACAGGATAGATTCTTTCACTGATTTCTTTACATAGATCAACAACAGTTTCTCTTCCTTCAGGATCATTAACTGTAGTCATAACCCCACGAGGTTTATTCATAATCATATAGATTTTTTCAACAGAACCAAGATCTGCTGCTTTACCATCTACTTCAACAGCGTCAATCGTTGGATCAACCTTAGAACCAAGTTCACGAATAGCAATACCATTAACCTTTACACGTCCTTGAACGATTAGGTCTTCGGCCTTACGACGTGAAGTGATTCCACAATCTGCAATAAATTTTTGTAAACGTACTAATTTAGACATTTTGACTCTCCTATCTGCCATCTCGGCGGTTAAAAGCTAAAAGAAAAAGCTTACGTCTAAATAGAACTAAACGTAAGCTTTTACAAGTATTTAAGTAATTATTTCTTAATCAATATATGACTCAGAATCCCCTAAGTCCTTGTTATTTAAAAAATCGAGGTCAAGATCAAGATCCTTTGCTCCATTAATTAAATTTTGAGTTGTTTCATTGATACTATCATCCAGATCAACTTCCATCTCATCTTGTGGCACAGCAGAGTCACCACCAAATAACTTTGCAAACGCATCATCAAGAGCTTGTGCTAATTGATCGGCTTCTTCATCCGTTTTTGTTTCATCAATAATAGCAATTTCTTCAACCTGCTCGGCCGCTACTTCAATATCGGCTTCATCATTAATAAGATCTTCTTCATCAAGACCTTCTTCACTTCCAGAAGATAAAATTGCTTCAGCAACTTCTTCTAGCGCTTCTTCAACAGAGATATCTTTAATAACTTCACCTGAATCAAGATCGATCATTTCAAAGTCATCTTCCTCTTCTTCGGGGATATTGAATGGGCCTTTAGTTAAGTCTGCGATAACTTCTGGACAAGTAATGGCCGTAAATACTTCCGATTCAGCCGATTCCTTATTTGCTCCTGTAACAAGTGAGTTATCAAGGTGCTGCTCAAGAAGATCAAATGCAGTAAGAATTGGTGCAGCTTCTTCACCTTCTTCAGTTCTACCTGACTTACGTCTTCTCTCTTGAACCTTAAGAGACTTTGTAAATGCTGTTTCTGAATCAATTGCCTTAATCGACATTGCGATATTATCAAGTTCTTCAATTTCATCTTGATCAAATCGTGACGCAAGGTCGGCGTTAACAAGTGTTTTAATATCTTCGATTTTACCAACACCTTGAGTAGCAATTTCAGCAAGCTCATGTTCTGGTGGTAGTTGATCAATATTTGCTAAGTTGAATACCTCTAAAAATTCAGAAGTTGTCCCGTAAAGAACAGGGCGTCCAACTTCTTCAGAACGTCCAGTTACGCGAACGAGTCTCTTATCCATTAAACCACGTACAATGTGTGAACTATCAACACCGCGGATTTTTTCAACTTCAATTTTTGAAACTGGCTGCTTATAGGCAATGATTGCTAGTACTTCAAGAGCTGTTGGAGAAAGTACTAATTCATTGATTTTAAATAGGTCTTGCACATACTTAGAGAAAGTTGCCTTTGTTCTAAATTGGTATCCATTTGCAACTTCTTGCAGACGAATTCCGTGGTGCTTTAACTCATATTCATCTTGAAGACGAGTAATTGCTTCGTGAACAACACGTAGAGGAATATCTTCATCAATAAGTGATTTGATTTTCATTAATGGAACCGGCTTATCGCTCATGAATACAATTGTTTCAATTGCACCACAAATTGTTTCTTCATTAAGTCCTGTTCTGGCTTTCCAAAGCTTATCTTCTTGAAGTTTTTCATCAGCAAAGTCAGACTCTAGCTTTAAGTATTCTTCTGGAAACTCTAGGTCTTCATCTGATGGCATTAGGGCCATTTCTAACTCTTCAACCATCTCTTCTTCTGTTGATAGAAACTCTAGATTTGCTTCAGTAACTGTTGTGTTCTCTTCCATTTGTGTGCTCTCTCTAATAGCGCTTATTGCGCTACTTGTTCCATATTTTCTAATTCTTGTGTTTCAATCTTATCTTTTGACTCATTCTCATCATCAAACCCATCGGCTTGAGTAACATCGAAGTCATCAAGAGTCTTCACAACATCAACGTAAACTTGCCCAAAGCTTTCATTTTGGAAAACCTGTACACGCTTAAGTCTAGCAAGTTCTAATAGTGAGATGAATGTAATTACAACGTTATCAATTGTGTTCTTACCGTCTGCAGACATTTTTGCAGTATCTTCACCAGTCGTCGTTGCCATTCGGCTATTGCTATCATTTTCAAGTAGTTCATCTAGATTTGTTTTTTGTCCCACTTGTAGATATGTCTTTAAGAATTCTAATTTTTCTTTAATCGATAAACGGTCACGCTTAATAACTGTATACTTACGATTTTGACGGAAAATGAAATCAATCATCGTATCAGTTAGCTTCTCAAGCTCCATTGGAGTAAGAATTGAATTAACAATCTCCTTACGATTTACCTTTGGTTTTACGAAAATATCTTTTCCCGTTTGAGGAAGATCAAGAAGCTTTTGACCCATCTTTTGGTAAAGGGCAAGCTCTTCAAGACGACGAACAAGCTCCGCATGAGAAGTGATATTTAACGAGCTCTCCGAACCAAGCTGACTTTGAAGTTTAGCCTGCTCCTCTTCAGTAACTGCATTCTTTGATTTAAGAAGGACTAACGTCGCAGCTAAGAATAAGTAATCTCCTGCAATATCAAAGTTAAGCTCTTTCATATTTGCTAGATAATCTAAGTACTGCTTAGTAATTCTAGTAAGGTCTAGCTCTTTAATCGACATTTGCTCTTTTTGAATAAGAAGCAAAAGCAGTGAAAGTGGACCATCAAATGTATCCGTTTTAACCTTAATCGTTGTGTCTAACATGTGTTAATTCCCTCAAATCCCTCAATTAACTTAATTAAGAGAGAATACCTGCAAAAGTATTCATTAATACCATCCCTAGCTGCATAACCGGTCTGATCATGTAACCAAAGATAGGTGTAAACCAAAGAATTAGAATAAAAATAAAACTAAATCTTTGAAGTTCTTCATATTTTCGTGCTGAGTTGTAATCTAAGTAAGCTGCAACCATTTTCGATCCATCAAGTGGAGGAAATGGAATTAAGTTAAAGACCGCCAGTAAGATATTAATAAATACCGAGTACTGAAGCATATCCATAAATTGCGTCTTTAATGAGAAAGTCGCTGGAACATAAGCGTAAACCATTCCAAAGAATAGCGCAGATAAAACCATAAGTATTAAGTTCGCTCCAGGGCCTGCAAAGCTTACCCAGAAGATCCCTGATTTCATATTTTTAAATCGACGAACATCCACAGGTACTGGCTTGGCCCAACCGAATGGAACTCCGCCAAGCATAATTCCTACCATTGGGAAAATTACTGTTCCAACTAAGTCCACATGTGGAATAGGATTTAAAGTTAAGCGCCCAATTCTTTCGGCCGTATCATCACCATATCTCTTGGCCATCCAACCATGTCCAAACTCGTGAAAAGAGATCGCTAATAGAAAGCCCGGCAGGGCCAAAGTCAATGTATTGATAATTCGCATTAAATCCATCGCAATAATCTACCAAAAACCACGGGAATCGACAAAAATTTGCGCCGCAAAATGAACGGAATGTAAGACAAATTAAAGAAATTAACCTCCAAATTTGCCCAAGGCATTGAAATTAAATTTTTTTGCTATAATAAACCTATGAATACGCGTCATAAAAAGGTTCAGGTTGTCACTGTGCACAATGATTTAAAGGCCATTCTTCTACTTGAGATGAAGGAAGATCGTGGTTTTGGTTGGCAAAATGTAACAGGATCTGTTGAGCCTGAAGAAGATATTTTTACAGCTGCCAAACGTGAGCTACTTGAAGAGACTTCAATTAGTGCTGCAGAAATAATTCAACTAGATCAAAAATTTGAATTTCATGATCGCTGGAACAAGGATGTGACGGAGTATTGCTTTCTTGCAAAAACCAATCAGAAAGAAGTCATCATTTCCCCACAAGAACATCAAGGCTACAAATGGGTTTCATTTGATCAAATAACAAAGAAGGATTTTAAGTACGAAAGTAACTTCATTGCATTTCAAAAGGCCCTTGAATGTCTCGACTAATTAAATTCATCATCACTTGTCTGCTTATTCAACAAACATGTGTGGCCCAAAGCTCTTCTGACAAGCTGTTTGAAGACTTACGAAGAATTAATCTAAAAGAGGAAGCTGTTAAAACAAAGGCGAAACCACGCTTTAAATACATAAAGAATAATTTAAAGGCGAAGACTTTTCGAAGTGTTATTTTGGCAAATTCATTAATTGAGTCACTTGATGGAAAAAGTTACTATCGCATAAAAGAGAATACAATCATTAGAACTAAAGAAGTATCACCGGGTTCACGCTATTTCTTTATCCTTCCAAGTGATGGAAATGAAGATAATGTGAAGTACGTTACCTTAAGTACG
Organism: Halobacteriovorax sp. RT-2-4; assembly: GCF_047085445.1. Classification (NCBI taxonomy): domain Bacteria; kingdom Pseudomonadati; phylum Bdellovibrionota; class Bacteriovoracia; order Bacteriovoracales; family Halobacteriovoraceae; genus Halobacteriovorax; species Halobacteriovorax sp. RT-2-4. The sequence goes on from NZ_JBKIXY010000002.1 coordinate 985,337, forward strand.
AACCTAGATCATTTAGAAACAATTTTAACTTTCAACAATGAGAAATTTACTCCTTTTAAACAAGATAAATTCAAAGCAATCGAATACGATAAGAAGCAAATACATACTTATACACAGATAAGAGCAGGATTAGGGAGCTCAACACCGAACTTCTTTCTTGATAATATTTCACTATCAAGCACCACTCTTGCTTTAGAAGCTGGAGTTGAAACGTTTACAAATATCCCTGTCTTTCTTATTGCTGAATACCTAGCACAAAATAGTGGCCAAGAAGTCCAACTCACATCTTTTTCAATAGGACTACGCACAGAATATCGTTATCACATAAATGAAAAGTCGTTTATTGCCGCCGGCCTTAGTGCCCAACGATCACTCTACACTTCAGCAACAATTGATAATTCTAAAGTAGATTACACAATCGATTCATTTGGTATCAATGTAAATTACAATTATGCAAAATACTTTGTAAGCTTAGACCTTAAAATGCAAAATTATGCATTTGATTCAAGTGTCGTTTTACCAGCTGCAAACCTTACTAATGATAATTCTGCGACAGCTATTAGCTTTAATATTGGCAAGGAATTTGAGGTTTCAATATGATCAAAAAGCTAGTCTTCATTATACTTTTGACAACTTCTGTCTTTGCAACAAATGGAATCATTCGCGTCCATGAAGCCCCTGTTGTCAGCAAGCCAAATGAAGATGGCCACATCCTAATGAAATTGAGAAAAGGTACCAAAGTTTACTTGCATCCAAACTACTTGAACGAAGAGGACTACTACGTAACTCTTACGAGAGATGGAAGAAAAGCCTATATTAGAAAGGACTTTATTAAGCTGATTTTAAATAATGAATCAGAAGATCTCGGCAACACTATTTATGTTAAAAATGATCCAACTGATTATGTTATTGCAGAACCTCTTCCTGATGAATATCCATTAAAGGGGCGCCCTCTTCATCGCGCCCAATTTGATCTCATCTTTAAAAAAGGTGTCTCTTCTCGTTATGCCTACAACTCTGAAGTTCAGCAAGAAAGTACAGGTTTTGAAGGAAGCTTAAATGTGAAGTATCTAAGCCCAGCAACATTTGATGATGGGAACCGCCTCTACTACGGCTTTTTCGGAGGTGTTACGACAGGGCAAGCGGAGTATCGACTTAATGGCGATATCTTCACAACAGAGAGTAATATTCACTACTCGTTTGGGCCAGTTGTTTCATATACGTTTCACAAGAGACAGTATTTTGAAATCGAATCAATGCTACAAGTTGGACTCAATTACCAAAGACGATTTGTTAATCAAGATGATGAAACAAATGGAATTGCAGAAGAGAAACTATTTAGTGGCCTATTTTTTAATGCAAGACTTTCAATAAATTTATCCCATAAAAGAATCTTCGATTCTTCCACATTTTATCTTTATCATGGCCCTGTTATCGACATTCGACTTCCATCAACACTTGAGTCAGATGGTCAATTTACAAATTCTCAATTATGGCCAGATAATAAAATCTCGACAGACCTTGAAGGAACATTTGGTTACAATGTCGGATTCACGTATCGTTACTAGCCTTTCGGCATTTCTCTAGAGAACATCGGCAAAAAATTCCGTTCATAAATAGTACTCACTTTTTTTTAAAAGAAAAAATTAAAGCGACGATAAAGTTAGTGTCATTGTTTTAGCAAGGATTGCAAAAACTATTTCAGGAGGATGATTTATGACAATTCAACACAAAGGTACAGAAGTTCTTTTTCAAAAACTAGGTAACAACTGGTTTATCTTTGCAGAAATCAACAACGAAGTAATTTATTCGACAATGCCTGATGGTATGGATCCATATACAACAAAACTAGAGTTATATGAAGTAATTGAGGAACACATGAAAAGAGTTTCTACAATGAAAAAAGGTGCAGCTGAAGCAGTTGCTTAGGAATTCTCATGGGTGTTAAAAAATATACTCACTTATTTAAGGGTGCTGACTCACGTGAAAACTCAGCACCTACTGCCCCTCAAGGCAATAAGAAGATGAAGCAAGAAGTTGAACAACTTCAAAAGCTCATTCAAAAGCGTTTAGAAAATCCACAAGAAGCAAAGAAAGCAGCTCGTCTTATTGAGCAAATGTTAAAAGGTTAATTTCGATTGAAGTTGGCAACAGCTTCAATTAGACCCTTTAGCTCACATTGCTTTAAAACCTGGACGACTTCTGTATTCACATTATAGATCTTACAACTCTCTCTTTCGTCCAAGACAAGGTTTTGTCCGACAAAACTTCTAGTAAAGTTATTATAGGATTGGCTTTCCATTTTTTTCATTCCTAAAATCAAAGCTCGATAGAGTCTCTTATTAGTTTTTCTCACATAGAGATAAACTGGATAACGATAATAGATAAAGTTTTTTGTATCGATGAGAAGATTCTCTTTTTGGTTGAGCACTTCAATAAATGCTTCAGAAACTCCCCTAAGAGTATAGTCTGCTCGACTATCAGTTAGTGCACCGTAGATGTCATCAAATGTCTCAACTGCAATTAGTTTAAACTTAGATTTTTCTAATATTTTATAATCGCGCCAATTCTTATTAAATGATACACGCTTTTTCTTATACTCTTCAGGGGATTTTATCGCTTCAAATTTCATGCGATCTTTATACTCATAAACCGGCAAGCGAAGTCCCATCAAGCCAGATAAGATCGGGGCCTCTATTTTTTTAAAATCTGCTAAATCCCAATTTTCAGAAGGAGAATAAATAATATCACCTTTCTTATAAGCTCCCGACTCCACACATTCTTTCTCATTTCCGCACTCAAGGCTCTTAACTTTAAAATCACCGAAGTCACTTCGAGAAAGTGTTAATATCTCCTCTAGAAAATAGCGAAAATACTGATGTCGATAATGTCCTTGAATAATACTAACTTCATGCTCCTTGTATGTGGGAGTAGGATCAATAGAAGCTGGCCCTCTGCTCATTGCATCGAAGGCATGGGCCACTTGAGAGAGATGAAAAATTAGAAAAAGTTGCAAAATAAACTTCATACTACAGTTTCCATAGCTTTTGAGTTAATTAATACTTAATTATCCCTAATATTTATTTATGAATACCTCTTCAAAACCTTGTAGAAAGGTTTTAAAGCCTTGCCTGAGCGCCTTCAATTTGATAACTAGGTGCAATAATCATTTAGGAGTATAAGTTGCCAGTAAAATCAGACGCTCAAGAAGCGACAAACGATCCATTTGCGTACAAACAAGACCAAGACAAGTCATTTGCTAAGGACTTTCAGTACAAGCACCGCAACCCTTACCATGATAAGTTAGAGGAATTTAGTGAATTTGTTCTAAGAGATGAAGAAGCTGAAGTTCACCGTGGTAATTGGAACAAAGAAGTGTTCACGCAAGATGGCGAGTTATGCCTTGAGATCGGAACTGGATACGGCCACTTTATGCTTCAATACTGTGATGCTTATAGAGACCAAAACTTTGTTGGTTTAGATTATCGTTTTAAGAGAAGCTACGCCTTAGCTAAGAAGTTAAAGTCACTTCCATATCGTAATTTTAAATACTTAAGAGCTAAAGGTGAAAGAATCGAACACCTTTTTGCAGAGAATGAATTAGATAAAGTATTCTACTTCTTCCCTGATCCATGGCCAAAGGCGCGTCATCACAAGAAGAGGCTATTTCAGCTTCCTTTCCTTGAGAGAGCATACAAAGTTATTAAGCCAGGTGGATATTTCTTTGTGAAGACTGATCACGATGGTTATGCGGAGTGGATGAAGGAAGTTATCGAGAAACAGGACCTATTTGAGCTTGAACTCGAGACAAAAGATCTATGGAACGACGCTCCAGATCACCTACTTTGCCAATTTAAAACAAAGTTTGAGAAAATATTTATCGAGCAAGGTGTAAATATTAAGGCTTTTGTTCTAAAATCCAAAAAAGCAAATTAATAAGCTAGGTTAGCACACACATGTCATTACAAAGACTGCGCGAAAAGATCGTCAATGAGATCCCGATTTCTGATTTAATCGAGCGCTATGGTGTGCACTTAGTTCGCAAGGGCAACAACCTTTATGGGGTCTGTCCATTTCACGACGACACAAATCCTTCGATGTCTGTTGTTAACGACAAGAAGATCTATAAATGCTTCTCATGTGGAGCAGGTCACAGTCACTTCGACTTCGTTATGAATCTTCAAAACCTCGAATTCATCGAGGCCATGAAAGATATCTGCGATAAGTTTGGTATCGATTTCGACTCTTATACAAATACTAAAGAAAAGTCGAAAGAGTTCATTTATGCTGAAAAAATTCTTAAAGTTGCATCAACTATCTACTTTCAGTCAGGGCGAAACCTCAAACCTGAACAGTATTTAGACTTTTTAAAGAATCGTCATTTAAGCAATGAAATTGCAGATCTCTATCAACTAGGATTTGCTCCTAAAAAAAATAGCATCTACGACTATATATGTTCCCTTCCGGCCAAAGACCGTGGAGAGATTCTACAGACGGCCCTGAAAATTGGTATCGTTAAATATAATGCCGACAACAAGTCCCATTATGATACTTTTCGTGAACGCATAATGTTTCCGATTTGGGACCATTACGGTAAAGTTATCGGCTTCACTAGCCGACGAATTCATGAATATCAACACGCTAAGTACATGAATTCTATAGAGTCGTTCATCTTTAACAAGAGAAACCTTCTCTATGGCCTCCATCTTGCAAAATCATTCATTAGAAAGCGCGATAGCGTGATTATAGTTGAAGGAAATATGGACCAAATTGCAAACTACAAGAAGGGTTTTGAAAATAGTGTCGCAATCATGGGGACGGCCCTTGGCGACAACTCTCTTCGTACGCTTAAGTCCATGACAAAGAATATTTATCTTTCGCTTGATAATGATGAAGCTGGTTTTAAGGCTTCACAGAGGGCCAATCGCCAATTTCTTGAAACAGGTATTATCCCTAAGTTTGTCGATCTAAATCCCCATAAAGATCCGGACGACTTCCTTGAAAAGGAAGGTATCATTGCCTATCAAGACAGAATTGATAACGCTGTTCCATTTATTGACTATGAATTTTCAAAATTACTACCAGATCGTAAGATTGAAATTCTGGATGAAAAGCTAGCTCTTCTAAAACAGGCATTTGATCTTGTATCTCCACTAGGTAAAGACCTGAACGCTATCGAAAGACTTGTTAGTTGGGCAAAAAAACTTAATCTTGAATCAAGTAAAGACAGTATTATCGAGAATTATGAAGATTTCTTAAAAAATGAGAAATCTCCAGCCTTTAAGCCGGCCATTGAAGAGAATCCACCAATGGAAATGGTTCCAGCTGAGTTTGACGAAGACTATATGGCAAGTTTCATCGAAAGTGATGCAAGTGTGATGCCAATAATGGATGAAGTTGAAGCTCCAATCTCAAAAACGGAGAAGACTTTACTGCTTGCTATCGTTGAACATCCGGATTGTCTTGAGTATGATGAAATGACCGATCTGCTTGATTTTATGCACTCAGATAGGGTAAAAGAATATATTTTAAATCTGAAAAATTTAATCTTTGAAATAGATGAGAGGGAATTTAAAAACTTTGCGCTTTCGAGTTCTTCCAAATTCGGCCTACATGAAATAATCGATGAGGGCATAAAGAAATACAAAGGAATCAAACTAGAAAAAGAGGGAGCGTTTAAAATTATTAAAGACCTTAAAACAAAACTTGAAAGAGTTAGTCTAGAAGAAGAAATTGGTCGCTTAGATTCTGAGAGAAGTAATATTACAACTCAAGAAGAAGAAACTAAGTTGAATGAAAAGATTTTTAAAATCCGAAGAAAGCTTCACGCTTTAAAAAAGTAAAAGACTGGAGAAACCAAACATGTCAAGTGCTGCACAATTTTTAAAATCAAAGGGTTTCGAAAAACTTATCGCTCGCGGTAAGGATCAAGACTCTCTAACTCCAGAAGAAATTAACGATGCTATTCCAGCAAGTTTAATTGCTCCTGAAGAACTTGACCTCATTATGCTAGCTATCAGCGAATCAGAGATTGAAGTAACTGATCATGAAGTTGAAGAGGAAGATGAAGGAATCAAGCTTGACGGTACAGAAATTATTGAAGAGACGCTTTCAAAAGAAGAGAGAGCTGAACTTAGAAGTGCCTCAACTGATCCTGTAAAATTATATTTAAAGAGAATGGGTTCTGTTGCCCTTCTTACAAGAGAAGGCGAAGTTGTAATTGCAAAAGAAATCGAAGAAGGTGAAAGAGAAATTATTCTTTCTTCACTTAAATCGTCTCACGCGATTGCAGAAATCATTAACCTAAAAGATCGTATCACTGAACTAGAAAACCCAACTGAGTTCGTAAGAGAGCTTGTACGTGGTCTTGATGATGAATCAACACAAAAAGACATTGATAAGGTTAAGAAAACAATCATCAATGTATGTGATGAGCTTAAAGAAATCTATGACTCTTCACTAAACGAAGATGATGGAACTCTTGATAAATTTTCAAAAACTGAAAAAACAAAAATGGACTCTATTGCAACAGAGCTTGCGGATCTTACTTTCAACAGAAAGATCATCAATAGCTTCGTTGAACCAGTTAAGAAGTACTACCTACAATTTAAAGATCTTTACGAGCAACAAGATCGTATCTTTAAATTCCTAGAAGTCGAAACAATTGAAGCTTACCGTGATCTTCATGAAAAGATTATGGAAGACGATGCATTCAAACGTGCATTCGCTAAAGAGCTTTACACAACTGATGCAAAGGTAGAGCAACTAGTTCGTAACCAAGAAGATATTCTAAGAAAACTAAGAAGACTATCACAAGAAGCTGGAATGAGCTTTGACGATATCGAGACTGTTTACAAGATTATCACTAATGGTGAAGAAAGAGCTGACCGCGCGAAGGCTCAACTAGTTGAAGCAAACTTAAGACTTGTTGTTTCTATTGCTAAGAAATATACAAACCGTGGTCTACAATTCCTTGATCTAATTCAGGAAGGTAACATCGGTCTTATGAAAGCTGTTGATAAATTTGAGTACCGTCGTGGTTATAAGTTCTCAACTTATGCAACTTGGTGGATTCGTCAGGCCATTACTCGTGCCATTGCTGACCAAGCAAGAACAATCCGTATCCCAGTTCACATGATTGAAACAATCAACAAGATGGTTAGAACTCAAAGACAACTTATCCAAGAACTTGGGCGTGAGCCAACTCCAGAAGAAATTGCTGAGAAGATGGAAATGCCTGTTGATAAGGTTAAGAAAGTTCAAAAGATCTCTAAAGAGCCAATCTCTCTTGAAACACCAATTGGTGAGGAAGAAGATTCTTCTCTAGGAGACTTCATTGAAGATAAGAAAATTATTTCACCTGCAGATGCTGTAATGAGCATTACATTATCTGAGCAAACTCGTTCAGTACTTTCAACTCTTACTCCAAGAGAAGAAAAAGTTCTAAGAATGAGATTTGGTATTGGTGAGAAATCTGACCACACTCTAGAAGAGGTTGGACAAGACTTCTTCGTAACTCGTGAACGTATTAGACAGATCGAAGCAAAAGCACTTCGCAAGCTAAGACATCCTTCTCGAGCAAAACTTCTTAAGTCATATATCGAAAATAACTAAGTAATTCAGGCCCCTATTAAGGGGCCTTATTACTTGAGCTAACTAAAACTATTACATTCCTTAATTTTGCGTTATAATAAGGCTTTTAGACATAAAAGTAATATATGACACAAGAACCTGGACTCGACCTAGCAAAAAAATATTTTTCAACTCTGGCAATTTCAAAGGCCAGAAAAGTTCTCAGCCTTGGGAAGGTCTCTCTTTCATTTAAGAAAGGAAGTCTTGATGGTTACCTAATTACAACAGGTATTATCAAAGAAGACCGTCCTTATGAGTCTAAAGTTGTTTACAAGAAAAGACTTGAGGGAACTGACGAGTCTCCACTCTCAACTTCATGTGACTGTTTAGAGTGGACAAAAGAAAAGCACTGTCACCATACAGCTGCGCTCTTTATGTACTATATTGCGACAACAAACGATCAGTCAGATACAAGTACTCACCTTCCACCAATTGGAGGATATGGTGTTTACCCTCTTGAGTATGGAACAATTCTTAGTGGACCACACGAGCTAGAAAATGCACCTCATGGCCCGACATACTCTACACTAAACTATTCTTTAACATCTAAGAAAACTATTGAATTCCCTATCCCTGAAAATCTTTCTGGGAAACTTGTTTTCAATATTGCTCCAAATAAAGAGCAACGTGTTGATTTTCAGGATGACTTAAAATCGAGTATTCGTTTTGCCTTACTCGATGATGAGGGAAAAACTCATCGAAATATTAGTATTTTTGAAAGTATATATTTATTTAATTGGGATACTGGTCATTTATATTCGCTACCAAGTGAACTAAAAGAGTTCTTTTCGACTCTAAGATCAAACTTAACATCATATAAAATCGATGATGCCTTAAATCTGGCTTATTCAGAAAGGCTAGAAAAATATATCGCATTTGAAGTTGAAGGAAACCAATTCGATATTTCAAGTATTGAGTCTCCTGACTTAAGAATTTATATAAACAACTCTCAAAGAAAGGGTTACAACAACTTCTCAATTGAATTTTTCAATAAGGAAGATAAGAGGACTAGGCCTCCACAATTTATGGCCTCTCTCACTTTTGAAGGTGGCTATCTTGATCTTTTTAGAAAGAAAATTGAAGCCTATCACTTCCTAAGAGAAGTTCAACACTACTTTGAAACAGGTGTTGATAGTTATAAAAAGTCACTATCAGGAAAATCGAAAAAGTCTTCGTGGATTCGCCTTATTTCAGAAGTTGTTAGTAAAGACTATACGCTGAGCTTTGATCACGAAAATCATAAGCTTTATAAATATGATAATAAGCTTCAACGCCTTTTATTTAAAGTTATGGTAACAGAGTTTGGAGATCACTTTTTCCGCTACTCTTACCTTTACAGAGATACTAACGAAGTTATCTTTCAGGTATCAATGTCACAAATTACCCAAGGTCTTTCTAAGTTATTTACGGTAACAAAACCTTACGGTGTTGAAATTTTCTATAATAATAATGAAATCAAAAACTGGAACTCGCGAATACGCTTTGAAAGAAAGCAAATTGGGCGCTCAGGTTGGTTTGATTTAGAACTAGAAATAAATGACGTCGACCAAGAAGTCCTCAAGAACGTCGATTTGGACAATAGTATTGCCATTACTAAAGATGGTGTCATCTTACTAAACAATGAGCAAAAAGATCTTTTAAAATTTGTACAAAAATATACAAAATTTGAAGCAAAAGAAGAGATACAAGATGGAAAATTTAAAAAATTCATCTTACCTTTTTCTCGTGCCAGAATTTTTGAATTATTTGAACTTAAGAAAATTGGTCTAGAGGGCGCGCTTACAGAAGAAGAAATTGCGCTTTGTGAAAGACTTCAAAATCTAGAAGGTATTCCAGACTACCCTATCTCTGAACATCTCGGTTCAACTCTTAGGGCATACCAAAAGACTGGTTACAATTGGCTTAAATTTCTACATGAAAATAAGCTTGGGGCCTGTCTTGCAGATGACATGGGTCTTGGTAAGACAATTCAAACAATCGCCTTTATTGAGAGTATCTACGATAAGATCGATAAAGTTTTAATTGTTTGTCCAGTTTCCCTACTACTTAACTGGGAAAATGAATTTAAAAAATTCTCGGATATCGATGTTCATATCTTCCACGGTGCAGACAGAGAATTACCTGAAGATAGTAAAGCGAAAGTAATCCTAACTTCATATGGAATCTTAAAAAGAGAACTTGAAGCTGAATTTGAAGAATCACATTATGATGTACTCGTTCTGGATGAAGTTCAGCACCTTAAAAATATGCGCTCTCTTGGAGCGTCATCTGCAAGAAAAATCAATGCAGACTTTAGAATCTGCCTAACGGGTACACCTGTTGAAAACGATCTTGCTGAATTCTTCAATATTATTGATCTTAGTATACCTGGTATCTGGGGAGATCTAAGATTCTTAAGATCTAGCTCTACTCCTAAATCAAGAGTATACGCGAGAAAAACTGCCGCCCCATTTATCCTTAGGCGTACGAAGAATCAAGTTCTCACAGACCTTCCTCCTAAAATAGAGAATAATGTTCTCCTTAGTTTTGATGAAGGCGAAGACGAGTTTTACAAAAACAAATTACAATCAATTAAAGATAATATTAATAATGCTCCTAAGAACAAGAAGTATGGAGAAATTCTCAAAGGGCTTCTTGAATTACGTCAAAGTTGCCTGTGGCAAAATCATAGCAATAAAACGACAAAGGATATTAGAAGTCTTACTTCAACAAAAGTTGACTACCTAATTGAAAGTTTAGAACAAATCGTTGAAGAAGGTCACCAAGTTATCGTCTTCTCACAATTTACGACTTATCTTGATATCATTGGTTCTGCTTTTGATGGCCAATGTTGGAAGTATTCTCGAATTGATGGTTCTCTGAATGTTAAGAAGCGACAAGCAGCAGTAGATGAATTCCAAAGTGGGAAAACAAAGCTTTTCCTTATTTCTCTAAAGGCCGGGGGTGTTGGTCTTAACTTAACAGCAGCAAGCTATGTCTTCATTATGGATCCTTGGTGGAACCCAGCTGTTGAATCTCAAGCAATCGACAGAGCTTATCGTATTGGTCAGAAAAATACTCTAAACGTATTTAGACCTATTATAAAAGGTTCAGTTGAAGAGAAAGTCTTAAAATTACAAGATATCAAACGTGAGCTATTCAAAGAACTTCTTCCTGAAGATGATGAAGAACTATTCAGCGGAAAACTCACAATGAAAGATTTTGAAGAGTTATTTAACTAAGAATTTTTTAAACGATTCACTTCTTTATGAACAGCTTCTTTTAACTCATCTCGACAGAAGATGAATGGTCCTTTTAACTTCTTTGTTGAAAGATCATCAATCTCATCTGAGTAGATTCCTCTAGAGTGACAAATAATTACTCCAGCAGCAATATCCCAAATATTCTTATCTCGAAATGAGATTACACATTCTGCTGCACCTGCTGCGAGAAGACCTAATTTAAATGCAATTGAACCTAGTGGAGTTATCCTGAAGTTATGCTTAAAATCTAATTTATTAGCACCCTTCTCCCACTCTGAACGGGAGATCATAATATTTACCGCCTCAGCATGAGCATGGCGACTTCCAAGTGGATATTTCACATCACTTGTAATCTCAAATCCAGTAAAAGGATTATAAATCCAACCAAAGTTTCGATCATCGTGAATATCAGCAGAATATAAAATAGCTAAAGATACAGCACATTCACCGTACCCCTTGGCAAATTCTCGAGTACCATCAATTGGGTCTAGAACAATGACAGGAAACTCAAAGCTCTCTTGGTCCTCTTCTGAAAAGAAATTAAAATCAAAATTTGATTCATGAAAAACCTTTTTCACTTGATCAGACACAAAAATATCAAATTCAGTTACAATACTCTTATCGGCCTTTCTTTCAATAGACATATCACCCCACACCATTGTGTCGAGTTTAGTATGAATACTGCTCTTTATTTCTTCTAATTCATTTCGATACATTCTTGGTCCTAGTGGATATGACTATCTTATGTGAAAGACGAACTCGTGCTTAAAGGTCTTTTCTTGCTCTAAATCGATTAGTCCCTCTTTCGTATAAAAGTCATTATTTGAATCTAGAGCATCAGTAACTCCAAAGGCTGGCGCAATCCTAACAAAGTTCGCACCTGGATATGTCCAAATTGATAAATATGGAATATTCCCTAGATCTATATTAACCGACTTCTCATTTAAAATATTCTTAAGAGCGATACTCTTTGACTTAATATCCTTAAATACCATTTCTCCACCTCTAAAATTTTCTTGAGTGAAGAAAACACGACAATCTTGAACAACTTTTTTATTATCCGCATCATGAAAGTTAACTAAATCATTTTCAAGAAAATACGCTCCACGCTCTTCTTGAGTTGAAAACTCAATAAAGCAATCATCATGCCCTTCTGGTCCTAAAGGAACATTGAAAGTTGGAGCAAAGCCTAAAGAGAAGAACATTTCTTTTTTATCAAGGTTTTTAATAACAAAAGAAACTGTAAGTTTTGGCCCATAAACCATATAAGTAACTTCAATACTGTAGCGAAATGGAAATATAAGCTCTGTATCGGGGCTATTCGTATGAACGAAGGTAATTCGATCTTTACGATGATTTTTGACTTCGAATTGGAAGTCTTTAAGAAAGCCATCCTTTTGCATGTGATAGTATTTTCGACCTAACCAATACTGATCATCCTTAAGTTTTCCTACAATTGGAAAAATTATTTGTGGCTTCCAAGGGTTTAGAGTTGGATGACCTTGCCATAGATATTCAACATATGATTCAAGATCAAATATTGATAATAGCCCAGCTCCCTGCTTCGTAACTGAAACTCTAATAAACTCACTTTCTAAATGGTAAATCTGATCCTGATTCATCAAATCATCCTCTAATAAATATGATAACAGTTTTTGGCCCATCGTGAAACTCATAAGCACCTGAATTTAGGCAATATATTTCATTGTGGAATAGATCACTCATTTCATTTGTGAAAAAAGTCCAAATATATTCGGCCATAGGTTAAAAATCCTTCAAGTTAGAAGCAAACATGATGCTTTCTAGCTCCCCCCATTTAACCTCTAAAGTTATCTAAATATTCCATTTACCTGATTCATTCGAATTAACCTAAGGCCCCAGAAAAAGGGGCCCTCGCCTTTTCTTATTGCTCATAAATGATTAAAATAAGGTGTCTAATTTACACATAGGGAAATACACGAATGAAAGTTATCGAGCACATCGACAAGGCGACGAGCCCACTTTTTAGTTTTGAAATTGTACCTCCACCAAGAGGAAAAAATATTTCAGCTGTAACGGATATCGTTAAGGAGCTCTTGCCATTTAATCCGTCATGGATTGACGTAACAGCACACTCAGCAGGAGCATATTATAACGAAAAAAATGATGGCTCAGTTGAGAGAAAGATCTACAAGAAACGTCCGGGAACAGTTGGGATCTGTGGAGTTATTCAAAATCGATTTAAAATCGATACAGTTACTCACCTTTTAACTCAAGGTTTTACCAAAGAGGAGACTGAGGATGCTCTAATCGAACTTAACTACCTCGGTATTCATAATGTTTTGGCCTTACGTGGAGACGCCCTTAACTATAATAAAAAATACGATCTTTCTCGCCAAAGAAATTTCTATGCAAAAGACCTTGTGGAGCAAATTGATAACGTAAAAAAAGGTATCTATCTTGACGATATTTCAAATAGCTTACCTCTAGACTTTTCTGTTGGTGTTGCAGGCTATCCAGAAAAACACTTTGAGGCTCCAAATCTAGCGACAGACATAAAGTACCTAAAAGAGAAAGTTGATGCTGGTGCTGATTATATCGTTACACAGATGTTCTTTGATAATACGAAGTATTTTGAATTTGTTGATAAATGTCGTGAAGCTGGAATCACGTGTCCAATTGTTCCAGGAATTAAAGTCATTAAGAGCATGGGACAGCTTTCAAATGTACCGAGGCACTTCTATGTAGACTTCCCAGATGAGTTCGTAAATGAAGCGACAGAAAATTCAGAACATATTAAAGAAATCGGAATTAAATGGGCAAGAAAACAAACGGAAGAATTACTAAATGCAAATGTTCCTTCAGTTCACTTCTATGTAATGAATGATAGTGCAAATGTTTCAGAAGTTTTAAAAGGTATATATTAATGAAAGATATTCGTAGTGAATTAGAATCAACACTAAAGAATAGAATTCTTTTTCTAGATGGTGCTATGGGAACAATGGTCCAACAATACCATCTAACAGAAGAAGATTTTCGAGGAAATCGCTTTCAAGATACTAAGATAGACTTGAAAGGAAATAACGACTTATTAAATCTTACTAAACCAGAAGTTATTAAAGAGATTCATACAAAATACCTTGCTGCTGGTTCAGATATTATTGAAACAAATACTTTCTCGGCAACGAGAATAGCTCAAGACGATTATCACTTAAGTGAAATTGCATATGAACTAAATGTGGAAGCGGCCAAGATTGCCAAAGCGGCTTGTCTTGAATTCATGAAAGAAAATCCGGAGCGTAAATGCTACGTTGCTGGAGCTCTAGGGCCAACAAATAAAACAGCTTCAATTTCACCTGATGTTAATAACCCTGCTTTTCGAGGTATTACATTTGATGAGTTAGTTGATAATTATTACGAGCAAACAAAAGGACTAATTGACGGCGGTGCCGATCTACTTTTAGCTGAAACTTCATTTGATACACTAAATTTAAAAGCTGCAATTTTTGCAATGAAAAAGTATTTAGATGATAACAACCTTGATACTCCAATTATGCTCTCTGTAACTATTACAGATGCATCAGGAAGAACTCTATCAGGTCAAACTGTTGAAGCTTTTTGGAACTCAGTTGAACATGCTAGGCCATTTAGTGTTGGTATCAATTGTGCACTTGGAGCACAAGAGATGCGCCCATATATTGAAGAGTTATCAAGAGTTTCAGACTGCTTGATATCTTGTTACCCTAATGCAGGACTTCCTAATCCGTTAAGTGATACAGGTTATGATGAAAAGCCAAATGAGACAGCTGCTCTTCTTGAAGAGTTTGCAGAATCGGGGCTCGTTAATATTGTTGGAGGTTGTTGTGGAACAACTCCTGATCATATCAACGCTATTTACAATCATCTAAAAGATATCAATCCTCGCGAAAAACACGATCTCCCTAAAACGCAAAGACTTTCAGGACTTGAACCGTTAAATCTTGATTATACAGGAGAGCGTCCATTCATCATGGTTGGAGAACGTACAAACGTGACAGGCTCACCAAGATTTGCACGCCTTATTCGTGAAGAAAACTTTGAAGCAGCTTTAGATATTGCCCGACAGCAGGTTGAGAATGGAGCAAATATCATCGATGTGAATTTTGACGAAGGTCTCCTCGACTCTAAAGCTTGTATGGTTAAATTTTTAAACCTAATTGCATCTGAGCCAGATATTTGTAAGGTTCCTATTATGATCGACTCATCTAAGTGGGAGGTCATCGAAGAAGGGCTTAAGTGCATTCAAGGAAAAGGGATTGTTAACTCAATCTCATTGAAAGAAGGTGAAGAAGTTTTTAAAGAACATGCGAAAAAGATCCTTCAATATGGAGCGGCCGTTGTTGTCATGGCATTTGATGAAAAGGGACAAGCTGCATCTAAAGAAGAAAAAGTTTCGATATGCCAACGCGCCTTTAAAATTCTAACTGAAGAAGTAGGATTCCCGGCCACAGATATTATCTTTGACCCAAATGTACTAACAGTTGGAACAGGAATTGAAGAACATAATGACTACGCGATAAACTTCATCGAAGCGGTAAGAGAAATAAAAGAAAAATGTCCAGGCGCTTTAACTAGTGGTGGTATTTCAAATATATCTTTCTCATTCCGTGGAAATAATATTGTACGCGAGGCTATGCATAGCTCATTCCTCTACCATGCGATTAAAGCAGGCCTAGATATGGGAATTGTAAACGCGGGAATGCTCGAAGTTTACGAGAACGTTGAACCTGAGCTAATGAAGAAAATTGAAGATGTCCTTTTCAACCGTTCTGAAAGTGCAACTGATGACTTAATCGAATATGCTGAAAAATTTAAAGGTGTAAAATCAAAGGCAAAAGAAGACGATTTAACTTGGCGTGAAGGAAATCTTGGAGAGCGTATCACCCACGCACTTGTAAAAGGTATCGGTAAATTCATTGAAGAAGATGTCGAACAAGCAAGACAAGAGCTAGGTGCTCCCATAAATGTCATCGAAGGCCCTCTAATGGATGGGATGAGAGTTGTAGGTGATCTGTTTGGTGCAGGTAAAATGTTTCTTCCACAGGTTGTTAAAAGTGCACGTGTTATGAAACAGGCTGTTGCATACCTTGAACCATTTATGGAAAAGGATGCTGACGGGAAAAGTAAAAAGAATACATTTGTTATTGCAACAGTTAAAGGTGATGTTCACGATATCGGAAAGAATATTGTTGGTGTTGTTCTCGCTTGCAATGGCTATAACGTTGTTGATCTTGGGGTTATGGTTAGCTGTGAAGAAATTATTAAAGCTGCCAAAGAACACGAAGCCAAATTCATTGGACTAAGTGGCCTTATCACGCCTTCACTTGATGAGATGATTCACAACGTAGCAGAGTTCAATCGTCAAGGTCTTGAAGTACCTGTTTTAATAGGCGGTGCTACCACTTCTAAAACTCATACTGCAGTAAAAATTGCACCTGAGTGTACAAGTCCTGTCGTTCACGTTGGGGATGCCTCTCAAACAGTTGGAATTTGTAATAGCCTTTTAAGTACTAATCTAAGAGATGATTTTTTAAAAGATCTTAAAGAGTCACAAAAAAGAACAAAAGAATATTTTGAAAATAAGAAAGATAGTGGCCAAGCGACGGTTTCATTAGAAGCGGCCCGTGATCACTTAAGAGTTGACCCAAGACAAACATTTGTCGAATTCACACCTCCATTCATTGGCGCTAAGAAGTTTGACGATATTAGTGTTGCTGAAATTGCAAAGTATATCGACTGGTCACCTTTCTTTTGGACATGGGAACTAAAAGGTCTCTACCCTCATATCTTATCGCATAAAGATTATGGAGAAGAAGCCAAAAAACTCTATAACGAAGCTCAAAATATCTTAGACGATATTATTGAGAACAATCGCTTTTCTCCAAAAGCAGTCCTAGGATTTTGGCCAGCTTATTCAAAAGATGAAGATGTTATCCTACTCGATGAAAATATGAATGAATTTGGTACCTTCAACTTCCTAAGGCAACAAAAAGAAAAGACACAAAAAGATCGCCCTTATCTATCTCTGGCCGACTACATCCTACCAAAGGGTGAAAAGCAGGATTATATTGGATCATTTGTTGTCACAATGGGAGATCAAGTTGAGAAGTATGCTAAAACTTTTGAAGAAAGTGGTGATGATTATACTTCAATTATGGTTAAGGCCGTAGGAGATCGTCTTGCTGAAGCATATGCAGAGTTAATTCACGAAAGAGCACGTCAGATGTGTGGAATCGAAGAAGAGCGTGAATTTTCTTTAGATGAACTTATTAAAGAAAAATATATTGGTATTCGACCAGCAGCTGGCTACCCTGCATGCCCTGACCATACAGAAAAAGCGAAGCTGTGGGATTTTATGAATGTACAAGAAAATACTGGCGCATACTTAACAGAGAACTTTGCCATGTATCCTGCTAGTTCAGTTTCTGGCTACATCTTCTTTAACCCTTGTGCTAAATATTTTAATATTCTAAACATTGCCCAGGACCAAATTGAGCATTACTCAAAAGTAAAAGCTCAGGACCTAGAAATAACTAAAAAATGGCTTAGGCCAATACTATAAGGAGCAGAAATGCATGTATGTATCCATCACCATAAAGTTCTTCCAGTAAAGAAATATGGTGGAATTGAAAGGGCCGTTTTTTGGCACATGCTTGAACTAGTTAGACAAGGACATCAAGTAACGTTTATTGGACCAAAAGAGAGTGAAGTAACAAAGCACGGAATCAAGCATATTGTATGGAACAAAGGCGAAGATTGGCAAAAACTTGTTCCCGATAATATCGATATTGTACACGTCTCATTTCCGGAGAAAATTAGAATCGATGTACCATACGTATTAAATGTCCAAGGGAATGGCTTCCCTGGTGAAAAGCATGATCGTAATACGGTATTTTGCTCGAAGTCACATGCAAGAAATCATAATAGTACATCTTATGTAAATAACGCTGTCGACATGAGAGAATACCCTATCAATTACACAAGTAATAAGATAACAGAAATAGAACACCTTCTCTTTCTTGCAAAAGCATCATGGCGAGTAAAAAATTTAAAGCAATCCTTAAAAATAGCTCTAAAAACAAATAAGCATCTACACATCTGTGGTGGAAACTCAATACTTGGAATTCATCCTCTTATCCACAACCATGGTATGGTTGGGGGTGATAATAAGTTGTCGATCATGCAAAAATGCGACGCCTTACTATTTCCAGTTAGATGGCATGAGCCTTTTGGAATTGCCATTATTGAAGCAATGACTCAAGGTATACCTGTATTTGGTTCTAGCTTCGGTTCACTTCCTGATCTAATCGTAAAAGGAACTGGAAGAACTTTTTATAGCCATGAAGAGATTATTCAATACTTTAAAAATGGTGCAGAAGAATTCGATCGAGACTTTATTAGAAATCATGTAATCGAAAACTATTCAATTGAAAGGTTCACAAAGGACTTTGTTGAAAAGTATAAGATTGTTTTAAATGGACAACATTTAAATGAAGAAGAACCAGAATGGATTTATCCATTTAGGGCCGGAAAACGACTACCATTCTAATCAATACCTACTGAGTATGAAGTTAAGACTTCATACTCAGTTCATATAACTTTTTATATTCGCCATCAAGGTTCATTAGTTCATCATGACGGCCTTGCTCAATCATCCTTCCATCTTTTAATACAATGATTTTGTCATAGTTTTGAATAGTTGAAAGCCTGTGTGCAACAGCAATAACTGTCTTATTTTTTGCAAGCTCATTTAACGACTGTTGAACTACTTTCTCTGATTCATTATCAAGAGCAGAAGTCGCTTCATCAAATAAGAAGACATCATTATCCTGAAGATAAGCACGAGCGATTGTTAAACGTTGTGCTTGTCCACCAGATAGTCTTACCCCACGATCACCGATAACAGTTTCTAGCCCTTCTGGAAGCTCTTTAATATACTCTATCGCATGGGCCACTTTTAATGCTTCTTGAATTTGAGCTTCATTGACTTCCTTACCTAGAGTTAAATTTTCTCTTATCGTTGTATTAAACAGGAAGATATCTTGCGAAACTAAGCCGAAATAATGGCGTAGTGATTTTAATTTGAAATCACTTGAATCAATACCATCGATTTTATAACTTCCTTTTTTAACAGGATAAAGTCCAAGAAGAACATTAATAAGAGTCGACTTACCAGAGCCTGAAAGCCCAACTAAAGCAACCTTTTCACCTTTATTTATATCAAAGCTCAAATTATTAATGACCTGATGATCACCGTAAGAGAAGTCTAAATTTGCAAAAGAAATTTTATCACTTAATTCAGAGTGCTCATTTTTACCGTCATCTTTTTCATTTTCAACTTTTAAAAATTTAAAAATACGCTTTTCCGCAGCTTGCGCCTGGCTAATTTTTAAATTTGCTTCATTTGTCTTTCTAATCGGATCTTGGATCATTGCCATAATTGCAATAAAAGTAATGAACTCACCTGTTGTCATTGCATTTCCAGTAATCTTCACCTGAGCAAAAACGATAACTGAAGAAAGGATTAGAGTTGTCATAAATTCAACTAAAGGGTGTGAAATTTGTCTCATTACTTCTGATTTCATTTGAAATTCAAAAAAGCTATTCTGATATCCTTTAAAGAAATCCCTCGTATAATCTTGAAGATTAAAAGCCTTGATAATTTTTTGTCCACCAACACCTTCGCCAATGACATGAGTCATATCAGAAAGTCTCGATTGAACATCTGATTGGTGTGCCTTTACTCTCTTTCCAAAGAAACCGAAAATTAAAAGCATAATAGGAAGAAGTGCAAATGTAACAAGTGTTAGTTGCCAATCAAGATAGAAGGCATATCCTAATAAAACAAATAATGTGATCGGCTCTCTTAATAATGTAAGAAGACCACTTATCCCCTGCGAGTAAATCATCGTATCATTTAAGATTGTTGAAATAACGTCACCTTGCTTAGTCGTCGTATAAAATGAAATTGGAATATCTTGAATCTTTGAATAAATCTTTGTTCTGATTTCACATACAGCATCGTTCATTGCAAATTGCATCCAATAGAAATGAAAGAAGCGAACAGGTAAATTAATAAGTGCAAGTAAACAAGCTAATCCTACAATTCCAAGAATCTCCTCAAGTGTTGATTCTGGCGAAAGCCCCTTTGTGAAAAGAGGATTAATTAGCGCCATTTGACCACCCTTAATTAAGGCCATACCAATACCGAAGATCATACTTCCGATAACTCTGGCGCGATGGCGATGGATTAGTGGCCATATATTTTTAATAGTTTCAAACATGAAAAACCCTTGCTAAATTAGATATAATTAACTTTGCTAGTTTAGAACAAAATAACTCGTTTGCACACCATGTTAGGCACTATGATTGAAAAGTATTTTAGAAGACTCAGAGCACAATATCCAGTGGCCTTCCTTTCTGATGAAAGGCTTAATCTTCTGTTAGAGAATATACATTCTGAAGATGAGATAAAAATAATCTTTAGTTACCTACAAAAGCATCTGAAATCTTCACCAAGTCAGAAAGAAAATGGTGAACTCTTATTTAGTCTTATTGATAAAACTCAATACTCTGTTCGTGCTTGGATTGAGGCCATCCTCACATTTGATTCATGGCTAAAGGAAAATGAAAGAGAGACAGATTTTAAAACAATGATTGGCTATATCGAATGTTCTACACTGTCTCCTGAAAATAAGATTTTAAAATATCAATTAAAAGAACTTGTGGCCAAAATGCTTAATGATTTTGGCTACGTTGGCTAATTTTAGACATTATTAATATTACTTCGCTAAGTTTAAAGAGCTATTAATTATGTCTGAATAATTACCATGTCCCCAAAGTAAAACCTTTTGTTTTTTCACAATATTATTTGAACTTTTTTTGTAATTACGCTGAAGCTCCTCAACAAAACTATTCAACTGATCAAGCATTGAATTAAGAATAAGCTCTTCTGTTTTGTTTACATAAACTTTTTGAAGTTTTAATGATCGATTTTCTTTCTGACTAAAATAATTTTCTACAATTGAACTGGCCACTTCATTTACTTCTTTTCTGACATTTTCTACTGCATTTGCAATCATTAAACCTTGGGCATCTTTATTAAGCGAATATGTACTATCTTGCCTCTTTAGTATGCCCTTCTTATTTAAGCGAACACACAAGCTCCCCACTAAAGATAAACTCATTCCTGTTTCATTAGAGATTTGAAATATTGTTTTTTGAGACTTACCACAAACTTCTAAAATTGCTCTTTCTACCATTAATAAACGTGACATATTCTCTCCCTATAACCCTGTTAACTTTCTAATAAAAAACTTTTCTTCTAAGTTACTCACAATTTCATTACAATCGTTACGACTTAAGCTGAATGAATGCTTTTCTAAGAATTGAATTAATGAACTGAGTTCCGAAGAATTAATCTCTAGCTTTTCCTTTATCTTAAAATACTCACTAGTTCTCATTTCTGCGCCATTCATTAATCTAAATAGACGTGTCGTTTGCATCTGAAACATCTCTCCCAACTGCTTGTATGTATGCTTTGGATAACGTTTTTTAATTTCTTTAATTAATTGCTCTTGTTGAACCATAAGACCTCCTTAACTGGCCCATTTTTAATAAAAAAGTCAGTTTTTAACTACTTGTGTCGATTGCGGAGTTTTCTATTTTTCTATTGATGAAAAATATGTTTTCATTAATGGAATATGTTTAATTTCACTGTAATTTCTTCAAATATTCGATTTAACAACCCTGCCGATGGAGTTCATTCATGGGATGGGAGACGTGTTATCCTTGCAAACGCACTGAATGCCTATCGACCAGATGTTATTGGAACCCAAGAAGGCTGGGAGCCCCAATTAAGAGATTTCCAAGAGCTCTTAGATGGACTTGAGATCATTGATTCAAATCGTGAGTGGATTGAAGATAGAATGTATCCTTCTCTTTATTATCGACCAGATATCTTTGAATTAATAAATTCAGGAGACATTTGGCTTTCTGAAACACCTTATATTGCTGCGTCGAAATCATTTGGAAGTGCATTTCCAAGACTTTGTACATGGGCGATTCTTAAGGCCAAGGAAAATGGAAAACACTACTTCTTTGTGAATGCTCATTTAGATCACCTTGAATCTGATACACGAAAGGAACAAATTAAAGTCCTAATTAGTGAAATTGAAAAAGTAAGAGCTGACTATCCTATTATTTTAACTGGAGACTTTAATGAGTCACCTTTTGAAAAAGTTAGGAAAGTACTAGATGAAAGTGACCTCAATCTTACTGATCCATGGCTAGACCTGGGTCATGAAGAGTGTGAGAGTCATCATAGCTTCAAAGGATTTCGTGAAGATGGTTCTCGAATTGACTGGATTCTTCACTCAAAAGATACTTTAAAGTGCGAAGAAATTCACCTTCATAAAGAAAGCTCTGAGGGGATTTACCCATCAGATCACTTTCCAGTTTGTGCAACTTTATCTGCTAAATGAATATAAGTTTCAATTCCGTTCTTTGTATTATTTAGGATATCTGATGTTGGTGACCACTTACCTTTCTCACCAATAACAATGACAGTAGAGCCACCGAATAAGAAATAACCTTTCTCATCGCCTCTTTTAAATGTTGTTAAATCACTTGATTGTACAATACGGCCAACCATCGTTGCACCAACTTCAACGTATGCAATTTTGCCAAACTCTTTAGTTTGCATAACTGTTACTTCACGGATATTTGTAGAAAAAATATCATTTTTCTTACGTAGAGCAAGTGGGTTTACTGAATGATATCCACCACCAATCTTGTAGTAATCAATCACTTCACCATCTAGAGGATAGTGAAAACGGTGATAATCAACAGGACATAATCGAGCGAGAAGAAGTGGTCCATCTTCGAAAACACTTTCCCACTTAGAATTCTGTAATAACTCCGTTGAATTTAAAAATTTGCCCTTAACCGGTATCTTAACTTGGTTATTAATTGATTCATATCCAAAGTATCTTGCTTCAGCAAACGCAGACATCGAATCAGCTTCATCTAAGAATGGCCTCTTTCCTTCTTTAAACCTACGAATAAAAAATTCATTGAAGCTGCCATAAGGGTCATCTTTTGAACGTCCTTCAGTTGGAAGGAAATCATCCATATTTATTTGATAATCTTTTACAAATTTTGGAACCTTATTCTTAGTAAAGTTCATATTTTGAATTTCGCCATACATACACGAGACAATTGATGAAGTAATTGCACCAGAGATTAGCTTTCCAAGAGGATTTCCATAGAGGAAATTAATAGCAGTATCCCCGTAAACTTTCTCCACTTCCATTTGATTTGTATAACGATTAAAATAATTAATATCCACGAGTGACCTCAGAATTCTTACAGAAATTTGACATTTCTGTGTTACAAAATTTTTTATACTATGATTATATATGTATAATGAGATGAGCGTCAAAAAGAGATAATGAGGAATATTATGAAAAGCAATTTAAGGCCATTCTTTTTAATTCTTATTCTACTAACATCCCTAAATTCAAAGGCTTTGTTTGATGAAAATAAGGCGATATTAGAAAGTGAACGTAATACTATTTCAGTGTTCGATCGTTCAGTGAATTCAGTCGTAAATATTTCGACCCTAGGTCGTATGAGAGCAAGAAGTGGCTTCTTCTTTTCGATGACAAATAAACAAGTCGTTAAAGGTGAAGGTTCAGGATGGGTTTGGGATGATAAAGGGCACATCATTACAAACTTTCACGTAGTCGAAGGTGGAGATAACTTCTTAGTAAGATTTAATAACAATAAAAAAGAATATAAAGCAAAACTAATTGGAACAGAGCCAGCAAAAGATATTGCTGTCTTGAAGTTATTAGAAATCCCAAGAGATATTAAGCCACTAAATCGAGGAGACTCTGATAAAGTTAGGGTTGGTCAAAAGGCCATTGCTATTGGTTCGCCATTTGGTCTTGATGCAACGGTAACAACAGGGATTATCTCGGCTAAAAATCGAGGAATTCAAGGCATTGGTGGAGTTGAAATTAGAGGAATGTTACAAACAGATTCTTCAATTAACCCTGGAAATTCAGGAGGACCGCTATTTGATTCTTCAGGAAATGTAATTGGTGTCAATACAATGATCTTTTCAAACTCTGGCTCATCGGCAGGTGTTGGTTTTGCTATTCCTATAAATATTGTAAGTAAAGTAGTGCCACAAATAATTAAATACGGAATTGTGAAAAGACCAGGTCTTGGTATAGCCATTGCTGAAAAAAGAGAGCTCTCATACTTCTACGGTATTGATGTTGAAAAGGGACTTCCGATTCAAAGTGTTCGACCAGATGGGCCATCTGCAAAAGCGGGATTAAGAGGTCTAGAACAAGATCCACGTACAAGAAGTATTATTCTAGGAGATGTTATTTTAAAGATTGATGGAAAAGAAATAAATGATTTCGATGATATCTTTAATACTCTTTATGAATATAAAGTTGGCGATAACGTAGAAGTTCTTTACCGAAGAGGTTCTGCACTTAAAAAGGCCATCGTAAAACTTGAAGAAATAAAAAGAAATTAAGATTCGCTTCGTTTAAATAGTTGGAGTGCCAGAACAGGTGCTCCAACACACGCCGTAATTGCACCAATTGGTATAATACTATTTGCCAAAACTATTCTTGAAATAAAATCACATAGTACTAAGAAGCCACCCCCTAAGATAAAAGTAGGCATTAAGCTTCTTTCATAGTTAGCACTTACAAGTCGCCTTGTAATATGTGGAATAATCAAGCCAACAAAACCAATCGGGCCACATTGCCATACGACAACTGCAATTAGTATATTTGAAACAAGTATTAGTGTTGCATTTACCTTACGAGTTGGCACTCCCCTCGTTTGTGCAAAATCTTCTCCAATAGAAATTAGAGTTAAACTTCTCTTATGAATAACAAAGAAAATTAAACCTAAAATATATAATGGTGCTGTATATAAAAGACCCTCAAACCCTACAATTGAAAGACTTCCCATCATCCAGCGGATTAGCCTAGCAATGCTTTCATTTCCAAGTATACTTTGAACAAAGACTATAGCACTTGATGAAAAGATAGAAAGACAAACTCCAAATAATAATACTCTTTGAGACGAGAACTTATTCAAATAGAGAAATAATAAGATTAGAAGAAAGATTGATGAAAGAGCAATATAAGCCCCTAAAGAAAAAGAATTAAATCCAAGCTCCGCAATAGCAAGCCCAAGGGCGGCCACACTCGAAAAGCCAAGAGTATATGGAGTAGCAAGTGGGTTTCTAAAAATTACCTGTGTTGTACTCCCTATTACAGAAAGTATTCCACCAACTAAAAATGCTAAGTAAACCCTAGGGAATCTCAAGTTCTCTAGGATATAAAGTCCCTGCTCGTTTAAGTCAATAATTCCTTCTCGGCCTATGAAAGGAGTAAGTGTTACCGCTAAAATAACCGCAATATATAAGAGGATTGTTTTTTTCACAGAATATACCTCTTATTATCAATCACGTGATAGTTAAAATTCTTATGAAATATCTTATCAAAGATTTTTGTCGACACGGCTTCATCTACAGTCGAATCAAAACTCATTTGAGAGTCTTCAAACGCCACAAGACGATCACAAATATTTATAATGAAGTTAAAGTCATGGGAAACAACAAAGCAGCTTTTTTTATACTCTTGAAGAAAACAACTCAGCCTTTCAACGTAAATTGGATCTAAGTAATTTGTGGGCTCATCTAGTAAAGTAAACTTACAGTCATAATAAAAGGCACAAATCAGATTAAGTCTTTGCCTTTCTCCACCGCTTAATGTTGACACTCTTCTAGTTAGAAGATTTTCAAAGTTAAAGTGTTTAATTAATTTTTTAAGATAAGCTAAGTCTTGCGCCTTGCTACCCCTAGCATAAGACATAACTTCTTGCGCATCCATATCAGTTTGGATTGAAGCACTATCACCACAATACGCAACATCCCCCTCAACAAGACATTTTCCATTGAAATCAACAAGATTAGCAATTGCCTTTAGAAAGCTCGATTTCCCTGCACCATTTGGGCCGATAACTCCACAATGGCCTGATTCAAATGAGAAGCTATTCACTGATAGCCTATCTTGAATTGATAATTTTTCACAATTAATCACTTCAAAATCTCCCTTAAATCTTTAACTAACGATAATGTCCTAGGTCCCAAAACAACCGCATAATCTTTTTCGTATAGATAAATTTTATCTTTAAAATAAGAATTCTTCCAATCTTGTTCTGACTTTATTTTACGATCTGATATTCTTAGAATTAAATCGAAATTAGAAGTCAGTAAGCTCTCAAGACTCCTTAAAGGGTAACCTGATTCCGCTACAATATTTTTTGCACCTAGTTTTGTTAATATCTCATGATAATAATTATCAATACCGATGGCCCTAACCTCATGTAGTTTACCATCCTTAAACTTTTCATCGATAATCATCAGAACTCTCTTACCTTTAGATATAGGTTTTAAAAGAGATTTCAGTTCATTAGAAAACGCTTCGATTTTCTTATCTTTGTTAAGCTTAAACTTTTCGTTAAAAACTTTAAGCATCCCTACTGCATCATCAAGTTTCTTATATGGTGTAATGATGACATCAACGCCTAATTTTTCTAAATTATTTTTGACTCGTCCGCCTTGAACTTCAGCAAGCAGAACAGACGTGATTTTGTCTTCTACAACCTTCTCAAGATTAATTTCAAATGAAGACCCATAGCGTGGCAAACGCTTGGCTTCTTCTGGAAAATTACAATAGTCAGAGACTCCAACTAACAGTTTTCCAGCATCTAGATAAAACATTGACTCAGTAAAGCTTGGAAGAGTTGAAAGGACTCGAAAATTTTGTGCGTGAGAATTAAAGAAAAGAATGGCGGAGAATACTAAGATGAATATTCTCACGCCAACCTCATTATTTCATTTTTGGATCTAGTGCGTCTCTTACTCCGTCTCCAATAAGTACGAGTAAGAATAAACTAGTAAATAGTGCAGCTGAAGGATAAACAGCTAGCCACCATGCAATTCTAAAGTTCTGGTGAGCTTGGTTAAGAAGCTCTCCCCAAGAAGGTGTAGGAATTGCAAGACCAAACCCCAGGTAATCAAGTGAAGCAAGACCAGAGATACCTGCAGCAATTGAGAAAGGTGCGAAAGTAATAATCGGACCTAGAGAGTTTGGAAGAATATGCTTAACGATAATACGAGAAGTTGATGCTCCCATACCACGTGCAGCTTCTACGAATTCTTGCTTTCTATTCTTTAAGAACTCACCACGAGCATAGTAACTTACTCCCATCCATCCAAAGATTGATGAGATGAAAATTAGAAGCGTTAGTGTAGGCTTAAAGATCGAAATCATCGTAAGTAGTAATAAGAATACTGGAACCGTACTAAAGATTTCAACAACACGCTGACCGAAGAAATCCACTTTCCCACCAAAGTAGCCCATTACACCACCAAAGAATACACCCATGATAGTAGAAAGAAGCCATACTAAGAAAGCATAAGCAATTGAATACTTGTATCCGTATAGTAGACGCGTGAATACATCACGACCTCTATCATCTGTTCCCATGATATTTGTCTCACTAGGTGCAGCTGGATATTCATATACATCACGATTTGATTCATATGGGTCCCACTGTACAAGCGGCCATACAACGCTATCCATATCTAAAGTTCTATAATTCGTAACATAAACGTTAGTAATTCCAAATTCCTTTGGATGATAGTCTTTAAATACAGGAAAGTAAGACTTCCCTTGGTACGTCATATAGATTGGCTTACTGTTGGCAATTAATGGTGCCGAAAGTGTTAAAAGTACAGAGAAGAGAAGAAGTACAATAGAAACTACTGCAGACTTTCTTTTCTTAAAACGTCTCCATCTTTTAAGTGTAAGTTCATTTTCAATAAATTTTTCAATCATGAGAAATCAATCCTTGGATCAACAACAGTGTAAAGTACGTCACTGATTAGGTTACCTAAGAACATAAGGACAGTTTGAATAAAGAACAGTCCCATAATTACGTTATAATCTCTTTCTAGAAGTGATTGGTAACCAAGTAGACCAATACCATCTAGGTTAAAGATTCTTTCAATAAGAAGAGATCCAGCAAAAAATAGAGATAGGAAGTGTCCGAATCCAGTAACAATTGGAATTAGAGCATTTCTTAAAGCGTGCTTATAGTAAACTTTTCTATCCGCTAAACCTTTCGCTCTTGCTGTACGGATATAATCTTGTGAGATGACATCAATCATCGAGTTTCTCATAAGAAGAGTTAGTACAGTAAACTGTCCTACCATATATGCGATAAGAGGAAGTACAAAGTGCCAAACTCTATCTTGGATTTGCCCAAAGATACTTAAGTCATCATAGTAATCCGAAACAAGGTCTCCAATTGGGAACCAGTCAACAAATGTATCCCCTGCAAAGTAAACAAGAAGTAAGATACCTAGCATGAAAGATGGAATTGAATAAAGGCCAGATAAAACAAACGAAGACACGACATCAAATCGAGATCCACTTTTAACTGCCTTTAGAACTCCAAGCGGGATACACACCAAATACGATAGTATGAATGAGACCAATCCAAACTGAATTGAAACCGGTAGCTTACTCATTACAACGTCCATTACTGGCTCTTCGTATGTAAATGACTCACCGAAATCTAGAGTAGCTAGATTCTTTAGCCAAATACCATAACGAACGTATAGTGGCTTATCAAAACCATATTGTTTCTTAAGGGCCTCAACAACTTCTTGAGATACAGCACCATTATTTGAACTAGTATCAGTTGTCGTTTGACCAACTCCACCAAATCTCATTTGCTGAAGCTTCTGCTCGATTGGAGAACCTGGTGCAAGGTTTACCATCACAAACATAAGGATACTGACCCCGATCAACGTCGGGATCATAATCATTAATCTTCTAAGGATATAATTAAACAAGTCGTCTCTCCTACTTATTTAGCTGGTTTAATCGACCACTTACTTCCGTAACCAACTCCGTAAATATAAGTATCTTTCTCTTTTTGCATACGCTCAGTATGTCCGTAGAAAGTATAACGGTCGTTAAATAGGAAGATATATGGGTAGTCTTCAGCAATTAGCTTGTATACTTTTTTAAGCATTGTCTTTCTTGCTTCTTTATCAAGAGTCAGTTGAGCTTGATCAATTAGCTTATCAACTTCTTTATTTGAGTAAGAAATAAAGTTAGAACCATTGTTAGCTGCTGAATCTGAGTGCCAAATTTGTTTTGGATCCCAATCTAGTGATCCACCAGACCACGCAAGAGTTACAGCATCAAAGTTTCTCTCATCAAGAGCTTTAATGAAAGAGTTCCACTCAATGTATTTTACTTCAATCGCAACACCAGCTTTCTTTGCATCTTGTTGATACATAGTTAAGTATTTTGAGAAAGTTTTAGATGGGTTTAAGATTGTAAAAGCAAGCTTAGTCTTCTTACCATCAATTGTTTTATCAAGAACAGCATCACCGTCTGAATCTTTCCATCCATCATTCTTTAGGATCTTAATTGCTTCTTCAACATTAAAAGGAATCGCTTTAACGTCTTTGTTTGCATATTCAGACTGAACGTATAGAGGACCAGTTGCAAGAACAGAATATCCGAAACGGAATTTCTTATTCATCTCTTCACGGTTCATAAGATAGTTCATTGCTTTACGAACTTCTTTTGATTTAAAGATTGGGCTCTTAAAGTTCCAACCAACAAAACCGTAACCTTTAACTGATTTGTTTTCTGTTTTTACCTTTAAAACTTCTTTACCCCATCTTGGGCCATTAGTTTTTTGTTCGTATTCTTCTGGTGAAAGTGAGTTAAAGTCTAAGTCACCTTTTTCAAGTCTCTGAATAGCAACAGAAGACTCATTAATAAATCTCATGAAGATTTCACCATATGAGTAATCATTCTTATAATTATCTGTCTTGTATCCCCACCAGTCTTTATTTTGAACTAGAGAGATACCTTTACCTCTTCTAAGCTCTTTGAAGATATAAGGACCTGTACCAATAAGAGTTTTATTAAGTTCTTTTTCTTCTTCTTCAGTTGGGTTTTCATAAATATGCTTTGGAACGATTGCAAGGTATCCACCACTAGCAATAGACATTAGGTTACCAAAGTACTTTTTGTTGGCCTTAAAACGAATTGTTCTTGGACCTTCAATTACAGCTTCTTTAAAGTTAGCAAAGTAAGACTTCATGTGAGCTGTCTTATACTTGTTTTCTGGATGAGTTACTGCATCAAAAGAGAATTTTACATCTTCAACAGTAAATGGCTTTCCATCATGCCACTTTACACCTTCTCTAATTTTGAAAACAAAATCATAACCATCATTTTCAATTGACCATGATTCAGCAAGACCTGGTTCCCACTCATTTGTATCAATATTTTTGTTAAGAAGACCTTCTAAAACATAACCTTGAACATTTGACGAGTAAGCATCAGTTGATGATAACGGGTTCAGTGTTGTAGGAGTACCACTTAGATTGTAGTAAAAAGTGTTGTTTGATTTTTTAGCTCCACCACTTTTATTACACCCTACTACTGACAATAGAAGTGTACTTAAAAGAAGTAAAAAGATTCCTTTTTTCATAAACTTATCCTTTTTATATTTAGCGAGTCACAATATAAAATTTTACACCAAATGGCTAGAATGCACATTAGGATGTACGCGTTCGTCTGTCTAGATGCTAAAATTATTTACAAAAGAGATAATTATTTTGTGATGTAATTCCTCGGATCCAAAGACCAGCGGTCTTCTTTAAGATTTTTAGACTCAATGCGATATTGTTGTAATTTATAATCGACTTCATTCAATCGTGTTTGAATACCTTCAGTGTTACGAACAAGCTGTTGATGGTCATCTTCGAGTCGACGCAGCTCATCACGCCATTCTTTCTCAAGTTTTTGTCTCAATAAATCATAGCGAGCATTGATCGTTTCGACTCTTTGCGTATAAGTAATTAGGTCTTTTTTATTGCGACTAATTTTTGACTCAAGGGCCAATTTTTTCTTCGCAAGAATTTCAATTAACTCATTACCCATCGCAACATTATTAACAAGATCCTGTGAATAAAAATTATAATAACGCCCCGTCGAAAAGGCAGAGTTACGATTGCACTCGTCATATTTTGGTACTCGTACCAACAAGTAGTGACTAGTTCGGCCCATCACAATGGCCTTACACTTAGAGGATTCTTGATGAAGACCCCAGAGATCGAGTTCATCTAATTTATTAATATATTTGATATTATCAAAATCGACTTTGAAGCGTACGAGTCTTGCGCTTGGTTCAATATGCGAGACTCTCCCAGAAAAATAGCCTAGGTCTTTATTGAATTCGAGAATATTTGCATAACAAACAATTCCACTCAAGAATGTGGCAACTAAGATGAAGTACTTCACTCTCTCCATTGTGCCATATTTAATTATTTTAGATAGTTGCGGGAAAGAGATGCCTTTTATTCAGGCTTTTTAGCAATTATTGATTGAGTTAGCTCGGAGCTTTGTTGTGGCTCTTCATATTTTAGAATTTTAAAATCATTAAACATCGTTAATAGTTCTGCAGGTTTTAAGAAATATGAATCGACACTCTGCTCTTTATATTTCTTCTTATGTGCAGTTGTATACCCTTCATAAATAATAACCCCACCAGGCTTTAGCCACTTTTTAAGTTTATTAGATACTTCACGGTCAACATAATAGAAGCAAATTATCGCATCTAAAGATCCTGCGGCGATTTTTAAATCATCAACAGATTTATGAATAGTCTTGATACGAACACCAGCTTGTCTTGCAAGCCTTAGTGATTTATCAATTGCCACTGAGCTGATATCAACACCTGTTACTTTATATCCCTTTGTAGCAAGAAAGACCGCATTTCTTCCTTCACCCATCCCAATATCTAGAACAGTAGCTCCTCGAGGTATATGCTGATAATTTTTTGCTAAAAAATTTGCAGGAGACTTCCCATAAATATAGTCGTGCTGAGCAAACTTCTTATCCCAGATATTTGAGGCTTTATCTTGAACTCTTTGACCTGTTAGTAACTCATAACGAGAACCAGATATGCTTTGGCGTGCAAAGGTGTCTTGAAATAAACAAGATAGTAAAATAATGAATTTAAGCAATTGCGCTTTCTTCATGAGTCTCAAGCTCCGCATTTAAATAAAGATTTAGTTGTTCATACTTGTTTTTCACCATTTTTACCATAGCATGGACTTTATCTTCAATAGTTGCGGGCATATCTTCTGTATGCGCGAGGTACCAATGGAGGTCATCCACGGTATTATAGAAATCTTCAAGATTGATAATCAGCTCTTCAGATAAAAGCATTAACTGCGCAACTGTTATCGTTTTAAAATTAGATCTAAAAATGGCATTGAAGTGTTCGCGTGTTCGCTTCATCGATAAGATTTGCAAATACTCTCTTTCGCGGTGAATGATTTTATCTGCAAGTCTAGCAGCATCTTGTCTAAGAATAATAAGTAAGCGACTTACTTCCTTTGAAACTCTCATTCTCTCTCAATCCCTTTTAATACTCAGGTAACTTTGCTCTTCTTCCACCTGGCCAGCGAGAAGAATTTGTCACAAGTTTGCTGAACATTTCTTGTCCCGCACGATCGGCCATACGAAACATACTAACAGGTAGTCTTTCTTGAAAAACTTTTTTTGTTTTTAAGATGGCATCATCATGAGTTATAGCAAATGAACTATACTCAAATAGTGTGATACTTCCCTGTCTAAGCATGAAGTTCATATATCTCTTTAATAATTTATTATAATTAAAAAGTGCACGAATATCTCGGATACAACAAATAACAAATTGATGCTCCTTCATTCTAATCGACTTAAAGTCATCAAGTTTCATTGGAACTAGTTTCATTCCAAATTCTGAAAACACACGAGACATATAAAGAAACTCTTCTCCTAAGGCTCGTTCAAATTGTAAATAGATGACATAGTTTGACTTTCTCACAATGAGCCCATCGGTTCATTGCAAACGTTAATTAAAGATGAATAAGATTGTGGAAAAAATTGCCCTAAAACGTAGAAAGGCCGAGAGCACTCCTTTCTTAAAACCACACACGTTACTCTCGGCCTCTATAAGCTTTGGGTCAAATCATAGGGAGAGAGGGATGTCTCCAAAGCTTATCTATAACTTCCATGTTTTCTTCGTGTCCTTCCGTGGACACTCTAAATAAACAACAACTTTTAAAAGGGGCCTAGAGGTGGTTTGATTAAGCTTCGTGCTTTTTACAATTCTGTTGCCCTTTCCTCTAGGCCCATTTTTCCTGAAAGCGACCTTACATTCATAAGTGTAACTCTCAGTTTCCATAGCAACGTCCTATTGCTAATTCCCAAAATCGTCCTAATCTTGGGGAGGCCCCCTGGCCTCTGGATACTTATATATAAGCAGGTAGCGTGCCAAAATTGACAAATAATAGATTCAATAACTTACAAAAACTTTACAATTGAAGTGTGCAAAATGCCCCACAGGCCGCACTATAGAGAAATCAATGGTCCTACAAAAACAAGCACTTAACATAGGACCAAAAAGGAACTAGTACCAGAGTACTTTCCTTTGTGGCCCCATAGCAAATTTATTGTCAGGAAAATTTAAAGAGATGTACCGATTCGACTTGGTCTAAAGTGGAAAGGTTTATCTGACCAAGGGTACACTAGCGACATCCAAACCATGAATGCCTTACCGCGAATATTCTTTACAGGAACAAATCCCCAAACACGTGAGTCACTTGAATAATCTCTGTTATCACCCATGACGAATACGTGTCCATCTGGAACAGTAACCTTTTCTTGATTTAGATGCCTAAAGAATGTTGGGTTTTCACCAACCGTAAACTTCTTCTCGCCAATTTGTTGATAATAGAACTTCATATCTTCAGGATTAAGAGAAGGCTCTTTATCGTAAAGACCTCTTAGCTCTTGATCTTTTTCACCTTCGATCGCAGTCTTTTCAACTTTCTTACCGTTAATAAATAATTCATTTTCATATACTTCAATCGTATCCCCAGGTAAGCCAATTGTTCTTTTAACAAAAAGGATAGAAGGATTAATTGGATATTCGAAAACAACAATATCACCACGTTCAGGGAGCGATTGCCCACCGATATAAATAGGATTAAAGAACTCCGTAAATGGAACTTTAAACCCGTAAGACATCTTATTAACAACAATTGAATCACCGATAGCATTTGTCGGAAGTAGTGATCCTGTTGGAATGTGGTAGTGGTCAACAAAAGTAGATCTGAAACCAAATACGATTAAAATAATTTTAATCCATGATAGCGCTTCATCTTTAAACCATTGACCTGAAAGAAAAGCAGGTTTCTGCTCCTCAACTTCTTGTGCTTTATTAAACATATTTCCTCACTTTATTAACTTAAAAAATTATAACGAGTTGTCCCTAAAAAGTATAAGGCTAATTGCGTTAGACACTTTGGTTGCACATCCTTTAAAAAGCTGCATAAAATAATATTATTCATAAAACTTAGGGAGGAATTATGAAATCAGCTTTAGTTACGATTGTATTTTTATTTTTTACTATTCTAAATGTTAGTGCATCAAGTGAACAAGAAGCATATTTTCCATCACACTGTTCTAATTTTGGAGACAAAGTAAGCTATTCATTCACAAGTTGTATTAATTCAAACTTTAGACGAGCAGAATTCGAAGTACCAAATCTATTCTTACAATATTGCAGCAACTTTGGTGATGACTTAAGCTTCTCATTTGAAAGTTGTGTAAACAATAATTTCAGAAGAATTGAAAGTGAATTAGGAATGTTTCTGAGCCACTGTATGAATATTGGAAGAGGCGTTAGCTACTCTTTCGTAAGTTGTGTGAATCGCAACTTTAGTGACATCAGTTACGAATTAAGAAAACAAGATCAGTAAGAATAAATCATAGCGGCCTAAACGGCCGCTTCTATATTTAAAACAGATTTCATTTTATCTTCTAATACTGTTGCGGAAAAAGGTTTGAGTAAGTAATTATTTGCACCTAATTCAATTGTTCTTCTAATGATTGCAATAGAATTTTCAGAACTAACCATAACGACAGGCAAGTCGGCCATCCTTTCATCAGCTCTAAGTTGAAAGAGAAAATCAAGTCCATCACAGTTTGGCATATGCACATCACAAAAAACTATTTGATAGGGAGAGCCACTTTCATGGGCTTCGATTACTTTTCGAAGTGCCGAAATACCATCAACAGCTTCATTAATATTCTCTACTCCAATATCATTCAAAATACTTTTAACTGATTTTCTAATATAATCGAGATCATCAACAACAAGTGCTTTTATACTTGAATACTCCATGAACTTTCCCCTTAAAGTGAACTCTTTCGTAATAAATATTATATCGGAATCCAATGAAAATTCTTTATTTGCTTAAGATAAGCGGTGTAAAGCATTGAAAACTAGAGTCCTTAAATAGGATGGGTTTGAAAATAGGCGCCTTGAAGAGTTGGCTTTTAACTAGTCACTCTCAAAGAAGCAAGTAGTAATATAAAAAAAAGCCTGCATAAAAGCAGGCTTATTTTTACTTAAGTGAGTCCCCTCGCGCTGGGGCAAACCGGTGAGCATAAATGCTCACCTCTTGATGAGATAGGCATTCCAAAAGATGGGCGCCTACCCCGCATCAAATCTTAGCTTCGCTAAGATGCTGCGGGTTACATCATACCAGGCATTCCGCCCATTCCACCCATTGGAGGCATCGCTGGACCGTCTTCCTTAGGAATATCAGCAATCATTGTTTCAGTTGTAAGCATAAGTCCTGCAACTGAAGCAGCATTTTGAAGTGCTGAGCGAGTAACCTTAACTGGATCAATAATACCAGCAGCGATTAGGTCTTCATATCTCTCATCACGAGCGTTGAAACCATATTTTGCATCTTCGTTCTTCTTAACTTCGTTAACAACAACAGAACCTTCAAGTCCTGCGTTTGTAGCAATTTGTCTAAGAGGAGCTTCAACAGCTCTTTGAACGATTTTAATTCCGTGCATTTCTTCTTCTCTATTTGCTTTAAGATCTGCAAGAACTTGAGCAGCTTTAACAAGAGCAGAACCACCACCAACAACAATACCTTCTTCAACAGCAGCTCTTGTTGCGTTTAGTGCATCTTCAACACGGTCTTTCTTTTCTTTCATTTCAGTTTCAGTTGGAGCACCAACGTTAACAACTGCAACACCACCAGAAAGCTTAGCAAGTCTTTCTTGTAGTTTCTCTCTGTCATAGTCAGAAGTTGTTTCTGCAATTTGTGCTTTAATTTGGTTAACACGTGCTTCAACAGCAGCTACATCACCAGCACCATCTACGATAGTTGTATTTTCTTTATCAATTGAAATTTTCTTAGCCGAACCTAAGTGCTCAAGAGCAGCTGTCTCAAGGCTCATTCCTAGTTCTTCAGAAATTACAGTACCACCAGTAAGTGCTGCGATATCTTTAAGCATTTCTTTTCTTCTATCACCGAATCCTGGAGCTTTTACAGCTGCAACATTCAGAGTTCCTCTTAGCTTATTAACAACAAGAGTTGTAATTGCCTCACCTTCAACATCTTCAGCGATGATTAAAAGTGGTCTTG
This sequence comes from Halobacteriovorax sp. RT-2-4, assembly GCF_047085445.1. NCBI lineage: Bacteria > Pseudomonadati > Bdellovibrionota > Bacteriovoracia > Bacteriovoracales > Halobacteriovoraceae > Halobacteriovorax > Halobacteriovorax sp. RT-2-4. The sequence continues at coordinate 1,021,868 of NZ_JBKIXY010000002.1, forward strand.
AAGTCTGAACAGCTTTTTCAAGGATTGGAAGAAGTTCCTTCATGTTAGAAACTTTCTTATCAGTGATTAGGATATTTGCATTATCAAAAGAAACTTCCATTTTCTCTGAGTTAGTTACAAAGTATGGAGATAGGTAACCGCGGTCAAATTGCATACCTTCTACAACATCTAATGTTGTTTCAGCTGTTTTTGACTCTTCAATAGTAATAACACCATCTTTACCAACTTTATCCATCGCTTCCGCTAGAAGTTTTCCGATTTCATTGTCATTGTTAGCTGAGATTGTACCAACTTGTTCAATTTCTTCGTTAGTCTTGATTTCTTTTGCAACAGCTCTTAATTCAGAAACGATTTTCTCAACAGCAGTATCGATTCCTCTTTTAAGATCCATTGGATTGTGACCAGCAGTTACAAGCTTAGCACCTTCCGTATAGATTGCTTGAGCAAGAACAGTTGCAGTAGTTGTACCATCACCTGCGTCTTCGTTAGTCTTTTGAGCAACTTCTTTAACCATTTGAGCGCCCATATTTTGAAAGTTATTTTCTAATTCGATTTCTTTTGCAACAGAAACACCATCTTTTGTGATGTGTGGAGCACCAAATGATTTTTGGATTACTACGTTTCTCCCCTTTGGTCCAAGAGTTACTCTAACTGCATTTGCAAGTTGATTAACACCTTCAAGGATTAGTCCTCTAGCTTCTTCTGAATACTTTAATTCTTTTGCCATCTTTTTATCTCCTGTATATTAATCAATTTGATTAAACTAAAATTCCTAAAATATCTGATTCTTTCATGATTAGATACTCAACACCATCAAGCTTTACTTCACTTCCAGCGTATTTTCCAAAAAGAACCTTATCACCTTCTTTAACAGCAAGTTCTGCAACAGAACCATTGTCTAGACGGTATCCTGGCCCAACAGCAATAACTTCACCTTCACTTGGTTTTTCTGAGTTGTTATCTGGAATGTAGATACCACCAGCTGTCTTTGTTTCGTTTTCAATTCTTTTGATTAGAACTCTATCTTGTAATGGTTTAACTTGCATAAATCCTCCAGTTAAATACATTTTTTATTTATTTCACGTATGTTTATACATAAATTGGGAGTGAACGGATACATGTCAAGGTCTGCCACTTAGAAAAAATCATATTTTTTCACATTTATATTGGCGCAAAGCAAAATTTCTCTTCCCGTAAGGTTAAAATTGTGAGATATTGCGAAAAATTAGTCAGTTAACTTATCTTTATAAGGAGTCGCTCCGATAAACAGCATATGAAACTAAAGTTTAATGAAAAACTTTTAGGTAAATTCCTGCAAAATGAGACTGCAGAAGAGAGAACATTTTTTGTCCTTACGCTCATTACAGGTGTTTCATCAGCTCTTATCGCCGTTGGTCTTCAAAAAGGTGTTCACTGGATTCAACATATCCTCAAAACAGATACTACATTTACATGGCAATCCGTAATTCTTGGTGGAATCGCCCTTTTTATTTCTGGTTGGCTAACGACTCGTAGATTTCCATTCTCTGAAGGTTCGGGAATCCCAAAAGTTCGTGCGGCCTTAGTCGTTGATCACGGAAGAATCAGTTTAAAAGATACATTTGCAAAAGCAGTAACAACTCTGCTTGCTCTAGGCTCTGGTGTCTCTCTAGGAAGAGAAGGTCCAACAGTTACTATCGCCTCAGGTGTTGCCTCATGGCTTGGCTACTCATTTCATATCTCTAAAAAGAGAGTGAAGGCCCTTGTTGCAGTTGGTGCAGCTGGTGGTATTGCAGCAGCATTTGCAACTCCGATATCAGCAGTGGTTTTTACATTAGAAGAAGTTGTTGGTGACCTCAACGCAAAAGTTCTTGGTTCAATTGTTATTTCTTCAGTTGTAGCCTCAATCACTGGACAGATGCTAACTGGCCAACATCATATGTTTGAGCAGCTTTACTATAAGATGCACGACCATCGTGAACTACTTTTCTATTTATTAATTGGAATTAGCTGTGCTTTTATTGGCCCTCTTTGGATGAAGTCGGTTTTAGCATTTAGAGAATTCAATCGAAAACATATGAAGAGTCATAAGCTTACTTATATGATGATTGTTTTTCTCATTATTGCACTAATGACTCAGGTACATTCAAGTGTCATTGGAAGTGGACATGGAACTTTAGAAGACACATTGCTTTCACTAATACTCGATCCAAAAGTTTTATTTCTAATGTTTTGTTTGAAGTTTCTTGCGACTTCCCTTTGTTATTCGGCAGGAATTTCAGGTGGTCTTTTCATGCCAACACTTTTAATGGGAGCAACATTAGGAAGTTTAATTGGTTCACTAGCAAGTGTTTTCTTTCCAGAGATTACAACGAACACGGGTGCATATGCGCTAGTAGGAATGGGAGCTTTCTTTGTTACAGTTATTCGCGCTCCGTTTACTTCTATCTTAATCGTGTTTGAATTAACAAGAGACTACAATATTATCCTGCCATTAATGATTGCAAATATTATTGCTTATATGCTCTCTTCAAAACCAACAGAAAACGAATCAATCTACGAACAAATCTCTGCACAAGATGGTATTCACTTACCTACACGTGACGACCTCGAAGTACTTGATCAACTTCATGTTGAAGATGCAATGATAAAAGATATTGTAACTTACGGTGCGACTTTAACAGTAAATGAAACACTAAAAGACATTCAAAAATACAATCCTGATCTTCAAGGTTTTCCCGTTTTAAAAAATGGAAGACTGCTTGGAATGATGTCAACATCAGAGCTAAGAGTACAACTTGCAAAAGGAAATGGTGACGTAAAAATAGAACATTGTTGCGAGAAAAAAATTATAAAAATCTATCCAGATCAAAGTTTATACATCGCTCTTCACAGATTAAAAAGGTTCCAAATCTCCCGTCTACCGGTCGTTTCGAGACTTGACGAAAAAAGAATCATTGGAATTCTTACGCCGAAAGATATTGTAAAACAATTCGGTTATCAAATCACAGAATCGAAAGAAAATGATTAAATCAGTTAACCTTTTCTTAAAAGCCGGTTAATTAAGTACAAATTCAGGCCTTCCACCCTTGACCCCTCTCGACTTTCAAAAAATCGGTTGTTACAAATTTGTCATCAATATTTTTTGTCTAACAACCTAACTAAAAAGGAGAGGGTAATGAAAAAATTACTACTAGCTTCGGCTCTTTTTATGGGAGCCTTCTCGACGCAAGCGGCGAGAGTTCAATTCGACTTTGATGTTTATTCTTCGGGAGCATCAATCTATCCATGTAACGCTGGTTTAAAGCACAAAAAGCACAGAGGTGTTTTCTGCTACAACCCAAAAACTTTAAGATCATGTGATCCAGGATCAAGAGGTGGCCATGGTGGTTATCCTTTCCTAGAAGGACTTATCGCTGAAGGTGGTAACGGCGGTTACGGTGGCTCAAATGGCGGTGGCCAAGACTGTGGACCAGATGGAACAAATTGTGATTGCGTATGTGCTGGTGATCTAGATGGAAGAAATGAAAATACTCTAGATACAGTACGTGGTAAAATCACAAAATGGACTGATCACGGAGATCGTTCTCACCACAGCTTCTCGCTTGAGAAAACAGCTGGTGAGTATGACTACCACAGCCTACTTTCTTACAACGAGCAATTCAACAAGAGACTTAAAGAACTATCATTCAACCTAGGTTCAGAAATGTATGGTGCGAAGTACTTTGTTGATATCTGTTTCCGTGCAACACAAATTGACTACGGTCAAAGACCAGACTACCTAGCAGAGTCTTCAGAAGACAGATTTGATTTCATCGTACCTGAAGAAATCAGAGATGACTATGTAGTAGGTATGCCAGAGTCATTTGGTAGCATCGACAACCCACTGTACAAATTCGAAAGAAAAGTTACAGTAACAGACATCGCAGGTTCTAACACTAACGGTGACTGGGATCTAAACGAAGATGACGTTATCTGGTCAGAAGAAAGTTACCAATCAGCAGCTCAACTTGCTGTTAAATCAGGAATTTTCTGTAAAGACAAAGATGGTGACTTCGTTCAAGTTTACGGTGGATCAGGAAACCCTTCTGCTCAAATCGACCTATCTTCAAACTCTGTTGTTGAATTCTTCAAGCGTTATGCAGCAGCTGACCTAAGAGGTTGTGTTGTTCGTTACGAATTCGAAGAGAATGCAAGATATGCAAACAAAACAGTTGATAAATTCAGAAGATGGAAAATGCAAGCTGCAAACATCTGTACTGATACAGCTATCACTAACATCCAAGGTCACGATCACGACTACGGATACTAATCTCAATTTTTAAATACTGCAGGGTGGTTTTCCACCCTGCCTTTACTAAGTGAAGAGATGTGCGGGGGAAAAATGATTTACAGGGGCTTAATACTATTATTTTTAACATTTAATACTCTTGCCTGCTTAATTGCATCGGCACCAAAGAATATTAACATTTCGATTTCTCCACTCAGTAAAGGTCTGTATATCTATGATGAGGCTGGGGTAAAAAAAGATGATATGCCAAACATACTAGCTTCCAACTGTATGACGGCGGCAACAAACAATCACTATACAATGATTACAGTTGGTATAGAAAATTACGTTCTAACAGATAAATTTCTAACATACAGTATTAACGATAGTGTTACATATGGTTCAAAAGATTTTTGCCGAATTGAAAATCTTGAAAATACATATGGAACAACCAAAGATGAAAGAGAACAACGATTATTAGGTCGTCGTCGAATTATGAATCGCTGTTTAGAGTTTGAAGTGAATGACGTATCAGCAACAGGTATCGATTTCCCAAAATCACAATCAGGTTGTAAAGTAACAAGAATTGATGAAAACTCAGCTAGGTTTCAAGGTTACTACTGTTTCTTCAAACCAAAAACTGACTCTGCCTATATTATTAAACCTATTATTAACGAAGCTTGTTTAACAAAAGATTTTTACACAGAAAATGAATTTGAGCTTCAAGATATATTAGCTTCAATTGGTGTCTATGTTTCAGGAGATGCAACAGGACGATCAACTGAACTAAAATATATTAATGACTTTAAATTAAGAGTAAACCAATCACCAGAAGGATTATTAACGGTAAATAAAACAGTTACACCGGAAGAGCCAAAGTTTCCAACAAAGTGGCCTGTAAACGATATTCAACTGGGACAACTATACTTAACAACTTCAGCAGATGCTAAAAACAGTGCCTACTTCGGAGTACCGTTATTTGTAAGAAATACATGTGAGAAAAAGTGCGAACCAGGGAAGCTATGTACGGCACCTTGTAATTATACGCAACCAGTAGCCGCAGAATTTGTTCTTACTCAGCTAGCTGGCAATGGTAAAAAACACTATGTAACTTCTTGGTTTGATGGAGGTATCGCACCAGCAAACTGGACAGGCCTAATAAACGGAATTGGTACGCAAATTACTTCTAATTATTTTGAGATTGGAAAGAATTATGAACTAGAAGTAATCCTCGATGATCAAGAATATAATTTTATGATGTTCAAGGGCCGTATTAAATCACGCCTAACTTTGAGACCGACAACAATACCTTCTATTAATAGAGAAGGACGAACAATTGGTGAAATTTCACCATTTGCAAAAGTTGAAGTTTTAAAGACACTACCGACTTATCCAGTATTTGATACGATTAAATTTACTGGGAATAGCCACTTAGGTGTAATGAATACTGTTAATTCAATTAGCCGTGTATTCGACGACCCAGTTTGGCCACCATACTTTTCAGACTACTGTATCGAGGGATCATGTGTCTTAATGAAAGATCACAAGCTAAGACTGAAATTAAAATTCAAGATAACGAAAGATGAAAAGACTGGAGAGCTGCTTTCAGAAGTCCTTGAATACCAAAAAATAAGTAATGTTCAAGATAACAAGACAACAAACGAATACAAAGCACCATATTTTACTTGTACTCCTCCAGGGAAGGACCCAACGGACGATGACAGTGATGATGATTTTGGGGATATTGATTTTTAGTCGCTATATTTAGCAAAGGGGAAACAATGAGAAAATTACTGATGATTTTATTATTAATGTTTACAAGCACGACTTTCGCAAATGATGTTGACGATATGTTTGGGAGTGGAGAGGACCAATTTGAATTTGAGAAATTTTCAAATGAAGAAATCCTACTAAGAATAGAACAAGACATTAAAGTTTCGTGTCGAAAAGGAGAATGTACTCTTTTTTCTACTGAAAACAAATTTGCTGGTTTTGAAGTTGGATTCAATATTGGCGAAGGCATGAATCAACAAGCTGGAAGTGGAGTTAATATCTACACTGGAGGATACGGTGGACAAATTAACGGAGAATACTGGGGAGTTAATGTTAGATACTACAACGGTAAGTGTACTCAACGTATTAAAGTACCTAAGTCTGTTTATATTGCTATTAACCGTTATATGTATGGCCTACTTGACACAGATGGTAATACACGCCGTGGCTTCACTCCTGCTGATGAAGCAATGATTCTTTTCTATACAACAATCATTGGTAAATCAAGCAACTGTAATGGAAATAGCGGAAGCTAAAAAACTTAAGCTTTTCTTTAATTGTTAAGATTAATTCAAAATTATAAAACCTCTCTATGATGAGAGGTTTTTTATTTCTATTTTTAATTACGTTTACGGCCCATGCAAAAATCAAATGGCATGATTGGCAACATCAAGAATTAAATAATTTAATCACACCGTTAACAACAATAGACTTAAACAACCGTGCCTCTTGTGCAATTGATTCAAAAAAACCAACAACTTCAATATTTATCTTTTTAAATAATACTATTCCTGCAAAAGCTGCTTATCGACTTGCAAATCGAACGGGACAGGATAAGACGGTAGTTGTAAAAGAGCTTATTAGAGACTATCGAAATAAAGTCACTCGACTTATCTATGAAATCCATCAAAAACTTATTCATCAAGAACTCCCTCTACTCCCCTACTTAGATAGTGAAAATAACATCCCAGTTAAGTATCAACGAATATTGAAAGAGTGCTATGGAAAACTAGAGTGTCCGAAACTTAATAATTATATGGACGTACTATGGACAAACTCGCATAAGTTAAAACATCGTCTCTATGACAGTTTTGAAGATAATAACTATATTCAGAAAAAATATATCAATGATGATGAAACTTTTAAGTGTATTAGAATAAAGAAATTCGGTCCTCTACAGGCGAATCTCTTTGGTCAAAAACCCTCGGTTCAAGACTTAAATCGAATCGCACAAGAGCTGCTAGACATAGACGAAAGGGTAACTGATTGTCGCCTTGAGGATATCGATCAAATTGATAATCTTCAAGTATCTGGCTATCAATTTGATATAAAAGGAATCAAAGAAAAATATTGGGAAAAAGATATTGGCTTTGACTACTGGAATTCAATGAAGCTCTATTTTGCATGGGCAATGAAGAACTTGAAAGTTGAGAATTCTAAATACGAACAAATCATCAGAAATTCAAATACACAAGACTATATCCTCTTCTCACCGAGTGGATGTAAGAGTGATATGATTCCCGCTTGTAATAATAAGAGACTCGCAGAAAACTCATTTAGAGAATTTTCTCGTAAGAATTTTGAAAAAGATGCACTTGAACTCGATATCCTCGCCCCGATTTCAGAGGGAGTACAAAACGATCTTCTCAAAGATCCTTTTGCTAGCGTTAATAAAGATATTCTCGATATTGGATCATATGACGATGCTGACAAATGGATCGAGCATATATTTAAAAATCAAACTCAAACTAAGAACTATGTAAAAAACAAACTAATTGACTCATTAACTTTCTTCACATTAGTAAGGAATCGTTTAAGGGCCGAAGAAGTTCAAGACCAACTTGCATTTTACTTTCGTAACCTCGATGGAAATACGATCAAGAATGATCTTTACTACTTATGCGCAGAAGCCTCAGTCATTTCAGATGATGTCTTTAGTTTCACAAAGAAGCATATTGAAGGCCTTAAAGGTACAGATCTTATCGACAATCTCGATCTTATCTTTTCAAAAAAACCTTATGATGAAGTTATCGATTATTACAAGTCCCTTATGGATGAAACACGTGCCTTTTGCAAAAGTCTTGATCAAAAAAATATTTGGAATAATGAATTTGATATAGAATATGAAGGTTTTCACCAGTGGTATATCGACAAGACACGTGCAGCAAAAACTTTTGAGACATTCCCTGAAAAGCACTATGAAAGTGATGCTCTTTCACAAGATTTTATTACTTATGAAAATGGCGATATTATCTGTCGATCAATAAGTCATTGTTTAAGAAAATCAATTATCAATATTATTGAAACTTCTCGTGCTAGTTACTATGGAGATCTGTTCTGGAAAGCAAAATTCTCTCAAGCTTCTGCAGATTTATTTAACCCTTATGCTGATCGAGTTTCGTGTAAGGTATATGATCCATATTTTAAAACGAAACAAGTTATGACTCAATTTGTTTCAGATATTGGCCAAGGTCTTATGAGTTGGTTTACTCCAGGTGTTCTGTATACGCGAGTAAGTTTAACGCCAGGATATGTAACCTCATTTAATAAAATGATCAAAGACGGGCAAATTGAATTTAATAAAGATTATGAAAAAACAAAAGTTAATGTTGAACTAATAACTGAGTTTGGCCCACTTATCGGAGTCCCTTGTGCAATATCAATTACAGGTAGTACAAAGAGTCCTACTAACCTATATCATTTCAGAGGAATATCTGTAGGCACCTGTTTTGATCGAAGTGGCGGAGATATTATCGCCAACAGTGGTTCAGATATTTCTTCAAAAGATCCTAGTCGTCGAGCTGCATGTGCTGCTTGTCGAATCAATTTTGAAGGGATATCAAATACACTAACTTATTTTAATTCAAAGCTTGGCCCTTTCTTCTATGTTGCAAGAGCAATATATAGTTTATACAAGGGTCTGACCGACTTTGATAATATCCCTCGTAGATGGGAGCTTGATTTAGATAAGCTAAAGACTACATATCAACGTTTTGGTGAGATACCTAAGAGCTGCCGATCAAGTCTACTAAATGGTAATCATTGCTTAAGTAACCAGGATGAAAAAATGGCAGTTGAAAAAGTATTAGACCAAAATTTCACAATTACTGCTTCAAAGCGTGTCGTTAATGGTTACAAGTTTAAAGTTAGAGAATGTAAAAATGAATTAACCGTTAGGGTTGAGCAAAATTTTGCGAGGTTATTTTCATCATGCGAAAAATAATATTAATATTATCAATTCTAGTATCAACCCTAAGTACTTATGCCTTAAACATTAACATTGTATGGACTTCGGATTTTATAAAGGAGTTACACTTAGAATGTGATTCTATCGGATGTCTAGATGGCCAAAACTCTGATATTCTTCGAGAAGAGATTTGCGATGAGTGTTTTTCAGACTCCGTGAATTCTACATTTATTTTTAACAATATAACAACTTATCTTCATGCAGATAAGAAATTACCTCTCGATGAATTTATTACTTATCTTTATACAGAAGAATATATTACTATCGACTACAACTCTCCCTACGATCTAGTCTCAAGTCGTTCTACTGAAATCAAAAAATTACTTTACAAAGATTTATGCCCGAATAAGCATGATGCCATTATATTTTTTAAAAGAGGATATGCAGATACATTTTCCTCCCCAGAGCTTATCTACTGTGGAGAGGAAATATATACTGCGCAATTATTTTAACTTACTTTAGATCGTACCAGTTTACGCCAAAGGCTGGGTCAACTTTTAGTGGAACCTTAAGTTCTACAACATTCTCCATCCCTTCTTTTACGAGTGTCTTCATCTCTTCAAGCTCAGATTCAAGTACGTCAAAAATAAGCTCATCGTGTACCTGGAGAATCATCTTTGACTTTAGGCCACGTTTTTTCATTTCCGCATCGATATTAATCATTGCACATTTAATGATATCAGCAGCTGTCCCTTGAATTGGTGAGTTAATCGCCATTCTCTCAGCATTTGCTTTTATCGTACGATTATTAGAATGAATATCAGGAAGGAATCTCTTTCTGCCATACATTGTGATTGAATAACCAGTTTTCTCTGCGTCTTCTTTTAGGCCATCTAAGAAGCCTTTAATTTTTGAGAATCTTTCAAAATATTTTTCAATATATGCTTTTGCATCCTTTCTAGAAATCTTGAGGGCCGACGCTAAACCAAATGAAGACTGCCCATACATTAGACCAAAGTTAACGGCCTTAGCTTTTGAGCGTTCATCACTTGTTACATCAGAAAGTGCAACGCCGTTAATTTCACTTGCTGTTTGCGCGTGAATATCCTTGTCTTCGTTAAAGGCCTTAATCATTGTTGGATCTTCACTATAGTGAGCAAGAATTCTAAGTTCTACTTGAGAATAGTCGGCTGCAAGTAGTAAATTACCAGGTGTAGCAATGAATGCCTTTCTAACAAGACGTCCCGTTTCTGAACGAATTGGAATATTTTGTAGGTTTGGATTCACACTTGAAAGACGTCCCGTTTGAGCAACGTGCTGGTTAAAGCTAGTGTGAACTTTTCCAGTTTTCTTATTAACAATTTCAGGAAGGGCCTTCACATATGTAGAAAGAATTTTTCCTAACTCACGATACTGAAGGATAAGTCCAGGGACTTCATTGATATTTTTAGCATCAAGTTCTTCTAGTACTGAAGAGTCTGTTGAATATCCTGTCTTTGTTTTCTTAACAACAGGAAACGATAATTCATTAAATAAAAACTCTCCAACTTGTTTTGGTGAATTTAAATTGATTGTGTCATTCATTGAATAAGAATCAACTTTCTTTTGAATCTTCTCTAATGACACTTGAAGTTCTTCGGCCATTTCATAAAGATATTCTTTATTTAAGTGCACGCCCTCAAATTCCATTTCAGCTAAGATTGGGATAAGTTTATTATCAATATCTTCGTAAACGCTTACTAATTCTTTTTCTTTAAGCTCTTCTTTTAACTGAGAAGCTAATCTAAAAATAGCAATTGAGCGAAGTCCTGTATAAGAAGCCTTAGCTTCATTATTTTCAAGTGAAGTAATAAATGGCGTTTTCTTATCTAGCTCAGATACTTTAACGTTTACATTTGAAGCGATCACTTCAATATTATGTCTCATACTAGGACTTACGTTATAGTGAGCCTGAGTAATATCAAAGTTGTGGGCCTTAAACACTAGGCCGCGACGTAGAATATGTGAATAATCTCTCTTTGAATGTTCGCTATAAACTTCTCTTTTATCATCACCCCAAATGAGTTCGATAACTTCTTTTTCATTAGCTTCATTTACTTCTAAGAAATATGAGTTGTTATCATCGAAAGAAACACTTATTGCGATTAAGTTTCGTGCATGAATATCATCGCTATCAAATTCTGTTTGTACAGCAAGTGCAGTTTGATCCTTTATAAGTACTTTTAACTCATCAAGAGTAACCACTTTATGTTCGAAAGGAGATGCGATTTCTTCTTCCCCTTCCTCGCCATCAGCAATTGAAAGTTGATACTTAAGGTCTTCCATTCTCTTGATCATTGAATTCATACCAAGATCTTTTAGGAAAGTTAGAAGTTCTTCTGATGGATAAAATTTAACTTCAGAATCTTCTGATTTACATTCTAAATCTATATCAGTAACGATTTTAATTAACTCTTTTGAAAGCTTTGCATCTTCAACGTGCTCAGTAAAAGCTGTAATTAATTTTTTACCTTTAAACGTATCTGACACTTCAAAACACTTCTCAAGTGTTCCGTGCTCTGCAAGTAGTTTTGCTGCTCCCTTTGCACCAATCCCACGCATTCCAGGAATATTATCCGATGTATCTCCAACCATTGATAAGTAATCAACGATTTGATCTGGACGAACGCCCATCTTTTCAAAGACACCCTTCTCATCGTAGATAACGTCTTTCATCGTATCGAGCATCTTGATATTGTCGCCGACAAATTGCATAAGGTCCTTATCACCTGAAGCAATTAAGATTTCATCAAAGTCATTTTTCCATTGAACAACAGTTGAGCCGATAATGTCGTCGGCTTCATATGTTTCATTCGCAACATTTAAAAGCCCCATCTTATCGATAAGTTCTTTAATAAGAGCAAATTGTGGAACAAGTTCTTCAGGTGGTTCTGAACGATTGGCCTTGTACTGATCGTAAAGTTCATTTCTAAAAGATCCGCCCGATGTATCACGAGCAAGAAGCATATGTGTTGGCCTATAATTTGCCATAATTTTTAATAACATTGAAAGTACACCATATGTTGCGTTTACAGGTGTACCGTCTGGGGCGTTCATTGAGCGAATTGCAAAAAATGCACGGAATATAAAGTTACTGACGTCGACGACGATTAATCTTTTCTTTGACATATAATCTCCAATTTATGCTATAAATCTAGCCAATTATGTTGAATCTGTTAATGATTAATGTGGAGAATTGGTTATGGACAATGCGCAAAAAACTGAAACTTATCAAAGAGTAAAAAGAGATATCTTTGCTATTTGTGAAGGAGAAAGCAGCACTATTGCCAAAATGGCCACCATTTCTTGTGTTTTAAAACAAGCATTCCCTCATTATTACTGGTGCGGGTTCTATATGGTTGACCCTGTTAAAGAAAAAGAACTTGTTGTCGGTCCATATCAAGGAACTCTTGGCTGTCTTCGAATCCCTTTTGGTAAAGGTGTTTGCGGAACGGCCGCCCATACACTGGAAACACAAATTGTTGAAGATGTTCACTCTATTGCAAACCACATTACTTGTGACCCAAAGAGTCAGTCCGAAATAGTTGTACCAGTTTTCGAAAATGAAAAGTTAATTGCAGTTCTTGATGTTGATAGTGATTCACTTGCAAGCTTTGACGAAGTTGATAAAAGTAATTTAGAAGAAATTATCAATACTGTCTTTGCTTAAGCCTGCGTGCCTTGATCTTCAAACCAATTAGTTTTGCGCTTTTTGATAGCAAGCATTGTGTCGTCATTGGCCATGACAGTTGTATCTGCCATAACATCACCTAGCCTATGTCCAGAATCAAGCTTGTAAAGAAGGTATAATTCAATCCCAACAATAGGTAGACCAACGATAACTGCCATAAACCAACCGGCCACAGGAATGATGGCAAAAACGAGTGGAATAATAAAAGGTAGATTTCTAATAAAACTTTGTTTTAGAGAGCAAGGCGTTCCATCAACTAAAGAGATAACTCTAAAGCCAATAAATTTCTTCCCTACTGACTGTCCATTTTGAATTGAATCAGCAAATGTTAAATAGACTATCGATAAAAGGATACCAATCGGATACAAAAATAGTGATAAGACGACGACAATAAAAAGGTCAATTGCCTTAGCAAGGATGCGTGAATAACGAGCGACTTTAATGGCCGATTTTAAGAGGTACTTTCTATCCATACAACTATCTTATCCTATGAATTTTATTAGAAAACAAGGCATTTTTTGCACCTAGTCCAAACAATGGATATTAAGTAAAGAAATGGTTAATTTGTCTATCGGTCAATAGACTTTGATTAATAGCCAAAAATAGGATTTTAATATATAACTTTATACTGAGACTAAAGAGAGCACATACGCTCTGGAGGATAATTATATGAGTACTGTTGGTAAAACTGACGTAACAAATTTTGAATCTGATGTACTAAAAAGCGCTAAGCCTGTTCTAGTTGATTTCTGGGCAGAATGGTGTGGACCTTGTAAAACACTTGGACCAGTACTTGACGAAGTAGCATCAGAAATTGGTGAAACTGCAACAATCTTAAAAGTAAACGTTGATGACAACGGAGAGCTTGCTCAACAATACGGAATTAGAGGGATCCCAACAATGATCTTCTTTAAAGACGGTCAAGCAACTAAGACTCTAGTTGGTGTTCAAACAAAAGAAGAAATTAAGAAGTCTTTAGAAGAACTTATGTAATAAAAGCCTCTACGATAGAGGCTTTTCTTTTTTGAGAAGGAATTTATGTCTAATTACATTTCCCACGCATTTAATCACGCACAAGAAACTCTAACAAAATTTATCGCGAACGAAGAAAACTTCACCACTATGGAGAAAGCGATCAATGAAATGGTTGTGGCCATAAAAAATGGAGGGCGTGTTATTAGCTGTGGAAATGGTGGTTCAATGTGCGATGCTATGCACTTCGCAGAAGAACTAACAGGTCGCTTTCGTAAAGACCGCCCAGCAATGCCAGCTATTGCTATCGCAGATTCTTCTCATATCACATGTGTGGCCAATGACTACGGTTTTGAATATATCTTTTCAAAATATGTTGAGGCCCATGGACACAAAGGAGATGTCCTTCTTGCCATCTCAACTTCAGGTAATTCACCAAATTGTCTTGAGGCCGTAAAATCAGCTCATGAAAAAGGGATGAAAGTAGTCGGTCTTCTTGGAAAAGGAGGTGGAAAGATGAAGGAGCTTGTGGACTTCCCTATCGTTATTGAAGCTGATCTTTCTGATCGTATTCAAGAAATGCATATTAAAATTATTCATACGTTCATAGAGGGAATTGAGCGACAAGTTTTCCCTCAAAATTACTAAAGAATTACGAATAAGAATCGGCAGTTTATTCCAAGTCTTTAAAATCAAGTGCTTGACGCGAATATGAGTTAAAATATTCTTAAGTTAGTACATAATTTTAAGGAGCTATAAATGGAAGGCACAGCTGTATCATCGGTAAACACGATCGCTGCTTTTTTTCAAAACGGTGGGATCTTCATGTGGATCATTCTCTTTATCTGGGCAGTAGGTCTAGCTATTGGATTAGAAAGATTCTTTAAGTTAAGCTTTAAATTTGATGTTGATGGAGCTTCATTTATGAATGAACTTCGTCGCTATATTATGGCAAATGATGTTGAAGGTGCTTCACGTGTATGTTCTGGATCAAGTGCTGCTCTACCTAAGGTTTTAAGAAGTGGTCTCGAAAGAGCTTCTGCTAAGCCAGAGCAAATTCAAAATGCAATCGATGCAACTGCTCTTGAAATTATTCCAAAAGTAGAACTAAGACTTAACTACCTACAACTAATTGCAAATATCTCAACACTATTTGGTCTACTAGGTACGATCCAAGGTCTAATCGCTTCATTTGCTGCCGTTGCTGCTGCTGATCCAACTCAAAAAGCAGAACTACTTGCAAAAGGTATTTCACAAGCGATGAACACGACTTTCCTAGGTCTACTTGTGGCCATCACGATTATGATCATTCATGCATTCTTAAGTTCTAAGTCAGAGAAGATCATCAATGAGATTGATGAGTATTCAGTTAAGTTAATGGATATTTTAAATACAGAAGAAAGTAAGTAGTTATGTATAGAAAACCGAGTCGAAAATATAAGAATAAGAAAGTTGAGAGACTGAATCTAATTCCAATTTTAGATTCGGTCTTCATCTTTATCTTCTTTCTTTTAATGTCAGCAAACTTCGTTAGAATTTATGAAATTGGATCTGATGTTCCAATTATCTCAAACTCTACTCCACCAAAACAACAAAAAGAAAGACTTGATCTTACGCTTAAAATCAATGCGAGTAATATCAGCCTTCACTCTGGACCAAATGAGAGGAGAATATTCTCAGCAGGAAAAACAGCTGATGGTGAATACGACCTATTTAAGTTAAGAGAAAAGTTAATTGATCTTAAGAAGCAATATGTGGATGAGAAAGAAGTTATCTTTATTCCAAATGCAAATATCTCTTATGAAGAGCTCATTAAGATTATGGATGCTGTTCGTGATATCAAGAAAACAGATCCAGAGGTTTGGACAAAAAGAGATGGTCAGGATGTAAAAGTTCTTGAGCTATTTAACAATATTATTTTTGGCGATACACAATCGTAGAAATAAAGAATCAGGTTTATTATGAGAAATCGTTCAATTAGAAATAGAGGAATCAGAAGAAAGAAGGAACCATTTGATATTGATATCACTTCCCTTCTTGATATTCTTGTTATCCTGCTAGTTTTCTTAATTAGAAGTTATGACACTACTGGCGTGATCTTAAATATCCCAAAAGATATTACTATTCCGAACTCGGTATCGAAGTCAATTAATGAGCAAGGTGTTGTGGTTCAGGTATCTCCTAAAATCATTTGGGTTGATGACAAAGAAGTTCATAATACAGAGACATATAAAGGGCAACTCTACTCACAAGGCGGACGACTTATTCTTCCTCTATATAACGAGCTAGTTGCGAAGAGAACAGAGATTGAAAATATTGCTAAATCAACTCCAAATGCTAAGAAATTCTCTGGTATTGTTAATTTAGTAATCGATAAATCTCTTAAGTATAATTATGTTAAGAAGCTTATGCACACTGCTGCTGAGGCAGGGTTTCAACAGTATAAATTCGTTGTTTTAGGACAAGAGTAGAATAAAAAAAGCTCCATTCGGAGCCTTTTTTTATTCAAACTAGAAAAATCTTGTTAACGTAACTCCGAACTCGTCATCCCCATCAAGAACATAGAGTCCACGATTGTCAGCTTTTGCATCATCACCAATAGTTACACCACGAAAGTTCAACTTCATCTTCCATGCATTATTTAGACGGCGCTCATAGCTTAGGTAGTAAAGTGTCTCCCCTGCTCTTTCAAGATCGATATAAAGACCCAACATAAATTCATTAGAGTATGCGTCGTTAAGAGCAAGACGATGACCAATGAAAAGATCATTCTGGAAAATTTGAGCTTGGCTTCTCTTATCTTTTCCTACACCTAGAACACGTTGATATTCAGTATAAAAACCAGAACTCCAATTGTTATCGTAATTATATGTATACTCATGGCCAATAGATGCTAATTGATAATTAAAGATTTCTCTTTGCCCACCAGTATAATCAAGAATAGAAACCGAATCATCGACGTTAAAATCAGAGTAGAGATACTCAAACTTAAAAGTCTGCTCACCCCAAAAGTAAGTAGCAGCAGTACCATAGTCAACGACATCAAGATAGTAAGCGTTAATATTACCAGCAAGAAGATCAGGTACAGAAGCTGCTGCAAAGATAGGTCTTGTACGATCAATGTGATCAATAGCGAATACTGTTAAATCTAAATCACCAAACTGATGAGCATAGTAAACAGCAAATTGATCAAATTGATTGTCTTCATCGGAATTTGTAATCGTATTACCTTTTACAATATTTTGCTTTTGCGGACTAAGCCCGTCAAAGATTCGCATTTTAGAATCTGGATAGAATGCTTCCTTAAAATAAGGCATATAGATAAACTTCATTGTTCCAATACTAGTATAATGACTTAATACAACAGAAGTTTCACCTAACTTTTCAAAACGCTCAATATTTCCATCATTAATACGAGAGTTGATGACATCAACAACATGGTATGCCTCAAGTCGCGACCACATAAACATATGCTGCCCAACAGAAGCCTGCCAGTTTCCAAAACTACGTCCAATATTAAACTCATTAAAATCAACGTAGCTATTATCTTGATACTTTTCGTCTGCACGGCCAATTAGAGATAGATTATATTCCCAGCCACTCCAATCACCCCTGTCTTCAAGGGCAACTTTAACGAAAGCCAATTCATTAGGCTGGTCTTCTCCTAAAAGAGTTGTAGCATCTTCGACATAGCCTCTAAAGTTTAACGAAACTTCACCTCTTCCATCAGCTAATGTGTGTAAGCTTGATAGAGTTAGTGCACCTGTAATTAATCCGTATATTAGCGTTTTCAATTTACTTTAACTTCCTCTTAGTAAGATCGCCTTCATTAACGGCCTTACCAATAACTCTATTCTTCCATTTGAATATCGACTGTTTTTTGTTGTTCAGATTTAACATAACAATTTTATTTGCACGCCACATCTTTCTCTTACCAACAGTGTAAGATTTAAAATCTTCCATAGAAGAAGTCTTAATATGTTCATTTCTTTTGTTATAGTATTCCGACTTAACAGGAGCTAGGTACTTTTGAGAGACGTAAAGTACGACTTTTGAATAAGAACTTTTGGCCTTTGCCACTCTTTCAACAACCCATACCTTTTGACCACCAACTTTTTCGTCTTTAAGATACTTGTAATTGTACTTTTCAATTGTTTGACCACCGATATCTTCAAATGAGAATTCAGAACCCATGAAAGAGCTACCTTTAGATCGAGAGTTAATCTTCTTAACTCTTTTTAAAGATGGAAGGTATAACCATTGGTCATCATCTCTTTCATCTTTCCAAGTCCAAGTAAGTAGTTTCGTTCCTTTAACATCTAATGGTTTTTTAAATTCCATTAAGCTCTTATCAACACCATTGAATTCGCCAGAAGCACCAAGCATTTCGCGGACAATTTCAACACCACTTGAATCAACTAAAACAAGCTCCATCGTTGATGTATCACCAATATAGCCTTTGTTTGCCTGATCCATTTTTTTGGCAATCTCTAGGCCTTTATCATTAGCAAATACAGAAAGTGTTAATAACATTAATAAAAGTTTAACAATCTTCATTAGAAACCTCGTGTTTTTTCGGTATGTTTTCCCATCAGATAGTAGCATTCACAACACAATGATTGAACATTTACTGGTGATAATGACAATGGATTCATTAAATTATTGAAATTATGCCCCTTATTTTACAACAAGGGGCGTTAGTGATTTGAGATGAATTTAGTAAGCGCTTGAATTTAAATTAAGTGGTACGTGAACACCAACTTCGGCCCCACCTTTTGGGCGTGGGAATTGTATTGTTTTCAAATGATTAACAACACAATTTTTAACACTTATAGGAACGCCTTTATCTGCTTTAGCGACACTTGCTTTTGTTACGTTACCAGATGCACCGATGACAAACTCCATACCAAGTACACCTGAGATACCTTTTTGTTGAACATCAAGCTCTTTTTGGTAACAGTATCTAAACTGAGGAACGTTCTCCATCAGAATTCTCATAATGTCATTACGATCCATTGAACCTAAAATAACTTCACGGTAAGGAACACCTGCTATATAAACTTGTTTCTTTTGAACAAGTCCATCTGTACCAAATGAAGATGAAAGTTTACCACTCGTCTTACTACTTAAAGATCCAACTTCGGCCTTTACATCAGCTTTTTGAATTTGTGCAGAGTCTCCAGTTGATAGTGCTGAATTATCATCTGCAAAACTTTCACTTGAACCAGTACCGGCCTTAAATGAATTTAGCGCACCACCTTTGGCCATTAGGGAGTTCATTGAAGAAGTAAATGATGTCGACTTATATACATCTACTTTTCCACGACTCTTTCTATTTGTAGCAAGTTTTTTAACAGTTGTTTGCTTATTCGTTGTACGAGCTGGCTTAGAAGCTTTCTTCTTAGTCTCTCTTACAACTGCCTTATTATTTGGTTTTCCTTTTCGAGGAGTTCCTTTCTTTGGAGTTGATGTCGACTTTTGCTTAGGATCACCTTTACTCTTCGTTACTTTTTGTGGTTTTTCAACGTTTGAAACCGCTTCCTTAATTGGCGCCTTCTTTTCAACTTCTTTTTTTACTTCATTCTTAACAACATTCTTCTTCTTTGTTACACGAAGCTGTTTTGGACGGTAAAGAATCTTGGCAATACGTTCTGGAACTTTCTCTTTTTCAATTTCTTTATCGACTTTAAAGTTCATCATTCCTGCTGCAAAAACAATAAAGAATAATAAACAGAAGATGAGATATTTTCTTAGTTCTTTATCACGTCTAAATATAGGTGCCGTTTTTACAATTGGAGGAGCTTCAGTACCCCTAATAAAAACCTTTAAGTTATCTTTTTCGAAAATGTGAATATCATCACGACGTAATGAGCTCTTCGCGTTTTTATTATTTAGAAAAGTACGATGTTCAAAACCAGGAATTTTCCCAACTGCGACATCATTCTTTCTAATATCTAAAAGTTCGACCTTGTCTTTCTTACCTAGATATGGAAACTCTATATCATTTCCACGAGCGTTAGCACCAACTAAATAAAACTTTCCATCTTTATGTGGAATATAATCAAGAGAAACAATCTTTCCATTAAATAAGATAATAACTTCGGCCGCTTCCTTATCAATACTATATTTAAAGATTGGATAAATTTCATCTGGCTCTTCAAAGATATATTCTGAAAACTTTACGTTATCATCAATACTTAAAGGGTAATTTACCTGATACTCTTCATCCTTACGTATGCGCTCATCATTAAACTTAGGTTGCTTTGGTAAGTTCTTAACAACTTCCTGTGGGTGAATTAGTTGTTGAGGAGGAAGTTTTGATGACGAATCAAAAGTAAATGAGTAATTACCAATTGTAATTGATTCACCACCCTTTAGTTCCATCGTAACAACTTCCTGGCCATTAACTAATACCGGCTTAGAAGAAGACATACTATAGATCGAGACTTTGTCAGAAAATTCGATAAGACAATGGATATCATCAATACCGGCACCTCTCATACGAACATCACAAGAGTCACTTGCTCCTAAGATGATACGATTCTTTTGAGGTAGGCGAATATCTTTTTTACCCTTTAAATAAAATGATCTTCCTTGATCCACTTCTACTCCTAGCGTATACGATCCAAACCTTTCATCATTTCTAAATGAAAGTTTGGTTTTGAAGGTAATTTATTTTTGAACTGACGCAGATAACGATTTGAGACCGTAATCTCTCCCGGTGCCCCAAGCTCACCGTCAACGCTAATCTCTTCAAGATTAAACTGTTCAAACTTCTTATACTTATAAACTACTTTTTCTTTTACAGACTTTTGTGCAAATGTTTGTGTCGTAAATAAAAGTAACATCGTTGATAATAAAACTTTCATCATTACATCTTCCTAACTTGCTGATAGAAGGCCTTGTCTTTAGCATTCATATCGGTAGTGTCTAAGTCACTTTGTATTGTCACAGCGTGATCACTCTTTAGTTGTTTTAAAGAATAGTAAAGAGCGATCTTTAGACTTGGGATATCAATATAATCAGAATTCATTTCTTTAAGAATTGTATAAGCATATTTTGGCTTAGCATCAAAAAGATATGAATAAACTAATGAGTTAATAACATCACGATCATTCTTATTAACAGAATAAAGTCGCTTCAACAGTGAAGTTGATTTTGAGTATAGGCCATATCTGATATAGATATTTGCAAGATTAAACATTGCTGTTTTATTATTCTTCTTCAGAATAAGTACTTGCTTAAATGCCGCAATTGCCTTTGCATCTTTATCTTCATCAATATAGACAACACCGATATTATTGATCGCTGGTATATATTTATCATCAAGTGCTACGGCCTTGTTAAAGTAAACTTTTGCAAGCCTCTTATTTCCAGACTTGTATGAGCAAATCCCCTGCTGATTCCAATATGAAGGATTGGCTTTATACTTTTCGTACATTGCATCCAGCTGAGATAGACCTTCCTTCGTATTCCCCATGTAGCACAGGCCAACAAGCCCAGTCTTCTTTGAATCGATTTCTTCAAGTTTATTTAAATCAACCTTATCAAGTGACTCATCTTCTAGAACGTCATCAACCAGATCATTAATGAGATGATAATCAGCTTCTGCATTATAACGAATCTGACTCTTTGGTTTAAAGTCTGCATTCGTAAGATTTTCAATTTGCTCACCATCTTCTAACTGTTGGTTTGAACCTTTTTTAGAAGATGCACAAGACACCATAAATAGCATTGAAAGAATAGCTAAGTACTTCATTAACGATTCCCCCTCTTATCCATTAGAACGGCTCCAGACATCGAAGGTAGCCCTAAGCCTTGTCTAGATAGTGTTCCAAAGTTAACTGTTAAGACGTCATTCTTATTGATTAAATTATCTAGCTCTCTTTTAAGCTGTCTTGATTTAGTTGCAAGATTGGCCGAAACATTGGCCATACTCGCCTTAAACGACTTTATATATTCTGGAGACTTGCCCTCAGGAGAGAATGAACCGACATCTGTAGAGAAGCGATCAAACGAATTAATTAAAAGTGAATAACTCTTAACCATTGCCTCTCCTGAGCCCATCGCTACGATACGAGCAACTTTTCCCTGAATACGATCTAGACGATTAAACTTGAGCTTCATCGTATTATTAAATGTATTTTCAGGAAAGCTTAGTCCAATTGAATTGAAGTTATTCACGTCATTCTCAAGTTTATCAACTTCCATAAGAGCAACTTCATCAATAGTTTCGATTGCAAGATCTTTCTTCTTTTTAACTTTATTATAAATATAAGATAACTCACCTGCATAACGTGAAGTGTTCTTTTGCGTTCTTGATAACTTTGACAGCTTCCCTACGTACTCAGACTTCTTGTAAAGGTTTGTCGTGTAGGCACTTAGACGTTGACGATAAATGGCATCCGCCTTATCGAGCAGTTTAGTGTCGATATAGTAATCAAATATTTGTTCGTAAGAAGATAATAGTGTTGTATTTTTAAAACGACACTTAGATTGTGAATCCACAAAGCTCACTGCAGCACTATCTTTATTGGTTGCAAGCCCCATTACTATATAGTTCTTTAATAAACCTTCTTTACTCTTATCATTTAAAGAACAAGTTTTTGACAGTAGTTTTTGAGTAAGGGCCATTCCATGATCGACTCTTTGTCTTAGGAACAACTCACTAATAATACTATTGAACGATTCATAAAATTTCGTAATTTCAGAAATTAGCATTTCTTCAATTGCACGATCAAGCCACTTAGTCATTAAATCAATATTACCTGACTCATAGAAAAGAACAGCAATATTGTATGCTGCATTCCTTTTAGCTTCAGGCGTACTTTCTTTATCTTTATAGATGAACAGGTAACCCTTCAAGGCCGTAACCTTATCACCTTTTTGATTTGCCTTTTGAATATCCGAAAATTGAGCGACAAGAATAATTTTATTCAAATGAGTGATAAACCCTCTTCTTAGCGGTATTCCAGTAGACTTAAGTTCGCCAACAAAACCCATTAACTCAGACTTATTCTTCTGTGATTTATGAAGATCGACAATACGTCCAATCATTGCCTCATTTTTTGAAATTGCTCTTGGATTCTCTTTAGCATAAACAAAAAACAGATTTTGTGCTTTTTTAGCATCTTTCTCTTCATCGACATAGTAAGAGAATAGCTTCTCAACAGCTTTATTCTTCTTAGGCTTTGAATCTTCATGCTTGATATACGTTGAGAATACTTTCTCAAAATATTTTTTTCTAATTCCAGCTGAAGTTCTTTTGTCATTTAGTACGACAATCATACCTGCTAATGATCTCTTAAAGTATACATTATCAGTTTTATCAGAAGAGATAACCTTATCGTACATAAAGAGTGCTTGATCATATTCAGAAGCTGCATAGTAAGACTCACCAGCATAGAACAGAGCTCTCTCTCCTAAGCTAGGATCAACTTCTTGTGAAATAAAGTATAATTCAGCAGCAATACGTCCTTTAAACTTCATAATTTTTGGACGCTTCTTATTATGAGACAATCCTAATTCTTTTTGAAGATGTGCAGCACGTTTTGTTACATAAAAC
Source organism: Halobacteriovorax sp. RT-2-4 (assembly GCF_047085445.1). Taxonomy (NCBI): domain Bacteria; kingdom Pseudomonadati; phylum Bdellovibrionota; class Bacteriovoracia; order Bacteriovoracales; family Halobacteriovoraceae; genus Halobacteriovorax; species Halobacteriovorax sp. RT-2-4. Next base: position 1,045,344 of record NZ_JBKIXY010000002.1, read on the forward strand.
AGCGCCTCTTTCTTTTGCTCTGGATTAAGCTTTGTTTTAGTAATTGTTCGCGCATAAACAAGAAAATTCTTATTATTGTTGTACTTATCATAGATTTGTAATAGTTGAACAAGTGCCTTAGCTTTGTACTCTTCACTCTTTCCATTAAATGCAGATCTGAACATTCCCGCAGCTTGAGAATACTTCTGTTTATCAAGAAGAAACATTCCCATATCGAAAAAATTCTTTTCAGGTGTTCCCTTTTCATTTTGGTAGAATTGTAGGGCCTTCTTAGTATCGCCTTTATCAGCATAGAAGTAACCAACATCACGTCCGGCCATATCCTTCTTGTCGATATATTTAGGACTTTTCGACAGACTATGAACTTCCTTCATTTGCTTAATTGCAGTATTCTTATTTCCAACTCTAAAGTTAGACCAAGCAAGATTGTAAAGATACTTAGTGTACCACTTATCATCTTTAATCTTAAAAATTACAGTATCGTAATACCTCTTAGATTTACTGAAGTCACCTTCTCGATAATAGATATCACCTAGTGCAAGACGAGACTTAACTCCGATTAAATCATTTTTTGGCGCTGATTTTACAGATTTTACGAAAAGAGACTTTGCTCTATCCATTTGAACATTTTCTAATTCATTATAAGCAAGGATATAATAGATATGAGAGCGTGCCTTAGCGTTTGGTTTCTTATTAAGTATCGACAATCCAATTTTTTGAGCTCTATCATAGTATGCGCTAGATTCAGCAAAAAACTTCTTTCGATCAATACGCTTCTTGTCTTTTATATCTAAGTTAAAGAAATTTTCATTTTCTTGTTCACGAATGATTCGCCCTTTCTCTAAATTAAGCTCGGCCATACGCAAATCAAGCATTGTATCGTTCTTTGTGTATCGTTTCATACGCACAAGCTCTTTAAGCTCCATATCGATTACTGAAACAATACGATCTCTTTTAGTATTAAGCTTAATACCAAAAGAGTTAAAACTTATAAGAGTTGCAAATAATAAAACCTTAATCATTTTTGACACTCCGATCGAAGAGCGAATACATAGTCACCTAACTCATCGGCCCAAAACTCACCATTGAATGACCAAAAGTATTGCTTCGAGTTTCTTTTCAGGTACTTAATATCACCTCTTGCTCCGGTATCTGTAATACCACTATATAAACGTGCTTTTCTTGCATTCAGTGCTTCAAGTCTTAAATAACTTAAACCAATAAATGACTTTTCTAATTGTGCAGAATTAAGCTTAAAAACCTTCTTAACATAAGATCCAATTAGTTTTTGTTGAAGAAATAAAGAGTCTTTTAAGTTAATAGCTAAAATCTTTCTTAATCTTCTATTTCTAACTGTTTTTATTGTCTTAATTTCACGAAGGCCATCTTTATAACTTTGATACAGTTGTAAAAACGCTGGGTCTTTTCTTACATTCTCAAGTAGCTTATTTGTTAGTGGATCATAGTATTTTTTTCCATCAACATAGCTATTAATGAATTTAAAATACCATTCTAAAGAATGCTTCTTAGCAAGCATTTGATCGATTACTTGTTTTGATTTATCGAATTCTTTATAGTGATCATCAATGATATTAGACATATCATCATATAAACATAGCTTAAAATAACTAAGTGCTTTTAGAACATTAACTTCTGGATTAACTATATAATTTAGAACTGGAGCCTTATATGTCACAAGTTTCCCAAGTGTTCTATTATAGTCACCTTTGTAGTAACTATTCCAAGCCTCTTCGATTAGTAGCTCAGGCCAAATATAAGATCTTTTATCTACATCAATAAAAGCAAGTTCAGACTCATCTAATTTCTTTTGTTCATACTTCACTCTTGCAATACCAGCAAGACAGTAGTCCTGATTAATTTGTAATTGTCTTGCACGAACTTCGTCACTACTACTAGTCGACTGATCAACACAGTTCTCAAATGATCCAACTGCGGCCTTAAAACTTCTAAGCATAGTAAATGCAACACCTTCTAAGTGAAGTGCAAATGGCTTTACAGGATGTGATGCCGGAATAGTTCCATTTAAGGTTTGAAGAGCTTCTTTATACTTTCTTCTCTTTAACTGCTTTTTAGCGAGTAAATATTTAAGAGTTGGAGAATCAATATTTTGAAGATAATTTTCAGGCAACAGAATAAATTGTCTATCTCCTACCTTTGAAACAACTTGTTCAAATAGATATTCAAAATTCTTATTCGTCCTTCCCTTATACGTAACTAAATACTCTTTCACATAAGGAACGGCCGTATGGTACATCTCTTTATCTATAAGCTCTTTAATAATATTCGGATAGCGAGATATGCGATTTTTTGATTTTGTTAAATCAGTCCAAATTGACTCAAGTGCGTATGCCTGACTCAATATTAGAAATGTTATAAGCGCTTTCTTAAACACAATAGCTTCCTTTATAAGTCAAACTGAACAGAGAAAGTTAGATCAATATTTGAATATAATTGATCACTCTCAGAACCAGACTCTCTTGCTGGTGCAGCTTGATAAAGAATTCCGTTAATATCTGCTCTAATACTCCAAGATTGATTAATATAAAATTTAGTTGAAACATCCCACATAAGACCAGTGTGTGACTCATCTATTGTTAAACCAGGGTTTGGAGAACCTGCTCTAACTTCAGGGCCATTATTTGTTTCATTAAGTTTTGCTAAACCTAGACCAAAGATCCAGTCAACATAGAGAATTGAATTGAATGTATTAATTTTCGAATAAAAAGGCGCCCATGTTGCCATTACACCAATATAGTCGTTTACAATTCTTCTAAATGGAATTGAACCACTTCCACCACCATTACTGTTTCTAACAGAAGCTGCTGTATCATTCTCTTCACCTGAATTAGAAGCATAGATAAATTCAGCACCAAGTTCTTCAGTAAAGAAATAACCACCTCTTAACTGCATAGAAGTTGAATCAACAAACGCACCAGATAGTGTTTTACCAAAGCCACCACTTACATAAAAGCGTTGTTGTTTTTTAAACTTACGGTTTTGAAGTACATAAATTTCTTTATCTTTATCAAGCCATGAAAAATTGTAGAGATCACTTTCTGCGGCGAAAGTCTTAATCGTCATAAAAGTTAAAAATAATACAAAGATCATCCTAATCATTTTAGCGTCCTGCCTTTCAAATAGTTGGATTTACAGAGATTATTTTAACATAAGATGTTAACTACAATTTAAGTCGCTTATTGGTGGCATAAATTTCCATACGTACATGATGAACAGTGAGTTATTCTTTTCCCGACTAAATCAGTAAGAGTTCTCCACGTTTCAAATAGGTTTGCTTCAAGCACGGCCATTGAAATTTCTTCTTCAATGACACGTTTTTGATCAAGAGCTAGTACCTTTAACTTAATTTTTTCAGTAACTTGTTCGCCAACTAATAGTAGACCATAAGCATAGGTTTTTAATTGAAAGAAATATGAGCGCAGCTTATCATCATCAATGAGTCCTGACTTGAAGTCCCAAATTTCTACTACCTGACCATTTTGATAAAGCAATCCATCTATAATCCCTGTAATCATTTGACCAAAAAAAGAGAATTTTATTTGATGCTCACTTAAAATTTTGTCATGTGAAGACTTTTTAATTGTATCCCCTACCCATCCGACAATTTCAACCTCTTCTGTATTATTAAATTTTAAATCTCTACCTTTAATAAGATTTTCAACTAAAAAGTGAAGACGGTTACCACGATCAACATCAGAAACACCTTGAACGTGAGGCAATGCGATTTCTTTTTCTTTTGAGAATTCTTTTAAATCATCCTCAAGTTTTAAGACTTGGTTTAAATAGAATTTTCTTGAACATAAAGCCAACTCAGATAGTTTTGTAACTGAAAGTTCAGAGATGAGACCAATGTCTACAGAGTTATCAATATTCTTAACTCCTAATGGATCGAGAAAATATATAGGTGGACGTATTGCTTCTTCCAATTCGTATTTAAGATCAAAACTTTCAATCTCTACTGACTTCATTTGATAATTTCGAAGTGGCACAATCCAGCTATTGTCAGAATGTTTTACATCTTCGCCATTGATACTTATATCAAAGTATTCGATGTTTTCCACGGCCCTTGTACAGGCCACATAGAAAAGTCTCTTTGACTCAGAGAATTCTTTTTGTTTTTTTATTAGCTTCTCTAGAATTAGATTTGGAGATGAGTTTAATTTTTTACTATTTATATCTGCACTCCAAGATAAAGCTCCTGGAAGCGCACCAAACTTAGACTTATCCACAACTGTACGGCCGTTAGTATGAATACCACCAAGAATTATCGTATCAAATTCAAGCCCCTTTGAAGCGTGAGTCGTCATAATTCTAACTTTTGGTTGTGAAAGATAAGAGAAGCTAGCACTATACGAGTCCTTCTCTAAAGATTTTAGGATTTTATAAATTTGATCAATATCACCTTTAGCACCACCAATAATTCCATTTATTTTTTCAGAATTATTCTTATAGGCAGAACTTGATAAGCCTAAATCAAATACAAACGACCAGAAGGCATACTCAATATTACTATTAATATAAGTATCTTTCATTTTCATAAGACTTGTTACATCAATACTTTGATATGAGTCATAGTAATGGCTACATACTCCTTCAATTATAAAGTTGTAGTATCGAGCAATTGCATGAAGTCTCTTTTCGTCAGCTCCTTCCTTAACTCCCTCAATTAAGAAGTTAACAAAGGCCTTAAATATAATAACGAGAGGATCTTCCCCGTAAGGAATCTTTACTTGGGCAACAAATGGAATAGAACTTGCCATCAAGTTTGAAATTAATTGCTTTGAAGGTGCAAGTGTTCGATAAAGAATACAAATCTCTTCATCGGGATTTGTATCTTGCTTCTTTTTAATTAGATCACAAATAGCACCTGCTTCGATATTGTCATAAGTTGTTGAAGATTTTTTCTCTAACTCGATTTCGAGATTAACTTTATGACCTTTAACGATACCAAGACCGGATTCTTTAACATCTGGAAAGTTTTGGTAATCAACTTTTACACTATACTGATCGTGCCCTTGATATTTTTCGCCTAATCCAAATATTGTTTCAAAGAATTGGTTGTTAAAATTTACAACAGCTTCCTCTGAGCGATAATTATTGGACATGTAAAGGTTTTGAGGAATTACCTTTTCAGTTTGATTAAATACCGCAATTTCTCCACCTCTAAATCCATAGATAGCTTGCTTGCGATCACCTACGCACATTAATCGATTGAAATTCTCACCGATAACATGCTTAATAATTTGATACTGCCCAGGAGAAGTATCTTGATATTCATCGACAATAATATAATCGAAATTCTCCTGACAAAGCCTACGTGATTCTTCACTTTCTTCTAACGACTTTAGAGTTAGGTATTCAATATCAGAGAAGTCGATTCCTGGATAATTGTAGTAATACTCTTCTATATAATTAAACAGTTCTTTGTATAAAGTTAACCATTCTAGATATATCCCTTCATTCTCAAAAAAGGCATCATAGTTTTCAGATTCTTTATCATAAAACTTTAGTAGAGAGTTACATTGATCAATTAGCTCTCCAACTTCCAAAGGGATTCCTTTAGCCTTTCGCGGTTTATTTGATTTATAAATCTCACAAAAACGTTTTATATTATTCCAACTATAATTCTTTGATAAGAAAAAAGACTCTGATGCGCTTAAGTGCTTCCACCATGCTTTTTTACTATGTTCATCGGAGTAAGTATTACTAGAGTAATGATTATTAAAGACTTCATTACAGCCAAGTAAGCTCAATATATTATCGAAGTATTCGCCTTCATCAAAAGAGACGTCATTAACATCAATACTTGACCACTCAAACCTAAGCTCAGGACTTGCAAACACAAATTGCATCGAGCTAATTAGAGCGTCAATATTCTTTAAAAATATTTCTATTTTCTGATTATTCAGATTTCGAGAGAACCATTGCTTTGTTAACTCTTCAATTTTCACATTAATTTTGAAACGATCAACAATATCGAGGTTCGCTGGAGCACCAAAAATATAACCTCGTTTAATCAACTTAAGGCAAAAACTGTGAATCGTAGAAATACCAAGTGATTCAAGGGCCTCATCAATAATTTTCTTCTTTGTAACATCTTCGACTTTTGAAAAGCGATCAAACATACGAGATTGTAACTCTCCAGCAGCTTCCTTCGTAAATGTCATTACTACAATTTTAGAAAGATATGACTTTAATTGCCCTAGAATATCAGGATGTGCAGACTCAAAAAGAGCATCGTACTTTTTTTCGATTAAGTAAGCTAAGTGCTCAATGATAACTCTAGTCTTACCTGAACCAGCTCCAGCATTTAGTAGGACTCCACCATTATGCATTACTGCTTTTTCTTGTTCTGAATTAAGTTGAATGGCCATTACTTATCCCCACCCTTTGCACAAATTGGATTTGCAACACAGAAGGTACATATTCCTGAGTTTAGTGGTGCTGCCGGCCACGACTGTGCACTTCTCATTGAAACCATCGTTTCATTCATAAACTCATTAAACTCTTCTTTTTTATAACTTTCTATTTTATTTGTTCTAGAGTGAAATTCATTAAAAAACTTTTCTTCACCAACAAAGATTGAATCTTTCAAGTTTTCAAGGCAAAGATAGCCACCACCTTTTAGATTATGCTCGACACCCCATGCTTCATAATAAGCAAGAAGTTGAATTTTTCGAAAATCATTTATATCAGTTTTAGTAGGAACGGCCCCGCCAGATGTTTTAAAATCGTAAATATAATAATCATCACCATCTTTGATAATTAAGTCGATAGACCCTTTATATTTTTCATTAACTTTTGAAATATCTCTTTCGAAAAAGAATTCAACACTTGATTCATTCTTAATTTCAAGAAGTTTATAAATAATGCCACTACAGTAGGATTCTACTGAAAGTTTCAGGCTTTCAATATCGATCTTTTCAGGTAGTAGAGACTTCTCATCGATAAATCGCTTAAAGGTATTTGCAATAAGCTCTTTTAGAATTCCGCGATCATACTGATTATGAAGCTCAAGATAAGATTCAATCACACTGTGATTAATTGTCCCAATATAACGTCGATCAATAAAGGCAGAAGAAGAAACATCGAGGTCGACACCTTGAGCGTATTTTAAATGCCACTTCTTCGGACAATCAATATATGTTTGAATAAATGATGGTGATAATTTTTCAGGTATAGCTGCTTTTTGACTATAAATAGTTCCGAAGCTTTTACGTTCACTTGCTTGGGCATGGGTTGGATTTAATTCAACACCTTCAAAAAGATTTTCAGCAATTGAACTCCCATGCGTTAGCCCTTCTTCTAAAATTAGGTTTCCGCCTCCCTGAAAAAAGCGTCGAAGTTGGTTTCTTAAAATAATAATATCTAAGTTTTTACTTTGTAATGGACCAAATGCACTAAAAATAACGAGAACATCATTTGAGAACCTTTGAGAAGAGCTTAGTGCTCCCAAATCGTCCTTCGAAATATATAGATATTGATTATCTGCACGTTCACTAGTGAATAAGTTATCTCTTGTTCCAATCACACCAGTATCTTTCATCGAAATGTTAACAACTGATGTTCTTGGGAGGTTAAGACCTAGGACTTCCTTCAATAGCTTTAAATCAGAATTATAAATATTTTCATTTACCGTAGCTTTCTCACTAAAGCTTAAGACTTCTTTCTTAAATGCTAAAATAGTTTTTAAAAGCATAAAGCTCTTCTCGTTCATATTAGTAAGAGCAAGCTTATCTAAGAACAAAACTAATTCATCTGCACTTAAATGACCTTTATTCAAGTTTAACTGTTCTTGTACTTTAGAAATTAACTGATCAACACTTGTAAAGAATAGTGCAAAGTCTGTCTTAAACCTTTTTTGTGCGAGTAGAATCGAGTTTACTTGAGTCAGGTCAAGTCCATTCGAAAAACTTAAAATTTGTTTTTCACCAGAAATTAGATCACTTAAATACTCAGCACTTCTTCCAGAAGGAATAGAAATATAATCACAAGATATGCTTTCGATCTCATGTGCTTCTTTTATCTGCTCTAACTCTACCCAGTTAGGCCAAAAGATTTTATTATCACATTGGTTGAAAATAGATTTTTCAAAAGGAATATAAACACTGGCCTTCTCTCCCATCCCTTTAAGCATATCAATTTGATTTGCATTTAAGTGATCAAAGCCAATAAAAATATAACCAACGTCTTCTTGTGGTCTAAAACTTTCACTAACTAATTGGTAAGACTTTTGTTCATCAACAATATTATATGTTTCTAAATAAGTGTGAAATCTCATCAGTCCAGCGATACAGTCTTTTTCAAGAGTGGCCAGCTGACTTAATTCTTCAATTAATGAACCACTTAGATCAAATGAACGTACTTCAGTAAAGAGCTCAAAACAAAAATGAAACTTTTCATAATCATCATTTACCGAAGACTTCCAAAAAGTCCAAAGGTCTACCATAAGTTCAGACTTAGATAGCTTTTTTTGCTCATCATCTAAATTCAGGTGATCAGATAGGAACTTTGCAACTGTAATTGTCTCAGTATTTCTAGCATGGCCTTTGCGAATAATATAATCACGATATAAATCTGAACGCTGGGGAGACGGACAGACTATCTGCCAGCTTTTTATATTTTCATTTTCTTCAAATAACTCATCAAAATGATTTTTATATAAATAAAGATTTAACACGCAACATTACCCTTTTTAAATGACACTTTATGCAAAAAACGATATATAAAGCGCCTACAAGGAGAATTTTACTGTGATTAAAGAAAGCCGTCTATTCAACTTCATTAATAAAGAGAAAACCTTCGCAATTTCTTTTTTAGAAGGTCAAAAAGTTATTCATGATCTTGCACTTATTCACAGTGTCAATAATCAAGGTTTTGGATTTTTTAGAGATTGCACACTTTCAATACTACCTCTAATTAATTTTCTAAAGCCTCAAGAAAATATGGGAATCTTTATTGATTCAGACTCTCCTTACTTTCGCTACAAGTTAGAAATGAATCAGTCTGGTTTTTTTAGAACACTAATCTTCCCAGAAGAGCTCCCAACAATACCAGAAAAAATTACAGGAAAGCTTAGAACGGTAAAGCAATTTCCATATAGCAAGACTCCTTATTCGAGTATTATCAATGTTGAGAACCGCTCAATTAAAGAAATTATGAATGACTTTTTTGATAAATCATATCAAATGAAATCAAAAATTATCATTAGCGATGATAGTGACCAGGTAATGCTTGTAACGAAGCTTCCTGAAGTCAATGTAGATAAAGAAGAGATTGTCGAGTCGTTGAGCCTGAAAGACTATATCAAACAAAATGAAACAAGCTTTCATAATATTTTCAAACAAGCTCTAAATGAAGAAAGCGAAATTCAAAAAGCATTTGAAGGACTTGATTTTGATTTCTTAAAGTCGACAGAAATTAAATTCAAATGTAACTGCTCTCGCGACCGCATGGTTACAGGTGTAGCAGGCGTCGTTCGCTCAAGTGGATTTGCAGATGTATTCCACAACGATGCTTCAATTGAAACAAAATGTGATTACTGCAAAACAGCCTATCTAATCACAAAAGAAGAAGTTTCAAGTATTCTTAGCCTTCACTAAAATGGCAGAGTCGTTTCTTCTGATCTCCAGAAGAAGCGGCTGTTCAAATCAGACTCTAAGTAAATTCCACAAAAATTTTCCGCAAGTGCACCATCTGCCCAAACTGGGGCCATCAGTTGAGAATCTTTATTAGAAGCTATTGAAATTGATTTCCACTTACTATTAACTTTACGCCAATCGATGGCCTTAGGTGAAACAGAACTTACAACGATTAAGTAATCGTTTGTCGAGCTTACTTTCTTTCTTACTTGGGTCAGAAAATTATTAAGGTAAGACATATACTTTGCAAATTCTTTTGCATCCTGCTTTTTCAAAATTTTATAAAGGTCGTAGTCTACGATATTAACAAACCTACGATTAGAATCATTCATTGAATCAAAGACATGCTCAAATAGATTCATCGTATTCGAAAAACACTTTTGTCCACGACATGATTGATCACTATAAATTTCACCAACTTTATAATCACTCGACTTTTGAAAGTGAAATGCCTTGCTTTCTTTTACGGCCTTTCCACCTGAGATAAATAATCGAGTATTTTGGTAAAAATTAGCATTACACTTATTAATAGCAGCTAAGTTAGGAGATTCACCGCGATAGATAACAGAGTTACTATAGCCCGAGTTTACAAATACATCCCAAAGAGACTTTCTTTGATATTTTTCACATGTTTGGTTAGCCAAACCGTAACCGTTAATCTGCGCTAGTAATTGATCCTCAACACTTGGAGTAATCGTCATCATATTATACGACCACATTTTACCGAAACACGCATAATTTTCGAGCTCAGTCTTTGCTGTATAATTTAAGTTCTTAAAGTGCAAATAGCCCATATGCTCTTCACTTAGGCCAGGTATCTGAATAAAAATTAGGTTTTGAGGATAGTTATTAAACGAATGTTTTTTTAAGTTAATAGTATTAACTCTTGAACATGAAAAAAATATTCCGAGAAGTAATAAAAATATTAAGTTTTTTTTATCGTACATCATAATTTCCGACTCATTAAATAGGGATTCTTATGATATATTATCATATATATAGGATTGAAATTATTAAAATTAATATTCACGTTTAAAAAGTAAGCGAGGGAAGAAATGAATCAAACTCTTGATGCCGCCACGCGAGAAATTTTTTGGAATATTCCATTCTCGTTTAAGGTTGTCATGTACATTCTATTTTTTGCAGCAGTCTTTGTTATGTTCAAAGGTCTGTATCAAAAAATTCAATTTATCACTGGAAAAAAAGGTATTGATGCTATCAAGGGCCTAAAGGACCTTTTACCAGAGAAGTTAAACTGGGGATCATTCTTCAAAACAATGCTTCTTACTGGTAAAGTACCACGTTTTAGAAACGTAGCTCTTTTCCACGGTCTAATCTTTTGGGGATTTGTTATTCTATGGATTGCTACAGACCTTGTTGCAATTCACGCTGACACTCCTTTTAAAATCTACAAAGGACCTGTTTATATCGTAATCTCTTTCCTGGCCGACATGGCCGGATTAATGGTTCTTGCAGGTATTGGCCTTGCTTACAAAAGAAGATATATTGATAGACCTTCTTACCTTCAAGCAACGAGACCAAAGCAAGAATTATTTATGTACACTATGCTTATCTGCCTTGTTGTTCTTGGATACCTAATTGAAGGTGTAAGAATCATGGGTACAGGTATGCCTGTTGGAGAAGCAACGTGGTCACCAGTTGGTTGGGCGCTAGCTTCAATCTTTACTAAGATTCCTCTTTCAGAACAGGTTTGGGCATATTCATATCGTGCAATGTGGATGGTTCACATGGCAAATACAATGCTATTTGTAGCTGCATGTGGAACAACTAAATTCTCTCACATCTTTGTACTTCCATTTGCTGCCCTAGTTACTCCGCCAAGACGTGGTGCCGTACTTGAGCCAATGAACTTTGAAGATGAAACTGCTGAGACTTTCGGACTTGGGAAAATTTCAGAACTTAGTCTTAAAAATAAACTAGACCTTCTAGCTTGTGTTGAGTGTGGACGTTGTACGCAAGTATGTCCTGCTAACCTTGCAGAAAGACCTCTGGATCCTAAAAAGATTATTACAAAAGCACGTGATCTTGCTTTTGAAACGGCAGCAAAAGGTGAAACTGACGCTGACTTCTGGGAAAACTCAATATACTCATCAATTGAACTAGACTCATGTACTACTTGTGGTGCTTGTATGGAAGAGTGTCCAGCAAATATTGAGCACGTGGATATCATCATGGGTGCAAAGAGATACAAAACTCTTACACTTGGAGAGATTCCAGCTGACGCTGCAACGGCAGTTCAAAAAGTACAAATCAACGGAAACCCTTGGGGAATCTCTCAAGATGATCGTTTCAAATGGGCAGACGGTCTTGATGTTCCAGTAATCGAAGCTGGTAAAAAAGTTGATTACCTTTACTATGTTGGTTGTGCTGGTTCATACGATGCTTCTAACCAAAAGGTTGTTCAAGATACAGTTAAGCTTCTAAAGAAAGCAGGTGTTTCATTTGCTGTTATGGGGAAAACTGAAAAATGTAATGGTGACCCAATCAGACGCTTTGGTGATGAGTACTCATTCTTTGAAATTGCGATTGAAAATATTGCAAATATGAGACAATACGACTTTGATAAAGTTGTAACTCACTGTCCACACTGTCTACATACGATTGGTAAGGAATACGCTAAATTTGATGATGGTGACTTTACTACAGTTCACCACACTGAACTTCTTGCTGACCTACTACGTTCTGGGAAACTAAAACCAGAAAAGAAAGTTGAAGAAAATCTTACTTTCCATGATCCATGTTACCTTGGTCGCCACCACGGTGAATACAATGCTCCAAGAGAAATCCTAAAGGCAGCAGGTGTTGAGATCAAAGAAATGGATAAGAAAGAAGATACTGCCCTATGCTGCGGAATGGGTGGTGGTAATATGTGGTACGAAGTTGAAGCTGGTACTGATTTAGCTGCTGGACGCCTTGAGCATGTAGGTGAAAAGAAAGTTGATAAATTAGCTACGGCCTGCTCTTTCTGTATGATAAACTTTAAGGGTGGAATTAGCGAAAAAACAGGTACTGAAAACCTTGAGATTGAAGACGTTGCTTCAATCCTTGCAAAAACTATCGATTAAATCAATTATACTAGGCTCAGTTCTAGCTGGGCCTAGCTTTTTTCAAAATCAAATACTCGCCCAAAACACTCAAGAAAATCAAACTAGTTTATTAGAAACATTTGAAGAAAAGTTAAAAACTTTTCAGAGTGAAATTAACGAGAAGATTCTAAATCCGCCAAGCGATAAAGTTTCGTTTAGACAAAATTTCAAAGATGAAGAAAAAATCGAGTTATCTAAGAGACAGTTAAATGCAATCCTTCTCTATAGTGAACAAGACTATAAAGAATTATTTCATGTTAATAAGTGTTCAATATATACACTCCTAAAAAATCGTCTTATTAGAATTAACAACCAACCACTTCTTAATGTTGAAGCGAGTGTAACATCAGATAGTTCGACATCAACGGCCCTAGTTCCTATTGATGCCTTTCTTGCTCATTACTACAAGAGTAATTGTCGCCTATCCTTCAAGCAGTCTCGCCTCTTTGAAAAAGGTCTCTTAAAAGATACATTCACAAAGTTGACTCCAAAATTTCCTCGTAATCAAACGCAATGCCTCGATCAATACAAAGACCTGAAGAGTAATATTAATATTGATCATATCTGTAGTGCTCCTTACACCATAGAGCTAGCAGGTAAACTTGGTGAAAGATTGAGAGATAATTCATTGAGTATTTCTGAGAGAAGTTATATCAATTCTCTAAGGCGTCAATCTAAGACATATACTGATGAAATTAATGATCGTGATATTTTATACTTCAAAAACTTTTGCAGTAATCTAAGTCGTGAAGAACTATTTTGTAAAAATTATTCCAAGCAAGACTTTTGGTCTTTAATTATTAATAAACAAAAATCGCCAGATCATATTGAAGTTCGATGTCGAAATATTTTGGGTAAAACAACACCTGAAGATAAAATGGAAGAACTAGATTATTTGAAGTGTATCTCGCTCTTAAGAAATGAACCTAGCCGATGCATGACTCAAGGTCCAGCGACAGGCACAGTTCTCTATCCTATGCCTAGTTGTAACGAAATTTCTGAAACTTTAAAAATTTCGCGTCTAAAAAATAATTACAATGATTGCCCAAGGAATATTGGAAACTACGCCATCATCAATGGTGCGCGAGTTATCAAACATTTCGCGACCAACGACCTAAAGAGTAAAGACTGTGTTTTCCCATCTTATGAAAAGATCTATGGACTTTATCTAGAGTCAGGAGAAGAAGAAAAGTGGCCACTTAGTATTTGTTACAATTCTAACGATGGGAAGAAATGCTTACCTTTCATTCCAGGTAATTCAAAAGAGAATTACAATGCTTTAAACATGGTTGTTGCCAATGCTCTTTTTCAAACGAAAATTGTCACAAGTAGAATAAAGTGCGAGCAAGTGTCGAAAAAACAATTTAATCCTCTTCGCTTAAAATATAAAGCTGGTTGCTGGGTTGTTCCTCAAGAATTAGCATGCCGTTCTCAGAGTTGTAAGTACAATGTAATGATTGATAACCGTAAAGCACTAGAGATATGGAGTGAAGGATCACTCTCATTCGATTACTTTAAAACGAAGTACAACTCTTCTGATGCTGACATTCATTCACGAATTCTCTCTGTTCTAAATATTAAAGAACAAGAGATTAATTCACTAACGTCATTAAAATTCTTTTTAGATAATAAGAAGAATGGAATTATCCACGGCCAAGGGTGTGCTGAAGATATCTATCCTTCTCATTACCAACTTAGAAAAATTGGTATTTGTACACCTATGCCATTTATTATTGATGGTTATAAAGAAATTAATAACAATACCTACCTAAGCTTTAGAAGTGCGCTCGATGACATTAGCTCACCACGATCTGTTTTATGGGCAAATGCTTTTACCGCACTATCACGCTACTCTACTTTAAGTCCTTTAAAGAATTGGGAGTTATATGGCCTTTACTAAAATAAATAAGCTTATAATTTCTTCTTTATTAGCAACGAGTGTTCTTTCTAAAACAGCTCTACTAGAGCTAACAACAAGACAAAATGTTCATAACTTAAAGTATGATGACTTGAACGGTATTACATTCTATCTAAAGGGAAAGAATGCTATCGCATACTCCGCAAAGAATCGCGCAAATACCGTTTTGGAGAAAAAAACTGATAGCGAGTTTGATGTTATCAAAGCAAACGAAGAACTTTATATTATAAGTGTTAAAGAAAACCACTTTAAAGATTTCTCTTATATTACAGAAGCCGAAATTTATTTTTATAATATTAAAAAGAATCAGCTCGACTTTGTTGGAAAAGGGAGCTTTCCTAAATTTCACTCTAAGAGTAATTATATTTCGTACACTAGAGAGGATGAAGGAAGTCTCTTTATAGAAATTGTAAATCTAAAGAATAATCTTGATCGTTTTTCGATCCCCCTAGTGACAAAGGATATTCTACACCTAAGTGAAGTAGAAATTTTTGATGATAGTCTTATTTATTACACAGATAAGGACCGAGAACTTAAGAGTAATATAAATATTTACAATAATCGCTCTAAAAAGAAATACCTCCTTCATCAATATGATAAAACAGATAAAATTATAAGCTTAGAAAGCTCTGATTCGAAAGTCTTCATTCTAGAATCATCTCTTGGCGAAAATCCATATATTGATCTCGTTGAGATTGAAAAAGGTCGAGTTGATTTTACAAAACGCTCTCCCCTTATCAATCTTCAAAGTGGACCAGGATACAATCTCAATATTCAGCAAAATGAGTTATTCTTTATCCTGACTTTAAAAAGCGAAAATTCGAATCTCTTCAACCAAAGAGAAATCGTTTCTTACAATTTAGAAGATAAAAAATTAAGACAAAGAACAGACTTGAATTATGTTTCAAATATCGTTCTACATAATAAATCGATCCTCGTCCCATACAAAGACAAAATTTATCTTCTAAGAAATAAGGAAGGTAAATTTAGTATTGATAAAGAGATAAAGTCGAAACTATGAAATACCTAATCACCCTTTTGTTTACATTTACTATTTTTGCCACTGCTCCTACTGAGCAAGAACTTAAGTTTTCACCTAGTCTAAGCCCTGTACTTAAAGACTTAGTAGTAGAGCTTTATATCAATAGCAAAATCAATCAAGAATATATTGTCGAATTTAGTAAAAATCTTACTTCACCTATTGATAATGATTTTATCGAATTAATCATTTTAAATTCAATATTGAATACGAGACTTAGCAAGAAGTATGAGCATATCAATATTTCTCAAAAACTTTATAACGAAATCGATCAAAATATAAAGTCGATAGAAACAACACTTCCATTTTCAAAATATATTTCAAATAAAATTTTAAAAGATATTGGTGAGTTATTAACAAATAGAAATTTAAGAGAATACAACAACTATATAAAAAATCGTGATGTAAAGATCTCTCCTGAACTAAAAGAGTTTATGAATCGTATTAGTTATCTTCAATACTGGATAGATACTTTAAGAAAACCTAGCTCACTTCGTAACGCAACTTTACTAGACACAAACCTAGAAATCTTAAACTCACTAAATCGTAACTTAAGCATAACTGCCTCTTCACATAAGAAAGAAAATGATATCTCTTATATTTCAATAAATGACATTGATCTCATTAAGGCCAGAAGACAAGTTGATCAACTTCTCTTCAATAACGCGCCCGACAAAGACCCAGATTACAAGGCCCCGCAAGAGCTTCCTGAGCCTGTCGAAAACTGGGAATAAGCTTAAAATTGACGTGTACTTTTTGGGGATTTCAACTATTTACCCATCTATTTTTAAAAGAAATAACGTGTATCCTATGATATATAATTTCAATTAGTTAAATCGAAAAAAGGAAGAAATTGTGACAAGAAATTTCGATGAGCTACCTAAGACATATAGCTCAAATGATGTAGAGAAGAAGTGGTACCAAAAATGGGAAAATGAGAAATACTTTGCTCCTAAAGCAGGAAAGACTGGTGAGTCTTTTTGCGTCATCATGCCACCTCCAAACGTCACAGGAATTCTTCACGCAGGTCACGCTCTTGATATCACAACTCAAGACGCCCTAATTCGTTTTAAAAGAATGAAAGGTTATGAGACTCTTTTCCTTCCAGGTATGGATCACGCCGGTATTGCAACTCAATCAAAAGTTGAGGAGCTAATTTGGAATGAAGAAAAGAAAACTAAGCACGACTACTCTCGCGAAGACTTCTTAAAGAAGATCTGGGAGTGGAAAGAGCAATACGGTGGCGTTATCGCTAACCAACAAAGAGTTATGGGTGCAAGTTGTGACTGGGATTACTCAATGTTTACAATGGACCCAGAAGCGAACGAAGCCGTAAGACGCGCTTTCGTAACTCTTTATAATGAAGGTCTAATTTATCAATCAGACTATATTGTTAACTGGGACCCAAAACTTCAATCAGCTATTTCTGATGCAGAAGTTGATCACAAAGAAGTTAACGGTGCCTTCTATCACATCCTCTACTCTGTTAAAGATAGTGATATTAAATTAGAAGTTGCAACAACAAGACCTGAAACACTACTTGGAGATACGGCCGTTGCTGTTAATCCAAATGATGAAAGATTTGCTCACCTTATAGGTAAGAAAGCAATCGTTCCACTATGTAACCGTGAAGTACCAATCGTTGGTGACGAGCACGTTGATATTGAAAAAGGAACAGGTTGTCTTAAAGTTACTCCAGGGCACGACTTCAATGACTTTGAAATTGGAAAGAGACACAATCTTGAAATCATTAATATCCTAAACCTAGACGGTACTCTTAATGAGCACGGTCTTGAGTGGCAAGGACTTCCTTGTAAGAAAGCTCGTAAGGGTGTTATTGAAAAATTAAAAGAACTAGAACTATTTGTAAAAGAAGAAAAACATGTGCACCAAGTTGGTCACGGTGAAAGATCTGGTGTTGTTATTGAGCCAATGATCTCTAAACAATGGTTCGTAAACGTTACAGATATGGCGGCAGAAGCCGTTGCAAAAGTAGAAGATGATACAACTCGTTTCTATCCGAAGGGATGGGAGAATACTTACTTCTCGTGGTTACGTGAACCAAAGAACTGGTGTGTATCTCGTCAACTTCTATGGGGACACAGAATTCCAGTATTTACTTGTACAACTTGTGAGCACCAATGGGCCGATGAAGCTCTAGAGCCAGAATCATGTCCAAAGTGTAGTGCAAAAGAATACACTCAAGACCCTGACGTTCTTGATACTTGGTTCTCATCGGGACTATGGCCAATGTCGACACTAGGTTGGCCAAATAAGGAAAGAATGGAGCAGAGAGGATTTGATAAGTTCTACCCGACTTCTGTTCTAATTACAGGTTTCGATATTATCTTCTTCTGGGTTGCTAGAATGATGATGATGGGAACTAAATTCTCTAACCAAGTTCCATTCGATAAGGTTTATATTCACGCAATCGTAAGAGATAAGCTCGGTCGTAAGATGAGTAAGTCTCTTGGTAACGGTATTGATCCTCTAGAGATGGTAGAGCAATATGGCGCAGACGCATTCCGTTTTACTCTAGCTGCTGGTTCAGGTTATAACCGTGCTATCAACCTAGACCCTGAAAGAATCGCTGGTTACAGAAACTTCATTAATAAGATTTGGAATGCTTTCCGTTTCATCTCACCATTCTTAGAGCTTGCTGAAAAAGATCTTCCTACAAATCTTGATGATCAAGAAAAATGGATTCTATCAGAGCTTAACGATACGACTAAAATTGTTAATGAGTCTCTCGATGCTTTCCGCTACGATGACGCTTGTTCTGAAGTGTACTCATTCGTATACGACAAATTCTGTTCTTGGTTTATCGAACTTTCAAAAAATACACTTAACGGTGAAGACGAAGCTGCCAAAGTTCAAAGAGCGACTGTTCTTAAATACTGTTTTAGAAAAATTACTGCTCTTCTACACCCAATTACTCCTTTCATTACAGAAGAGCTTTGGGGTTATTTAAAAGAAGATAGCGAAGATCTACTAATCTCAGCTGAATATCCTGAATACGATGCAGCTCTTAACTACCCTAGTGAACAAGTTAAGATGAATAAGTTTATTGAAGTTGTTTCAGGAATTCGCTTCCTAAGACAATCAGTCAATATCAAACCTAAAGATGAAGTTGAAGTTGCACTTTTAACTGATGATGAAGAAGCATCTTCGTACTTTGCCGACAATATGGCAGGGATGCAAGATCTTGCTCGTGCAAAAGATGTAACAATAGCAGCTAAGTCTAGTGATAATCCTAAAAAGTGCATTATGAAGGCAACGACTCACACTGATATCTTTTTAAAACTTGATGGAGTCATTGATCTTGATGCTCAAATCAAACGTCTTGAAAAAGACTTTGATAAGACTCAAAAAGAATTTGAAAAAATTGGTAAGAAACTTAATAACGAAAAATTCATGGCCAATGCACCAGAAGAAGTTGTTGTTGAGGTAAGACAAAAAGCAAGTGAGTTTGAAGAGAAGCTAAATTCACTTAAAGAACAAATCGAACAATTCAAAGCATAATAAGAAGGCCCTCGACGAGGGCCTTTTTTTATAGATCAAAGTAAAAATATTCTTCTTGGTAAATCTCTCCATTAAACTCAAATGGAGACTCCTTTAAAACCTTGCCACCATTTTTTATAAAGAAACCTTTTGAGGGATTGTTTTTAAAAGTACACAAATAGAAACAATCGTAGCCACGATTTTTAAAATCTTTTAAGACAGCATCAAATAGCTTTTGCCCCATTCCTGCTTTTTGATATTTCTTTAAAATATAAAAATCATAGATTTCACCAGGGATACCATGTTCATGCTCACGAGCAGGTCCGTAATCAATAAAGCCAACAACATCTCCATCAGGAGCATGGAAAACAAATGTTCCCCCTTCTGTTGGACGACGAGGAATTTTTCTTTCCCAATTTTGTTGTATATCAGAATACTTTAATGAATAGAGATAGTCTTTAGACAGAATGCCTTTGTAATTTTCCCAAAAACAATCCACATAGATTCGGGCCAACGACTTTATATCTTCCACTTCTACTGAAACGATTTCAAAAGGTGCAAATGTAAGATCTTTTGCGGCCACCATAGATTTATTTTAGCAACAATCGAGCGGCCTCGCAAATAAGGCATTTTTACGTCTATGGAACAAGTCTAAGTGACTGATAATTAACTATATAGTCTTCTAAATCCGGAAAAGTTTTAAGCTGAATTAACTCACTGATACCATAAGAGAGTAATGTAGAACCACTAAAACATAGGCGACCAATTGTCTCCGGCATGTGCTTCCATTCTGGTATTGTAAGCTCTTCGTCTCCAACGAGTAAGGCCAATTGTCCTCGGTTACGGCTCATTTGCGCTGTTGCTAGTGATTTGGTTATAACTGCATCAAATTCATCAATTCGACGACGAAGTATATTTGGTGATTCACTAAATAAACTAATTCTTTTACTTACCTTAACCCCATCATAACCTTCCACTGATTCACTTGGAATATAACCATGAAGCTTTAAAGTTGGTAAACATTCAGCAAGAAAATTCATTCTTTCAACAAATTCAACATCATACTTATGTGGATAACAGATAAATATATTTGAAATTCTCTGATGTGTGAAAGCGTGGTCGATATTAGCATTCTTAAAGTTTCCTTCTACCGCCCTTAATGCACTCATTTTCTTTTCATCTAAATATTCACCGCTATATTCAGGTAGTGATACTTGATAAAAAAAGCTCTTTGGTCCACCTTGTAAACCAATCTTTACATTGGCCCTAAAGGCCAAGCCAAGAACAGCAGAGTACATATCATTCACATAATCAATATAGTAATCAGTATTAAAAACTTCATGTAAATTTGCTGCAAACTTATGTGCTGCAAACATTGATTCAGTTTCTTTCTTTGAAATTGAGTAGGCCCAACACCTTTCAGGTAACCAGAAGTCATCAATCTGAGTTGCATCTGTGTAAACAATTGCAACTTGATTGTCCTCGTGCTCATTAATAATGGCATTTACAACAGGAAGGATTGAAGCTATTTCTGCTTCATCTCCCTTAACCCTTAGTAGGAACTTCTTCACTTGAAGCTATCTCCTTAACTCTTAGTTCACAATAGATAACTGTGAAGAACACAACAGCTAAAGGAAGAAAGAATAAGTTTAGTAAAGGTATTGATATAAGAATCATAAAACCAACTCCACCTAGTAAATAAGGTAGAAAGCCTGACTTAATATCACCAACACATTCTGCAAAAGTTAGGTTATTTCTTGACCATGAATAATCAATAAATGAAATAGCGAGAATTAATCCCCCTAATACAAATGTGATTGGAGGAAAAAAGAAGCCTATACCAATGTTGATAATTGATAAAACGACAATAACACCAATCTTCTTTAATTCATTCATAAGAATACTTGGTAGTCGTTTCATCGTTTGCGTAAAAGTATCAGTGCTCTCTTTTTGAAGCTTATAAATCATCTCAACTCTTGAACTGAGCATATCATTAAAAGGTGAAGCAATGACTGAGACAACGATAAAGAACGTCCAGTTAATAATTACTCCTAAAAGAATAATGAGAACTCCTGAAAATACAGTGCTCACCCAACCCTGCTCAGGGTACTTTTCATTTATATATCCATGCCCCCAAGCGGAAACTTCGCTAAAGGCATAATGTCCCAAAGAGTAATAAAGGATGAAACCAATTAGAACCGGACAAAGTGCAATTAAAATAATTTTCTTATCTGCCTTTAAGATATTCATTGAACGAAAAAAGAAATATGGAAGCTTTCCAATCATTACTACTCCATTTAATTTTGAACTGGAAATTTAAAAGTTTTTAACTTTGAAAAGTCATTTAAAGTAGGCTTTTGCGGAATGGCCTTCACAATACTTTTTAAATTTTGCCAGTCTAAGTATCTATCCATTATATCCGACTCCACATGATTTTTTTCAATGAAGTCAATTTTACCTTTGGCCTTATTGACCATCCCACTTGCTCCATTAAGATTGTCATCCTCATGATGATATAGTGCAGTGGCCAGTTGAATAACAACCCAATACACATAACGCGCATTGTCTCCCATTGCATCCATCCACAGGTCTTCGACAACCTCATGACACATCCAGTAATGACCAGTATTAAATAAGTTAAGTCCCTCTTGAATAAGCTCGAGGTGTTCAGTTGTAAATTGTCCAAAGTGATAATTACTCATAATACAGTAAGTCTAATTCATCTCGGCCCTATATACATGATGCAACGACCAAAACTATTCAATCGGCCATAAAAACGATAGAATTTCTCAAATTTAATTTAACTAAAATATGAAACAGGAAGAGTGATGCATCATAAAGATCTCGTACCAGAGTACTTAAAAAAGCTACAAGTATACCAGGCCGGTAAACCAATTGATGAAGTAGTTAGAGAAAAGGGACTGACAAAAGTTTCAAAACTAGCTTCGAATGAAAACCCACTAGGGCCATCACCTTTTGCAATTCGTGAAATGACTCGTGGTCTTTGGGACCTACATCGCTATCCAGATATGCATGCTTATGCACTAAAGTCTAAGCTAGCTGAAATGTATGATCTTAAACTTGAGAATATTATCTTAGGAAATGGATCTGAAGGAATCATGGCATATATTGCTCGTGCATTTCTTAAGCCTGAAGATGAGGTCTTAACTTGTGACAACACGTTCATTGGTTTCTATATTCTAGCTCGAAGTGTTGGAGCAAAGCTTAACAAAGTTCCTCTTACTAAAGATTATCGCTTTGATGTAAAAGCTCTTGCAGATAACATTACTGAGAAGACAAAAGTTATCTATATTGCAAATCCAAATAATCCAACAGGTACATATATTACAAAAGAAGAGTTCGACTACCTTATGAAGTACGTTCCTTCTCACGTTCTTGTTATTCTAGATGAAGCATATTTTGAATTTGCCCAAGAACAAGATGATTATCCAGATTCTATGAACTATCGCTATGATAATGTTCTAACTCTTAGAACTTTTTCTAAAGCTTATGGCCTATCTGGTATTCGAGTTGGATATGGCTTTGGACATCCGGAACTTATTGGATACTTAACAAAAGTAAAACTTCCATTTGAGCCAAATCTTATCGGACAACTTGGTGCCGTTGGAGCTCTCGAAGATCGTCCACATCTTGAACGTACGCTTAGAAATAATCGAAAGCGTTATGACGAACTAATGGAATACTTAACTAATAGAGACTTCAATCCAATTAAATCTGTAACAAACTTTGTTACATTTAAAACAGGAAGTAGTGAAGCTAGTGACTTCATGTTTGAGGAACTTTTAAACGAAGGCGTTATCATTAGAAAGCTAGTTGCAAATGAAATGCCTGAATATGTACGTATTAGTATAGGAACAAAGGATGAAATGTATCACTTCTATGAAGCTTTCGATCGTATTCTTCCTGCATATAATAAAAGATTCAGAAAGGATTTAGCATGAAAATCTGCCAATATGTAAATCATGGAACTCATCGTCCAGAACCAAGACTAGGTATTTTATTAGATAATGGACTAGTTATTGATCCAAATAACGTTTGGGCATGTGACTATGAAAGAGAAGGATATTTTAACTTTTGGCAAAGAGCAAATCACACTTGCCCTCCTTCCCTTTTACAAATTCTTCAAACAAAAGATGATCCTATCGACTTTCTTGGTGAATGTTACGGACTATATTTATTCTTAGAAAAAGTTGGAGATCTAACTCTTAAAGATGGGACTCCAATTGCATTTAAGTCTGATGAAATTAATTTAAAAACACCAATAGATAAAATCCCTAACTATCGCGACTTCTATGCACATGAAAAACATGTAGCGGCTGGATTCAAAAAAAGAAACGAGGCAATTCCTGAAGCATGGTATGAAATTCCTGCATACTATAAAGGACCGACTCATGGATTTATTGGACACAACCAAGAAGTCTTATGGCCACATTACACTAACATTCTTGATTACGAATTAGAGCTAGGAATGGTCATTGCTAAAGATGGTATCAATATTCGCGAAGAAGATGCAAAAGATCACATTTTTGGATTCACAATTCTAAATGATATTTCAGCTCGTGATATTCAAAAGAAAGAAATGGCCGTACGTCTAGGCCCTGCAAAAGGAAAAGACTTCTGTTCAGTAATTGGACCAGTTATTACAACATTTGATGAGTTTGATTTTAAAGAACCAAATCTTAAAATGACTGCAACTGTAAATGGTGAAAAATGGTCAGAAGGTTTTTCTGGTGATTCTCACTATACTTGGGCACAAATGATAGCTCACGTCTCTCAAGATGAATGGGTATTATCAGGGGATCTTTTCGGTTCAGGAACAGTTGGTACTGGTTGTGGTCTAGAGATCGATCGCTGGCTAAAACCAGGTGATGAAATCACTCTTGAAGTTGAAGGTATTGGAAAGCTAACTAATAAAATAGGACCAAAAAGAGGTACTAAGTAATGGCAACGGATAATAAAATGGAAAGCTTTAAAGCAAGTGGTGTATACACAAAGCAAGCTCATGTTGATATTCCAGAAGGTTTATACGAAGAAGAACACGGACGTAATGGTTTCTTTGGTCGTGTAAGTCAACTCTATCATACTCAACCTCCAGTTAACTGGACTGATATTTCGGGTGATTTAAAACCAAAAAATCTTCCTTCACTTTTTAGTCATAAAGACCTACAAGATGATTTTCGTGCAATCCTAACAAATAATGATTGTGAACTAAGTCTTGGCCATTTAACAAAGTCACTTGATTATTTCTTAAGAAATGCCGACTTTGATGAGCTCTACTTTGTTCACGAAGGTAGCGGTACTTTTGAAACAATCTATGGTTATGTTCCATTTGTTAAAGGTGACTATATTGTCATCCCTCGTGGAACAACATATACAATTAAAATCTCTCAAGCTGCCAAGTTCTTTCAAGTTGAATCTCGATCTGAATTTGAAGAACCATCTCGTGGACTTCTAGGCCCTAACGCTCTCTATGACCAAACAGCAAAGTTCACTCCAGAAGCAGCTCTGGGCTCTGATCAAGATTGGCCGGAGTATAAAGTTAGAGTAAAAAGGCTTGGAGAGATTACAACAATCACCTATCCATTTAACCCACTTACTGCAAAAGGATGGAAGGGATCTGTCTACCCATGGAAGATTTCTATTTATGATATCTGCCCTATTATGAGTCATCGCTACCATGTTCCTCCATCGGGACACACAACGTTCGTAGCAAAGAACTTTGTTGTTTGCTCATTTGTTGAAAGACCTCTTGAAGATAAGAAACATAAAGTTTTAAAAGTTCCTTTCTATCATTCAAATATTGATTTTGACGAAGTACTTTTCTATCACCAAGGAAACTTCTTCTCTCGCGATAATATCGATGCAGGTGCTTTAACATTCCACCCTCAAGGTGTTCACCATGGGCCACACCCAAAAGCCTTTGAAGCAGGTGAAGACAAATTATACACGGATGAGTACGCTGTCATGGTTGATACTCGCTATCCTTTAAAACCAACTAAATGGTTTGAAGAAAATGAAAACAAAGACTACTGGAAAAGCTGGATGTAATTATGGCAATTTTTGATACAACAAACCAAGACTTTAAAGATAACTACAAACTACTAATAGGATCAGTCGTTCCAAGACCGATTGCAGTTGTTTCAACTGTAAATGAAGATGGATCAAGTAATATTGCACCTTTCTCATTCTTTACTGTGGTAAGTGCAAATCCAATGATCATAGGCTTCACTCCAATGATTCGTTCAAGCGATGGGGAACAAAAAGACACTCTTAAAAATATTCTTCGTCAAAAAGAATTTGTCGTAAATTTTGTAACTCAACATAATTATGAAAAAGTAAATCTATGTTCAACTGAACTACCTCATGGTGAATCTGAATTTGATTTCGCAAAGCTGACAGAGTTAGATTCTGAAGTTGTTACACCAAAGAGAATGAAAGAATCTCCAATCCATTTTGAATGTAAACTCAGAGATACTTTAAGCTACGGTGATGTGCCAGGAACTGGAACATTTGTAACAGGTGAAGTCGTTAGAGTTCATGTTGAAGACGAACTTCTAGATCAAGGCCGTATAGACCAAGACAAGTATGCTCCAATGGGTAGAGGTGCTGGAAATGACTGGATCGTCTGTGATCACAGAGTACAAATCGAGCGCCTAATGAAGGCACAAATCCAAAAATAACTAATAATTTCAAGCCCTTAGGGGCTTGAGTATTATCTATACACCCCTAGTAAATTTTCCAAATTTGACCATTTGAGCAGCATTTTTCGTTAATATTCCTGTGATCACACTTTAAATGAGAAGAGGAATACCTATGAAACGACTACTACTTACAGCTATTTTACTGACAAGCGCTACGGCCCAAGCAGATCTATTTGATAACCTAACTGCGAATTTAAACCTATCACCATCTCAGTCAAATAACTTAAGAAATGGACTGGCGTCTATCTTAAGCGGTGGAGGGAGTGGCTCTGTAAAAGAAGCTGAAAGATATAGTTTTAACAAATGTTTTGAAATGCTAAGAGTTGCAAAACAAGAGCAAATCAAAAGTGGTAAAAAGTTTATTAAAGCTGGTTATGCTACTGGAAAATTCTATTCTAATGTTATTGAAGGTGACTATAAACAGTTCCACGATAAAAATGAAGATATTAGTAAGTTTGGTCGCACTCTTATGAGAGGTGTATCTAACTTAGATAGTATTAGATTTAACAGCACAACTTCTGAAAAAGACGCTCCTCACCTTGATTACTATTGTTCAAGCTATATGGACATTGAAAGTGTATCAAAAGTAATTGTAGGAAATAAGGAATGTCGTAAAGTAGACCTAGCTTTAAATGCAATGGATGCAAATACAAAGAAAAGATACAAGGCATCTGCATCAAATTTTTTCTGTGAAGGTGAAAATATTGTGAAGACAGATTTTACTGGTAAGAAATACGACGTAATATATGAAATGAATGAAATTCAAGAATAAAAAAAGCCGCTCTCAGCGGCTTTTTCTTTATTTAAAACGTATAACCTAAACTTAGACCATATGTGAAATCATCAGAATTTCTATCTTCATAAGAAGAGTTTAAAAATGAATAGCCTGTCTCCACTTGAACATACGCACTATCGAAATCAAATCGTATTCCAGGGAGAACTAAGATAACTTCTGGAGACTGTTGTCCATCATAAGAAACCGTCGCACCATCTTTAAGAACTCCATCAACTTTATATTCCATAAATACTGTATTTAAGTAAAATAGCATCGATGGATTCACACGGTAACCAATATTTAACGAAGCTCCTAGAGACTTGGCCTTTAGATCTGTTGTATATACCGTTGAATCAGTATTTAAAGATCCATCTTCATGATAACCAAAACCAAACTCTCCTTGCACAGACATCTTTAAACCAACTGTCTTTCTATCTCCACCAATAAATTGATATTTTACTTTTAATAGGTCAGAAGTATCAGGATAAGTTTGTAGGCCAATATCTAGTCTTGGCAAGAGTCCAACATTCCCTTTGAAGGTAAGTAATGGCTCAGGTCCACTTACAGACTCATCAGTTGTTGTTCCGCTAATTATAAAATCATAGCCTTCTGCTAGATCAACATCATAACCACTAGCGACCCCTATTGCGACATCAAATTGTCCTAGTCCACCTGTTGTCTCAGGTCCATCCATACGAGAAGTTGGAATATTGTAATCAAGTTGAGCACAACTTACTAAGGTAGATAAAACAAATAAGAAACTAAGATATTTCATAAACTCTCCTATAATAAATATGATTAATTATATTAGAATTTATAAAAATTTGAAGACGGAACTAAAAGGCCCGCTAAAAGCGGGCCCAAAGGTATTATTTAATTTTTAATTCTGAGTGAAGTTTTGCAAAAGTTTTTTCTTCACGGATAGCATACATAAGGTTTGCTTTCATACGCTCATCTCTTGTGTAGAATTCTTTTACTTGGTCAGCAGTTAGACCTGAAAGGCTTGCACTTTCTTCGATTTTTGCATCAAAGTCAGCATCTGTTGATTCAACTTCAAACTTGCTTGCAAGGTGATCAAGGATTAGACCAGACTTAACTTGGAAAAGAGCTTTTTCATCTAAGTCACCTGCCCACTTCTCAAAGTACTCACCTAGCATATCTTCAGTGAAACCTTGTTGCTTAAGGTTGTTAGCAAGGTCGTTCTTTAGGTGTTCTTTTTGTTGAGCAACCATAGTAGTTGGAACATCAAAGCTATTTTCAGAGATTAGTTTTTCAAGAATTTCTTGGTTTAACTTTTCAGCTGCTTGTCTTTCATTTTGCTTAGTTAGGTTTTCTTTTGTTTTTACTTTGAAATCTTCAACTGATTCAAATCCTAATTCTTTAGCTACTTCGTCAGTAAAATCTGGAAGTTTTCTTTCTTTAATTTCTAGAAGTTCAACGTGGAACTTAACATTTGCTTCTTTAAGCTCTTCTACGTGGTACTCAGATGGAAAAGTAACTTCTAAAGTTTTCTTTTCACCTGCTTTCATACCAACCATTTGATCTTCGAAACCTGGAATAAATTGTCCAGAACCGATCTCTAGAAGGTACTCTTCACCTTTCATATTTTCTGGTTTTTCACCATCAGCTTTTTCACCTTCGAAGTTCATAACTGCGAATAGTCCATTAGCTAGTGCTGTACCTTCAGCAGCTTCTACCATTTCTGCTCTTGGAGCTAGGTAGTTCTTACGTACTTTTTCAACATCTTCTTCAGTTACTTCAACAGCATCTTTTGTGAAAGAAAGCTTTGAGTAATCTTTAAGCTCAACAGTTGGGAAGATTTCAACTACTGCATCAAATGATACAGACTTTCCATCTTTGTAATCCATATTTTCAAAGTTAGGGTATCCAACTACTTTAAGATCTTCTTTATTAATTGCTTCAAATAATTCCTTTTGAACGAAACGATTTAGAGCATCACCTTCAACCTGTGGACGGTATAGTTTCTCAACCATAGCGATTGGCGCTTTACCTTTTCTGAAACCTTTGATTGAAACTGATTTTTGTTTCTCTTTAAGAGCAACAGTAATTTGTTCAGTTAGATCTAAGTTTTCGAATGAAAAAGATAATTTTTTTGTGCAGTCATTAACTTGTTCTACTTTATAAGTCATGAATAAATCCTCACTTCGCTATGCGACAATATTAACATTATGAATAGCCGAAATTAGCTAGAATATGGCAAAAAGTCAATGAATATAAGGGGTTTCAATTGGCCTAATACTCAACCTTAACCAAAAATAGGCCCTGTGGCGGTGCGGTCGGAGCGACCTTTTCAGTACTTGGCTCAGTCAATTGTTTCACAATAACTTCTTTTGAAATCTTGCCTTGAGCGTACGACCAAATACTTGAAACGATCAGACGAACCATCTGCTTTAGAAACCCATTACCTGTGATTTCTAAGATCAGGACATCTTCTTGTAAGCCTGGACCATAGCTCATTTGACTCTCTCGTATTGCGCAACTAGTCACTCTTCTAACTGTCGACTTTACGGGAGTACCTTTTGTGGAAAAGCCTTCGAAGTTATGCTCACCAATAAAAAGCTGGCAAGCTTCATTTAACTTATCGAGGCTCAGTTGCTTTCCTAGATAGGTCACATAGTTTTTCAAAAACGGATTTGATTCTCTTTTAAGAGAAAATACATAGCGATATGTCTTACTCTTTGAATTGAATACTGGTTGAAAATCTTCAGGGGCAAACTCGGAGTCAATAACTCTAATTTCCTCTGGTAACTGACTATTTAATGCACGCATTAAAGCTTTTGGATCAATATCAATAGCAAGAGTTATACGAGTAACTTGATAGACAGCGTGAACACCTGTATCTGTTCTTCCGCAACCTACAACTTGTAACTCATCCGATTTTGAAATTTGCTTTAAAACTCTTTCGATCTCACCTTGAATACTTTGTTGGCCAATTTGTTTTTGCCAACCAAAGTAATTAGTTCCATCGTATGAAAAAGTAACTTTATAGATACTCAAAGTTGAAACCTATCCCAAAAGACATTCCACTTACGCTAAAGTCTTCTCTTTTAAATCCTGAAATATCCATGGTTTTGGCCATGAGGCTAATGCTCATATCACTAACATCACTGAACTTTTTAAGATCCATTCCAAAGTTTGGGAAGATATTATAAATTGAAAAATCAATTGAAGCAGAAGCATTATAACCATAACCTACTTGGCGAATATCTTTATCATCATCGCCTTGCTCACGGTCATCTCTGTTTTGCCATATTGGAGCAACCACAGCTCCACCTTGTGCTGTTATTGATACTTTCTTTCCAAAATTTAATTTTGCCCCAAGGTTTAAATCAATTGGAAATAGCCATAGGTTAAACGTTGTACGAGAAAGAGAGCCGTCTCCAAACTTTCCTTTTCCAGAGTTGAATGAAACTCCAAGATTTCCTTGAAAGAAAGTAGAGACAATATTTCGTTGAAAATATTTTCTATAGTTAAATGTTAAGTAACCTGCTTGAACAGAGTCAGCCGCTGAGTCATCACTTTGGAAAGTCGACTCAAAAGTTCCCGTGCTATCAGCGTAGTCAAAAGTATCGTAGATATACGTAAAGCCAATTTGAGTATCAGCTTTCTGATACATATCTCTTAATAAGTCTTCTGTTTTATACTCAACATATGAATTCGGACTTGGGTCTATCAGAATTGAACCTTCATCAGTAGCTGTTTTTAGCCACTCTTTATCTTGCGAGTTCATTACTGCATTTTTTAGCTCTTCTTCAGTATACTGCTGAGGTGTTGAACCAAAAACATTTGGAAATGAGTTCTTATCTTCTTCTTCACTTGTACCGTTATCATTTTCATAAGGAGAAGTTGATGAGTCTAACTCACCAGGTAGAGGTTGATTAAAATCAACAGAGAAACTCTTCCCACTAACAACTAATAATGTACAAATTAAGAGTTTTTTAAGACTCGCTTTCTTCATCTTTTTCTTCCCAGTCGAATAGTTCAACTTTAGTATCCTTATTAAAAATATTATACACTAAACATCCAACAACATAGGCAGTAATCAGCACAAAAATCATTAGTTGCTCGTAAATAAGGATTAATACTAGAATGAGAAGAATTAATGCAAGGACCTTGCGGCGATTTTTTCTTACGTAATCCGAGTTTTTAAACGAATTAAACGGAATATTTGAGATCATTAGTAGGGAATAGAAAATTACATATGCAGCAGCGTAATAACTTTGATACTCACCAAAGTTAAACTCCAGCGTTACCATTATAAATCCAATAATCGCAAGCGCTCCTCCTGGAATTGGAAGACCTTGGAAATAATTAGATGGAACCTTATTAATATTAGCATTAAATCTTGCAAGTCTTAGAGCACCACAAAGTAGATATAAGAATGAAATCACCATTCCCGGACGACCTAAGTTTTGAAAGAACTTAAAATAGATAATTAAAGCCGGCGCCATCCCAAAAGAGATGACATCACTAATTGAATCAAATTGTTCACCAAATTGAGACTGAGTACCTGTCAAACGTGCAACTCTCCCATCAACACTATCAAAAATTGCACCTAATAGTAGAATCATACATGCAGGATAAAACATTCCCTTCATGGCCATAATAATTGATGCGAAACCGCAGCCCATATTTAAAGCAGTAAATATATTAGGTAAGAAAAAAGTTAGTTTATGTGGTTGTCCGTCATATCTAGTCATTTGAATTCCTTTTATTCTTCTAAGTAGCGACCTACTATCGTTTCTCCACCCCTAACCTTTTCATTAACGGCCACGAGGAGTTCAGAGTTTTCAACTTGCATCTTGACGGTAGCACCAAATGGATAAAAGCCAATATCAACTTGCCTTCTTCCTAGGTCTCCCGGTAGTACAATTAACTCTGGGTCACGTTTAAAAAATGAATTTATAAAATACAATCTAATCTTTCTCTCATTAGAGTCTTCTAACGTAACTTTTGTTCCAAAGTCTTTATCTTTGAAGATCACGTTATTTACTCTCGCTGAAATTGGTAAATATATCCCATATCCACTCAATAGTCCCATTCTTATTGATAACTCTGAAACGTCATTAGAAATTTTATCAATACCAATAACCTTTCCTGTTACAGGCGCATAGATAGAGCCACGAGTTGTAACTTGGTCTTCTTTGAATGAGCTCAATTTTCTTCTAAATAAGAAAAGAAATAATCCTACAATAACAAAGAAAAATAAGAATAAATAAAAGCCGAATAATAGTAATAATAGAAATGCTACTACTATAATAAAGTTGATTGTGGACTTTGATAGATAAAATATTTTCACTTTAATAATTTATCAATATTCAACTGACATGTCATACTAAGACTTTTTAAATTCGACGTGAAGAGGTCGAAAATAGTATGGCCTCTGTCTCATTTTCTCACTTACAACTTTAGCAAAGATTGAGGCAGGATTCTTACGAAGAACTTCTCTTGTATCCCCTTCGCAGCGATCAGAAAGCTCATTTTCTCCATGAGTATATAAAAGCGACTTATCCACAATACCCGAGCAAAACGCTTCAAATTCTTCTTGTGTCAGAAGCTTTTCAATATCATTTGTACGAATATAATACTCTTTTTTAAAAGCAGGGAACATCCAATGAGTTGAATTCTCTCCAAGAATACTTGGAATATCTGAACTGTAAAAAGAGTAAACTTCAATATCATCTAACTCAAAAATTTGAGCAAGGCCTTCCCCGACCCTCATTCCAGTATAAGATCCTGGGCCAGCAATTGAGATAAGACCTTTAATATGACTTATATCAAAACCGTTCTTTGAAAGCAGAGCGTGAATATTTTCATGAAGAACCTCAGAGGTCTTCTTAGTTTCAACAACAACATCTTCTATCCAAGAGAAGTTCTCATCAAGAATTCCAAAGTGCAGAAGATGTGATGTATCTATAAATAAGTAAATCATTAGAAGAATCGCGTAAAATCGTTAAATAATGCACCAATCATTAATAGTAATAAGATCGAGAGTCCAAATTGCTGAGCAATTTCTAACTTTCTTCTTGAAAGTGGTCCACCGTTAATCGCTTCTAAAATAAGAAAAACAATATGCCCACCATCTAATACTGGAATTGGGAAAAGATTAATAACACCAAGGTTGATAGAGATCAGCGCCATCAACTGGAAAAAATAAGAGATTGAAGTATTAAAAGAATCAGAAGCAACTTTTCCAATTGTAAGTGGCCCACCAATATTCTTTAGAGAAACCTCTGCCGTGATTAGCTTTTTAAAGCCTTCAAATGTTTTAACAACTCCATCCCAAGTACGATAAAAGCTTCTTGGAATTGCCTTAAAGAAATTCATCGGTTCAGTTGTAACATACTTCCCGGCAGCATAAATACCGTTGCTGTAAACACCGATTAGCTTAACAGTCACTCCATTTTCAGTTCTAACATCAGGTGTGATATTAAATTCTTTAATCTCACCTTTTCTGATAACTTTCAGTGAAGCTTGACCTTCGTTTTCCTGAATCTCACCTCTAAGTTCATCAAATGAATTAACCTCTTTTCCATTGACCGTAGTGATAATATCACCGGCCAAAAGACCTGCCTTATCTGCAGGAGACTTCATTTGAACACTTTTAACAACTAAGTCCATTGGGAAATAGTTATTAGTAAATAGGGCATGCTTAAGACCATTTGTTACATCTAAGTGAGTAACAGGTTTAGCATCTTTATCGAAAATTGGCTGACTAGTTTCATTATCAATAGACTTAATCGGATAAATATCTAAGTGACCACCCTCAACTGCTAATTCCTCTAGGCTGTAATCAATATTTGGCCCCTTCCCTTTTGAAACAATAAACAGATTTCCATCTGCTGATTTGACGATAGGAAGTAGTAAGAAAGGTGGATAATTAACCATCTCTTCAAAAAATTGCTCAGGTTTCATATCAACCTTCACAACTTCTTTCTTCCCAAGGCGAACAACTGTTAGTGAGCTAATATGCCCATCACTCTCCAGAACGATATCGCTAGGAGAAGTAACTAGATGCTCGTTTACTTTATTTACAATATCACCACTTCTAAAACCTAATTTATAAAAGCGAGTTTCTTTCGCTACATTTCCAATTTTAATTTCTGGAACTTTTTCACCTGTCAGGAAAAGGGCAAAGAAAATAAAGAAAGCAAGGATGAAGTTAGCAAGTGGACCACCGAATACGATCCAAAATCTTTGCCATTTCTTCTTATGAATAAAAGAGAACTTCTTTTCTTCTTCAGAGATACCATCTTTATTGAATGGGTCATCCCCAAACATCTTAACGTAACCACCAAGTGGAATTAGTGAGATTGCGTACTCTGTATCACCTTTTTTCCATCTAAATAATTTTGGACCAAAGCCAATTGAAAAAACTTCAACTCTTACTCCAAAAAGTCTGGCAAATAAGAAGTGTCCTAATTCATGAAAAAATACTAGTGGCCCTAAAAATAAAATAAATATAACTATTTTCTCTAACATACTAACCCTTATAAAATTTTATAACTCAACAATAGTGTGTAAAACGGAATGACAAAAAGAAGACTATCGATTCGATCGTAAACTCCTCCGTGTCCAGGAATTAAATTCGAGCTATCCTTTACACCTATTTGTCTTTTCAATTTAGACTGAATCAAATCCCCGACCTGACTCAAAATACCTAAAATAAAAAAGATCAGTATATATTTTACCGCAAAATCGCCTATTAAATAATACCAAACTAAAGTTCCTAATAATCCTGATGTTGCAGCACCTCCAATTAGGCCCTCAACTGTTTTATTAGGGCTTACGGCCGCCCACAATTTCGTTTTTCCGAAGTTCTTACCAAAGAACCATGCGCCCGTATCCATCCCAAAGTTAAAAACTAATAGAATAATTACAAGAGCTTGCCAGTTGCTTCGATTAAGAAGTGAATGAAGATTAAGAAATGGGATCAAAAACATCACCATACTCAAGATAGTAACTCGTTTAAGTAAATTAACAAAATTCATCGACTCCATAGGAGAAACGAACAAGTAACCAATTAGAACAAGATTTAAAAGACAGCCAATAGAAGGAATTAAAAAACCTTCAAAAACATGAGGATTGTTCATCGCCCAGAATTGGATTCCAAGTAAGAAAACAAAATTAATCAGTGTGAAAATCCCTGTAACTTTAAGGGACAGAAAGTTTTTAGCAAATTCATAAAAGCAAGCAGCACTTACAACGATAAGTAATGCTTCAATACCAATGACTCCAATAGAATATGCTAATGCGACGATACCTATCATTACAATGGCAGATAGGACTCTTTTTTGAGTATTTGTCATTTTAAATCCGTTTAATTTATTAATCTAATATTCTTTCTAATCTTATTTTTAGAAGCAGCAAGCGATTCAGTCTCAGAAACTTGTCCAAAACGTCTTTCACGTTTTTCAACTTCATAAATAATATTTTCAAATTCTTTACTTGTGAAATTTGGCCACATTGTTTCTGTAAAATACAGCTCACCATATGCAATCTGCCATAATAGAAAGTTTGAGATTCTTTGATCTCCCCCAGTTCTAATCATTAGGTCGACATCACCTAACTCAGGGGCATGAAGAGCTTGAGAGATATTCTCCTCAGTCACTTCAATATCTTCAGCAATTAGCTTATTTACCGCACTTATAATTTCTGCACGTCCACCATAGCCAAAAGCAAAAGTTAATTTTAATCCTGTATTATCTTTCGACTCTTCTTTTAGTCGATTAATAATTTCAATTGTATCTTTAGGAAGTTTTGAAATATCACCAATAATATTAAATTTAATATTATTTTTTAAAACTCTCGTTCTTTCTTTAATAAGGAACTTCTTTAAAAGAAGAAAAAGAGTTCTAATTTCAGAAGGTGGGCGGCCCCAATTCTCAGTAGAGAATGCATAAAGTGTTAGGGCCTTAATCCCCATGTCGTCAGCTTTTTCTACGACATCACTAACAACAGAACTTCCACGCACATGTCCCCATACACGACGATGGGCGCGGTTCTGTGCCCAGCGCCCATTGCCATCCATTATAATTGCAACATGTTTTAATTTAGAAGTTTGAAAGTTCATCATTAATTCAAATAAAGATTAAAGAGTAAGAAGCTCTTTCTCTTTAGCAGCAATGATTTCATCAACTTGTTTAGTATACTTATCAGTTACAGTCTGAATTTCAGTTTGAAATTTCTTAGAATCATCTTCAGAAATTTCTTTTGCTTTTTCAGCTTTTTTCACAAGTTCATTTCCATCACGACGTACGTTACGAATTGCAATCTTACTATCTTCACCAATTTTTTTAATTTCTTTTACCTGCTCTTTTCTTGTTTGCTCAGTTAGTGCAGGGAAAGCAATTCTAATTAGATTACCATCGTTTGATGGGTTTAGACCTAAGTTAGCATTGATAATTGATTTTTCAATTTCACTGATAAGTGTTTTATCAAATGGTTGAATCTGAAGAAGTCTTGCTTCTGGAGTTGAAATTTGTCCAACTTGATTAACAGGAGTTGGAGAACCATAGTAATCAACAGTTATACCATCTAAAACAGAAGCTGATGCACGACCAGTTCTGATTTTTGTTAATTGATGCTTTAAAGAATCAATTGATTTTGACATACCAGTTTCTAATGATGATTTAATTTCATTAATCATAATATACCTCTTATAAATTATTTAATAACTTTAGTTCCAATGCTTTCACCAGCTACGGCCTTAGCAATATTACCTTTTTCAAACATATTAAATACCACAATTTCCATCTCATTATCCATACAAAGTGAGATAGCTGCAGAATCCATTACTTTAATTCCTTTATTTAATACGTCGATATATTTTAATTGATCAAACTTAACTGCGTCATCATATTTCATTGGATCTTTATCATAGATTCCGTCAACTTTTGTTGCTTTAAAAATTACCTGTGCGTCAATTTCATTTGCTCTTAAAGCTGCCGCTGTATCTGTTGTGAAGTAAGGATTACCAGTACCTGCTGCAAAGATAACAACACGTTTCTTCTCAAGGTGTCTCTCTGCGCGACGTCTGATATAAGGTTCACAAACTTCTTGCATATTAATAGCCGACATTACTCTCGTAAATACACCTTTTTGCTCAAGAGAATCCTGCATAGCAAGCGCATTTATGACAGTCGCCAACATACCCATATGATCTGAAGAAGTACGGTCCATACCTCTTGTAGCACCTGCTACACCACGGTGAATATTACCACCACCAACAACGATCGCAACTTCAACACCCATTGCGACTAGCTCTTTAACCTCTTCTGAAATTTGGTTAAGAACATCGTGAGTTACACCATAACCAGCTTCACCAGCTAAGGCCTCACCAGAAAGTTTTAATAAAATTCTTTTATATTTCATAAATCCCCAATAACACTACACTGTAATTGCAAAAAAAAAGGGCTTAAAAAAGCCCTTTCTCGTATTTAGTAATTAATTTTACTGTTGAGTCATCTTAGCAACTTCTTCCGCTAAGTTGTCTTCTTTCTTCTCAATCCCTTCTCCAAGATTGATTTTGTGGAAAGCAGTTACAGTAATGTCACCACCAACTTTACCAGCTACATCAGCAACAAGCTTCTTGATAGTAAAGTCTGGGTTCTTGATGAAAACTTGCTCAAGAAGACATACTTCTTTTGCTAGCTTACCAAGTTTACCTTTAACGATCTGATCGATCATGTTTTCAGGTTTACCTTCTTCTTTAAGTTGAGCACGGTAAACTTCTTCTTCACGCTTTTTGTAATCTTCATCGATATCATCAGCAGTTAAGAAAGAAGGTGCAGCAGCTGCAACGTGCATTGCGATATCTTTTGCAAGTTCCGCAACTTCTGGAGCATCAGCTTTATCAGTAGCTAGATCAACTAGAACACCGATTTTTCCACCGTGGTTATACGATCCAAGAACACCTGTAGTTTCAACTGCAGCAAATCTTCTTAGGTCGATTTTCTCACCACATTTCATAGTAAGTTCAGTTGATTCAGAGTTCTTAGCTTCTTTAAGTTCTTCAATAGAAGCTGGCTTATTTGAAAGAGTCCATGCAGCAACTGTATTAGCGAAACCTTGGAAATCATCACCTTTAGCAACAAAGTCAGTTTCACAGTTAACTTCAAGAATAACACCTGCGTTCCCTTCTACTAGAGATACGACAGTACCTTCAGCAGCAACACGGCTTGCTTTCTTAGCAGCAGTTGCAAGACCTTTAGTTCTTAGGAAATCGATTGCCGCTTCCACATCACCGTTAGTCTCTGATAGAGCTTTTTTACAGTCCATCATTCCTGCACCAGTTTTTTCTCTTAATTCCTTAACAGCACTTGCCGTAATAGCCATTTTTTACCTCGCTAATTATTTATTAATTATTCTTCTTCACCAGCTAAATCGATGTCGTTCTCATACTTAGAAAGAATTTCTTCTTCTAGTGCCTTATCAGTAACTTGGTTACCAGCAGACTTAGATTTACCAGCATTTGATGCAATTGCACCTGCAAAGTAATCAGAGAATAGAGTGATCGATTTGATTGCATCGTCGTTACCTGGAACAACGTAGTCAACACCTTCTGGATCACAGTTAGTATCAACGATTGCAACAACAGGAATACCTAGCTTGTTAGCTTCTTTTACAGCAATTCTTTCATTGTTTGGATCAACAACAACAAGAGCACCTGGAAGCTTTCTCATATCCTTGATACCACCAAGGTTTTTCTCTAGCTTTTCAACTTCTTTACCAACTTTGATTCTTTCTTTCTTAGTTAGTAACTCGAAGTCACCTGTTTCTTTCATCTTTTCAACTTTTCTTAGTTTATCGATTGAAAGGTTGATTGTTTTGTAGTTTGTAAGCATCCCACCTAGCCATCTGTTAGTTACGTAGTATGCACCACAAGATGCAGCAGCATTCTTAACAGTTTCTGAAGCTTGTCTTTTTGTAGCTACGAAAAGAATTGGCTTACCTTCAGAAGAAGTTTTCTTAAGGAAGTCATAAGCTTTTTTTGCTAATGGAATTGTTTTAGCAAGGTCAACAATGTAGATACCGTTTCTCTCACCAAATACATATGGCTTCATTTTTGGGTTCCACTTGTGAGTCTGGTGACCAAAGTGTGCACCTGCTTTTAAAAGATCATTAATGTTTAATTCTGACATACGAACTCCTAAGTTGGTTAATTACACTAACTCGAACCGAACGGACCAACCTTCGAGCAGTAGTTTATTTCGCGATATTGCGATGGTGCATTTTTAACACGATGACACTATGGATTCAATATTTTTTTGTAATATTTTTAGAGGAATTATTGGCCCTAACTTACCGAAAGAAAGGGCCTTTTGAATTATAGAGTTGGTGAACTTCCATCAACAAGAACGCGACGCGGCTTAGCACCCTGAGCAGGTCCTACTACCCCGCGCTTTTCAAGTTCTTCAATAAGATTTGCTGCTCTATTGTAACCAATTCTCAATCTTCTTTGCAGCATAGAAGCTGACGCCGAGCGAGATTCCATTACGACTTTAACAGCTTCATCATAAAGAGAATCACCTGAACTTGATGAAGATGCAGGTGTGATATGTGAACCATAAGAGTATTCATCTGTTTCAACTTCACCACCATTCTCAAGAAATTCCATTGCTTTTTCATCGAATCCTGATTCAAGCGCTTCAAGTTTTTGAGTTAAGGCTTCGATTTCTACTTCATCTACATATGAAGAGTGAACACGCTGAGTATTAATACCGTGTTTGTAAAGCATATCCCCTTTCCCAAGAAGTCTCTCAGCCCCAATTTTATCAAGAATAGTACTTGAGTCAGTTCTTGAAGATACTCTAAAGGCAACACGAGTTGGGAAGTTAGACTTGATAACACCAGTAATAACATCAACAGAAGGTCTTTGAGTTGCTAGAACTAAGTGAATTCCTGCGGCACGTGCTTTAGCTGCAATACGTGCGATATTATTTTCAATTTCTTTACCGGCCTTAGTAAGTACCAGGTCAGCAAACTCGTCTACAATAATAACGATATATGGTAATTCGTAATCTTCGGCCGTTGTATCTTCATAGTGATGGTGAATCTTAGCAAGCATTTCTGGAGTTGCTCTCTTGAGTTTTTCATTGAATCCAGAAATATTTCTAACACCAAATTCAGCAAGAATTCCGTAACGACGATCCATTTCCTGACATGCCCATAAAAGCGCAATTGAAGCAGTTTTTGCATCAGTTACAACAGGCATTAATAAGTGTGGAAGTTTAGCATACAGGGCCATTTCAAGTTGTTTAGGGTCAATAAGAATTAATTTCATCTTCTTAGGAGACTTCTTAACAAGAAGTGATACAAGAAGTGAATTAATAAATACCGACTTACCTGCACCTGTAGCACCTGCTACAAGCATGTGTGGACAAGTAGCTAAATCGATAACAAAAGATTCACCAAAAGCATTCTTCCCCATCGCAATAGGCAGAGAATATTTAGCATTTTGGAACTCTTTAGAACTTAAAACTTCATCTAAATATATGATATCACGAGGATTTCTTGGGACTTCAACACCGACAGTATCTTTCCCCATCATTGCAGGAACAACACGAATAGGTGCTCCATAGAGTGCTAAGGATAAATCATCAGCTAATCCTGCAATCTTAGAAACCTTAACACCGGCCCCTGGTCTAAATTCAAAAGTATCAACAACAGGACCTTTTAAAACGTTAACAATTTCACCCTCAATCTTAAACTCAGTAAGCTTAGATTCAAGAAGTGTAATAATTTGCTCAAAATATGCCTTATCAGGCTCATTCGAAACCTTCTCAATCGTAGCCTCTGTAGCAGTATCAACAATATTAAAATATTGGTTATCACTAGAAGTATCTGCCATACGATTAAGCGGAGCAGTTACAAGAATCTTCTTAACTTGCGGCTCTCTAGGAGTATTACTATCAACATCCTCACTAGGATCTTCTTCTTCAACATCAGGAGCTGTACGAACGACTGTATTTGATTCATCAAATGAAGGTCTCATAATTTGTGGCTTAATTACTGCTTCTTCAATATCCTCATCATCTTGTTCAATATTGTCAGTTTTCTCTTCAACAACAGTCTTAGACTTTAAGATATTTTGTGGTTTAATTTTATTGAGAGAAGCAAATAAAGATCCCTCTTTCTTAGTCTCATCCTTATCTTTATTATCGTCTTTTAGAATGCTATCCATTCTTTTTCGTAGACTATTATCATGCTCAATTTGCGCAACAGGTTTCTTCTTCTCAAATGGAGCAATGAGAGCTTGCTTGGCCTGAACCACTTTCTTAGGAGCGGCCTTAGTAAAATTAAATACTTTAATGATACTCTCTTTAAATCCACCTCTAAAAGTACCCAAAAGAAATAATCCAAAAGCGACACCGCTATAAATACCTAACCAAAGCGAAGTAAATGAATTTTTGAAAATATACTGTAGTCCAATTCCAAGAGCATCTTGAAATAGAAAAAATGAAATACTTCCAGCAAAGAAAAGTAATGGGAAAAAATTGAGGATATCCACCATATACTCTCTTCTGTCATATATAAATGTATGGCATAGAGCAAAAACGAAGAAAGGAATCAAAATCCAAGGCCCACTAAAGTAAGAGCCAAACTTAACCAATGAGAAAAAATAATAGCTAAGAATATTTCCTGAATTATTAGATGTAATCGTAAAGTAGTTATCCGGTAGATCATTTCCAAAGTAAAAAGAAACAAATGAAAATAATGTTAAGATAAACAGGGTAACTAGTTGAGTTTTAAGGATATTTTTCTTCATATTACTATTGTATATGAAATGATAGTAAAGGCAAAAGAAAAGGCCGAAAAGCCTTATTTAAGCATGAATTAGTGAATTAAGAATTTTACGGCCACAAATAAAAAAAGCCAGATCCTAAGATCTGGCTTTTTATATAGAAGGTGCATCTTCCTAGTCTCACACCAAGTGACCCT